>CAVQOO010000009.1:0-409969 GCA_963714395.1 Bryobacteraceae bacterium
CCAATCACCGCCGCCCCCGACGCAGTCGAGTCTTGCGGGAAATCCCGACCTGGTCCGTGATTGGGCAAATCGCCTGCTGGACACCGACCCGAAGGTCCGCGCGACCGCCGAAGCCACCCTGGTGAAAGGGGCGGGGCGTTCGTTCCCTTTGCTGAGACGATTCCTCGACCCCGGACATGAAGACCTGCATGTGGTGACTTTTCAAATCATCCAGCGGATCGGTCCTCCTGCCATTGGGCTGCTGGTGGAACTGCTGCGGCATCGAGTCGTACTCCATCCGGCGCCTCGCCATCAATGAATTGATTGACCTGGTGCCGCACACAGAATGGATACAACCGGCGTTGAGGCGAGCGCTGAGAGACGAGGATTCGACGGTCGCGGGCGATGCCGCACGCGCCCTGGGCGCGTTGGGCAAGAGGGCCAGCCCTTCGGTGGGCGCGCTGGTCAACACGCTTTCGCACGAGGATCCATACGTCCGCATCTACGCGGCGGAGGCCTTGGCGTCCATCGGTCCGAGCGCGGCCGGGGCGACAAAGGCCTTGGCAGAAGCCCTGGGCGATCCCATTCCCGGCGTTCGATGGGCGGCGTGTGAGGGCCTCGCGAGCATCGGCCCGGCTGCGCAGTCCGCGGTGCCGCAGTTGATCGAAGCTCTGGCACGATGAATTCCTCTATGTGCGTATCTTCGCGGCCGGGGCTCTGGGAAGCATCGGAGAGAAGGCGCGGCCGGCCCAGGCGGCGCTGAGAGCGGCGACAAACGATCCTGCATTGCGTGACGAAGCAGAGTGGGCGTTGCGTCGAATCGCTGGAGTCAAATCCGGAGAGCCTCTCGCGTCACACGTTGTGCCTGCGCCTTCCGTCGCGCCCCCGCTCCAGACGACAGCGGTCCAGACGGGCAATCCTCCGGTTGACTGGGATACGACCACCGGCCGGAACATCGTCTGGAGTGTCGAGTTGGGAAACGAGACGTTTGGCCGGCCGCTGGTTGTGGGCGATGCGGTCTATGTGGGCACGGACAATGCAAGGCACCGGAACCCCGCCTACCAGGAAGACGCCGGCGTGCTCCTGGCATTTCAAGCGAAGGATGGCAAATTCCTTTGGCAGGACGTGGCCCCGCGAGTAGAGCGAGGTCTGCGAGAGTTCCTGTTGCCTTCGACGACAAGCACGCCGTATGTGGAAGGGAACCGGTTGTACTATGTCACCGCCGAGTGCCAACTCCGTTGCCTCGACACACAGGGTTTCCGTGATGGCGAGAACAATGGCCCGTATCGGAATGAGGTCTTCCAGGACAACGCCGCGGCCGACATCGTCTGGGAGTTGGACATCTGCGGCCGCCTGGGTGTCTTTCCGCATGAAGCCACCAATAGCGGAGTGTTGCCGGTGGGTGATCTGCTGATCGTCGCTACCTCCAACGGGCAGAACGAAGGCCACACGCGCGTCCCATCGCCGCGCGCCCCGAGTCTGATCGCGGTGGACAAGCGCTCGGGCGAAGTGGTGTGGCGCGCCATCGGCCCGGGCGAGCACGTGCTGCACGGCCAGTGGTCCAGCGCTGTGGCGGCCGATGTCAATGGGCGCATACAGGTGCTCTTCGGCGGAGGAGATGGTTGGCTGCGCTCCTACGATGCGGCGTCGGGTCACGAAGTCTGGCGGTTTGACGGCAATCCGAAAGACGCCCGCTGGCTGCCGCGACCCGGAGTCCTTTCGCGAGGCTCTATCATTGCTTCACCGGTCTTCGCCGACGGCCGCGTCTTCGTTGCGATGGGACAGAGTCCCGGGCACGGCAACGGACCCTCATTGATTCACGCGATCAGTCCCAACGGCCAGGGAGACGTCACCGGGAGCAGGCTCCTCTGGACTTCTCGCGAGGCCGGCCGGGTGGTGGGAACGCCCATTGCGAAGGACGGTTTACTGTACGTTGGGGACCTGGGCGGAACGATTCATTGCCTGGACGCGGCGACCGGCGCCCACGTCTGGAAGCACGAGACGAACGAGGCCATTTGGGGCAGCCTTCTGCTGGCCGGCGACCGGCTTTACGTTGGGAACGTTGAAGGCAGCATGACCGTTCTTCGTGCAGGACGGCGAAAGCAATTGCTGGGGCAGATCGAGATGGATGCGCCGCTCTATTCGCCTCCGGTGCCGATCGGCGATGCGCTTTATCTGGCCACCGCGAAGCGGTTGTACTTCATCGCGGCTAGCGTTGATCCAGAAACGCGTTAAGGGCCCGTATCGGCGGCCAGACCTGGACCTTCGACTTGGCAAGTGCTGTAATGGAAGCCGTGCGACACAACATTGTGAGACACGCGGCGGCCATGGCATTGGCCTCCACGTTCCTGTGCGCGCAACAGGCGCAGTGGACAGACCCATCACCTCACCGGGTCCAGTTTGTCAAAGTCGAGGATGGCGTCCAAATCGAAGTGCTCGACTGGGGAGGCTCGGGGCCCGCACTCGTGCTGTTGGCCGGCTCCGGAAACACCGCCCACATTTTCGATGACTTCGCCTTGAAGCTGACCGATTTCTGTCACGTCTACGGCGTAACCCGCCGTGGATATGGTGCTTCCAGCCATACCGAATCGGGTTACGGTGCACAGCGGCTTGCAGACGACGTTCTCGCGGTACTCGATTCGCTTCATCTCAAAAGGCCTGTGCTGGCTGGCCACTCACTCGGCGGTCACGAACTCACCGCTCTGGCATCAGCCTATCCCGATCGTGCGGCGGGCCTGATCTACATGGACTCCACCGCTGACCCGACCTTCGACTGGGGGCCCTACATGGAACTCCGAAAGAAGCTGCCACCTGCGATGGCGACGGGTTACCCGAAGGCATCTCCAGAAGATCGTAGATCATTTCACGCATACAGGGATTGGCAGATGCGGAAAATGGGGATCGCTTGGCCCGAATCTGAGTTACGCAACGACTTCGCCACCAACCCCGATGGGAGCGTGGGCGAATACCAGACGCCGATTAGCGTCCAGCACGCGATAACGGCGGGAATGCGAAAACCGGACTACTCCGGTGTTCGAGTACCTGTGCTGGCGTTCTACACGCTACCAGGGTCCCTTGAGGCAGAGATGGAACGCTATCCGCCCAAGACCGCAGAGGAACGCGACGCAATGAAGCAAGTCTTCGCCGCGGACGTGGCATGGGCCCGCAGATCCATCGACCGCATGAGGAGCGGCGTGCCGGCGGCTCGTATCGTCGAGTTGCCGGGAGCGAAACACTTTATCTTCTTCTCCAACGAGTCGGACGTCCTGCGCGAGATCCGTCAGTTCGTGACTACCTTGCGTTAGGGTTACTGAAATCTTGTGTGGCTACAGCGGCCCTCCCGCGAGTCTCGATGAGGCGGCCATGGCAAGCAGACACTTTCCAGCAACAATAGTTCGATAGGTATCTTGCGATAAGGTGGAGCGCCATGATAGCCTCCAGACATCTTGGAACGGGGAACTACCCTTACGGGTACCGGGATCAGCGTCTTTTTCCCGGCATACAACGATGCGCCCAGCCTCCCTGGGCTCATCGAGAAGACGTTTAAGACATTGAATTCACTACATCTTGACTACGAGGTGATCGTGGTCAACGATGGCAGCCAGGACGACACGCCGGCGGTCTTGAGCCGCCTGCAGGAGGCTTGGGGCCGCCGGCTTCGAGTCGTTACCCACGAACAGAATCGCGGATACGGCGGCGCACTCCGTAGCGGCTTCGCCGCCGCCGGCAAGGAACTGATCTTCTATACCGACGGCGACAGCCAGTACGATGTCGGCGAGTTGCCGCTCCTGCTGGACCGCTTGAGCCCAACAATCGGGTTGGTCAATGGCTACAAACTCCAGCGGCAGGACCCATGGCACAGGATTGTCATCGGCGCCGTGTACAACCGCTTCGCACGGGCCTTGTTCGGCATCAAGATTCGCGACATCGATTGTGATTTCAGGCTTGTCAGGCGCAAGCTCGTGGAAAACATCGACCTGACATCGACCAGCGGCACAATTTGCGTCGAACTCGTCCGCAAGATCGAGGTGTCCGGCTGCGGGGTGGCCGAGGTGGGGGTCCATCACTATCCGCGGACATACGGGCGCAGCCAGTTCTTTCGCTGGAAATCGTTGTTTACCACGTTCCGCCAGCTGACCGGGCTATATTGGCGGTTGGTGCTCGGACCATTGTTCGGCGCCGCTGGCGAGTTGAAGAATGCGAATTCCGCCCCTTGATCTCCGGCAGGCCATTGAAGAGACGGCGCCTGTGTGGCGCGAGCGGCTGCAGCAGATGTTCACCCGCGGGCAGTTCATCCTGGGTCCGCAATTAGCCATCTTCGAAAAGCAGTTTGCCGCCTGGACCCGCGCCCCCTTCCTGGCCGGTGTTGGCAGCGGAACGGCAGCTATCGAAATCTGCCTGCGCGCGGAGGGCATCACCGACCCTCACGCTGAAGTCCTCACCACTCCCCTGACCGCAGCCTTCACAGGCATCGGCATCCGCTCCGCCGGGCCGGGGGTTCGCTTCGCAGATGTCGATCCAGAAACGCTACAGCTGGACCCCAGCAGCGTTGAAAAGCACTGGACTCGCTCCACCCGCGCACTGGTTGGCGTCCATCTTTACGGCCAGCCGTGTGCCGCCGACACCCTGTCCAGATGGGCGCGTCGGAAAGGAGCGCTGTTCATCCAGGACGCCGCTCAAGCTCATGGTGCGCGCGTCAAGGGGCGTCCCCTCACCGATTGGAGCACCTATGTCACGTATAGCTTCTACCCGACCAAGAATCTCGGCGCGCTCGGAGACGGCGGGGCAATTGCCACGGCCTGGCCGCGGCGCGCGAAGAAACTGCTCGAGTTCCGGGACGGCGGCAGGCGCGGCGGCATGGTGTCCTACTCAGCGGGAATCAACTCGCGACTGGATGAGATCCAGGCCTGCTACCTGCTCGCCTTCATGACAAAGATCGATGAGTGGAACGCACGCAGGGCTCAGTTGGCTGCGCACTATGACATGCTGCTGGCCGACTCCAAGGACGTCCGGCCGGTGGAGCGGACCCCCGCCAGTGTCAATCATCTGTATGTGATCAGGGCGCCTCAGCGTGACAAGCTGCAGAAGTACCTCAAATCGCACGGGATCGGCAGCGGCGTCCATTACCCCGTGCCATTGCACCTGCAGCCGGCATTCACGGACTGCGGGCAAAAGAAGGGATCGCTTCCAATCGCCGAACGGGCCTGCAAGGAAATTCTCTCGCTTCCGCTGTACCCGCATCTCAAGCTCTCCCAGGTGGAAGAGGTCGCTGGAGCGATTCGACGTCACTATGGCCGCTGAGTCGCCAAAGGACGATACTGGCGATCACGCCGGCTTCACCGCCACGACATAGACCGATTGGCCCACAGGGAAACGCCCTCCCATCGCCAGCCAACCCCGCTCGACACGCAACGGCAATTCCAACAACCGGTTCAGCCACTGCGCCGGCATTGCCACTCCGGAGGCCGCTGGCCCCCCTGCAAGCGGTTCCCATACGCGGAATTTGGCCAGCGCAACCGGCAGGAGCAGTGAATTAGCGTAAGTGGCATACCGCACCTGCAGCCCCGCAGCTTCCGCCGCGTATCGCAGCTCCGGCAATCGCACGCGATGCCTCTCGCCGACCCACTCCGAATGACGGCTACGCAGGACTTCCAACGCAGCGCTGCGAACCAGGATCCATCCCCCAGGCTGGAGCACCCTTGCGAATTCGATGATCGCGCGTCTCTGCCCCGCGACGTCCAAATGAACCAGGACATCGAGGGAAATCACGCCTTGGAAAGTCTGCGAGGCGAACGGCAGCGCTTCGATCCCGGCAAGCGCCGGGTTCAGGCCCCTGACTCTTGCGTGCGCGGCAGCGACGGGAGAGAGATCAATCGGCGTAACAGCCCAGCCGCGTTCCCGTCTCAGGCGCGCCGCTTCAAAGCCCGTTCCGCATCCCGCCTCCAGTAGCTGAGCCCCCGGGCCGGCGGGGCAGTAGCGGTCCAGCAGCAGATTGAAGATCTCTCTCATGCCGCGAAACCACCATAGGCGTTCTTCGTGTGATGAGAGCTGCTCGAACTCCGCCGGATTCATGGCTCCTCATTATCGTGTAGAAACAGGTGCCAGAAAGTGAGCCAAAGTGCGCCGCACGCCTTCACGGAAATCCACGTTCGGCGACCACCCGAGCGCCGCCCTGACGCGAGTGGAGTCGCCCGCGAAACTGCCGATGTCGAACGCCCGATGCTCTTCCGGAAATGGCTTGATCACGATTCGCTCCGCCTGTCCCGCTTCCGTTTGCACGATCCGGGCGATCTCGCGCAAGGTGAGAGCATCAGGACCACAGATGTTGTACAGCCGGAATGGCGGTGCGGGGACGGTGCCCGCGAGCAGGAATGCCTCCACCACGTCGTCGACATAGATCGGGTCGCGCAATTGCATCCCGTCACCGAAGACCTCCAGCGGCTCACCGTCCAGGACGCGGCGAAAGAAGACCGTCAGAAAGCCCTGGCCAGGCACACCCAGGGCCAGGCGCGGTCCATACGTGTTTGTGAGGCGGAGAACAATCGAATCCAAACGTCCGAGCCGCGCGTAGAGCAGATGGTACTGCTCGGCGGCGCGTTTGTGGATTCCGTTGAAGTCGTTCGGGTTGACCGGGTGGTCTTCGTGGACCGGCAGAGTCAGCGGCCTGCCGCACACCTGCCGTGTCGAGGCATACACGACTCGAACCCCAGGACGCGCCGCGGCCAGTGCGCGCAGAAACCGCAATTGCGCCGACGTGTTGTATTCCAAGTCCCGCAGCGGGTCGCGCATGCTCGCCGAGTGAGAAACTTCGCCGGCAAGATTAAACACCACATCGGCGCTCTCGAGCAGATCAGGCCGGTCCTCGAGAGTCTCGATCCCGAGCGGAACCACTCTGATGGCTCCGTCGAGGTGTCCGAGGTTCTCCCGCCTGCCCCCGCAACCGGGCACACACGAATCGATCACCGTAACTTCAGCGCCGAGCTCGTGAAGTCGAATGGCGAGATTACTACCGATAAAACCGAGACCGCCCGTTACAACGGCTCTCCGGCCACTCCAAGGCCTTTTCCCCGTCAATATACTTCTCCTCACCCTCCTCCAGGAGGGCATCATGTTGATGAGAGGCTATCTTAGGACAGGAGGTTTGCGCAATCTTTTTTTGTGGCCGAGTCGATTAATTTCGCCTCACACGGCCAGGAAGACCGGCCGGATGTGCCGTTGAAGCAGGTTCTCGGTCACGTTACGCGCTACCGAGGCCTCGCACTCCCGCAGCATGCCGAGATACGTCTCCCCGAGCTTCGCAGCCACCTTGTAGCCGACATGCAGCAACTGCCGCAGATGTGGGTTGTACAGCGGATGGGACAAGTCATGGCGTAAGGCCAGGACATAGTCCTCCGAGCTCCAATGGCTCACCGTGACGGGCGAGGGAAGGCGCGCGGGGTCAATGTCGATCACGCTGGCGTAGGGCGCGCAGAGGTCCTGGGCGTGAGCATGAGCTTCGGCATAGATTTGCTTGGCCAGTTCGAGCCCGGCGCCGCCCGCTTCCGCCAGCCCGATGAGTTCCTCCAGCCACGTCGTGCCGGCCGTCTTCAGATGAACACCAGCGCCGGTCGACTTTAACGTCCGGGCAATGGCGGGATAGATGGAAAACTTGTCGCTGCCGCTGTGCACGCTCAGCTTCAGATTCGCGGGCAGCCCAAAACGGGAGACCGCGTTGGCGATGACAGCGACATCGTCGCGAAACTCGCGTTCAAACTGCGCCGCGTCTCCCACATAGTCAACGCCCTTGTTGAATCGCCCTGTGAACTTGGGCGCGATGGTCTGTGCGGGGATCTTCTCGCTCGCCAGGGCCGCCAGGATAACCAGCAGTTCATCCGGGGTCTGCGGCGAATCGGTTTCATCCATCGAGACCTCGGTGACGAACGCGTCCGCTCCTTTGGCCTGCGCGATGCGCCGGTAGATGACGCCCGCCTCCCGGGCCGCGCCCAAATACTTCTCCGCCGTCGCGCGGGCCTGCTCAGCCGTGATCTCAAAGGCGCCGCTGGCGCCCGGCAGGTTGTACTTGCCCGGCAGGTCGGGATGTGCCCTGAGAAACGCTTCGACTTCCCCGTCCGCCACCGGTTTCCCGATCGCCTCGGCGACGTCGATGGTGAAAAAGTCGCAAGGCGCCAGGAATCGCTCGACATTGGAGAGGTTGATGTGGTCGGCGTCCAGAAAATAAGGTTCGGTCCAGTCCTGGGCCGCCACCGCCGCATCGGCCGCCGCTCGGGTCTGCGAGGGCTCGCTGCCCACGATCATGTGCTCGCGGTTGGACTTATTCCATACGGGAATGACCGTTACGCCCAGGTCGCGGGCCATGATGCAGGCGTTGAGTTGCGCTCTGGCCTGATGAGCAAATCTGTCGCCGACGCCTAGCGAATAATGAGGGAGCTGCTTGAGTTGGGTCACGGGTTTTCGAGTACTAACATACCAGCCGACAACCCGCCTGTCGCTTGCTTCGCCGAGGCTGGCCCCGAAGCGTGTTAGGACTCCTCGGACAACGGCTCAGTGAATTTGATCTGGTTTCCCCAATCGTCGTTCACACGGAAATCACGATTGCCCCAGGGTTTGCGTATGATCTCTTGCGAGAGACACGCCCCCCGAAGCAACAGTTCCTGCCGAAACTCATCCAGCTGATTCGTGAAGATGTGCAGACCCACGGGCGAAAGCTTTTGGGTGTCATCCCGGAACAGGTGAATCGCAACTTCATCACGCTCCACGATTGCATAGTCACCGTTCGGCAGCACTGCAACAACCCGAAACCCGAGCTTCTGTTCATAAAACTTCAGCGCAGCTTTCAGATCTGAAACCGGGACCTCAGGTGCAACACGAGCAAGTTTAACCATCGCTGAATCCTCCGCCAAGTGGTAAGGGCCCAGCCTAGCATGGCAAGTCACATCCGCTTTAGAATCAGATTCAATATGGGGCTGGAGTTTCCACAAGCATTCTCACTCGCCGGGGAGACCGCGCTGATCACCGGCGGCGGGACGGGTCTTGGCAAAGCGATGGCGCACGCCTTCGTCGACGCGGGCGCTCAAGTGATTCTTACGGGTAGACGCGAAGAACCGCTGCAGGCGGCCTGTTCGGACCTGGGCGCCAAGGCTGCCTATGCTCTCTATGATGTCGCGGAGGTATCGGGGGCAGAGGCTTTCGTGGCGGGCCTCACGCAACGCTTCGGCGCAGTGTCGATCCTGGTCAACAATGCCGGCAACCACTTCAAGAAGGACGCTCTCGAAACCGGCGAAGAGGAGTTCCGCCACTTGATGGACACTCACGTCACTGGCGCCTGGGCACTGGCCAAAGCGGTAGCACCCGGCATGATCGCGGCAGGCCGCGGAAATCTGCTCTTCACTGCCTCCATGGCCTCACTGTTCGGCATCCCGAAAGTCTTCGCCTACTCAACGGCAAAGTCGGCTATCGCCGGCATGGTCCGGTCGCTGGCCGTGGACCTGTCGCCAAAGGGAATCCGCGTGAACGCGATCGCCCCCGGCTTCATCGAAACCGACATCTCGCGCAAGGCGATGGCCGGAGATCCGGATCGAAAAGCGCGGGTGCTGGGCCGCAATCCCATGGGCCGGTTTGGAACGCCAGATGAGATCGGCTGGGCGGCGGTCTTCCTCTGCTCTCCCGCCGCCGCTTATATCAACGGTGTCGTGTTGCCGGTGGACGGCGGGATGCTGATAGGATTCTGAGCATGTTGAGCAGGCGTGCGTTCACGATTTCTCCAGCCCTTCTGGCGCTCGCGAGGCGGGCAGGCGGAGGCACATTGCCTCCGGTTCGGGCGATCACCAAGCCGCCCGGCCATCACTGGTTCGGTTACTACGACAAGCTGCAGTTCGACCCTTCAGGCAGATACGCCTTGGGCATGAGTGTCGACTTCGAGCACCGCAGCCCTCGCGCCGATGACGTCATCCGCATCGGGATGGTGGACACCGAGGACGGCGACCGCTGGCAGGAATTGGGCCAGTCCCGCGCGTGGAACTGGCAGCAGGGATCGATGTTGCAGTGGGTCCCGGGCTCAAAGGAAGAAGTGGCCTGGAACGATGTCGAGGACGGCCATTTCGTCGCCCGTATCAAGAACGTGAAGTCGGGCAAGACCCGCACCCTGCCGGCTCCGTTCTATACTCTGAGCCCCGACGGCGAGGAAGCCGTCGCGCCCGATTTCCGCCGCCTCAACGACTGCCGCCCCGGCTACGGCTACGCCGGCATCCCCGACCCGAACAAAGACAAACTGGTACCAGAGGACGCCGGCATCTGGCGCATCGACATGAAGACCGGCAAGAGCCGCCTGCTCATCTCGTTCGCAGACGCTGCGCGGATTCCGTATCCCGGCGGCTACAGTGAAGGCGCCAAGCACTGGTTCAACCACCTGCTCTACAACACCGACGGTTCGCGGTTCATTTTCCTCCACCGCTGGCGCGGCGCCAAGGAAGGCAAGACCGGCTTTTCGACACGCATGTTCACCGCCAACCGCGAGGGCAAGGACCTCTACATCCTTGACCCGCACGGGCAGACTTCGCACTTTATCTGGCGCGACCCCGGCCACGTGCTCGCCTGGGCGTGGCACCCATCACAAAACCTGAAGTTCTACCTCTACAAAGACAAGACGGATCAGGTGCAGGCCGTCGGGCCGGACGTGATGACGGTCAACGGGCATTGCACTTACTTGCCCGGCGGCAGGTTCATCCTCAACGACGCCTATCCGGACAAGGAGCGAAATCAGAACGTCTATCTTTACGAAATCGCCACCGGCAAGCGGATTCCGCTCGGCAGCTTCCATTCGCCGAAGGAGTACACGGGCGAATGGCGCTGCGACACGCACCCGCGCTACTCACCCGACGGCCGCAAGGTGGTGATCGACTCGCCGCACGGCGGCAATGGCCGCCAGATGTACCTCATCGATCTGGCCGGACTGCTCAGTTAAAGCCCCCCGCACGCGGCGGCCCGTGCCGTGCGATCATTTCCCGAGGGGGAAATGATGACTGACGAACTGGGAGCAGCCCTGCCTTCGCCCGAACACATACTCCAGGTGGGTTTGGGGTTCTGGGCTTCCAAGACTCTCTTGAGCGCTGTAGAGCTCGAGGTCTTCACTGAATTGGCCAAACATCCGCTGCCGCTCGAGGAATTGCAGGGCAGGCTCGGACTGAACGCGCGCTCGGCTCGCGACTTCTTCGATGCGCTCACCGCGCTTGGATTTCTCGAACGCACCGGCGGCGTCTACAGCAACACACCTTCGACTGAGCTCTTTCTCGACAAACACAAGCCTTCCTATATCGGCGGCATTCTCGAGATGGCCAACAATCGTCTCTATCCGTTCTGGGGGCACCTCACGGAGGCACTCAGAACCGGGCGTCCTCAAAACGAAGCCCGCGACGGTTCGATGCCGATGTTCGAGGCGCTCTACGCCGAACCGGCCAGGCTCAAGGAGTTTCTCGCCGCCATGACCGGCATCAGTCATGGAGCAAACCAGGCGATCGCCCGCCAATTCCCCTGGGGCAAGTACAAGACATTCGCCGACGTCGGAACCGCGCAGGGCGATCTCGCTGTGCAGATCGCTCTCCACAATGCGCATTTGACAGGCCTTGGATTCGACCTGCCGGAGGCCGCGCCGATATTCGAGGAGTACGTCGAGGCCAACGGAATCTCCGAACGCCTTCGCTTTCAGCCCGGCGACTTCTTCAAGCACGAACTGCCCAAGGTCGACGTGATCACCATGGGGCACATCCTCCACGATTGGAACCTCGGAGTGAAGCAACTGCTGATCCGGAAAGCCTTCGATGCTCTCCCCGAAGGCGGCGCATTGATCGTGTACGAGGCGATCATCGACGACGATCGCCGGCGCAACGTGTTCGGCTTGCTGATGAGCCTCAACATGCTCATCGAAACCAAGGACGGCTTCGACTACACCGGCGCAGACTGCCGCGGCTGGATGAAGAAAGCCGGCTTCCGGGAGACCCGCGTGGAAGCGCTGGTGGGCCCCGATTCGATGGTCGTCGGCATCAAGTAACGCCCCGGATCAATCTCTCCGGGCTTCGACTACCCGAAGGCGGCCGTCCGTCTTCATATCGACGAAATACCGCCGGATGACGCCGCGGTGGAGAATCGCCACACCCGATTCTGTTGCCATCACCAGGCGATCGCCCAGGCGGGCTATTTGACCGACGATGTCGCGCAACGGCCAACTTCTCCACCCGCTCCGTCGCACGGTCAAACCGCAGCACGCCTCCCGCGGTACGCCTTCCACTCGCTGTGCCAAGCCAGTCCGAGCCAGACCGAATCCGGCTCCACCAGCATCGCCGTCACCGACCAGTCCAGCGATTTCCGGCGGGGAGAAGATTCGAAACTCCTGCTTGCGCCGTGTCGAAGTATCCGAATCCGCCTACGCCTGTTATGCCTTCGCCGTCGTAGAAGCTCTTGCCGAACCACAGCACGCCCGTCCAGCATCTGCCTGGCCCGATCGACTCCTGGATCTTCGTCTGTTCTCGCGGATAGCCGTCCTTGACGCGTTCCGGCCGCATCCTCGCGAACTCATCGTAAGACGACTGTGGCAATGAGTGCCCGCGCCTGTTGTCCGGCCAGCTTTGCGTTTGGGGCTTACTGAGATGTGCCGCGTTCGTTGGACCCGCGGCCGACATCCCTTCTCGTTGCACTTCGCAGTCATGCTCCGCCTGCACGCCCGTCAGAATGCGAAATTCGCCAGCCCGGCGCACTCCAGCGCCACGAGCTCACGTGACTGGTGCCACGGCAATCGCCTTATCCCCCGCCACCGACACACGGTACATCGGGAACCGCTCGTACGCGATTCTCTTCACCAGCGCCTTCGCCCTGATGTCATAGACGAACTTCAGATTCTCCCCGCCGCCCCCCTTCTCCGGTATGCAGAAGACGACTGTATCTGTCGCCGTCGCCCTCTCCACCCTGACGACGCCTTCGTTGAATTCCGGACCCTCCTCGATCGCAATCCGGTACACCGTCGCCGGCTCAGTCCGCCGCTGCAGGAAGACGCCCAGGCGCGATTGCCGGTTCCAATAGCCGTCCGATCCCTCCTCCCGCAGATAGCCGGATGGGTTACTGAGCGCGATGACCAGGTCAAGTTCCGCGGAGACGGCGGTCCGCACAATCGTTCGCACCGTCTGTCCCGGCCTCTTCATCAGCGGCTCGATGGCCCGGTCCGCCCGATCCGCGTCCGTCGCGCTTGCAGCGGAAGCCACGAGCAGCCAGATCAGGATTGCTGGTTTCACTTTCGCTCCAGCACAATCAGCTCGTAGTCGGCCAGCGATGGGAGCGTCAGCGATGTCCTGCCACTCTTGCGAGCGGGGGCCACGGGCTTGCCCGAGCGCAGCGCCTTGGCTGAGGCGAAGTCGCCCTCAACCTCGATCCGGATGGGTCCCGTTGCAAGCGGTGTGAAGTACCCCGTTTGCGAGTGTCCGCTCAGGTTGATCAGATGCACCAGCGTCCGATCCCCCTGCCGCATCAGCGTCATCTCCACCAGCGGATGCGCATCCGTGGTCAACTGGCGCGCGGGCATCAATCGCCCCACCACGTCCCTGAGCAGCCCCGCGTGCGCAGGCAGACTGAGGCGGTAGTACATCGAGCCCAGGTCAAAAGGCAGCCACACCGACCGCCCTGCGTCACGCTCGACCATCGCCGGAATCTGCGTGTCCTTCATGTCCGTGTGGATGAACTCCGGCGGGCCGAACATCGACGGCGGCACAAGCGTCAGCGGTGCAGCCTTGTCTTCAGCCGTCGACGTGAACGGTCCGTTCAGCATCAGCAGATCCGCCAATCCCAATGACGGAAACCGCGACTTGTCCCGCACGCGCACATAGCCCTTCACCTCCGGCGACCCTGCCCGGGCGCCGACATACAGCACCTTTCCGCCCTCGGCGACGTACTTCTCCAACCCGGGCGCTTCGGCCGCGGGTGCGACCACCAGGTCCACCTTTCGCTTCCCCACCCAATCGAGATTTGTCGATACCGCGAATGGGATGTGCTCCTCGGTCAGAAACCGGAACAGGCCACGGTAGTTCGAGTTATCCCCTTGCGCCAGCAGAATCACTCGCGCCTGGCTTTCCTGCCCGTACAAATACTGCTCGTTCTTCGCCGCCCACTCGAAGATCGGCCGCGCCGCCTCCACTGCCTGCCTGTCCTGCTGCGCGAATGTCCCGTTGATCGCCAGCGTCAGTGCGCCTCCGTGTGCCATGTTCTGCCATAGCCGCAGCCGGATCTCGCCGTCGGGCACGGTCGCGAACCGCCAGGCGTAGTCCACGAACTGCATGCACAGGTTCACTGACATTTTCCCCGGCTCCGAGTTCCGCGCCTTGTTCACGTTGTCGCTGGATGTGTAGGGCCACAGCGGCAGCGGCCGTCCCAGCGCGGTATTCGATTCCGACATGATCCCGTCTGTGTGTTCGTGTATGTAATTGAAGTAGCCTGCCTTGCGGCCGCTTCTCGTGAATCAATTTGCCGAACAGCGCAGCCACCTCTCGTGAGGACGTGAACATGAACTGCCGGTAGTCGTCATCCGGCTTGGCCGGCAATTCCCGCCCGTACTTCTGCTTGAACAGCCGCTTACAGTTCCCGCAGTGGCAGTGTCCGACGAAATTGCCCGAGTAGTCCGACGACTGATTTCCGAACATGTTGAAGAACAGTCCGTCGACCTCGTACCGCTCCAGGGCCTCGCTCAGGATCTTCACCGCATGCTCGCGGTACCACGCCGAGTTGATGCAAGTCGAGTAGAGCCCGTTGTAGACCACCGGTCCGCCGTCGGCCTTGACGAAGAACCACTCAGGGTGAGCGTCGAAGGCGTCCTTCCGCGTCTTGGAGAAATCGAACCGGCCCACCACGCGCAGCTTCAGACGGTGCGCTTCCTTGAGTGCGTCCCCGAAAAAGTCCTTTCCTTCTAACAGATAGGGACTGCGCGTATGGAACGGCACTTGCGTGGGATAGGTGGCAGTGATGCCCCCCATATTGATGTGCAGAACATTGGCTTTGAAACGGGCAGCCTCGCGCGCGAGGGCAACGGGATCGGTGCCCGAATCCGGCTCTCGTAAGTTCGTCTGCAGCCAGCGGATAGGCTCGTTCATCCACCATCCTGGCTGCCCTACTGACTGTGCTGTCGAACAAAAGGAGAAAATCAGAAATGCTGAGTACCAGTCTCATGGCTGACCTGAATTCTATCGCCCCGCCAGGACGTATCGGGTAACTTCAACCGAGAATCAGTCATCATGAGATAGATAAGGAGATCTGTCCTTGCGCCTCACCGAGATCTGCGTCCAACGGCCTGTCTTCGCCTTCATGCTCATCATGTTCCTGGTGGTGATGGGCGTGTTCAGTTTCCTCGACCTGGGCGTGGATCTCTTCCCCAAGACCGATCCCGCCACCGTCTACGTCAACTACCGCCTGCCCGGCGCCAGCCCGGAGGAGGTGCGTCAGCCAGGTCGTCATGCCGCTCGAGGAGGCCGTCTCCAGCGTCAGCGGCATCGACGAAATGCGCGCCATGGTCAGCGAGGGCGGCGGCATCCTGATCGTCACCTTCGTCGCTGGAGAAGGACATCAGCGAAGCGGTCGAGGAGGTCCGCGAGAAAGTGCCTCGGCGCCGTCCGCCAGATGCCGCCCAGCGTGCTGCCGCCCATCGTCCGCAAGGCCGACGTCGACGCCGACTCCGTCGTCACTCTGGCCCTCTCCGGCGACCGCACTCCACGCGAACTCACCGAAGTCGCCGACAAGATCGTCCGCCGCGTCCTGGAGACCGTCGACGGCGTCTCCTCGGTCGAGATCTCGCGGCGGCCGCAAGCGCCAGATCAACCTCTTCCTCGACATCAACAAGCTCAACGGCTACAACCTGACCGCCCAGGACGTCGAGCGCGCCATCCGCAGCGAGAACATCGAGACGCCCGGCGGCCGCATGATCCGCGGCCAGTCCGAAATCGGCGTCCGCACCATGGGCCGCGTCGAGAACCGTCGACCAGTTCAACGGCATCATCATCAAGAACGTCAACGGCGTCCCCATCCGCCTCCGCGACGTCGGCTACGCCGAGGACGGCATGGCCGAAAGCCGCACCTTCGCCTATCTACAGGGAAAAGCCCGCCGTCATGCTCGAGGTCCAGCGCCAGACCGGCATCAATACCGTGCGAGTGGTCGACGACATCATCAAGCGAGTCGACGTCGTCAACAACCAACTGCCCAAGGGCATCAATCTGATCGTCATCAAGGAGTCGGCCACCTACATCAAGAACTCCGTCGGCGTCCCTCGAAGAGCACCTCGTCCTCGGCTCGCTGCTCGCCTCGCTCATCATCTGGATCTTCATTCGCGACTGGCGCACGGTGCTGATCAGCTCCATCGCCATCCCCACCTCGATCATCACCACGTTCTCGCGTGATGCGGTATCTGGACTACACGCTGAACTCGATGACCCTGCTGGCGCTCACCCTGGCCGTCGGCATCGTCATCGACGACGCCATCATCGTGCTCGAGAATATCTACCGCTACCTCGAGACCGACGAGAACATCCACCCGATGCACGGCCGCGATTCAGGCCACCAAGGAGATCTCGCTCGCCGTCGTCGCCACCACCATCTCGCTGGTCATCATCTTCGTCCCCATCGCCTTCATCACCGGCTATGCCCAGCGCTACCTGAAGCAGTTCGGCTGGACCATGTCGGTCTCGATTCTGGTCTCGATGCTGGTCGCGTTCACGCTCACGCCGACCTGCTCGGCCCGCGTGCTGAAGCGCAAGCCGAAGAAGCCGGGCCACTCCACCGCACACCACGGCCACGGCGAACCCACCATCGTGGAGCGCTTCTACATGCGCATGCTCGACTGGTCGCTGCGACCACCGCTGGGCCATCGTCATCGTCTGCGTCGTCACTTTCAGCTCCACGTTCTGTCCTCTACCGCAACATCGGCCGCGACTGGATGCCGCAGGAAGACCAGAGCGAACTCGGCCTCTCCCTCGAACTGCCGGAAGGCTCTTCGCTGGCCGCCACCGAGCGGCTCGACTCGCGAAATCGGCCGCAAGATCGACAAGGTCCCCGGCGTCATCGAAGTGATTCCCGGCAGTTCGAGCGGTTTCATCGACCGCGTCACCATGGGCAACATCACCATCCTGCTCGACCCGCCCGACAAGCGCGCTTCGCTGAACGACATCGCCACCCAGATTCGCGCAATCACCCGCGAGTACGCCTACGCCCGCCCGGCCTTGCGCTTCCCCAACGTGCTCGGCGGCCGCGACACCTTCGCCCCCATCCGCGGCTCGCTGCTCGGCCCCGATTTCGCCAAGCTGGCTCCCATCGCCCGCGACCTGTTCACCAAACTGCTCAAGGAGCCGTCGCTCGCCGACGTTCGCGCCAACCTCAACTTCTCCAACCCCGAGTTGCAGGTGCAGATCGACCGCCAACTCGCCTCCGATCTCGGCGTCCGCGTCAGCGACGTCGCCAGCGCCGTCCGCCTGCTGATGTCCGGCGACGACGAGATCTCCACCTTCAAGGAGGGCGGCGAGCAGTACCCCGTCACCATGCGCCTGATGCCCGGCCAGCGCGACGACCCGGAGGTGCTCGCCCGCCTGCTCGTGCCCTCGGCCACGGCTCGGCCTCATCCGGCTCGATTCCATCGCCAAACTCGAACGCGGCGTCGGCCCCTCCCGCATCGACCGCATCGCCCGCCAGTACGGCATCGGCATCTACGGCAACGTCGCGCCAGGCTACACACTCGACCAGGCCGCCGCGCGCCGTCGCCAGGGTTGTCGACGAAATGGACCTGCCGCCGGGCTACCGCATGGCCTACTCCGGCCAGGTCAAGATCCTGGAGGAAACCACCGCCAACATGGTCCTGGCCATAGGGCTCGCTTCGGTTTTCATGTACATGGTGCTGGCGGCACAGTTCGAGAGCCTCGTTCACCCGTTCATCATTCTGCTGACCCTGCCGCTCTCTATCCCCTTCGCCCTCGCTCAGCCTGATCGCCACTGGCCGCTCGCTCAATCTCTTCTCCGCCCTCGGCGTTCTCCTCCTGCTCGGCATCGTCAAGAAGAACGGAATTCTGCAGATTGACTGCATGAACCGGCTTCTGGCGGAAGGCGTGCCGCTGCAGGCAGGCGATTCTTGAAGGCGAATTTAATCCGCCTGCGGCCCATCCTGATGACGACATTCTCGATCATCGCCGGCCTGATCCCGACGGCGGTCGCCATCGGCACGGGCGCGGCCACCCGTTCAGCCATTGCTGTCACTATCATCGGGGGCCAGACGCTTTGCCTGTTGCTGACGCTACTGGTGGTGCCTGTCGCCTACGCCTATGTCGAGGACGTCAAAGCGTGGTATGCGCGGCGCCATACACAGGTCGAAGCTCCGGCGACGGGCGACTGAAGTAGATTGACCGTTCTGCCGAAGGATGATTCACTGGAAGTAGATGGCGACAAAGAAACCTACCAAAGCGCGCAAGAAGCCGGCCATTGAGCCGGCGGAGCCGGTGGCGCTGCACGCCAAGCCCCGGAAACTGGGCCGCTGCGTCGTCTGCGGTGAAGAAGTCGCCCCGTTTTCCACCGAAGAGCTCTGCTGGGTCTGCCGCCGCCTCAAGATCAGCGCCTGGCGCGAAGCCGACACGCAAGCCGCCGTTCAGGAATAGACTTCCTTCCCCCGTCGCCGTGCCATCAGCAATCACAGGAAACCAAGCTTCTGCTCGGGGAAATTCCTTAGATTGGGGAGTATCTCGGGTAGTCCGCTGTCAGGCACACCGAGCCACCCAGCCATGGTGGCGGCGTACTGATCTACTGAGGTCGAGGGGACCCAGACACCGCGGCCCGAGACATCTTCCGGGCTATTGACAGCCACGGTCGGGAACTTGCCGTAGACGTCGCCGCCGCGCACCGCGCCGCCGACAACGAAGTGATGCGCGCCCCAGCCGTGGTCGGAGCCGGTCGTGGAATTCGGCCCCAGCGTCCGGCCGAAATCGGATTCAGTGAAGGCGACTACCCGTTGGGCGATGCCCAGCTCTTCGGTGGCGTTATAGAAGGCCGACAGCGCCTGGCCCACCTGTTGCATCAGCGAGTCGTGCGTGCCCAGTTGAGACACGTGGGTGTCGAAGCCGCCCATCGAACAGAGAAACACTTGCCTGCTCACGCCGAGGCGATCGCGGGAACCCATCAGCCGTGCGACCTGCTCGAGTTGGCGGCCCAGCCCTGTGGCGGGAAAGACGGTCTTCAGCGGCGAGGTTCCGCTCAGCACTCCGGAGAGCAGCCGGGCGATCCGCAGCCCTTCGCCGGTCATCGACGCGTTGGCCTGGCCGAGCAGGCTGCCTTCGTTCATGCTCAGGATTTGCTCGAAAGCGAGCAGGCGCGCCTGCGAGTCGGCGGCCGTCGAGAATCCGTTCAATCCTGCCGGCGCGGTGGTGGTCAACAGCGTCGGCTGAACAGCCTCGCCCGAGAGAAACACGTTGATGCCGGCCAGTGAAACGCCAGTCAGGGAAACTTCGGTGTTGTTGGCGACCAGGCGATCCCCGGCGCGCCCTCCCCAGCCGGTGCGTGAGACGATGTCCGCGGTGCCGTTGTTCCACTGGGTCACCTGGTCGGAGTGAGAGAAGAGGCTCTGGGGCAGCGGCACGGCGCGGTTGCGGTATTCGTCGCGCGTTGTCGGGCCGGCCAGTACGCCGACGTTGGCGACAATGGCTACCTTTCCCGTGTTGTACAGGCGCTGCAGGTCAGTCAGGCGCGGATGCAGGCCGTAGTCGGCGCCGCTTTTGCTCTTGACTGGCAGCAGGACATTCTGGGCCAGGGCGAGCGAAGCGGTGCGCGCCGCCGCGTAGCCGGCATAACCGGCCGCGCTCATCGGCACTACCGTGTTGTTGCAGTCATTGCCTCCGGCCAGCAGCACGCACACCAGCGCGCGGTATTCGGCGGGCGCGGCCCATGCGTTGGAGACCGCAAACCGGCTCAGAGCGCCGGCGGCCAGGGAGTTGAGCATCGATCTTCTGGTGATCATGGCAGGACCTTCCTCGCTTCCTTACTGCTGCACCTGGTACAACGGGCTGGACGCCACCAGATAGAGCGCCGCCTGGGCGCGAACGCCGGCGTCGGTGTTCGCGTCCAACGCGATCATGATCTGGTCACGCATCTGCTCCGGCATCCGGCCATAGAGCAGCGCTCTGTTGAGCGCCTCGGTGAGGTACCACTTGTGAACAGTCGCCAGGTTGACCCAGGGCACCAGGTCGACGGTCAACGAAGGACCGAGTCTCTGGTAGACGACCGAGTCCACGAAGTTCACCCGCGCCACGGCGTTCGATGGCGTGAGTATCTCGAACTCGGGCGCCGCGAGGTTCTCGCCCTGAACGTTGATGCGGTTCAGCAGCATGAAGTAATTGAAGACCGTCGGTTGATAGAACACATTCTGGCCCATGGCCGAGCTGGAGGTGGGCAGCCGGTTTTCCTCGGCCACTCGGGCGCCGACCGCGCGCAGGAGGCTGATCAGGTACAGGGCAGGCTCGCGGAGATGGCCGGCACTTCGGCGGGTGGGCGGCGGAGTCGGCGGCGCGGGCTTCGGGGTCGAGCAGGATCGCGCGGATCACGCTCTTCAGCTCGCCTCGCCTGCCTAGCTCATCAGAGTTGAAGACGCCTGCCACGCGGGCGACATACTCGGGGCTCGGATTGCTCGTCACCAGCGCGCCAATCAGCCGCGTCGCCAGGAATGGAGCCACATTCGGATGGTTGAAGAGGTAGTCGAGTGAGGCGGTCAGGTCCTGTTGGGCGGTCTGCCCTGCCGGCAATTGGTGGCCGTCAAGCAGAGTCTTGGCGTCCGTGTCGTGGTTGGCATCCCAGGCCACCATTTTGCCGTTGTAATAGGCCGGATTGGTAGCGCGTGGGGGTTGTCCTGGAGTGACGGGGAAAGTCCAGCCGGTGAAGGCGCGTGCCAAGCCCTCGATGTCGGCCTGCGTGTAGGTTGGCACAGGCTTGCCCTGTGCGTCGAGCACCGGGCTGCCGTCCTGGTTCAGCTTCGTCGTGCCGACCGTGAAAAGCTGCATGATCTCACGGGCGTAGTTCTCGTTGGCGCGAAGCCGGCTGTTGGCCGGCGGCTTGGCGTTGTTGACCATGTCGAGGTAGCGGCCCATGGCCGGGCTGAGCGTCAACTCCTCCATCAGCGTGCGGTAGTTGGAGAAGGCGTTAGCCTGAAGCAAGCGCAGGTAGGGCACCATCATGCGCGTCTGGGTGAGCCGGGAGGCCGACGCCACCCAGATCTGGCTGAGCGCGAAAGCGACCCGTTGTCGAAGTTGGTCCGGCCCGTGCACGGCGTTGGTGAAAAAGCGGCGTTGGGCAGGCGTGAGCGATTGCTCTGTGTCGGGAATCGGGGGCTCGGGATAATCGCTGACCGGTGCGCTTACCTGCTCCTCGATGTACTTCTCGAAGCCGATCTGCTGCACCCGCAGCACGGATTCGGGCGATGGTCCCCAAGCCGCCTGCTCCAGAAAACGGTTGGCCGCGCGTTCGCTCACCACGGCGTTCGCCGCCTCAACGATGGCCACCGCCACGTCTGAGCCAGTGCTGCCGGGGTTCAACACCTGGACGGCTGCCAGCCGTCCGGGGGCTGCCGAGAGCGGAGCGACGGCCTTCAGTCCGCCGGTCGAGAGATGCTCCGTGGCAAACACGGACCCGCCGATGGCGATCACCGCCCCTGGCAGGATCTCCTTGCCCGTGACCAGGACCGTGAACGAACCCTGACCGGTGGCGACGGCCCCCAATGTCTGGATCTCCGGCGGACCGGCCGCCATCACGGCACTGGCGGCTATCGATACCAACAGCAATAATCTGGAAGCTCCATGCGGCATGTTAGGTCCGTTTCTCCCTCTCCGGGGCTGGCTGGGCGGAAGACCCCCTACTCCGTGTCCAACTCCCCGCCAATAAATCGAGTTTCGGATTCTAATATAAGAATCTATGAGTTGCGGCCCGCCCGTCAATGGGACTTTCGTTTCAAGTCGGAGGGGAGAGGCCGGCACACGGCCGCTAAAGGTAAAGGTTTAGATCAGGTCGATCAAGTCGACGATGAGGCGGGAGCCGACTTGGACGAGCAACACCCAGCGGTGGAACAGAATTCGTTGATAGTCGGCGGGCGGTTCGGGAAGCTGTTTGGCGAGTGCCGGTGGAAAGGTCTCCACTTTCAGATTCTCCGGAAGAATTCCGCCACGGCGGATCTGTTTGGCGACGGCTGGGGAGAGCGGCTCTTTCTTGACTTGAGAGGGGGGAGGATTGCCGCCGCCGGGCCGGAAGAAGTCGCGAGTCAGCCGGATTTCGGCGTCTTTGAAGGCGGCGTACTGCGGGCGGGCCTGATCGACCTGCAGAGCCACGGCGAAGGCCTTAAAGAATCCGGAACGAGTCATCAAGCAGTTATTTTACTCATACCGAAGAGCTTCAACAGGGTTCAACCGGGCTGCCTTGTTGGCGGGCCAGAGCCCGAAGAAGATCCCAACGCCGACGCTGACGCCGATGCCTAGGGTTGCAGCCCACCAGGGGACCGATGGTGGGCAGGGTGGGAAAGGCGAAGGAAGCAGCCCAGGAGATCCCGTAGCCGAGCATCATTCCCAACACCCCTCCGAGGAAGGTTAAGACGACGGCTTCGGTGAGAAACTGCAGGATGATGTCGAAACGGCGGGCGCCGATGGCTTTGCGGACGCCGATCTCCTTGGTGCGTTCAGTCACACTGACGAGCATGATGTTCATGACACCGATGCCTCCCACCAGGAGGCCGACGCTGGAGAGAACCACCATGACGATGACGGTCACGGCGGTCACCTGGCGGAAGTCCTCGATCATCTGTTCGGCGGTAGAGAGGCCGAAGTTATCGGGCTCGGAGTACTTGAGGCGCCGCTCCTGGCGCAGGACCCCGCGCACCTCGTCCATGGCCTTGGCGATCATGCCGGGCTTGGCGGCGATCATGAGCATATGCTCAACGGCGTTAGGCATGAGCTTGCGCATGCTGTAGTAAGGCAGGATGACACGCAGATCCTGTTGTCCGGGGAAGCTGTTGGCGGGCGTCTTCATGACTCCGACCACCTGGAACGAATGGCCGTCCACCTCCACGTACTTCCCGATGGGATCGACGCCGGAAAACAGCTGCTTATAGATGTCCTCGCCGATGGCAACAACGGGCGAGCGGTGGAGGTTCTCGAAATCGGTAAAGAAGCGGCCGAACCGCATTTCGATCTGCCCCCCCTGCGCGTAGGACGCATGGGTGCCACCGATCTGGATCTGCATTACGTCGTTGCCCTTGTGGCGAACTCTGTGCATGCCCCAACTGGGAAACAGGTAGGGGCTGACGCGTTCGACGCTGGGGCAGCGGTCGGCGATGGCGTTGGCCTGATCGAGGGTGAGTGGTTTGCGCATCCACTCTTCGCGGCTGCGGCGACCGAAGCGGATGCCCGCCTGCCACTTGGTAGCGATGATGTTATCGGTGCCGAAGCTCTTGATGGCGCTGGTGACCGCGCCGTCGAAACCGGTGAGGATGCTGCCGACGCCGATGATCGTGCCAGTGCCGATGATGACGCCGAGGACGGTCAGGAAGCTGCGCAGCTTATGGCCGCGAATAGCAGCAAAGGCGAGGCCAACGCCCGCCTGAATTAGCGACCAGTCTTTCTTGTATTTCGACATTGGCGATCACTTTTCCGCGCGAAGAGCTTCGATGGGATCGAGCTTGGCCGCCTGCTGCGCGGGATAGATGCCGAAGAACATGCCGACGGTGGCCGAGAGTCCGACTCCGACGACAACGCTGGACATTGGCAGTTCCATGGGAACCGGAGTCACCGCGCGGACGATGACGGCGATCAACCAGGCGATGATCACGCCCATGAGGCCGCCGCAACTGGCCAAGGTCGCGCTTTCGACGAGGAACTGCTGCAGTATGTCGCGGCGGCGTGCGCCGAGCGACTTGCGGATGCCGATCTCAGAGGTGCGCTCGGTGACGACAGCCAGCATGATGTTCATGATCACGACACCGCCGACGACCATGAAAACGCTCACCACCGCGACAGCAGTGGCGGCGATAGCGCCAGTCAGTTTGTCCCACGCCCCCATGATGGAAGCCGAGGTGAACACTGTGAAGTTGTCCTGGCGGGCGGGAGGCAGATGGCGGAAGGAGCGCATTAACACCTTGGCTTCGTCCATGGCCTGCTCGAAGTGGGCGTGGTCGAGGGCTTGAGCGATGAAGTTGATGCCGCGGCGGCTGCCGTAGTTCTTGAAGAAGCTGGTGATCGGGATCTCAACGTAGTTGTCCTGCGATTGGCCGAAGACGCTGCCGACGCGTTTGCCGACTCCAATCACCTCGAAGGGACGCGCATCGACCAGAATGAACTTGCCAAGCGGGTCGGTGGAAGGAAAGAACTGGTCCTTTACATCGGCTCCGATATAGACGACAGCTCTGTGGTTCGTGTTGTCGCTATCGCTCAGGTATCGACCGGCTGAGGCCTGCTTGTTGAGAATGAGCCCCATATTGGGAGTGCAGCCGGTGATTCCGACATCCTCCATGCGAGAGTTGCCGGAGACGAGGGGTCCGGATCGCCCGGTCCTCATGCCGATGTCGCGAATCAGCTTGGACTCGGACCTAATGAACTCGAATTCCGCGATGGAGAGCTCCGGATTCTTCTTGAGAAGCTCCAGGTACTTTTTAGGTTCGAAGTCTCCGAAGAAGGCCATGCGAACGATGACAAAGTTATCCGCGCCGAGGTCTGCAATCTTGTTGGCTACGTAGACATCCATGCCGTGGATGATCGCCATCACTGCAATCAGCGTGGTTGTGGAAAGGATGATTCCGAGCAAGGTGAGGAAACTGCGCAACTTGGATGCGCGCAGGCTGGACAGGGCGATGCGAAAGGCCTCTTGGAGCGAGGCGGTGGACCTCATCAGTTACCTAGACGGGCTCAAGTGGGGCTTTGTTCCGGGCCCGGGCGGAAATCCACTCATTTAGAACAACATCAAGCCAGAATCGGTCTTTTGAACGGGTCAGGAAGCCGAGATGGCCGCCGTGCGGGACAGCGCGCAGTTCGACGACGGGATTGGAGGCGACCGCGGGCGTCCGGTAGATCTCGAACGGGATGAGCGGATCGTCCATGGACTGAATCAGCAGCGCCGGGACCCGGATTCCGGCGATGAACTGCCAGGACGATTGGGTGCGGTAGTAGTTATCGGCCGAGCCGAAACCAAAAGCGCGGGCGGTGACTAAGTCGTCAAACTCATAGATAGTACGGACCTTTTCGAGGCCGTCGAGCGGGAAGAGGCCGGGAAAGGAGGAATGGCGGCGGAGATAACGGGCTTTCAAGCTGCGGACAAATTTCTGTTCGTAGATCCAATTTGCGGGCTTGGCCAGAGCGCGGACGCAAGCAGCGAGGTCGATTGGAGTGGAAACCGCGGCCAGCCCTTGAAGAAGATCTCCGGGTTCAGCGCCCAGTTCGCCCCCGAGTTTCAGGACGACGTTCCCCCCCAATGAGAACCCGCAAAGGAAGCGAGGGCCTCGTCCGGCGGCTTTCAGATGGTGCAAAAGGAAGCGCAGGTCGTGGGTGAGGCCGGAATGATAGAGGCTGGCCGATAAAGGCTCACTGCCGCCGCATCCGCGCATGTTCACGCGATGGACTGTAAACCCTTGAAGGCAGAGGGTATGGGCGAGCGAAACAAGGTAGCCGCTGCGGCTCGAGCCCTCGAGGCCATGCTGGAGGACGACTTCACCGCGACTGCTCCCTCGCGGCCTGTTTTCCTCTACCAGGATGCAAACACCGGGCTCGGTTTCATATTCGACACGCAGCAGATCATAGACATGGCTGTCGAACTTGCGCGGCCAGAAGTTGCCGGCCAGAGTGGCAAGGTGGGGGTTGCGGAAAAGAGGCTGAAACGGGCTCAACCCTTCCAGTCTAATCTTCAGTCGCCTTCAACGTCGCGATCGATGCTGCCCGGTTCCATCGCCTTACGGGCGAGATCTTCAGAGAGAATGATCGCTTCGGCTAGGTCACGCATTGGGCGGCGGAGGCGGCGGCTTTCGTTGCGCAGCCGCAGGTATGCTTCTTCCTCGGTGAGGCTGTACTTGTACTGGAGGATGCCCTTGGCGCGCTCAACGAGCTTGCGGGTCTCCAACTGGCGGCGCATCTCCTGGGTCTCTTCGAACAGGCGCGCATTCTCATCCTCGAGACGGGCGCGGGCGAGCGCTAGCCCCATCTGCTCGCCGACAAAGGTGAGCAGGGAGACTTCTTCGGGAGTCCATTGCTTGGGTTCGCGGTTGTGAACGTTGATCACGCCGATGACTTCGCCGGAGCTGATCAGCGGCACAGAGCAGAACGCCTCATAAGTGTCCTCGACAAGTCCGGGCAACCGTATGAACCGCTTGTCGCTGGCCGCTTTGTCGGGCAGCACGACGACGCTCTTGTTTTCGACGACCCAACCGGTAACACCCTGCCCTATTTTCATGCTCAGGGTCCCGATTTCTGCCGCGTGTGGAACCTGAGATGCCCGGAGAACGATTTCGCTGCTGCCGGACTCGAGCATGTAGACGAGACAGGCGTCGCAGCCGGTCACCTGAACGGAGATGCCGACGATTTCACCGAGCATTTCATCGACGGTCCGGTTGGACGCGATAATGCTGCTAATTCTATGCAATAGAGAGACTTGAGTTGGGTTAGATTCCATTGCCGTCACTGGGGCCATGCTCTCTGTAGGATAGGAAGTGAGTGGTGCATCGTCCAATCGAAACTTTCTATCAGACCGATACTTACAGGGTGCGATTTATTCGCTGATTTCGTAAAGAGAATCGTGCTCGCATTCGCGTTCTTGTGTATTCCGGGATCGGCGGCGTGGAACTGCGCGGGGGATGGACGGTGGGAGGTTTGCGTCGACGGATCGACGCGGCGGGCGCAGGCGGTATTTGGGGACTTGCGGCTTCTGGAATCGGCATGGACGGCAAAGAACGGCGCCCTGCCTGAATTGGCGCCTGGCATTCAGGCGATGCTGTATCGAAACAAGGGTGAGTACCAGCCGTTTCAGCTCATCTCGACCAGTTTGGGACTGTTTCAATCCGGTCCGGAGAGGGATTGGATTCTGGTTCTGGATCAGGGGGAGGCCGCGTCGCGGGCGGCGCGGCATGAGTGGGTCCACAGAGCGCTGTATCACACGACGCCGGGGCTGCCGTTGTGGCTTGAGGAGGGACTGGCGGAGTACTGGTCGACGCTGGAGGGATCGGGCGGCCAGGCGCGGCTGGGCAAGCCGTCGGAGAACCACATCAAACTCCTGGAGGACCGGCCGTGGCTTCCGGCGCGGGAGTTCTTTGGAGCTACCAAGGAGTCCGAGGTTTACCTGGACGACCGCCGTGCGGGGGTGCTGTATGCGCAGTCGTGGGCAGTGGTGCATCTGCTGGCGCAGCACCCGGAGTGGAAAGGGCGGCTGGAGGCATATCTGGCAACACTGGCGACCGGCGCCGATGCTCGCGAGGCGTTTCGGCTGACATGGGGCCGGGATCAGGAGCAGGCATTGGAGGCGTCGCGGGGATGGATCAAGTCGGCAGCGATGACCTCCGAGACGGTGGCGCTTGGAGCCGGGCTCGGGCTCGGGTGCACAGCGGACGCGCACGCTGGACGAAGCAGAATCGCTCATGATGAGGGCCGAGGCGTTGTTGGCTCACAGTCGCCCTTCCGATGCGCAGGCATTGATTGAAGAGGCGGCGAGGCGCGGAGGAGACAGGCCGGAGGTAGCAAGCGCGCGCGCCTTTGTGGCACTGCAACAAGGAGACAAGGGCGCGGCATTGAAGCTGTTCGAAGCGGCGATTGAAAAGGGAGACCGGCGCGGTTCGGTGATGCTGGAGCGGGCGATGCTGATGAGGGAAACCGGCGCGACGCCGGCGCAGGTGCGCTCGGCGCTGCAGGAGGCCGTGAAAGAGAACGCGGGACTGGCTGAGGGCTGGCACCTGCTCGGCAACATGGCTGCAAGTTCGGGCGACACGGCGGGCGCGGTGGCAGCGGCGGAGAAGGCGGCGGCAATCATGCCGCGGCAGTCGATCTTCTGGGAGTCGCTGGGGCGCGCGTATCTCACGGCGGGGAAACCGGGCGACGCCGTCAATGCCGCGACCAAGGCGCTGGTTTCGGCCAGGACAGACAACGAGCGCAACCTGGCGGAGGGGCTGAAGAAGGACGTCGCCGCGTGGCGGCGGCCCGAGCCTCCCAAGAGCGACAAGCCCTGGTTCCAGGTCCCGGAAGGCTGGCAGGGGCCCAAGCCGGACACGGCGATCAGCGGGCGGTTGGTGGACGTGAACTGTTCAAGCAAATCGCTCTTGTTCACCGTGGAGACGGCGCCGAAACAGCGCACGTTGCTGCGGGCAGCCGATCCGTCGAAGATCTTCCTGAAGCAGCAGGAGGGCGAGAAGAGAGAGTTCGTTTGCGGTCCGCAAAAGCCGGTCTTGCTGGTGGACGCGGGCTACCGGGCGGGTGCGGAGGCGGCTACCAAATCCGCGGGCGAGTTGATCGTGCTTGCCATAAAAGGGGTGGAGACGCCGCCGCCAGCCGCTGCGAAGAAGAAGCCGGCAGCAACCAAGAAGGCGCCGGCTGCGAAGAAGAAGTGACTCTCGCGAGCCGGGGCGAGGGTCACCAATTGAAGCGCTTCAACCGGGCAACGAAGTCGAAATGTTGATCGAGACTGAGCACAGGCAGATGATGTGTGGGCGTAGTGTTCAGTGGTTCCGGCGTTCAATGTCCAAAACACGGCAGCGCGTTACGAGGTCAGCGAGCCAAATCTGGTATTGAGACCTGTTCGCGACTGCCTGACGCCAAACTTGGTATTCGCCCAGAACGATCACCGGAATTGACAGTTCGGCTGCTTGTTAGAGGACTGGCTCCAATGTCGGGTCGGTTCGATCTGGCCGAACTCAGCCTCAATGATCCGTTTGATGCGAGCCGTCTCCTTGCGAAGTGAACGTAGTTTGCCGAAGGATTTCATCCACGGCTTGCCGGCACTCGTCCGGGGCCGTAGCTTGTCAGCGAGCGCTGCTGACACTAACTCCCGGAGGGGGATGCCTTGTTCGGCGGCGGCCGAATTTGCCCGCCGGAAGAGAGCATCAGGAATCTCGAGCGTCGTCTTCATCCTCAGGTATTGTCCCTTATTCATGGGAGCCGGCCGGCGATTTCGGCGACGACTTCGTAGTGGAAGCGGATGAAGCGATAGAGGGCTTCCTCGAGGATGCGCTCCTGGTTGGAGTGGGCGCCGAAGCCCTTGGGGCCGTCCTCGACATCGATCATGGGACCGATGCCGTAGGCCTGCACGCCTTTGGCGCGCAGCATGGCCATGTCAGTGGCTCCGGTGCTCATAGTAGGGAGGGTGGGAGTGCCGTAGATGCGCTGGTTGGCCGCTTCCAGAATCCTGAAGGTTTCGCTCTTTACGTCGGAGGGCGGGGCCTTGGGACGGAGGTTGCGATTCTCGCGGACGATTTCGATGGCGGGATCGTCGACGACCTCCTTGAGCTTCTGAAGGAACGCGTCCATGTCCTCGTCCGGCAAGGCACGCACGTCGAGCGTCGCTTCGGCGTCGGAGGGGATCACGTTGATCTGGTAGCCGCCGCGGATGATGTTGGGAGAGACGGAGGTGCGCAGCATGGAACTGTGGGCAGGCTCCTTTGCGGCGAGGTAGCGCTGAACTTCCAGAGTGCGCGACGGGTCGAGCAGCGCTTTGTAGCGAGCCGCCTCTTCGGGCGTCGACAGGTTGGCGAGGCGCTCGAAATATGTCCGGGTGGTGTCGTTCATGCGCATCGGGGGCAGCCACGCAGCGACCCGCTGCACAGCCGCAGAAAGGTGAGCAATCGCGTTGGACTCCAGCGGGACTGAGCCGTGGCCGGCGGGGCCTCGCGAAAGGAGCTTGAAGCCGTTCGGGATCTTTTCGGCGGTCTGGACTCCGGCAAACTGCGGCTTGCCGTCGCGCCTCTGCACGCGGCCTCCTTCGGCCAGGCAGATTTCGGCTTCGATCTCGGCCCAGTGGTTGGCGACCATGAAGTCGATGCCGATGCGGGTAGATGCTTCCTCGCCGGCTTCGAAGAGAAAGATGACGTCGCGGTCGAGGGGAGTCTTGTTGCGGTGAAGCAACAGGAGTGCCATGAGGGCGGCGGCGACGTTGTCTTTGTCGTCGACGGTGCCCCGACCGTAGATGTAGCCGCCCTCGCGGTCCGCGCTGAAAGGCGGGTGAGTCCACTTGGCCGGGTCGACGCGAACGGTGTCGGTGTGGGCCATGACCAGCAAGGGTTTCTTCGCGCCTGAGCCTTTGAACCGAACGACCAGGTTGGCGCGGTCGGGCTCAAGCGCAAAGGTTTTGCTTTCGATGCCTTCGGCGCCCAGCACCGACTTGAGGTAATCGACCGCGCGTGTTTCGTTGCCGGGCGGGTTTTGGGTATCCAGTTGGACGAGCGCGGTGAAGTGCTTGAGCGATTCGGCTTCAGCGGCTTTCCAATCGATGGGTTGTGCGGAGGCAAGCCCGGCGAGCGCCACGACACAGATAAGCAGACGGTTCATGCGTGAGGCACCTCAGTGAGTCGTCGGGTTGGGCAGGGCAAACCTCAGGGCTTCTTCACGCGGCTACAGGCTGTGGCAGCGCCGTCGATGCTGAGCGCAGAGCTACCCTGTTCAATATGCTGAATCACCCCTTCGCCATCAATCACGAAGGTGGACCGGTTGGCGATCCCGGACTCTTTGATCAGGACACCATAGGCTTCCGACACTGTTCGCTGGAAATCGCTTCCCAGCGGGAAATCAAGCTTGAGAACTTCCTTTGCCCAATGACTCTGCGACGGCAGATTATCGGTGCTGATGCCGAGCACCTGCGCGCCGGATTCGGTGAATTTGGCGAGACCAGCCTGGTACGCCGTCATTTCCTTCGTTCAACCACCGGTAAAAGCGGCGGGGAAGAAGGCAAGCACGACGGTCTTGCCACGGTTTTCACTGAGCTTGAACGGCTTCCCGGCAGTCGTCCGGAGAGTGAAGTCAGGCGCTTTGTCGCCGACATTGAGGTGCGTCTTGGGTGGCGCCTGTTGGGCCGACAGCACAAGCCCGGTTAGGGCGAGGCCGGCGAGTTGAATCAGCTTCATACATCCTCCCTCTGAGAGAACCGGGTGACGATGCACCCGCTTACGCCAGAGGGTAGCATAACGGATTGAAGCTGTATTTGCTCTACATCGGCCGGGCGAAGGACAAGCACGCCAACGCCCAGGCCGAGGAATTCATCAAACGCTCGACACGGTACATGGCCGTGGAGATGCGTGAGATCGATCCGCGCCGTTACGACGTGTTTGCGCGGCACTCCACGGCGCGAAGGATCCTGCTCGATCCGGAGGGCGAGGCATGGAACAGCGCGCGCTTCGCCAAGGCGGTTGGGCAAGCTGAACTCGATGCGCGCGACCTGGTCTTTCTGGTTGGCGGCCATGCAGGCCTGGATCCGGAATGGCGACGGCGCGCCGACACACTTCTGTCGCTGACGCCGCTGACGCTGCCGCACGAAATGGCCAGGGCGATGCTGGCGGAACAGATCTACCGGGCACTCACAACTCTGCGCGGCCACCCCTACCCGCGTTAGCCTGAATGAAGGCTCACACTCATGGATTGGTTCAAGCGCGAAAACAAAGTCAGCAAAGTCACAGAGGATCAGAAGCACGTCCGGACGGAAGGACTGTGGATCAAGTGTGACGGCTGCCGTCAAATCATCTGGCGCAAGGACCTGGATGAGACTCTGCAGTGCTGCTCGAAGTGCGGACACCATTTCCGGATCGACGCCGCCACCAGGCTGCGCTACCTGCTCGACGATGGCAAGTATGAAGAGTTCGACAAGGAGCTGAGCTCAACCGACCCGCTGGGATTCGTCGACGCCAAGCCGTACCACTCGAGGCTGGCAGCGACACAGAAGGCGCTCGGCATGAAGGACGCGATCATCTCCGGGCGAGGGACGATCCTGGGCAGGCGGGTGAACGTCTGTTCGCTGGAGCTGAAGTTTATCGGCGGTTCGATGGGCTCCGTGATGGGAGAAAAGATTACGCGTGCGATCGAGAGGTCGCTGGCTGATCGCGATCCGCTGATCATCGTCTCGGCTTCGGGCGGGGCGCGGATGCAGGAAGGCGCAGTCAGCCTGATGCAGCTTGCGAAGATTTCGTGCCAGTTAATGAGGCTCGACGAGGCGCGCGTGCCGTTCATCAGCATCATGACCGACCCGACCACCGGCGGGACGACGGCGAGTTTCGCGATGCTGGGAGACCTGAACATCGCTGAACCTGGCGCGCTGATCGGATTCGCCGGACCCAGGGTGATCGAACAGACCATCCGGCAGAAATTGCCCGAGGGATTTCAGCGGGCCGAGTTCGTGCTGAAACACGGGTTCCTGGACGCCGTCGTGCCCCGTGCCGAGATGCGGCGGTTTATTGCACGCTCATTCGATTTCTTCTGCGCATGAAGACCATCCTGATCTTGGCTCTGGCGCTCGCCGCACTCCCGGCGAAGGCGCAGTACGACATCCTGATCCGCAACGCTCGCGTGCTCGATGGCGCGGGCAATCCGTGGTTCCACGCCGACGTCGCGGTAAAGGAAGGGCGTATCGCTGCCATCGGAAGGCTCGGGGCGGCGCAGGCAACCAGGGAGATCGACGCGAAGGGGCGAATTCTCGCGCCTGGCTTTATCGACGTTCACACGCATGTCGAGGGCGCGGTGGAGCACATTCCTCGAGGGGACAACTACCTGCTCGACGGGGTCACGACGATCGTGACGGGCAATTGCGGCGGAAGCGAAGTCAATCTGGCCGAGTGGTTCGCGGGGCTTGAGACCCGGGGGTTGGGCCTCAATCTGGCGTCGCTGATCGGCCACAACAGCGTCAGGCGCGAGGTGATGGGGACGGCCAACCGGCAGGCTACACCCGAGGAACTCTCCCGGATGAGCGAACTCGTGGAACGAGCGATGAAGGACGGCGCGGTCGGATTCTCGACGGGTCTCATCTACATCCCCGGCACGTACAGCAACACTGATGAGGTGGTGGCGCTGGCCAAGGCGGCGGCTAAGACCGGCGGCGTGTATGCATCGCACATGAGAGACGAGGGCGCGAAGATCCTGGACGCGATCAACGAGGCTGCGCGCGTGGGCGTCGAAAGCGGTCTGCCAGTGCAGCTTTCGCACTTCAAGATCGACACTCCGCGCATCTGGGGCTCGAGCACGAAGTCGCTGGCGCTGGTGGAGGAGTATCGCCGGAAAGGACTGGACATCGTCGTCGACCAGTACCCCTATGACCGGTCCTCAACCAATCTCGGCATTACGCTGCCATCGTGGGCGCTGGCCGATGGGCAGGAGAAGGTCCGAGAGCGCCTGAGCGATGCTGCTACGCGGAAGAAGATCGCCTCGGAGATGAAGACTGAATTGAAGAAGATGGGCCACAAGGACTATTCCTACGCGACCGTGGCCGCCTACAAACCCAACAAGGAGTGGGAAGGCAAGAACATTGCGGAGATCACGACGCTGCGAGGCAAAAAAAAGAAGAAGGTCGACAATCAGATCGAGACCATCTTCGAGATCATCAGCACGGGCAACGCGCAGATGGTCTTCCACTCGATGGGCCAGGAAGACGTGGAGCGGATTATGCGGTACCCGCACACCGCGGTGGCCAGCGACGGCGGCATCCGCGAATTCGGCGCTGGCGTGCCGCACCCGCGCAGCTACGGGACGAACGCGCGAGTGCTGGCCGAGTACGTGCGCAAGCGCGGCACGATCACACTGGAGGATGCGGTTCGCCGGATGACATCGCTGCCGGCGCGCACCTTCGGGTTCAAGGATCGAGGCGTGATCCGCGAGGGAGCGGCGGCCGACCTGCTGCTGTTCGATCCGGCGAAGGTACAGGACAAGGCCACCTACACGGCGCCGCACCAGTACAGCGAAGGATTCGACTACGTTCTGGTGAACGGCACCGTGATGGTGGAAGAGGGCAAGCTCACCTCCAATCAGGGTGGGCGGGTGTTGCGCCGTCCATGATCTCGCTGGTTAACGCCTCAAAGCGGTATGGCCACAAGCTGCTATTCGAGGGCGTCTCCTGGATGTTGACGCCACACGACCGGATCGGGTTTGTCGGCGCGAACGGCACAGGCAAGTCGACGTTGCTCAAGATCCTGGGAGGGCTTGAGCAGATCGACGGGGGCGATTTCAATTCACAGCGGGGATTGCGCACGGGATATCTGCCGCAGGACGGCCTGCAACTGCATGGGCGGACTGTATTCAACGAGTGCCTCTCCGTGTTCGACGCCCTGAGGGCGATGGAGCAGGAGATGGAGGATCTCGCCCATTCGATGTCGAGCCTGGACCCGTTGTCGGACGAGTACCGCACGGTGACTGAGCGATTCGGCTATCTGGACGGTCAGTTTCGCAACCGCGACGGCTATGCGTTGGAAGCCAAAGTGGGGGCAGTCCTCAGCGGCCTTGGCTTTCCAAAAGACGACTGGGGGCGCTTCTGCGAAGAGTTTTCCGGCGGCTGGCAGATGCGGATCGCGCTCGCCAAACTGCTGCTCGAGCAGCCCAACCTGTTGCTGCTGGACGAGCCGACCAATCACCTGGACCTGGAAGCGCGCAACTGGCTCGAGGAGTATCTGAAGAACTACCCGAACGCATTTGTGCTGATCTCCCATGACCGCTACTTCCTCGACGTGACGGTGGAAAAGATCGTCGAGGTGTGGAACCGCGGGATTCACTTCTACAGCGGCAACTATGAGGACTACCTGCGGCTAAAGCAGCAGAGGAAGGAACTGCTCGAATCGGCCTACCGCAATCAGAAAGAGCGCATCGATCAACTCGAGGCATTCATCAACCGGTTCCGCTATCAGGCAACGAAGGCGCGGCAGGTGCAGTCGCGAATCAAGGAACTGGAGAAAATCGAGCGAATCGAGATCCCTCCGGACGAGAAGACGATTCATTTCACATTCCCGCAGCCGAGGGCTTCGGGACGCGTCGTGGCGGAGTTCAAGAACGTGAGCAAGGCTATGGGAGCAAGGTCGTTCTGGACTCGGTCAACTTCATGATCGAGCGCGGCGACCGGGTGGCGCTGGTGGGGGTGAACGGCGCCGGGAAATCGACGCTGATCAAACTGCTGGCTGGAGCCGAGCCCGTAACACGAGGCGACATGAAGCTGGGGCACAATGTCGAAACGAGCTACTTCGCGCAGGACCAATACAAGGAACTCGACACGGACGCGCGACTGCTCGACGACCTGTCGTCGGTGGCAAACGGGAAGACGATGACGGAGCTTCGCTCGCTGCTGGGATGCTTCCTGTTCAGCGACGACGACGTGTTCAAACAGATCGGCGTGCTGTCGGGCGGAGAGCGCAACCGCTATGCGCTGGCGCGGATGCTGCTGAACCCGTCCAACTTCCTGTTGCTGGACGAGCCCACGAATCACCTGGACCTGCGGGCGAAGGACGTGCTGCTGGAATCGCTCGAGAAGTTCACCGGCACGATCGTTTTCGTCACCCACGACCGATACTTCATCGACAAGCTGGCGACGCGGGTCTTTGAGATCGAGGCCGGCGAGGTGCGTGTCTATCCCGGCAATTACGAGGACTACCTCTGGCGCAAGGCGCAGCCGGCCATCGCGGCAGGGCCCGCAGGAGAAATGCAACCGCCGCCGGGGCCAACGCTGGACGACGTTCCGCGAGACACCACTGACGCCTCAGGAAGGAAGCGGCTCAATCCACAAAAGTTGAAGCAGCTCGAAGAGCGCGCCGGGACACTGGAGGCCGAAGCGGCTCGACTGGAATTGCAGATCGCCGAACTCGAGGCATCGCTGCAGGATTTCGTCAACGTCGGGGACACAAAGAAGCAAATGGAGACGCTCGAGCAGAAGCGAGCCCGTCTGGAGACGGTGCTGGGTGATTGGGAAGAAACCTCGAACCAAATCGAGGAGAACCGTTAGGCTTTCTTGAGCAGTTCCAGCGAAAGAACGTGTTCGTGCGTGTGGCGGCTCGCCACTTCAAAACCGACGGCGGCGGCCATCTCCAAATAGTCCTTCAGGCCGTAGGGCGCGTCGGGCCAAAAGGTTCCATAGCCCGTTTGAACGACTTGGGCGGGCAGCTTGAAGGAGAAGCGGTAAACGATCACTTCCTTCGTGCGGTCCGTGCGGGCGCACTGTTCGACATCCCACAGATGGAGGCGTCCACCCGGGGCGAGGACGCGGTGAATCTCGCGAAGAACCTGGATGCGTTCGGGCCGCGGGATGTACATGAAGGTGAAGAAGGCCGTCGCTGTCGTGAATGACGCGTCGAGGAATTTCAGCTCTTTGCCGTCCATGACGATCTTCAGCGGGCCGGCGGGGGCTTCGGCGAGTTCACGCGCGATCGGGTCGATCGCCACGACGCGGGAGCCGAACATCAGGCCGATAATGCCTTCCCCGCCCCCGCCGATGTCGAGAATCCATCCTGCCGATTCAAACGGCTTCACTTCGTAAGGAATTCGATCGATGTTCTGGATCTGTTCCTTGGTGAAGCGAGGGGCAGGATGAGGAGGTTGAGGCGCTGCCATGGCAGCGGCAATGATTTGTCGTCTGGTCATTTCGGATCTCACTATCGGAAACGAACGAAAGGCGGCGAAGGTTCGCACTATTTTGAGCCGCGCTACAATCAGAAAATTCGAGCACGCGGCAGGGGGGCCGCACGTAATGTCAGAACAGAATTTGAATGAGCATTTACAGAGCGTATTTCCGGAGAAGGAGCCCGCGGCGCGGCGCGGCTTTATCGTGAACTCCCTAACCGCAGGCTTCGCGCTGGCCGTGCAGCCCGTGACGGCGCAGACGATCACCACGGACACCACCGGTCTCGAGGCAGGCGAGGTAAAGATCCCGGCGGAGGGCGGCGAAATGCCGGCCTATCGCGCGATGCCGGCGGGCAAGCAGGGCTTGCCGATTGTGCTTGTGGTTCACGAGATCTTCGGCGTCCACGAGTACATCAAGGACATCTGCCGAAGGTTGGCGAAACTGGGCTATCTGGCGATCGCGCCTGACTTGTACGCGCGGCAGGGGCGAGTGGACAACCTCTCTAACTTCGACGAGATCCGGAAAGTTGTCGGACAGGTTCCCGACGCGCAAGTGATGGCCGACCTCGACGCTACGCTGACGTGGGCGTCCAAACATGGCGGCAATGAGAACAAGACGGCGGTGACGGGCTATTGCTGGGGCGGACGCATTGTGTGGCTCTACGCGGCTCACCAGCCGAAGCTCAAAGCCGGTGTCGCCTGGTATGGCAGCCTGGTGGCGCGGCAACCGAGTCCGCTGCAGCCGAAAGCGCCGGTGGAAGTCGCAGGCGACTTGAAAGCGCCGGTGCTTGGATTGTATGGAGAAGCCGACCAGGGCATTCCAGTGGATACGATAGAGAAGATGCGCGCGGCCGTGAAAGCCGCCGGAAAGACAGCCGAGATCATCGTCTACCCGGAAGGCCCGCACGGATTCCACGCGGATTACCGGCCGAGCTATCGAAAGCAGATGGCTGACGACGGCTGGAAACGGCTCCTCGAATGGTTCAAGAAGTACGGCGCCGCTTAGGCAGTCTGATTTGGCTTGGGATCGCACTCACTCAGGTGAGCGCGGGCCAGCGATTGGTTGTGGTCAGCCTGGACGGGTTGGGCCAGGAGACTCTGTCGCACGATTCTGTGGCTTCGGAGCTGACCGCGCTTCGTGAGACGATTCGCGCCGGCGCATTCGCCGACGGCATGGAGCCCCCTCGACCGGCGCTCACCGCTGTTTCTCACGCCTCTCTTTGGACCGGCGCGGGACCGGAGGTGAACGGAGTGGCGTTCAACAACCCTCCCGCCGGACCCAGGAACGAGCACAAAGCTTCAGAGACGGTTGTCGGATTCCAGGGTACGCGTCTGCGGGCGGAGCCGTTCTGGGTCACGGCAGGAAGGCAGGGCGTCAAGTCGCTGGCCTACCAGCCGACGCAGGGATTCCCCTTCACCGCGGTGAACACAGGCCCCGGAGCGACCGTCGTCAACAGCTACCAGACGCGAACCTACGCGCCCTACGCGCTGCTGGATGGCGGCAATGTCGAGTGGGACGCCGAGGGTGGATTCACTTTCAAGCACGGGGTGAGGCCGTATTGCGCCAAGCGGGTGGAAGGCGGAATCGAGATCACGCAAGGAACTTCGGCGAGTGTCCTTCTGCCTGTGGCACCGCCGGAAACCGAGGCCCCGCGCAAACGTGCATTGGGCCGCCACTTCCGATCTCTGTTGCTCGACGAGGGCGAAACGGGAGTCTTCTTCCGGCTGCTCGCCTATGATGGCCAGAGCCGAAGGCTACGGCTGTTGATCTCATCGGTGCACGAGACGGGGTGGCACGACGGAAACTCGCGCCGGCCGCAAGAAGTTCAGGCGATGTTGAGGAATTGCGGGCCGGTGCTGGGCAACGGCGCGACGGCGTTGCTCACCTCCGGCAGGATCACAGAGGCGGAGTACCTGGAGACGGTGGAACTGGTAATCGGCCAGCTTACAAAGCAGGCGGCGTGGGCTGACCGGCAGGTTTCGCCAACGCTGGTTCAGGCCTATCTGCCCTATCCCGACGAGTTCGACCATCAGTGGATTGCACTCGCGCGCAGTGGCTCCGGCCGCTTTGCGGAGTACCGGCGCTGGGGATATGTGGCGGTCAATCGGGGCATGGAGAAGTTGGCCGCAATGGCCGGCGCCGCGGGACTGGCTGCTCTGGATATCCGATCACGGCATGGCGGAAATCCGCAAGAGTGTTTCGATTCCCGAAATGCTGGCTCGCGCAGGGCTGGAGCAAAAAGCGGTCCTGCTGTACAACGCGATCGCCATAAACACCGAGGACTGGAAAAGCGGCGTCGTTCCTGTCGAGCAAAGGGAGGATGTGGTGAGGCGCATCCGTGACGAGCTGGCAAAGCTGCGCGATCCCGAGGACGGACAACCGATCATTCGCGAAGTGGCAACGGCGAAAGAAGGCGCGCCGCAATGTGAGACGTGCGGCGACCTCTACTACGACCTCCGGCCGGGCTACCGGACGAATCCACGCCGCGACGCTGCCGTGATTCGACCGCTCTTGCAGCCGGAAGGAGCGCACGGTTTCTCGCCTACGCGCGCGGACATGCGGGCGATTTTTGCGCTCCGAGGCCCTGGCATTGCCGCAGGCTCGAGCATCAAGGGGATGCGGACCATCGACGTGGCCCCGCTCATTTGCTCTCTGCTTGGCATCCAGCCTCCGCGACAGGCCAGGGGACGCCCGCCTACAGTTGAGGTACGATCATCACGATGAAGCGACGCGAAATGTTGGCCATGATGGCGGCACTGCCGCTGGATAAGAAGTCGCGGCTGCGGCCGGCGCTCTGCGCGTACTCGTTCCGCACCGAACTGCAGAACAAGTCGATGAGTTACGAGGATCTCGTGACAAAGGCAGTCGAGTGGGAAATCGACGGCCTGGACATGACGGTCTACTGGCTGCCGACGACTGAACGGCAGTGGCTGCTCGATCTGCGGCGCAAGGCGTTTCGCATGGGCGTGGAGATCTACTCGATCAGCGTCCGCACTGAATTGACGAAGGCCGAACAGGCGGATCGCGATGCGCAGGTGGCCGAGATGCGGAAATGGGTGGACGTCGCCGCGGCACTGGGCGCCGGACACATTCGCGTCTTCGGCGGCAACGTTCCCAAGGGGGTTCCCGAAGAACAGGCAGTGCCCTGGGTGGTGGAGTGCCTGAAGCGCGGGGGCGAGTACGCCGGACAGCACGGTGTCATCCTTGGGCTCGAGAATCACGGCGGCATCTGCACGCGTGCGGAACGAATACTGGAGATGGTGAAAAAGACCGATTCACCGTGGGTGGCGATCAATCTCGACACCGGCAATTTCCGGACCGAGGCTTTCAAGCAGATCGCGGACTGCCTGCCGTACGCGGCCAACGTGCAAGTGAAGGCCGAGATGACATTCGACGATGGAAAGCGCGGCCCGCAGGACTGGGACAAGGTGGTATCGATGATTTCGGCGTCAGGCTACAAGGGTTATCTGGCGCTGGAGTACGAGGCAAAGGAGCCGGCGCCGACGGCGGTGCCGCGGCTGCTCGGACAACTGAAGCAGCTCACGAGCAAATACTCCACGTAGGCAATGCGATTGCTCGCCTTCCTGGCAGAGTTCCTCAACCCGTCGTCGCTTGAAGGCGATGCGGGCTTTGAGGACGAGATCCGAGAGGTAGCACGGCGGGGGCTCAAGTTCCTGGGGCTTTTCTCTCTATGCGTGCCTCTTGCGTCTGTCATCGCCGACATCTACATGCTGCCGGAGGAGGCGCCGTTCCACGCAACCATGTGGCGGATCGGGCTATTGCTGGTCATGGGATCGGGCATGCTGGTGCTGTCGCGCTGGCTGCCGCCGTCGAGCCTGCTGACAGCGGTTTTGCCAGTGGTTGTCTTCCTCCTATCGGCGGTGCAGGTGGTGGCGAACTTCTGGGAGTCCTTGCGCGTTCCAGCGGCCTATCACTACACGCCGGGGCTCACAGCGATCGTCATATTCATCTGCGCCGCCTTGCTGCCATTGAAACCGTGGCAGACCCTGGCATCGAGCCTATTGGTGGATTTGTCCATGGTGGGCTCAGAGCGGATCATTCGACGGACGGGTTGGCTGCTGATCGAGGATTGGGACGGCCTGCATCTGGTGACCATGGTGACGGTCTCATTCATCGCAACGGTTGTATCGAGCGCACTGTGGATTCAGCGGGAGGAGCAATACAAATCGGCGAGGGAAGCCGTGGAATCCCGGTCACGTGCGCTCCTGGCCGAACACAGCGCGGCGCTGGGACAAATCTCCGCAGCCATCAGTCATGAGATGAACTCCCCGCTCGGCACACTGGTCAGCGCGGCGGGAACGCTTGCCTCGGTGAGCCGCAAGCTATCGGCAGCGACGACTGAAGACAGGCCAAGGCTTCTGAGAATCCAGGAAGAGCTGAGGGAGACCATCGGAAGCGCGTCGGAGCGAATAGAAGAACTCGTCCTGCGGATGCAGCAGTTCAGCAATCTGGAGGGTCCCGAAGAGACTGACGTCGACATCAACCTGCTGATGAGAACTGCCCTGGACATGGCTTCAGCCGAGGATAGAGTGCTGTTCGACCCCGAGGTGGTAGCGCGGGTGCGGGGGAAGCCAACGGAGCTGAGTTTCGTCCTCTACACGCTGGCGCGGATGGCGGCAGAGGGGGAAAACCCGAGGTGGATCCAGACTCGCATGACGTCGGGCGCGGTCTGCATCAGGATTACGCCCTTGCGAATCCCGCCGGCAGAGTTCGAACTGAAGTTTGTGAGCGAGCGCGGACGAATGGCGGCAGGCAGCGCATCGCTTTTCACGGCCCGTCAGATTGCGCGGCGGCACGGCGGCGAGCTGTCGGGTGAACCGGATCTGACGCTCACACTGCCACCGGCCGGGAGCGCCCGTCGGCCTGATAGCGCCGTAGCAGCTTCGTGAGACGGTCGACAACATCGGCGCGCGATGCCGCCAGGTTCCGTGATTCGCGCGGATCCTTGGCGAGGTTATAGAGCTCCACTGCGGGTTCGCCTTGCGCGGGCTGGACGTCTGGCTTCTCTCTGCCATAGCTCATGCCGCCCGCGCCGCGCCCATCGACGAGTTTCCACTCGTTCTGCCGGATGGCGAACCGGCCGCCGGAAGAATGCAGCACGATGGCGTGATCCATTCCACCGCGCCGGGGGCGGTTTTGCAGGGCATCTGAAAATGAGAAGCTGTCCTCGGCCGCATTGTCGGGCGGCTTGACGCCGAGCAGTTGCGCCAAAGTCGCAAAGACGCCGGTGAGGCAGGCGGTTTCGTTCGAGGTCGATCCGGGCTTGATGCGGCCGGGCCAGCGGGCCAGGAAGGGCACGCGGTGGCCTCCCTCATAGATGTCGGCCTTCATGCCGCGCCAAGGTCCATTGGATTCGTGGCCTGTAGCGACGCGGTCCTCATCAAGCCAGATGGAGCCGTTGTCGGACGCGAATACGACGAGGGTGTCGCGCGCGGCGCCTGTCCTTTCCAGCGCGGCAAGAACCTCGCCCGCGGTGTGATCCACCTGCGCGACGAAGTCGCCATACTCGCCGGCGTGAGACTTGCCGCGAAACCCGTTGGCCGGCATCCACGGGGTATGGGGCGCCGCTAGCGGCAGGTAGAGGAAGAACGGATTCGCTCCGCGCTGCTCAATCCAGGAGACGGCACGCCGTGTCATTGCCGGCAGGACGTCCTGGATACTGAACGATGGCGCGATGGGCCCACCGCGGTAAAAGGGGCCTCGCGGGCGCGGACCGGCCGAATCGGGGATTGTCGAGGAGGGCTGCTCGACGCAGCGATCGTTCTCAACCCAGAGGTATGGCGGCATGTCGAGCGAGGCGGGGATGCCAAAAAAGGAATCGAAACCGTAGTTGAGCGGCGACGGGTCGAGCGGTCTCGAATAGTCCGTCTTCTTGTCGCGCCCTAACCCAAGGTGCCACTTCCCGATGCAGGAGGTGTCGAAGCCTCGCGACTTGCAGAGAGTGGCCAGGGTCTGGCGGCCGGGCTCGATCAGCGCGGGCGAATATCCATTGAGCACCCCTTGCTTGAGAGCGCTGCGCCACGAGTAGCGGCCAGTGAGCAGGCCATATCGCGTCGGCGTGCAGACAGCGGAAGGGGAGTGCATGTCCGTGAAGCGAATGCCTTGAGCCGCGAACTCTTCGAGATGGGGCGCGGCGATGCGCGACGCGGGGTTGAAGCAGCGCAAGTCGCCCCACCCAAGGTCGTCGGCGAGGATGAATACGATGTTCGGCGGGCGGGATTGGCCCAGCGCCGGCAGAGAGGCGGCGGAGGCGAGAAAGCATCGCCGGGTGAGTTGCATTTCGAAGCCGAGCTTATCACCCCCGGGCGGTTTTGCCACGAGCGCCACGAACCGACGCCGGTTCACGGAGAAACCACAGATGCAGTATCAACAGTCCCGCGCCGCAGGTGATCGCGGCATCGGCGACGTTGAAAATGGGGAAGTGGTGGATGCCGGTGTAGAAGTCCAGGAAGTCGGTCACCGAGCCGAACACGATGCGGTCATACAGGTTGCCGGCAGCACCGCCGAGGACGAACCCGAGCGCGGCGCGCAGTGTCCAATGCTCACGCGTGGCAGGCCGGGAAGCCGTCCAGAGCAGAGAGAGAACCAGTGCCATGATCGCCAGGGCGAAGCCGATGAGCAGCCACTTTCCGGCGGGGCCGTTCCCTCCGAGCAGACCGAAGGCGATGCCAGTGTTTCTGGTGTGAACGATCTGAAAAACGCCAGGAATCACCGAGACTACATCCCAGGCGCGGAACTGCGTCTCGATCCAGTGCTTGGAGGCGCGGTCGAGCACGACGACCCCGAGTGAGATGAGGAAAGGCCAAGCGGTTGCGATCATGATCGCGCCGCGAGCACCTCGTGAACTGCGGCGGCGCATGGGGCGCAGACCGAGGGCAGTTGAGAATCGCTGCCGACATCGAGAGTGAACTTCCAGCAGCGCTCGCACTTGACGCCTTGAGCACGCTCGATGGTCGCAGCGGTGCCTTCATGATCGCGCCGGCGCAGTTCGACTTGTGACGTGATGAACAGCGAAGGGAGTTCAGTGATGTACTTCTCCAGGAGCGGCGCGATGTCAGGTCCGGCTTCGAGAACGACACGAGCTTCCAGCGGGGCGCCGATGAGTTTGGCGTTGCGGGCCGCTTCGAGTTCCTTGAGCACAACGGCGCGGACTTGCAGGAGGCGCTCCCAGGCGTCGATGACATGATCGCCATTGGTGAGGCCGCCATTGAGGTCGGCCGGCTGCGGCATCAGCGCCACATGCACGCTGCCGGGGTCAGCGCCGGCATGCTTCATCTGACCCCAGACTTCTTCCGCAGTGAAGGAGAGAATGGGCGCGGACAGACGCGTCAGGGCGTGAGTCACCCGGTAGAGCGCGGTCTGCGCGCTGCGCCGCGCCTTCGAGTTGGGGGCGGAGGTGTAGAGCCGGTCCTTCAGCACGTCGAAGTAGACCGCGCTCAGGTCGACGGTGGCGAAATCGTAGATCGCCTGGTAGACCCGGTGGAACGCGAAGTCGTCGTACCAGGCGCGACAGCGCTCCACCAGCGCCTCGGCGCGCAGCAGGATCCACTGGTCGATCTCGAGCAGTTCGGAGCGGGACCACGTCGCGTCGCCGGATCGAAGTCGCTCAGGTTGCCCAGCGCATAGCGGAAGGTGTTGCGCAGCTTGCGGTAGGCCTCGGTCAGCCGCGTGAGGATGATCTCCGAGATGCGAACGTCTTCGGTGAACTCCACCGACGCCACCCACAGCCGCAGAACATCGGCGCCGTACTTCTTGATGATCTCTTCCGGCTCGATGACGTTGCCGAGCGATTTTGACATCGCGCGGCCTTCGCCGTCGAGCGCCCAGCCGTTGGTGGCGCACTCGCGGTAGGGCGCGCCGCCCTTCAGCCCGACGCCCACCAGCAGCGAGCAGTGGAACCAGCCGCGATACTGGTCGCCGCCTTCCAGGTACAGGTCCGCGGGCCAGGGCAGTCCGTTCTCTCGGTCAGCACCGCCAGGTGGCTGGAGCCGGAATCGAACCACACGTCGAGAATGTCGGTTTCCTTGCGGAAGTCGCCTGCCGCCGCACTTTGGACACGTGGTGCCCGTCGGGCAGCAGTTCCGCCGCAGTGCGCTCGTACCAGACGTCGGCGGTGTGTTCGCGCGAAGAGGTCCACGACGCGGTCGAGGTATTTGCGGTCGGTGAGCGGCTCGCCGCAGTCCTCGCAATAGAAGACGATGATCGGCACGCCCCAGACGCGCTGGCGCGAGATGCACCAGTCCGGCCGGGTGGCGATCATGTTGGAGATGCGCTCTTCGCCCCACGCCGGGATCCACTTCACCTGGTGGATGGCCTCGAGCGCGTTCTCGCGCAGGTCGTTGCGGTCCATGCCGATGAACCACTGCTCGGTGGCGCGGAAGATGGTCGGCTTGTGGCAGCGCCAGCAGTGCGGATAGCTGTGCTCGAGCGGCTTCTGTGCCAGCAGCGCGCCGGGCTCGCGCAGGATCTCGATCACGATCGGGTTGGCTTCCCAGACCGTCTTGCCGATGAGTTCCTCGGGCAGCCGGCCGGCCGCGCCTTCGGCGTGGAAGAAGCGGCCCTGCGCGTCCACCGGGCAGTAGGTCGCGATGCCGTACTGCTGCCCGATGACGTAGTCCTCCTGCGCCGTGGCCGGGCGCGGTGTGGACCGCGCCGGTGCCCTGTTCGAGCGTGACGTGGTCGGCCAGGATGCCGAGCGAATCGCGCTCCAGGAACGGATGCCGGAAGACGGCGCCTTCCAGCTCGCGCCCGGGAAGCGCGCCAGCTTCGACCACATCGCTCCAGCCGCACTTCTCCGCCGTGACCTTCACAAGCTCGGCGGCGACGATGTAGACCTCGCCGCCCGCTTCGCACCGCGACGTACTCGTAACTCGGGTGATAGGCGATGGCCATGTTGGCCGGAATCGTCCAGGGCGTGGTGGTCCAGATCAGGCCGTAGACCTGCTTGCCGGCCAGCGCGGGATCGATCGCCGCGGGATCCGAGGTCAGCGCGAAGCGCACCCAGATCGACGGGCTGGTGTGGTTCTCGTACTCGACTTCGGCCTCGGCCAGCGCGGTGCGGCAGCTCGATGCACCAGTGCACCGGCTTCAGTCCCTTGTAGACGTAGCCCTTGTCCAGGAAATCGACGAACGCGCCGGCGATGACGGCTCTGGTAGCCGGCGCTCATCGTGAGGTACGGGTCGTCCCAGCGGCCGAAGCACGCCCAGCCGCTTGAAAGCTGTCGCGCTGCAGGTCGACGTACTTCTCCGCGTACTTGCGGCACTCGCGGCGGATCTCGGCGGGCGATCATCTGGGCCTTCTTGCGACCCGAGTTCGGTATCGACCTTGATCTCGATCGGCAGCCCGTGGCAGTCCCAGCCGGGCACGTAGGGCGAGTCGAAGCCCGCCATGGTCTTCGACTTGACGATGAAGTCCTTCAGGATCTTGTTGAACGCGTGTCCGAGGTGGATGTTGCCGTTGGCGTACGGCGGGCCGTCGTGCAGAATGTAGGCTGGGCGGCCGGCGCGCGCTGCGCGAATCTGCTCGTAGAGTCCTTCTTCGCCCCAGCGCGCGAGCATCTTCGGCTCGGTCTGCGGCAGGTTCGCCTTCATGGGGAAGGCGGTATTCGGCAGATTGACGGTCTTCTTCAGGTCGACTTCGAGAACGTCCATGGGGGTTGATCTTTTATCGTAACGCGCTCACTTGGACGAAACCGGCGGAGGCATGGCATGCGTCGTAGTTTCGAGATGAGGCCGAGAGGGCTACTACTGCTCGTGATGGCGGCCGGCATAGTGAGTGGAGACACTGTGCTGCTGTCGCACGATGCAGATGGACGCCTGCTCCGGCAGGCGCCGGCGCTATTCCGGCAGAACGGTTTGGCGCTTGCGTCACGCGACGCGTTATTCGGCGCGAAGAGCGCAGTCGTGCTGGATGATCGAGGACGCACGCACCCCGTGATATTCGTCTCCGGAGAAGATCCGGATGCCGGGGTTGTCGAGGTGTTCGTCGGTCTCCAGGCGCCGCATGGACCCGCTTCGGCCTCATCCTTCAGCCGCAAACTGCACACCTGGACGCACGAGACCGAGGCAAGCGAACTGAAGGAAAGCGGGGCCTTTGGCGAGATCGCCACGCTGGAGTGCCCCAAGCAGGCCGGCTCGCACGAGGATGGGCCTATCTTCGATGAACATGGGCTGTTCGTCGGCTGGCACGTCGGTCGTCAGGTGGACGGGCGGCGGTTGTCTTTCGCCGTTCCTTCCATTCGGTTCGACGCCATGTCGAAGACAGTGAATCTGCCGGTGGAGGCGTGGTCGGCGGCAGTGGACCCGGAGCGCGAGCAAGACTATCGCCGGGGAATGGGCCATCTATGGTCGTCTGAATTGGACGGGGCGTTATTCTACTTCCGCAAGGCCACCGACTCTGAACCGGGCAACGCGCGGGCATGGATGCATCGGGGCTTTGTCGAGGGCAAGGCGGGCTACGGGAAGACGCGGCTGGACTGCTACGAGAAAGCGACGCTGTTGGCGCCGAAGCTGGCCGAGGTTCACTATTACCTCGGTTTCGTCCGGCTCATGCGGGGCGAGGTGGACGAGGCGAGAGCTGAATACGAGAGCCTGAAGGAACTTGGATCGCCCTACGCCGAAAGGCTGCGCAAGTTCATTGAAGCCGCTCATGTCGACGTGCTCGAGCACCCCGAGCCCAAACACAAAAAGATGGCTCAAAGCGGCCTGCGCTGATTCGCCTTCAGGGCACGCTTTCCTGCCTCCAACGTTTCCAGAATCCTGTCGACATCGAAGACCGACCCAGCCCAAGTTCCGCCGGAGACATCCTGCAACGCCGCCCAAAGGCGGGTTTCCGGAGGCAGTAGCGGATCGGGGGCGAGACCGGGGTGCGGCTCGCGGGCATTCAAATCATCCGGGCCAACGTAGTTAACAGAGCCCTCCAGCGAATTGCGGTCGACGACAATCTCGATCTCGTCGCCGTCGCGAAGCCTGCCGATGGGACCGCCAGCAAGCGCTTCGGGAGAAACGTGGCCAATGCAGGCGCCGGTGGAAACGCCGCTGAAGCGGGCGTCGGTGATGAGAGCGACATGCTTGCCGAAGGGCAGGTACTTGAGGGCGGAAGTCAGTTGATAGGTCTCCTCCATGCCGGAGCCCATAGGCCCCCGCGCGGCCAGCACAAGGATGTCTCCCGCCTGAATCCCACCGCCTTTGATGGCGGAGATGGCAGCAGGTTCCGTGGTGAAAACACGGGCCGGCCCGCGCTTGCGGTAAACACCGTCTTCGCCAACGACCGAACGATCAATCGACGTGGCCTTGATCACCGAACCTTCCGGCGCCAGATTGCCGGAGGGGAAACACACGGTCGAGGTGAGCCCGCGGCTGCGCGCCCGGTCCGGATCCATAATGACGGCGCCGGGGTCGATGCCATCGCGCTCCTGCAGCGTCTTGCGGAAGATCGCACGACGTTCGCTTTGCTCCCACCAGTTGAGGACCTCGTCGAGAGTTTGTCCGGATACGGTGCGGGCCTTGGTGCGCAGCAATCCGGCGCGCCTCAGGTGGAGCATCACTTCCGGCACTCCACCGGCGAAGAAGACATAAACCGTCGGGTAGTTAACGGGACCGTTGGGGAGGGCGTCGACCAGACGCGGGGTATGCCTGTTTACGCGGCTCCAATCGGCCACTGTGGGCCTGACGAGTCCGGCATGATAGGCGACAGCGGCAGTGTGGATGATCAGGTTGGTGGAGCCGCCGAAGGCGGCATGCAGCACCAGGGCGTTTTCGAGGGAGTCCGGCGTGAGGATGTCGGCAGTGGTCAGGCCGGCTTGAGCCATCGAATACACCGCACGGCCACTGCGACGTGCCATGTCGAGCCAAACAGGCTGTCCAGATGGCGCAAGTGCGGAATGGGGCAAAGAAAGGCCGAAAGCTTCCCCCACCACTTGGGCTGTCGCAGCAGTGCCAAGAAACTGGCAGCCGCCTCCCGGCGAGGCGCACGAGCGGCAACCGACCTCAGCCGCGTACTCCTGCGTGATCATGCCGTGGGCGAAGCGTGCCCCGATACTCTGCACGGCGGCTGTGTCTTCGCTGTGCCCCCCGCCGGTGTCATCGCCGGCCAGCATCACTCCGCCCGGCACGAGGACTGTGGGTAGATCCCTGGTAGCGGCCAGAGCCATCATCATGGCGGGCAGCCCTTTGTCGCAGGTCGCAACCCCCAGAACACCCTTGCGGGTGGGCAGAGAGCGAGTCAGCCGCCTGAAAATCTGGGCGGCATCGTTGCGGTAGGGCAGCGAATCGAACATGCCCGGCGTGCCCTGCGTCCTGCCGTCGCAGGGATCTGAACAATAGGCCGCGAATGGAATGGCGTTCAGCGAGGCGAGTTCCCGGGCGGCAGCTTCAACCAGGAGGCTTACTTCCCAATGCCCGCTATGAAAACCGAGCGCCACCGGTTTGCCGTGCGGATCGCGGAGGCCTCCATGAGTGGACAGAATCAGGAACTCGGGGTTGCCGAGTTTGGATGGGTCCCAACCCATCCCGGCGTTCTGCGTCCAGCCAAATAGCTCACCCGAGGGAGCGTTGAGCAATTGCTGTTGGGTAACTGGCAGAAAGCCCTCAGGGCCGGGGGCGCGCGCCTGAGTATCGAATATGCCGCGATCGCCGGATTCCAGGATGTGGGACATGGGGGTCTACCCGCGATGATATAGAATTGCCGCCACGGGCCGCGCTTCCAAGGCGGCTGCGCTCAGTCGGCTACACTAATAATTCCGCAGGGAGTGACTGTTTTGGAATCTCGCCAGCGCCGCCTTATTGCGGTCTACGCCGGAAGCTTCGACCCGATCACCAAGGGCCACCTCGACCTTGTCGAGCGCTGCGCGCCACTGGTGGACGAACTCGTCGTGGCGGTGCTGCGCAACGCGCACAAGCACCCGTTGTTCTCACTTGAGGAACGTGTCGACATGCTGGGCGAGGTGCTGCGAGGCTTCCCCAACGTCGTTGTGGACAGCTTCGACGGTCTTCTTGTCGACTACGCGCGCTCGCGAAACGCGCTGGTGATTCTGCGTGGGATTCGTGCAATTTCCGACTACGAATACGAGTTGCAGATGGCCTTGATGAACCGCCGCCTCGCACCTGAGATCGAAACCATGTTTATGATGGCAGGAGAGGCGTATTCGTTCATCAGCAGCAAACTGGTGAAGGAAGTCATTGGGCTGGGCGGCGACATCCGCGGTCTTGTCCCTCCGAGTGTCGAGGAGCGTCTGAAAGAGAGGTTCCGAGCGCAAGGCGCCCTTAATCCATAATTTAGAGCCCGACATGCGCTCCATAGCGGCAGTCAGAAAGCGGTCAGACTCCATGCAAGCCACTTCGTCTTTTGCGGATCGTATCTCGCTCATCAGCGTCAGCTCCACCGCGCGCGTTTCGGCCGAAGCCGAGAAACTGCGGCGTGCCGGACTCGACGTGGTCGACTTCGGTGTGGGCGAGCCCGACCTCCCAACCCCGGACAACATCAAGCAGGCGGCGGTTCGCGCGCTTGACGAGAATTTCACCCGATACACGGCAATGGCAGGCGTGCAGGAAGTACGCCAGGCCGTCTGTGACAGGCACCGGGCTGACTTCGGAACAGCGTACCAGTTCAATGAATGCGTCGTTTCCGTGGGCGGCAAGCATGCCATCTTCAACACCACGCAGGCGCTGCTGAACTCCGGCGATGAGGTGATTCTGCCGGTGCCCTATTGGGTGACCTATTACGACGTCGTCAACTATGCCGGTGGAAAATGCAATCTGCTCGAGACGCGCGAAGACGAGGGGTTTGCGCTTACCGCGGCACAGGTCGAGCGCGCCATCACGGCAAAGACGCGGCTGATCATCGTCAACTCGCCATCCAATCCGAGCGGTGCCATAGTCGAGCGCGAAGAATTCGAGAAGATCGCGCACCTGGCGAAGAAGCGCGGCATCTGGCTGATGACCGACGAGTGCTATTGCAAGTTTCTGTATGACAGCGACCCTTATTCGGTGGCTTCGGTTCCCGGGATGAAGGACACTGTGATCGTCGCTGGTTCGCTTTCGAAGACCTACGCGATGACCGGTTGGCGCATCGGCTTCACGCTCGCGCCGGCCAGCCTGGCCAGCGCCATCATCAAGCTTCAATCCCATTCGACCTCGAACCCGACATCGATCGCGCAGAAAGCGGCCATCGAGGCGCTGAGCGGCCCCCAAGACTCCGTCGAGATGATGCTGGCCGAGTACCGGCGCCGCCGCGAATACGTCATCGGACGGCTGCGAGCGATGCCGGGCGTGACTTGCGCCGAACCGCGCGGGGCCTTCTACGCCTACCCCAACATCGCCGGCGCACTCAGCCAGGAGGGCCCACGGACGCCGATGGAGTTCTCCGAAGGGCTGCTGGCGAAGAAGTACGTCGCCGTTGTGCCGGGCGAAGCCTTCGGCACGGAAAAGCACGTTCGCATGGCCTATGCGACATCGATGGAAAACATCCGCAAGGGCCTCGATCGTTTCGAGGAGTACGTGAGGGAGACGCGGGGATAACCAGCGCAGGCATCGAAGTGAAGCAAGCGAACCGCGGACTGACAGTTGTCCTCGCGGTGTGCTTGTTGGGCGGCTGTACCCAAACCTCCGAACCCGCTCCGGTGCTGGGCCATGCCTTCGTCGGGCCGGCCGTATTGCAGATCAGGAAAGAACTCACGGCACGATCGCCACTGGTGGCCACGGTGAACCATGGGGAGAGGCTGGAGCTGATCGGCCGGCGGCGCCGTTTTTACGAAGTAAGGACAAAAAATGGCGCCGAAGGCTGGGTGGACGGGCGCCAACTGCTCTCGCCGGAGTCGATGGAGCAACTGGCCGGCCTGGCCAAACAGACGGCAGCCTCGCCCGGGCAGGGACACGCCACGGTGTTTGACGGGCTCAACGTGCATACGGAGCCGAACCGGCAGTCGCCCAGCTTCTTTCAGATCGGGTCCGGCCAAAACGTGGACGTGATCGGGTATTTGCGCGCGCCGAGGATCCCATTCGATCCACCGGAGCTGATCCCGAGCACTCCCGCGATGGCAAAGCGGTCCCAGCGCCCAAAGAAGGAGCCATCGATCCCTCCCCCTCCTGCCGCAAAGCCCCCCGCAGTTCCCGCGAGACTGGCTGGCGATGTCGGGCAATCCCGAAGGGCGGATACCTGAGAAGGCGGCGCCACCGCCAGGGGCTTCTCCAATCTCCATGGAGGATTGGACTCTTGTCCGCAACAAAGAGGGCCGGGCCGGCTGGGCCCTTGCTCGCGCGCTGTTCATGGCGGTGCCCGATGAGGTGGCGCAGTACGCCGAGCGGGCCCGCATCTCAGCCTACTTCGCCATCGGCACGGTGGAGGCAAAGCCGGAGATAAAGAAAGTCTGGCTGTGGGCTGCCCTCTCGCCCGGAGTAAACGATCGCGATTTCGATTCACTGCGCATCTTTAGTTACAATGCGCGACGCCAGCGCTACGAGACGAGCTTCATCGAGAGGGGCATGCGGGGGTGGCTGCCTATCATCCTCAACGGCGAAGGGGACAGGGTCGAGATCCTTCCGGGTAGTGGTAGAGGAGAAAAGCGGTGCGATCGTCGAGCGCGAGTACACGCTGACGAACTTCCGCGCGCGGGTCAGTTCGAGAAGACCGGCCAAGCGGCCCGAACCATACTGGCAACTCGACCAGGAAGGCCGCGGCAAGACCAATCCGCTGGCTGGACCTGGCAAAGAGCCGGGCTGGGCCGGCAAAGCCCAGGAATTGATCGAGGGGATCAAAGGGCGCCTGAAGCGCTGAAATCGACACGGTCCATCGCCATGAACTCCCGCACGTGCGGGTGATCAGACTCCTCGAGTTTCGCCACAGGCCCGAAGTAAATCACGCCGCCGTCGAAGAGGAAGACAACCTTGTCAGCGACCTTGCGCATCAGGTCGAGGTCGTGGGTGACCACGATACTGGTCAGGCTAAGCTGCTTCTTCAGCCGCAGCATCAGGTTCGCCATGTGCGCGCTCATGATGGGGTCCACCATCGTGGTCGGCTCGTCATAGAGGATGCACTCCGGCTGAGCAGCCAGTGCGCGCGCGATGGCAATCGCGCGGCGGTAGCCGGTAGACAGGTCGGCCGGATAGGAGTCGATATGCTCCTCCAGGTCTACCAGGCGCAGCAGACCCCGGACGACATCGAATCGATTCTCTTCGTCGTAGTCCTCGCGCAATTCAAGTGAGAAGAGGATGTTCTCCCCGACCGTGAGCGAGTCGAACAAAGCGCCGCTCTGGAAGACCATGGTGACCTTCCTCCGGATGGTGCGCAACTCCTGCTCGGTCATGCCGGTGATATCACGGTGGGCCACGATGACGCGGCCGGAATCCGGCTTCAGGAAGCCCATGACGTGCTGAAGGCTCACGCTCTTGCCGACTCCGCTGCGCCCTATGATCGCCAGAGTCTCGCCGGGAGAAACATGAAAGCTGCAGTCGACTAAAACGGGGTAGTCGAACGTCTTATAGACGTGCTGAAACTCGATGTAATGGGGATGCGAGTCGATCAACGGCTCCATGCGGCCCACTCTTCCGGAGTATTTACGTTGGTCGCGACGCTGAGATCTGAAGTTCCCACAAACTCCACACGCCATCCGGCGATCAATTCGCGGACGGCAAAACGCCCGTCCATCAAGGCTTTACGGACATCGGCGTGGAGCCTGGCGTGATAGAGAGCCAGCAGCGGCTCCCACTGTCCCTTCGAGTTGGAAGTGACGACGGCATCGCATTCGGAGCGCGCCGCGGTAGCGATCAAAAGGCGAAGCCAAGATTGAGTGAGACCGGGCATGTCACAGGCGGTCACCAGGGCCCAATCAGCGGACATCTGCCGGAGGGCCGCTTCAATTCCGCTCAATGGGCCGCATCCGGGAAATTCCTCGCCCAGTACAGTGATCCCAAGATGGTCGAATTCCTCGGGCCTTCCGACGATTGCGACGCTCCCCGCAGCCTCACGCACCACAGCGGCAACAAATTCGACGAGCGTAGCGCCGGCGAAGGGGAGCAGGGCTTTGTCGCGGCCCATGCGCCCGCTCGCTCCGCCAGCCAGAACGAAACCAGCCACCCGCATGACACAATGGTACCAGTGCATTTTCTGACTCTTAGCGGAACTGCGTTCCGCCGGCTCAGGTTTTTTCCTCTGTGGCGGAGCATGATACACCGCTATAATCGAACAAACATAGTGCCGCTGATTTGTTTGCTCCTGCCGGCCATGGCGGCAAGCGCCGTCGAGCCTGACGTGCGCGTCACGTCCACGGTTCGGGCAGATTCCCGGACGGGCCGCCTGGTGCGCCGGACGACGGTGATCGCGCCCGTCGCCTGTCGCTCCGGCCCCTGTCAGCGCGGTGTCGATCGCCTCCCGCGATATTCCGCCGCGGGTCGTGGATGCCACACCTGCTAGCCAAGGGGCGCAGTTGCCGCGGATGCTGCACAATGTGGATGTGAACAAGGTGGTTGAGCAGACGTCGCGCGCCAACGACGTGGACCCGCTGCTGGTTCACTCCGTCATCCGCGCCGAGAGCAATTACAACCCGGTGGCGGTCTCTCCGAAGGGCGCCATGGGCCTGATGCAACTCATGCCCGGCACGGCGAGACGATTCGGAGCTTTCAACACATTCGACGTCCGGCAAAACATCGAGGCCGGAGTCAAGTACCTGCGCTACCTTCAGGGTATGTTCCAGGGGGACGATCGCCTGGCTTTGGCTGCCTACAACGCGGGCGAAGGAGCGGTCCTGCGGTACGGCAATGTGCCGCCGTACCGTGAAACCGAGAACTACGTGTACAAGGTGGGCAAGAACTACGGTGAGGCTCTCAAGCGTCAACGTCCGGCGCCGCCCGCCGCTGAACCTAACACTGCCACCGGTTCCGGGGCGGATACTCCCGCCGCAGAGCCGTTGCGGCAACTCGAAATCGCCCGGGACGCGGAAGGCCGCATCGTCTTGCGCACGCGATAGGAGACACTCACTGGAGACCCGCGATCACTCCTGCCGATACGGTTTGCGGTTGATCGCGGTTCTGACGTCCTACGTTTGTTTCGCCCAGATGGCACCGGCGCCGCTGCAGCCAGTTGCGGTGAAGTCCGTCCGTTATTGGTCACTTGGACAAGTAACGCGCGTGGCGGTGGAACTGACGGGCGAAGGACGATTCCGGACAGAGAAACTGGAAGGCCCGGACCGCTTTTTCGTCGATATCTTCGATTCCCGGATGGACATGGGCGAAGGGCGGCTTCAGACCATCAAAGTCAACGACACGCTCGTGCGGCAGATACGGATCGCCGCAAGCGATTCCAAGACGCGGGTGGTGATTGACCTCACTGCAAGGCTCGAGACGGAAGTCTCACAACTTGCCAATCCAAACCGGATCATGATCGAGGTACGCGTGCCGGGCAGCGGCAGGACACCCGCGCCGACGACGACGGCCGCGCCAACGCCGCCAGCGATCGAGAAATCGCCGGTGACAGAGAAGGCCCACGGTGACAGACAAACCCCCTGTGACCGAAAACCCGCATGCAGCCGAACGGTTGAAGCCTACGCCGGTTTCCGCGCCGGCTCCTACCCCACCCGCGGCAGCGCCTGCGACAGCGCCTCCGCCAGGACCTCCGCTAACGGCCACGCCAGGCATCGCCTTGGCGGCCGCCCCCAAGCCTGCCAAGCCCAGAGCCGGAGGCCAGCAGTCGATGGTTCGAGCTTTGGGTCTCAAACTCGGCAAGGTTGTCATCGATCCGGGTCACGGCGGGCACGACCACGGCACCACCGGCCCCACGGGACTGCTCGAAAAGGAGTTGGTCCTTGAAGTCGCGCTGCAACTGGGAGCGATGATCGAAGAGAAGCTTGGCAGTGAAGTCGTCTACACGCGCACCACGGACACTTTCATTCCTCTTGAAGAGCGCACGGCAATCGCGAACAACAACAAGGCAGACCTGTTTGTGTCGATCCATGCCAACTCGTCGCCCCTCAAGAGCATTTCGGGTGCTGAAGTCTACTACCTGAACTTCACCAACTCCAAAGATGCCCTGGAGGTTGCCGCCCGCGAAAATGCAGGACACGGCAAGAACATCTTTGAACTACGCGACCTCCTCCAAAAAATCGCGCTCAAGGATAAGGCTGACGAATCGCGTGAGTTCGCCACCAAGCTGCAGACCCACCTGCACGGCGCGTGGCTCAAGCTGAATTCCGGCGCCCGCAATCGCGGCGTGAAACGAGCGCCCTTCGTTGTGCTCATCGGGGCGTCGATGCCTTCGGTTCTGGCGGAGGTCGGATTCGTCAGCAATCCCCGGGACGAGCAGTCGCTCAAGAAGCCCGAGTCGCGGACGAAGCTCGCCGAGGCTCTCTTTCGCGGTGTTCAGCAGTACGCCTCGACGTTGAGTGAAATGCAGGTAGCCCGGAGCGCCGTCGAAGTCGGGGAAAGCCGTTAGGTCGAAGCCGTCTGCTCGGGGGGGGTGGTGCGAACACAATTCCTGCCAGATCTTTTCGCCTGATAGAGCGCCAGGTCCGCGGCGCGAATCAAATGCTCCGGCGTGGAATGCTCCCCTGGCAAGATCGCCGTCGCCCCGAAACTGGCGGTGATAGTAATGTCGATGCCCCCGAGCTGGTAGGGCACCGATTCAATCAAGGCGCGCAGCCTTTCGGCATAGAGCAGCAAATTCCTTTCGTCACAGCCCGGGACGACAAAGAGGAACTCTTCTCCCCCGTAGCGGCCGAAGGAGTCGTAGCTGCGCATTCCGCCGCTCACGCGGAATGCCGTCTCCTTGAGGGCTTCGTCTCCCGCTACATGACCGTAGGTGTCGTTGATGGACTTGAAATGGTCGATGTCCATCATGAGGACCCCCAAGGGGCGTCCCTCCCGCTGTGCGCGAGTGGTCTCCCGCGCCAGGATGTCGAGAATGGATCCTCTGTTCCAGACACGGGTCAGCGCGTCACGCGTCGCCTGATCACGGAGCGCGGCCTGCGCCTCGAGCAATTGCGCCTGCAGATCAATGATCCGCCGGCCTACGCGTAGCCTTACCTCAAGCTCGTGCCGATCAAACGGCTTGACCACGTAATCGTCAGCGCCCGAGCGGAGCCCTTCGACGATGTCTTCCCGTTGGCTCTTTGAAGTCAACAGGATGATGTAGGTGTAGTCGGGCCCGGCCTGCTGGCGTACCATCTGACACACGCCCAGCCCCGAATGGCCGGGCATCATCCAATCGAGAATCGCGATGCGGGGGGGATCTTCAGAGGAGAGACAGGCCCAGGCCTCGTCTCCGTCCTTGGCACTGATGACGTCGTAACCCCAACCTGCGAGAGTCGACTCGAGGAGCCGGCGCATGACCAAGCTATCGTCTGCAACGAGAACGCGCATGGGATCAGAGCCGCAACCTTCCTATCCTAAACACAAATGGGGAGGGAAGGCACGGATTTCGGCGAGGATGCCGGGTTTGCCCCGGCGACGCGTTTCCGGTAGCTTGGAAGGTGGAGGAATGGCCGAGTGGTTTATGGCAGCGGTCTTGAAAACCGCAGGCGTCGAAAGGCGTCCGGGGGTTCGAATCCCTCTTCCTCCGCCACCCCCCTACCACGATCAGTGTTTGCCTGGCTCGGGCACCACGCGCTGAAATTGATACTTCGGATAGTCCTGCTCAGCGGTTCGCCAATTCGCGCTCCGCGCTGCGCAGGCTGGTCCCGTCGTGGCGCACACTCTCCACCTCGAATCGAATGGCAGGGTTAGCACCCGGCAGCCGCAAGCTGAATTCGAAGGGATACTGGCGGTCCTCCAGGGTGGCCTGTTTGCCGTCGTTCAGGGTGTAGCGGAGCCTCATGCTGGCCGCGTCTTTTTCCGTCGCATCGGAATAGACGTAGAAATCGGCATACTCCGGCACCGCCCGAAACACCATCGAAGTCAGGGTACCGAGTGCGCGATCGCCTGTCTCGACCCGGGAATAGCCCTGCGCCAGGCGGGGCGCCAAGGCGAGTCTTCGCTGGAATGACGGGTTCACCCTGAGGCCCGAAATCCGCACTGCGGTGAAACCTTGCGCCGGTAGCGTTACCGGGAACGAGCCGTTCAGCATCATGCCGGCGTTCACCGCCCCCGGAAATGTTCTCAAGGGATAGCGTCCGTCCGCGTTCCAGGCGATCACGCCTGCGTCGAGTTCCACGCGTGCTGTCACCGCTTCGCGAGCCGTGTTCATGAGAATCACCCACAGATCGTTTTCGCTCACTCCGAGCAGCCAGTTCAGCTTGGTGCTCGAAACGCGCACTCCGGCCTTCGGCAGCCAGGGGGCAACCCCCTCGTGTCCAAATACCTTGCCCGGTTTATGTCCGTAGACTTTGCTGGTCAGATACGCGTAGCCGGGCGCGTAGGCAGATGGGAAATCGACTTCGCCCTTTGATCTATACCAGGCGTCGGAAACGAGAAAGTCCGCCACCAGCGCGATGTGGGGCCAGATGTGGTTATAGAACAGCGCGTTGTATTTAAAGTCTTCGTAACTGTGCAGCGGATACTCGGGCCGCTGATAGACGTCCGTCTCCAGAGACGTGAAGTAATAGCCCGGAAAGTTCGCGTAGCGTCCCAACACGGCATTGTAGGCTGCGTCGGCGAAAAGAGGCTCTCCCGTCAGGCGCGCCATGCGCAACATCCACGCCGCATGATGTGACAGCATGATCGGGCCACCCGCGGCGTAGGTGTATCCCTGCTCCGGCGACAACCCCACGAGCGAAGTCCGCCAGGCTGGGATTCTCTGCTCAGGCGCTTCTGTTGACGAATCGATTTGTGTGCGCTCGGTAGCCGTCGTCCTCCGCCATGAAAAAACGCCTTCAACGCGCCCGCCCTTGTTGACGGTGATGTGCCCCGATGGGGCCATCGGATTCGACCGCAGCCACAACAGCATCTGACGCGCCGACGTCGCCGCCGCGTCAAGATACTTCTTCTCCTTTGTGACCTCGTAGAGTTCGAACAGGTCGAACCACTTCGGCCCGTAGTCGTTGTAGAAGGCCGCCTGCTTGTCGCGCAGCGCAGGATTCGTTTCAAAGTCCCTGGGCAGCGAAGTTAACTGCTCTGCGATTTCCTTGTCCGCCCAGGTTCGCGCGCGCTCCAGATAACCTGCCCCGCCCGTCAGCCGATGCATCGCCAAGGCGTCCTGCCAAGTGGCGCCGGTCTCCGTGTTCAGGTTCAGCTTGCGCGTCCGCCCATAGATCCTTTTGGCTTCCTCCCTGAACACAGGCGACCTTCCGCCCAGCATCTCATTGAGCGAAGCCAGCTCGCCCACCTCGACGCACGGTCCGCGAAGGAAGTGGGATGGGCTCTGCTCCTTGATCGACTCACTCTCCGACCACAGGTATTTCTCGCGGCTCATCACATATTCCATGAGCGGTACGGCGCGGCGGCGATAGATCTCACCGTCGCCAGTCAGCAGCGCGAGACCGAGAGCGTGGAGGGAACTGACGACTTTGACAGTGCCCGGGACGTCAAAACGGTAATCGAAGCCGCGCTTGTCGGCCACCCAGCCGGAAAGCGTGTCGTCCATGCCGAATGCCAGCATATTCTCCAGCGTCGTGTTAAGCGAGACAGTGGCGTTCTCGCGTTCGCTGCGGTATTTGATGACGTCTCGCAGCACGAACTTGACTCCCGCCTCCCAACCTCCACCGTTCAGCACATAGGCGGCGCGGAACGATAATGTCTCACCCGCCTGCTTCATCGAACCTTCGCCTCCCGGCAGCGGAGCGAGAATCGCCGGGCGCGCCTTTCCCGCCTCGGAGCGCAGAAACAACCCGAATTGCGAATTCGCCAGCTTGGCGAAACGGTAGGGCACGTCGACGATCGCCAGCCCTTCGGTGACACCGGCTTTTGTTCGAAAAGTGGCGGCCGTCGTGGCGAACTGCTCGCTGGTGACGTAGGAACCGGCAGGGAACCTGCGCCAGGACCACACCAATGGCTGATAGAGAAACTCAAGCGCTTCGGGATCCTGTTCATCGAGTCCCGTGAAGGCGATGCCGTAGTAGCCTGGCTTCGACGTCTTCCAGCGCCACTCAATCACCGGCACCACCCGCCCCGACCGGCAAGGTCACGATGACGATGCCGCTTTCGCCGGTCAGGACTTCGATCCGTCCCGGCAATTCGCGAACCTCGCGCGCATCGGCCTGTGTGGGCTTCAAAGCACGATAGAGATCCGGCTCAAGTTGATTGGACCCACCGGCGCGCCAGGCGGCGGTCGACGTCACTTCCACCTTTCGCAGCCCGGCATATGCGAGCCCGGGATCGGCCTCGGAGTAGAAGATCTCCAGGCGCGGACGGATCTCGGCCGAGACCCCGGGCTGATCCAATCTGGTCACCTTAAGGCGAATCGGATTGCGAAACGCCTCCACGCGGTATCGCTGGTTCACCAGGGGCGCCGCATGCAGCGCGGCTCCAATTGAGACAATCAGCAGAAGGCTCCCGCATCGCTTCGATATGCTATCCATGCGCCACCAGTATATGGCGGAGACTCGTTGGTGACCGGCGCCGACTTCATTCAGTTTTGTCTTCGACTCTATGCCGCTCCCGGCATCGGCAAGGCTTGCCTCCAACTGCAGGAAGAGCACAAGTTGAACGTCAACTGCCTGCTGCTTGCGGCCTGGGGCGCAACCCTCGGTTACTCCCTCAGCCCTGAAACCTGGGTGTTTATTACAGGCAGGACCGCAGCCATCCGGGACAAAGCAGTAGCCCCCATCCGAGCAACGCGCCGGGCCATCAGCCAGGAGAACGCTCTGGACGACGACTTGAGACGACCCCTCAAGCGCCTGCTGCTCTATGCGGAAATCCGCGCCGAACAAGCCGAGGAACGCGCGCTGCACCGCCTGATGGTCCGGTCGGCGATCCGCTCAGAACCTGGAGAACCCCTGCTGCGCCGGAACCTCGCAGCTTACGCTGCGCCGAGCATCGATCTGGAGCGATTCGCTACGCTGGTGGTCAACGCCCGATTCATGGAGCTGCTGCCGTGCCCGCGCCAACCCAACGACTGATCGTCGCCATTACCGGCGCCTCCGGCGTCATCTACGGCATCCGCATGCTGGAAACACTCGCGCGCGACGCCTCCATCGAGACTCATCTCATCCTCAGTGCGGCAGCCCGGGCGACTATCATGCAGGAGACTTCCTGGAGGCCGCAGGATGTCGAAAGGCTGGCCTCGGTTGTTCACCCTCCGGCCAACATCGGGGCCTCCATCGCGAGCGGATCCTTCGAAACGATGGGCATGATCGTCGCACCCTGTTCCATCAAGTCGCTCTCGGCGATCGCCAACAGCTACTCCAGCGATCTCATCGCCCGCGCTGCCGACGTGCAATTGAAGGAAGGCCGGCCGGTGATTCTGCTGGTGCGGGAGACGCCTCTTCATATCGGCCATCTCCGCCTGATGACGCAGGCCGCGGAGAACGGCGCCGTGATCATGCCGCCTGTCCCGGCCTTCTATGCCAATCCGCAGAGCGTCGACGAACTGGTCAACGCCACCGTCGGCCGCGCCTTGGCCCGAGCGGGAGTCAGGAATTCGCTGGTCTTCGAGTGGCTGGGGATGAGCAACCCGGCGTCCGCCCAACAGGATTAGCGCCCGCCGTAGTGCGCCGACATCGGGAGCAGCTTTGGTTCGGCCAGCGACGCGTCCACGCGCAGTTGTACCTCCTGCGCAATCACCGGCTCGAACTGCACAATCCGCTTGTGCCCGATGGTTGTGCCTTGTCCTACGTCCTTCCACACGCCAGCGGCCCGAACGCGCACGCGGAAGGACCGCACCCGCTGCCCGTAGTGCCAGGTCTTCCCGGAGAACGACGCGGTCTATCTTCCTTGGCGTAGGAAACAAGACGCCATCGGCAGAGGCAGAGCCGAGCGCTGTGCCATAGATGCGCTTCACTTCGTCGCCGAACTCCTTCAGCCTCGCGACGTCCACGTCCGGCATCAGTCCTCTTGAATCCGGCGCCAGGCCGAGGACAAGCTGGGCCCCGCGTCCCACGGTCTTGCTGTGGGTGTCCATCAATTGATCGAGGGTCTTCAGTCGCTTCTCGGCATTCGGATGCCAGAACCAGTGCCCTTCCCGCAGCGGGGTGTCGGCCTCCGCCGGCCGCCATCGCGTCAGGCCCCAAATGTCGATGACGTTCCAATTCTCTTCGTGGGCGTAGCCGCTCTCGTTGCCCACCCAGCGGATCTCGCCGTAGGGGATGAAGTCGACACTGCCGAAGATGCTCACGTTCGGCTGGTAAGTTCGCAGGATTCGTACATAGTGCTGGAAGTCATAGACGTGGCCCTCGCTGCCTGCCCCGTCGAGCCAGTACTCCACCAGGGGGCCGTATCGGGTCGCCAGTTCGGTCATCGTGCGGGTGTAGAAAAGGTCATAGGCTTTGTTGTCTTTGTAGGCGGGCTCATGACGGTCCCACGGCGAGTTGTAAATGCCAAAGGCGAGCCCGTGTTTGCGGCAGGCCTGCTCGACCTCCTTCACCAGATCGCCTTTGCCCCCGCGCCAGGGGCTGCGCTTCACGCTGTAGTCGGTGTGGCGGCTTGGGTAGAGGCAGAAGCCGTCATGGTGCTTGGCCACCATCACCAGGTACTTTGCGCCGCCGGCTTTGGCAGCCAGCACCCACTGTTCCGCGTCCAATTGCGCAGGATTGAACACCGACGGATCCGCAGTGCCGTCTCCCCATTCCCTGTCCATGAAGGTGTTCGGCCCAAAGTGAATCAGCACGCCGATTTCATAGTCCTGCCAGGCGAGCTGTTGCGGCGATGGCCGCACATCGACGAAGTTTTGCGCACTCAGCGCAGCCGCCAGAATGAAGCCGATCGCGATTCGTTGCATCGTGTGAACATTATCAGAGAAGACCATGGCGCGTTTCCCCAGACAGAGCGGCATCCTGCTGCATCCCACATCCCTGCCCGGCGGACACGGGATCGGCGATTTCGGCCCTGCCGCCCGCGACTTTCTCCATTTCCTCACGCGCGGCGGCCAGACGCTGTGGCAGATGCTGCCCCTCGGCGCTACAGGCTATGGCGACTCGCCTTACCAGACCTTCTCTGCCTTCGCGGGCAATCCGCTACTCATCTCCCTTGAGGATCTCGCCGCGGAAGGCCTGCTCGACGCAGCGGCCTTGCGCGGCGTCACCTTTCCCGAAGGGCGCGCCGCGTTCGAAGCCGCCTCAGCGTTCAAGCTTCCCCTGCTTGACCGTATAGCGGAAGGGGTCAGCGATACCCGCTTCGAGATTTTCTGTACTCAGAACCGATTATGGCTGGACGATTTTGCCCGTTTCATGGCGCTCAAGCGCCTCTACAACGGAATCGCCTGGACCGATTGGGACCCGCCCTACCGCGACCGTGATCGGGATGCACTCGCCCGCCTCGACGAAACTGAAGCGCACACGATTCAGGCCGTCCGGGTCTCGCAATGGATTTTCTTCGAGCAGTTCCACCGTCTTCGCGCTCAGGCCCACGCCCTCGGCATCTCCATCATGGGCGACATCCCGATTTACGTCGCCGGCGACTCGAGCGACGTCTGGTCCGCACGCGGTCTCTGGCATCTGGACGAGACAGGCAGGCCCTCGCTGCAAGCCGGCGTCCCGCCGGACTACTTCAGCGCAACGGGTCAACTGTGGGGCAATCCCATCTATCGCTGGGACCGCATGGCGCGGGAGGGATTCCGCTGGTGGATCGAGCGATTCCGAGCCACGTTCGAGCTGTTCGACATCGCTCGCGTCGACCATTTTCGCGGCTTCCAGGCTTTCTGGCAGGTGCCTGGCGGCGAAACTACAGCCATCAACGGCGAGTGGGTTGAAGGCCCCGGAGTGAGCTTGTTTGAGGCCGTTGAAGAGGCACTGGGCAGCCTCAACATCGTCGCGGAAAATCTCGGCGTGATCACTGACAAGGTCGAAGCCATCCGTCATCGCTTCGGCTACCCTGGCATGGCCGTTCTGCAATTCGCATTCGGCACGGACCCGCAGGCGATCACTTTTCGCCCGCACAACTACTCGCGCGAGGTGGTCGCCTACACCGGCACACACGACAACGACACGACGGCCGGCTGGTGGAATTCCACCCCGGACACCGGCTCAACGCGGACGGCTGAAGACATCCGCAAGGAGCGCCGACACGCCCTCGACTACCTTGGGCTCGAAAGCGGTATCGAGATCAACTGGAGTTTCATCCGCGCCTTGCTGTCCAGCGTTGCCAGCACGGTGATCATCCCAGCGCAGGACCTGCTGGGGCTGGGCACCGAGGCGCGCATGAACACACCCTCCACGCTCGGCGGCAATTGGCTCTGGCGGCTCTGTCCCGGCCAGCTCACGCCGCTGGCCGCCGACCGGCTCCACAATCTCGTCAAACTCTACGACAGGCAGCCGGCGGCCGCCCACAGCGCAGCTACCGCGCCCCGGCCTTGATCCGGTCCATGTACTTCAACTGCCCCACATCAACCCGGATGACATCGCCTGCCTTGATGAACTGCGGCACCATCACGTCGACCCCATTCTCAAGCCGCGCAGTCTTCCACGTGTTGTCCTGCCCGCCCGAGTGCGACGGCGGTGGAGTGTCGTCAACCTTCAGTTCCAGGAAGTCGGGCATCATTACGCTGAGGGCGCGCTGCCCGAGGAATTCGACGGTCACTCGCATCTCAGGCACCAGAAGTTTCGCCGGCGGGCCCACCACGCTCAGCGGCAATTCCTCCTGCTCGCCCGATGACGGGTCCATGAAGTAGCAGGCGGAATCGTCGCTGTAGAGAAAGTCCATCGGCCTCTTTTCCAGCGGCAGGTCCTCCAGCTTGAGATCCGCCCTAAAGCTGTAGTCCCTGAAGGTACCGGTATCGAGATTCTGCAGCCGGGTGTGCGTCGAGCCTCCCATCTTGCCCTGGCCCGAGTGGTACTCAGCCGTCAACACTTTGTAGAGATTGCCCTCAAACTGAATTGCCATGCCGTTTCTCAACTGCGATGCAAGAACCATGCGGACCTCCCGGATTCCGTCAGAACAGTTTTGCTTCCTTGAAGAGGAAGTAGAGGTCGATGATCAGTATGATCACAATCGCCGCCTCCATCACAAATGCTCGCGCCTGGTGGAACTCGTTCACCATGAAGGTATAGAGATCGCCCGCCGTGCGCAGCTTTTCGTCCACGAGCTTGCGGTAATCGCCGACGCCGACTCGCTCAGCCGCATGCCTGTAGGCGCGGGCATAGAACATGTCGCCGACAAACTTCAGGGCGTTGTCCGCCCTTTCGGTTAACTCCATCACATCGAGACGCAGCGCGTTCAGCCGCGCCGCCTCGCGCGCCAGCCGCCAACGCGCCAGCAGCCCGCGACGCTCTTCCAGTTTGCGGTACACCTCCCGCAAAACCCGCGTCAGCAGCTCGTCGTAGAAGCGAAACTCCAGCAACTGGGTGTTGGCGTATTCCAGGAGTTGCAGAGTTGTTTCGGCGCCCTCGTCGGTGTCATAGACCACGGCGGCAGTCCAGCCGGCAAGCAGGAGGTCGGTGGGGTAGTAGGACATCTGGCCTCGCAGGACTTCGCGCTGCTCCGATGCGGACAGCAGAGCAGGCTCGCCGCGCACCATCCGCGCCAAATCGGCGCCACGCTCGCTGATGAGGTCATCAGCCGACAGTCCTGGACCGCTGAACGAATTCCCGGATGTGGATCGTGTAGTAGTCCTCGCTCATCCAAGTTTCGGATGGCTTGCGGAGGGCGTCCCTCACCATCGCTATAGCTCCACGGGCGGCCGCTTGGGCGCGCTGCTCAATCTCGGGCGAGCCGGTGAGCTTAGGCGTCAAATGGACGAGTTCGCTCCACTCCATTTCGAAGTCATGCTGGAGGACGACACTCAGAACACCGTAGTCGTAGAACTTGATGGTGACGCCAAACTTCTCACCTGAGGACAGCTGAATCGGCTCCACCCCCACCGCCACGGGCGGACGTTCGAACCGCACATACTCAGGCGCAGGCAGCCGAAAAGCGGGACTCCGGCCCGCGGGCGACTGTCCCAATCGCACCCTGGCCAATTCCAGATCGATCTCCTCGGCAACGTCAAAGAGCAACAGCGCATGGACGGCCCCGCGAACTGTCTCGCCCTGATTCCCGTTCGTCATCACCCGGAAAGCATTCTACCCGCTCCTGTTCTCCGCGCACAGGGGGGCCTACAATAGCCAGCGGAGGATCTTCATGGCATTCAACCTCCGGACCTCTGCGTTTGCGATGGGCGACTTCATCCCGCGCCGCCACACCTGCGAGGGAGAGAACCTCTCACCCGCGCTCGAGTGGGATGAACCGCCACCATCTGTCCGTTCGTTCGCGCTGATCGCCGACGACCCTGACGCCCCGGCAGGCACATGGACCCACTGGATTCTCTGGGACATTCCAGCCGGCATGCGTTCTCTCCCGGAGGGATTCGCCCCAGGACTGCTCGGCGTGAGCGGAGTCAATGACTTCGGCAAACCCGGCTACGGCGGGCCATGCCCACCTCGCGGCCACGGCGAGCACCGCTATTTCTTTACCCTGTATGCCCTCGGCGTGCAGTCGCTCGAGCTTCCCAAAACGGCTCATCGGGCAGCCTTCAACCGCGCACTCCAAGGCCGAATCCTCGCCGAGACTCGTATCGTCGGCAAGTACGAAAGAAAGTAGTTACGTTTGGAAATTGAGGCGCCCCGGCGCTGGCAGCGAGAGTGCAGGTGATTGCCCTGGGTTTCTCACATTTGACAGACTGTAACCTGATGCCCGTTCTCCCTGCGCCCGGACGGGCGTTCACCGTGCTCTGGCTGCTAGCTGTTTCGGCAGCCGCGCAAGGCCCCTCCACTGAAACGCTCAGTTTTGGCGTCGAGTGGCGGTTGATGCGCGCGGGCGAAGTCCGCTTCATTCTGAACCACCCGTCCTCCGCTGAGATCACCGTCAGAAGCGTGGGCCTGCTGAACAACCTGTATCGCGTCAACGACCACTACCTCGCTTCCTTCGCTCCGGGTTATTGCGCCCTGAACACGCACCTTCAGGCCGAGGAAGGCCGTCGCCGCCGGGATACAAAGGTGGTCTTCGACCGCGAGAAGAAGGTAGCGAGCTATCTGGAGCGCGACCTTCTCAAGGACACCGTCGTCCTCGCCAAGGAGATCGACGTCCCGGCGTGCGTGCATGATGCCGCCGGCGGGCTGCAGAAACTGCGCGAACTGAAGGTCGAGATCGGCAAGACCGCCGAGATCCCTTTCTCGGATGGAAAGAAAGTCGTGATGGCCAAGGTGGAAGCCGTCGCACGCGAGAAGGTGGTCACTCCGGCCGGCGAGTTCCAGTGCACCAAGTATGAAGCGTACCTGTTCAACGGTGTCGTCTATGCCCGCAAGGGCCGTATTTTTGTTTGGATGAGCGAGGACAGCCGACGGCTCCCTGTACAGGTCAAGCTCCAGTTTCCGTTCTACGTCGGAACCATCACGATGCAGTTGGAGAAAATCCAATGAGAATTCTCGCGCCTCTCCTGCTCGCCTCCGCCCTCTCTACCGCCCAAACAGAGGCGCCGCCTCTCACGGATGCGCAGGCGATGGCCTCCTATGAGCGCTGCCTGCAACTCATGGAAGCCGGCGGCCTCATCTCCCCTGAAATGGGCCGGGCGGGCGCGCCGCTGATTGAGAACATGCGCCAGACGCTGGAAAGCCTGCGCTTCCTCGGAGCACGTAATGCTCAGCTTCACTACAAGATGCTGGGGAACTTGCGCGCATTCCTTCTGGTGAGCGATGCGGTTCCCAAGCCCGCGCAGTTTCCTGAAGCCGCCAAACGCCAGTTGAACGAGCTGCGGGACCTCTCCGTCACACTGGAAACGTACTTCGTGCGCCAGATCGAGGCGCTCCAACGGGAACTCCGCAGCCCGGACAGGGACAACACACACCGTTACCGCGAGGACAACATGAACCTCCCGCCCGCCGGGCAGAAGGGTCCCCGAGTCGTTTTTATGGGCGACTCGCTGACAGAGGGCTGGCGGCTGAACGAGTACTTCTCCGGCAAGGACTTTGTCAACCGCGGCATCAGCGGCCAGATCACCTCCCAGATGCTCGCCCGCTTCATGCAGGATGTCGTCGAACTCAAGCCGCAGGCAGTCGTCATTTGGGCCGGCACCAACGATATCGCGCGCGGCGTCGACCCGGCCGTCATCCAGCGGAACCTGTCGGCCATGTGCGACCTGGCCGACCACTACAAGATCAAGGTGGTCCTGGCCAGCATTACGCCCGTCACAGACCACCACAAAGCTGTCAATCCGGCTTTTGAGCGCACCATCCAGCGCCCGCCCACCGCGATCATCGCCATGAACGGGTGGATCCAGAAGTTGGCAGCGACCCGGGGCTACAGCTACGCCGATTACTATCAGGCCACGCTGTCCACAGACACCCGGCTGTCCGCCAATCTGACGGACGACGGCCTCCATTTCAACGCCGACGGATACCGGATCATCTCTCCCGTGATCGTTGCCGCAATTGAGAAAACACTTGCTCCGGCCCAAGCAGCGCAACCAACGACCAGAAAGAGGCGTCTATTCTAGGGAGATGGTAGCTGTGCGGCTCCGTTTGGCAGCGGCGTATCTGGTTGTTCTGATGGCTATTAGCCACACTGCGGCCGGACAGATGAAGATGACCGTCGGGCAACTGAAGGGCGTCCTTCGCTCGTCGATTCAGCTGAACCACCCCGACAAACAGGTGGCCGACTACGTCAAGAACATCCGGCTCACCGAGCAATTGACAGAGCGCGACATCCAGGAACTCCTCGCTGAAGGCATCGGCACCAAGACGGCGGACGCGCTCAAGGCGCTGGCCTCGGCGAGCGCTTCGCAGCCCAAACCGGCAACGGACCCGGTCAAACCGACCGCGCCGCCGCCCCCGATGCCTGCCCCATCCTCCACCGAGCAGAGGAAGACCATCGAGGAGGCGCGCGAAATCGCCCTCAGCTATACGAACCGATTGCCTGACTTCATCTGCCTGCAGGTGACACGCCGGTACTACGACCCTTCCGGGCCTCGAGCAGTACATGCTGTCGGACACAATCGCCAATCGCCTCAGCTACTTCGAGCAGAAGGAAGACTACAAGCTCATTTCCGTCAACGGCCAGATGGCCGACACCAGCTACGAGCGACTCGGCGGAGCGACTTCCACGCGGCGAGTTCGGCACGATGATGCGCCAGGTCTTCCTGCCGGAAACCGAAGCCGAATTCTGGTGGGAACGGTGGGCTCGTCTGCGCGGCAAAATCGTTCACGTTTACGGCTATCGCGTGCGCCAGACCAAGTCGCAGTGGCGCGTGAGCTGGCAGAGGCAACTGGAAATCGTCCCCGGCTATAAGGGCCTCATCTACATCGACAAGGACGTTCCAATGGTCTATCGCCTGACGCTCGAGGCCGAGAACATCCCCGCCAGTTTCCCCATCCAGGAAGCCAAGTCGATGCTCGACTACGAGTTCTCAGAGATCTCCGAAAAGCAGTTCCTGTTGCCATTGAAAGCCGAAATCCGGATGCGCGAAGGGCGGTTCCTGGTCAAGAACCAAGTCGAGTTCCGCAACTACCGGAAGTTCGGCGCCGAAGCGACAATCACTTTCGACGTCAATGCGGCCCCGCTGCCGGATGACAAAGAGAAGCCCCCGCAGGAAAAGTGATCCCGGCTCCTACACCAGTCGCATGAAGCTCAGGTTTACCGTGAACCAGCGCTCGTCCGGCGGAACCTGAAAGCTCGGCGAAGCAGTGAGTTCGATTGTGTATTTTTCGGCGTCCGGCAGAAGCGCCTCGAACAGAAACAGCCCTGGACGGTCCAACTGCTGTGTAAGGACGGTCTGGCCGTTGGCCTTGATCTCGATGCGAGCGGGCTCGCCCATTTCGAGCATCTTCGGGCTGGCGTGGCCGCGCAATCGCAGTGTTCGCGCGCCCGGGCTTTGACGCTCCAGAGTAAACACGGCGCGGCGGTCGATCCAACAGTACTTGTTGCCGTAGACGCCTTCGACTTCGTAAAAGCCTTCCACCAACCGTTCGGCGCAATCGCCTTGGCAGAAGTCGATCATGTCGCCGCGCACGCCGGGATAGAGTTCCTTCTTCTCAGCCGACGGCAGCAGGTTGAAGACTCCACCTTCATCCGCCGCCTGATAACTGCATTGCGGACAGAGCAGCAAGTCGTCGCCGGAGCGCTCCAGCCTTCCGCGGCAGTCCGGGCAGCGGAGGAGTGTCTCAAAGTAGGTTTCCAGCGGCGCAAAACCGCCATCGGGATACTCAGCGCGGCCGTCTTTCCGGCAGAAGGCGGCCAGCGTCCCTCCCAGCAGGCGGGTGGGCACCCAATCGGAACCATGCTTGTCGACCATTTGTCCGAGTTTTCGCATCAGGCGTTCGCCCCAGCCGCGCTCGGCGGTGAAGAGCTGATACTCGTGGTCGACGAAGTGCTTACGGATCAGTTGATCCCAATCCCACAGCGTCATCCTGTGGTTCTGCCGGATGCCGAATGACTCTTCCTGATGCGCGCCGATGACGTCCTTGGTCAGGTAGCCCAGCAGGCCCCATTCGTGGAGCTTCCTTTCCCAGGGCTTCATCTGCTCCCAGTAGGGAGCTCGAAAGAGGCGCAGAGAGAGCATCCGCCGGATCGGTTCTTCGGCGAAATAGAAAACGCCGCCAGGCTGCAGGACCCGTTTCACCTCGATGAACACCGCTTCGATGTCCTGGAACTGGCTAAGCATCTGAAAGGCAACTACCGTGCGCAGCGAGTTGTCCGCAAACGGCAGGTGAGCCGCGTCACCGGCGATGCGAATGGGTGCGCGGTCCATGTGCCAGCGGTCCATCAGAACCCTGCCATATCTCAGTGCATCGGAAGAGAGATCCAGTGCGAAGCCCTGTTCCCCAAATTCGTTGGAGAACATGTAGGACGAATGGCCGACGTTGGCGCCGATTTCCAGGTAGGGCGTCATCCATTGCACGAAATCCATGTGACCGCGCAGGATGGCGCCGCGGCGCTCGTTTTCTTCCGCGTAGTGGGCGATGGCGCGTTCAGGCTCACCGAGAGACGCGAAATTGTGAAATTCGACTTCAGCGCGCTTAACCGAGAGGCTTTGAGCTTCCATGTAGTGACAGCAGTTTCTGGACGGGCAAGGAGCGAAGATCCGGCACCAGGATGTCGGGCCCCAAGCATTCCAACTCCTCCAAGGATACGACACCAGTCCCGACAGCCACGCTCGCCACGCCGGCCTCGCGGGCCGCGCGGATGTCATTCGGATGATCGCCGATCAGGCAGACCGGCGAGGCATCGCCTATCCAGCCCCGCCGTCTGGCCTCGCACACTGCCCGAGCCGCCAATGCGCCGCGGGTCTTGCCTTGTCCGGCGAAGGCGCCGAATCGAAAGAATGACTTCAGGCTCGCACGCTCCATTTTCCGCCAGGCGATCTGCTCGAAGTTGCCAGTCACCAAGCCCGCCACTATCTCCGACCGCGCCAACGCCCGCAGCAGGGTGCGCACGCCGGGGCAGACCTCTGGCATGCAAGGCCGGGGCAAGTCCGCCTGTAGCGCCGCATCGCATCACGCTGGATGTTGGGCAATGCCGATTCCGCGTCCCGCCTGGACAAGCCGGCGACGATCAGCATGGTCCGCAGAATGTCGGTATCAAGCATCCCTGCGACTGGAATGCCCGTCGGTCGAAGCCATTCTGCCAGTGACGGCCAGCACCGCGTCCTCCAGCGCCCTTCGATGATGCGGCCCCGCCCGGCTCAACAGAGTGCCATCGATGTCGAATAGCACCAGGCCCCTGTACTTTGTCGTCCCCACACGGCAATTTTACTAGTCCCACTGCCCCAAGCGCCGCAGTGCGACAATGAGATTTCCAATTCATGCAACTGTTCCAGGCCGGCAATAGCCAACTTCTACTGCTCGAACTCGACAACGAGCTCATCGTCCAGGGCGCTCGTGAAGCCGGATATGAGTGCGAAACCGCGGAAAATGCCAGAAATGTCACCTTGCGCGTCGCGGTACCCGATCGAGAAGGACCGCTGCTTCTGTTCGACGCCTCCGACCCTGCTAACACCGGCTGGTTTTCGCGCTGTTATTTCTACGTGGACGGGCTCACCGGAGAAGTTCTCCAAACTCCATTCACCGTCGCCAACGAAGTCGACAGGCAGCGCCGGCTGAACCCGCGCGCCTTGACAATTCAAATCCGCAAGGAATTGCCGCTGCACTTTCGCCTGCCCGGCCGCCAAATGGCCAGCGAGAAAGTGGTCTATGCCGTTCTGTTCAATCTACTCAGCGCCCTGCAGAACGTCGGCGTCGGCCTGTGTGCTCCAAACGTTGTCCGGCCCCTGGCCGGGCGCCTTGACTCGCCGCACCGCTGAAGATCAGAGCCCTTCGGCCTTGGCGGCCTCTGCAACGACGGCATCCACTTCGGATTTGTAGGCTGTCAGCAGTTCGAGCGTCGCGGCTTCGAATCTCAGCACGAGAATCGGCTGCGTATTGGACGCTCTCACCAGCCCCCAGCCTTTGTCGAACAGGACGCGCACACCGTCCACGGCGATCACTTTCCGGCGGGAAAGATAGTGCGTCTTCACCCTCTCGACAACGGCGAACTTCTTGTCATCAGGGCAGTCGAATCGCAACTCCGGCGTTACCACCATCACCGGCACACCTGCCAACTGCGCCGACAATGGCTTGCCTGACGCAGCCACAATCTCGATCAGCCTGCAGGCCGCGTACAGCGCATCGTCATAGCCGTAGTAGCGGTCGGCGAAGAACATATGCCCGCTCATTTCCCCGGCGAGTTCGGCATGCTCTTCCTTCATCTTGGCCTTAATCAGGGAGTGGCCGGTCTTGTACATGATCGGCCGGCCGCCCAGCCGCTCCAGTTCGTCGTACATGACCTGAGAGCACTTCACCTCACCGATGAACGTCGCGCCGGGCTTGCGGGTCAGGATTTCCCGCCCAAAGATGAGCATCAGCATGTCGCCCCAGATGACGCGGCCGGACTCGTCCACCGCGCCGATGCGGTCCGAATCACCGTCGAACGACAGCCCCATCTCCGCGCCTGATTCCGCTACGGCCCGTTTGAGCGGCTCGAGATTGGCTTCCACGGTCGGGTCCGGGTGGTGATTGGGAAAGAGCCCATCGGGCTCGAAGAACATCGGGATTGCATCGACATTCAGGCGCTCGAGCATCCTGCCCAAGGTTGGTCCCGCAACTCCGTTTCCGGCGTCGAAAACAACCTTTACTCTGCGCGCAAATGAAAATTGCGCGGGAATCTCCGCGACGTACGGCGTGATGATATCGGCCTCGCTGAGTGTGCCCCGGCCCGACTCGAAATCCGAGTCTTTGATGATGCGGTAGAGCTCTTGAATCTGAGCGCCATAAATGGTGCCGCCGCCGAGCATCGTTTTGAAGCCGTTGTAGTCCGGTGGATTATGCGAGCCCGTGATCATGACGCCCGCTTCCGAACCAAGCTTGTGCACGGAGTAGTAGAGCAGGGGGGTCGGCACGGCGCCCAAGTCGACCACGTCGACTCCGGCGTTCAGCAAACCCTCAACGAGAGCGTCGCGAAGACGCGGACCGCTCAGGCGAACGTCGCGGCCGACATTCACCGTGCGCGCGCCATTGCGCTTGAGGAAGGTTCCCAGAGCCCGGCCCAGACCGGTCACGCCGTCGGACTGCAGGTCGACGTCGGCGATTCCGCGGATGTCGTATTCACGAAAGATGTTGGCTTGGAGCATGCAGGTTGGGAGGGCAGACCCTAACCAGTTTAGTCCAGGACGGAGAGCAGGCTGGAGAAGTCATCCGCTCCACAGCGACGCCTCGCGCCGGGAACGAAGCCCAGCCTTTGGATTGACCGGCAGCCTCGCCAGATCTTCTGCGCGGCCCACCAGGGCCCAGGAGGAGGGGTTCGTCCCCTCGGCTGCAGAGCCCTGATCCAGCACCGGAGCCGATTCCAGCCCGCGGTCCCTGGCCAATCTACGCACCACTGGCTGAAGATTCAGATAGAGGTTGGAAAGATGAAACGCCAGCAATCCGCCCGGACGAAGATGACCAAGATAGAGCGTGAGCGCCTCCCGGGTGAGGAGGTGGATGGGAATTGAATCACCCGAGAAGGCATCGATGACAAGCAGATCAAAGGCGTTTGCATGTTCCGCCTCCAGCAACAGGCGGCCATCGCCGAGAGCAAGCGTGATTTCCCCACCGGCCGAACTGAGAAAGGTGAAGTGGCGCTTCGCGTAGCCCGCTACCAGCGGATTGATCTCATAGAAACGCATCCTGTCTCCGGGGCGCATGTAAGTAGCCAACGTCCCTGCTCCAAGGCCGATGACCCCAATGTTTCTGACTCCGGACGTATGCCTGAACCAAACCCCAGGCCCCGAGTTCGGGCCGTAATAGGTGGTTGGCTGGGCACGACGTGCGGGGTCGCGAAACTGAGATCCGTGGCCAATGCCGCCGTGGATGATCTTGCGCACTGCTGGCGTCTGGCCCTTGGCGGGGTAATCCTCGACCCGCAGGGCCCCGAAGAAGTTGCGGCCCCTGTCCACCTGTCCCGTAGTAGGCTGCAGGTACGCGATTGCGGGAGCCGTCGCCAGAACGGCGCAGACCGCCGCGGCCATGTCCACCGCGGTCGAGTAACGCCGGTAAACCTGAAACAGAATAAGGAGGGCGATCACCGCCAGCGCTACGGGCAGCTCCGCAAAGTTGTTGAAGACTAGCCGGAGCGGCGAATGCAACGAGCATCGATCCGATGGCGCCGCCGGTTGCCATGAGGATGTAGAACTCCGTCAGATGGGCCTGCTCCGGCTTGCGTCGCGCCAGTTCGCCGTGGCAGTAGAAGCAGCCGAGGAAGCAGCCGCCCACGAAGACAGGGATTCCCAAGCAGCAGCATTTTCCCTTCAGGCAGATAGACGATGGTCCAAGCCATTGCGACGACTGCAACCGCCGCGAGCCCCATGCCCCATTCGCGGACGTACCATTCGCGCTCGAACACCGCGACAAAGGTGAGCAGGTAGGCCAGCAGAGGCACCGTCCAGAGGAACGGAATCGGCGCCACGGTCTGGCACAAATGGTTCGTGATACCGACCAATAACGTTGTCCCCAAAGCCGAGAAGGCGATCCACGCCAGGCGTTGCCGCCATCGCGGCCGCGTCGCCGCGCGAGCCACCTCATGGGCTTTCTCCGGGTTGCGCAGGAAGACGAGGATCGAGGCGCTTGCCAGGATTGCGGCGGTCACGGCAAAGGCGGTGCTCCAGATGCGGTTCATCGAAGGAACCGTCAGCAGTGGCTCAAACAAAAAGGGGAAACTCAACAGCGCGACAGCGCAGCTCAGGTTCGACCAACCGAAGAGGCGGTAGGCACGGCTGGCCGGATCCAATCGCGCCAGCCACGCCTGCATGAGCGGACTGGTCGAGCTCAGGACAAAGTACGGCAGCCCGATGGCCCGGACCAGAATCCACACGATGTCCCATTCCGGGTGGGCTTGGCCGGTTGGACGTCCGATCCCATCCAGTCCCACCGGCAGTGCCGCCAAACTCGCAGCGATCAGACCCAGATGCACTACCGCTTGCGTACGAGGCCTCAGAAACCGGGTCAGCGTGTGCGCGTACACATACCCTGCCAACAGTGCCAACTGGTAGAACACCATGCAGACTGCCCAGACAGCAGCCGTTCCGCCAAACCATGGCAGAATCTGCTTGGCCAGCATCGGCTGGACCAGGAAGAGACAGAATGCACTTGCAACGACAGAGGCTGCTAGAACGAGCACGCAACAATCCTCATGCTGCCATCGGCAGACTCAGTGAGCCACTTTACCCGAAGGCTGGCGTTCGCCTTATTTCGGCAGATTGTCGCCGCTCAGCCTTGTCATCCGGTTGACGTTCTTGATGACGATGAAGATGACGAAAGCCACGATGATGAACTGGATGCAGATGTTGATGAAGTTGCCCCATGCTGATCACAGCCGCGCCGGCTTTCTTGGCGTCGGCGATTGTGGCATAGGTGCTCCCGTCCAGCGCGGTAGAACTTGTTGGTTAGGTCCACTTTGCCCAGGAAGATACCAAGGATGGGGTTGATCACGTCCTCAACCAGCGAGGTCGTGATCTTTCCGAAGGCGCCGCCGATGATGACGCCAACGGCAAGGTCGATTACATTGCCCTTGAGGGCGAATTCGCGGAACTCCTGCATCATTCCCATGGGTTGGTACTGTACCACCATTGGAACCAGGGCGGCACGTCTATTCGACCCGCAGCGCCGATTGACGGCTCCACCTGCGACGCCCGCCTGGCCGGGAAGGAATGCCGAAAGCAGGCACGCCCCTACTACGAAAGCCGCCGCGGCTGCCATCGCAGGCGGATCCACTGCGGACAGTGTGATAGAGCAGGCTCTCAATCCACCGGGCCAGTGCTGCTGCCCCGATCAAGCCGAGCACGACTCCCATAATCGAGATCACGGTCGACTCACGCATGATCAGCCAACGGACCTGTCCTGAAGTCGCGCCCAAAGCAATACGAATTCCGATTTCACCCGTCCGCGCGCCGCCGAGTAGCTCAGCGAGCCGTACACTCCGATTGAGCCCAGCACCAAGGCGGCGATCGCGAAGAAAGTCGATAGAGTCGCCAGCACGCGGTCCATGACCAGAGTCTCCTCTACTTCCTCGGCCATCGTCCAGGTCTCGACGGGGATCATCGGGTTGAACTCGTGCACCAGCTTTTGCACGAGCTGGGCGGCGTCCTGCGGCCGGTTCGACTTTGTGCGCACCTGTAGGATCAGGTCGCCGCGCACATCCTCGTCCTGATCGAGGGACATGTAAGCCGTCGGCGGCATCGGACGCCGGAAGTCGCGCATGTGCGTGTCCTCAACGATTCCAACAATGCCGTAGCGCCGCTTGTAGAGCACGAACGACCGCCCGATCGCCTCCCGCCCTCCAAAGAAGTGTTCCGCGAACTTCTGGTTTACGATCGCAACGGGCATTGAAGACGCTGTATCGCTCTTGCGGAAGTCGCGGCCGGCGATGAGCCTGGTCCCCATGACACGAAAGTGATTTGGGCTGACGCTGTTCAGGTGCGCCTCCATGCGGTCTCCCTGCTGCGGCACGAATCCGTCCACCTGAACCGAATCCCACCAGCAGCAACTCCGAAGGGGGGTCATCATTGAGAAACTTGCCGCTTCGATTTCCGGGAGCCTTCCGACCCTCTCCAGAAGATCGGAGTAAAAGCGGCTTGCATCGGCGCCCCGGATGCCCGCCTTCGAGGGTTGAACCTGCGCCTGCAGGACGCGCTCCGGATCGAATCCGGGCGCGACCGTCACGAGGTTTCTGAGAGAGAAAACAAACAGCCCCGCGCCTGATGCCAACACCAACGAGAGGGCGACCTGCGTCACGAGAGCGGCGCGGCCCAGCCGCCTTCGCCCCTTCATAGAAGCCGAGAGGTCACGATGCACGGCCCCAAGCGCGGGCGCCATTCCGAACATCAAGGTCGCCAGCAATGCCACACCCGCGGTGAATGCGAGAACAGGCAGGTTAAACCGCACTTCGAGCGGGTGCGGCCGATCCTCCGATCGAAAGCAACCGAAGCAGGCCGTTCGTGAAGAGAGACGCGAAGAAGACGCCCACGAACGCTCCAGCGACGGCCAGCAGGAGATTTTCGGTCAGCGTCTGTCGAACCAGCCGTCCCTTGCCCGCGCCCACTGCCAGCCTGATCGCTACTTCCTTCTTACGCCCGTGAGAACGCGCCACAAGCAGGCTCGCAAGATTGATGCAGGCGATCAACAACACGAATCCCACAGCCACCGCCAGTACCACCAGCGGGCGCTCGAATTCCAGCCGCAGAGTTGACACTCCGGTCGCGGCGGGCTGAAGCGCAGGTCTCATCTCCCTCATCTGCTTGGTGGCATTGCCGGACGGAAAGACGTCGTCGAACAGTGCCGGCCAGAAGACCCGATACCCCTCCTCCGCCTGCTCCCTGGTCAGCCCTGGCTTCAGACGCGCCATCACCTGGATCCACCAGGCCGATTTCATCGAGAGCATCTTCGACCCGGGGTTGATTACCGTGTCCGCGGCCAAAGGCAGAAACAACGCCGGCTGCTGCCCGACCGTCATTCCCTGGAAACTCGGCGGCGCCACGCCCACCACGGTAAGGCGAGCAGCGCCAGCCTGCAGGACTCGCCCGACCACACCCGCGTCCGCTCCCATCTCTCTTTGCCAGTAGCCATACGAGACCACAGCCACAGCGGTGTTCGAGCTCTCGTCGCCCAGCATCCGGCCCATCCACGGCCGAATTCCGGCGCCGGCGAAGTACTCCGGCGAGACCAGGTGCGCGAATACCGATTTCATCGCCGCGCCCGACCCGACCTCGATGCCGCGATTGTGCCATGCCATGACGTGCGAGAATAGCTCCTTCTCCCGGTCACGCCGTTCCACAAACGGCATCGAGTAGGAGCCCTGCGCCCGCCCGTCTTTGTTCAGCGCAGTCACACGGACCAGTTCGCCGGGCTCGTGCACCGCCAACTGCCGCAACACCAGCGCTTCATACAGCGAGAAGATCGCCGTGTTCGCTCCGATCGCGATGGCGAGCGAACCCACGGCAACCATGGCAAACACCGGACTCCGCCGGAACATCCGCAGCCCGAAGAGAGAGATCCTGCACGAAGTCCTCGAGCCAGCGCGTCCGGCGCTGATCGCGGCATTCTTCCTCCAGTGCCGCGACGTTGCCCAGAGTCACGCCGGGCCGCCAACCGCGCCTGCTTCGGAGCTCATCCCCTGCCGCAGACGTTTTCCTCTGTCAGCGCGGCAAGGTGAAACTCGAATTCGCGATGCATCTCGGCTTCTGCGTCCGTCCGTCGAATCAGCGACCGCAACCTTTGCCCGATCACTCTCAGCCGGCGCATCACCCACGCTCCAGCAGTAAATTGACGGCCGAGGACAACCGCTCCCAACTGGCCAGTTCGCGTTCCAACTGCTGTTTGCCCTCGGGAGAAAGTGTGTAAAACTTTGCCGGCCGGTTGAACTCGCTGTCCTTCCACTCGGCAGTGATCCAACCCTGGTGCTCGAGCCTGTGCAGCGCCGGGTAAAGCGACCCCTGCTGAACGGAAAGGACATCGTCGGAGAGAAGTAGAATGCGCTTGGCGATCGCCCATCCATGCAGAGGTTTGGTCGCAATGGCCTTGAGGATGAGCAGGTCCAGAGTGCCCTGTAAAAGGTCCGATGGCTTTGGCATGTCGATACCTAGAATATCGACAAGTATACCTAGACCATCGACAATTGCAAGACCCTTTTGTGTAACATGCTGTCACTGGGTTGGAGGCGGCAGATCCATCTTCCGCTTATCCGCCATTGTGAAGGCCTCCGAGATGTGTCGCCGGGCCCCCTTGGTCAGTTCCGTGGGAGGCGGCAACGCTGCCGCCTTCGAGAATGCGGCACGAGCCTCGCCCCGCTTGCCTGTCAGGTCGAGGCACTGCGCCAGACGCATCCAGGCAAGCTGAGCTGAGTTGGGATCGAGCAGTTCTGAGCCCGCGGCGGCGGCCTTAAGGTGCGGCACGGCGGCTGCGGGTTCCTCGTACCAGAACAGGACATTGCCGCGAGCCAGGGAGATCCGCTCCACTGGCACGCGCCTGAAGCCCGGTGCGCCCGATCTCTTTAGCTCCGCCAGGCGGTCCAGCGCCTCAAGAGCTTTGGCTTTGTCGCCGAGGTCGGCATACATCTGGCTGAGTTCGAACTGCACCAGATAGTTGCGCGGAAAGCGGCGTCGCAGGTCCTCAAGCATGGGGATCACCTCCCGAGGCCGTCTCTCCCGCCTCAGGATCACCCCTAGCAGGATTTCCGCATCCACCTTGTTGTCGTCACCCTTGGCAGCCACCAGACGGAGAGTCCTCATCCCTGCTTCGCGGTCACCGTTAATGCCGGCGAGAAAGCCGAGCATCCGATAGGTGAACGGCAGCGATCCGACAATGTAATCGTGGGCGCCCTGCAGCATCCGGGCGTCGATGTTGTTCGGCTGCAGTTCGACGACGCGGTTGTGGGCCTTTCTCGCGGCGGTGATGTCCCGCAAGGCGTCCCGCCATGCCTTGCGGACCAGAAACCGCCAAGCGCTTCGCATGCCGAGGGCGGCACCCTGCGCGTACAGCGCCTGAGGGTCGTTCGGCCGGATCTTCAGCGTAGCTTCGGCAAGCCGGAGGGCCGCGTCGATCTGCTCGTGGAAGAGCGCGTCCTCGGCTGGTTTGGGCTCCATCTTCGCTCGTCGAAGAAAGGAGTTGGCGCCCGTCACCATTTCGCTGTCCAACGCCCCCGCGCGTTCCATCACCAGGAACAAGACAGCCTGGGCAAGATGAGTATGCCTCTGGGGGTCGTTGGGAGCCGCGATCAGGGATTTCTGAAATGCGGCAATCGCTTCCGGGTACTCGACGTTGTAAAAGTGTTCATAGCCCTTGGCAAGCAACGGATCCTGCGGAGCCGCGAGCAGCAGAAGGGTGACAGCGAGAGTCATTCCGGCTCGGCTCCCTCAATCCTGTCGAGAGCCCATTGTGCGTGCTCTTTCACGGCCGGGTCTTCATGCTGTGCAAGGCGTTCCAAAGCAGGCCGGTGCTTCGGGTCAAGAGAGTTCCCCATGGCAGTACAGATGTTGCGGAGCATTCCCTCGTACTTCATTCTCCACAGTGGAGTGTGCCTGAAGCGTGCCCTGAACTCTGAAGCGGTCAAGCCGGCCAACCCCTCCAGGTCCCCAATGGTTTCGTTTCGCCAGAAGCCGGGCTCGGTTGCCTCGGGCGCCCGACGGTTCCAGGGGCAAACGTCCTGGCAAATATCGCAACCAAAGATCCACGCCCCGCTAGCCACCCGGTGCGCCTCCGGAAGGACACCCCGCTGCTCGATCGTCCAGGTCGAGATGCAGAGCCGGGCGTCGAGTTGCCAGCCTCGGCCGGACTCGGCCGGAACCAGCGCCTGGGTGGGGCAGGCGTCGATGCAGCGAGCGCAGGAGCCGCAGCGGTCTGGAGCCGGAGAATCATCCTCTATGTCTATAGAGATTATGACTTCGCCAAGGAAGAACCAGGAACCCTTTGGCTCGTTGATCAGGCATGTGTTCTTGCCGATCCAGCCGAGCCCAGCCATTTGGGCGTGAGCGCGCTCGAGCAGAGGAGCGGTGTCGACGCAGACCTTGGCCTCAAAGTCGCCCCATTCGAGCCTTCAGCCGCCGCGACGAGAGCGTCCGAGCTGCTGTCGGAGCAGATCGTGGTAATCGACAGTGCCCCATGCGTATCGGGAGACGCCAGCCGACGTATCGCCCTGGGAGTTATAGAGTTTGCCCAAGCAGAGGACTGAACGTGCGGAAGGCAGCAAATTCCTGGCGGACGCGCGCAGGGCCGAGCGATGATCGGTGAGGTAGGTCATTGGCCCCGCCATTCCATCGGCAACCCACTGCTGATAAACGGGATAGCTGGCAGGCTCATTGGCCGGGGCGACACCGGCGAGTTCAAACCCGGCCGCCGCGGCCAATCGCTTGAACTCCGAGCGCCGATTTTTGACTAAACCGTTCAATGCCAGGAATCTCCGTTCAACATGGACAGGGGCACACTTTAACGGTTTCATCGTGGAGACTCGCTCTTGGCCTATCTACACTGTAACGGACGAGAGTGTTGTCCCTTGAAGGGGATATAGGAGCTTCATCGAAAAATGCCTAAGCCGATCAAGTACGTAGAGAAGGCAGCCAGCATCGCGGCGAACGCGGCCTGGCACGTATTCGACACGCTGAACCAGATCAGCCAGAACCCCGGCTTCACGCCGAAGTGGTCGGACAAGCCGCTGCTGAAGTCGCTACGAGAAGATGAAGCCGAAGCTGGGCTGGCCGCGCACGACCGATTCGCTCTGCCCGCAAGTGCATTCCGGAAGTCCGCCAGCAGATCCTGGACGGCAAGAAGGACGTCAGCATTCTGGTGAACGAGCGCCCTGGCGAGATCAAGGCGCAGATCATCGAGCGCGACGGCAAGATCCTGATGGTGAAGGAGTGCCCGATCCACGGCAAGTTCGAGGACGTGATGGCGATCGACGCCGCGTTCTTCAAGCACCTGGAGGAGGTGTTCCCCGGCCGCGACATCCGCGCGCACAACGACGAGGACCTGCACAACCACGGCTCCTCCACGATCACGCACGGCCGCGGCTCGGTGCTGACGATCGACCTGACCAACCGCTGCAACATGATGTGCGACCCCTGCTTCATGGACGCCAACCAGGTTGGCTTCGTCCACGAGCTGACCTGGGACGACATCAAGACGATGCTCGACAACGCCCTGACGATCAAGCCGCGGCGGCAGATGTCGGTGCAGTTCTCGGGCGGCGAGCCGACGCTTTCGCCCGTTCTTCCTGGACGCGGTTCGCTACTGCAAGAAGGTCGGCTACAACTCGGTGCAGGCGGCCACCAACGGCATCGAGTTCGCCAAGATCCAAGGAATTCGCGCATGCAGGCGGCCGAAGCGGGGCTGCGCTACGCGTACCTGCAGTTTGACGGCATCGGCAACGCGGCCAACTCGCACCGCGCGGTCGGCAACCTGTTCGACGTGAAGCTGCGCGCGATCGAGAACCTGCACTCGGCGGGCGTCGACATCGTGCCGGTGATCACGATCATCAACGGCATCAACAACGAGCAGGTGGGCCGCATCATCCAGTTCGCGCTCGACAATCCGAAGAAGATCTCGCTTCCTCAGCTTCCAGCCGGTGTCGTTCACGGGCCGCGACGAAGCGGTCACCGACGACCGCCGCGCGGCGCAGCGCTACACGCTGTCGCACCTGGCGCACGACGTGAAGAACCAGACCGGGCCTCGGCGAGCCGACGCGCGACTGGTTTCCGATCTCGTTCATGTCGACGTTCTCCGACTGGGCCGACCTGGTGCACGGTCCGCAGGCCGATTGGGGCGCAGTTGAGCTGCGGCTGCCACCCGAACTGCGGCGTCGGCATGGCAGTGATGGTCGACAAGGAAACCAAGGAAGCCGTGCCCGGTGACCGCGTTCCTGAACGGCGACCGGCTGGCGCAAGGACATCGCGCGGGTCAACGACGCCGCCCGCGGCAGGTTCCTGTCGGTGGTCGGCATGGCGCTGGCGCTGATGCGCAACTACGATCCCTTCCAGGCGCCGACCCACTTCAAGCTGGTCGACCTGCTGAAGAAGTTCGACAAGACCTTCGGCGCCACCGGCCGGAACTACGGCAAGGTGGACGGGCGATCGCACGCTGACCGACATCGAGAAGCGCCGCAAGGACCGCTGGAACTTCCTGTTCATCGCGGGCATGTGGTTCCAGGATCTGTTCAACTACGACTTCCGCCGCACCGAGCAGTGCATCATTCCGTACGCCACGCAGGAAGGCGAGATCAGCTTCTGCGCCTACAACACCGGCGTGGGCTGGCGCAACATCGTCGAGAAGATGCACATGACGGCCACGCTCACCAAGTGGTACGAGGAGCACGGCCGCCACGAGATCTTCGCCGGCGGCAAGAACGTCGGCCTTCGACTCGACGGAGCACAGGCTGGTACTGCGCGAAGAGATCGTCACGCTGGAAACGCAGAAGGATCTGGACAAGCTCGGCATCGCCAAGACGGCGCGCGAGGAGAAGATCCGCGCTCGCGACGTGAAGCTCAAGGCATCGCAGGAGGCCGAGAACGCCAAGATGATGGAGCTTTACAAGAAGCACGTCCTCAAGGAACCGGAACTGAACCTGGTGCAGATCAAAGGCATCGGCTCCGCGCCCGCCGCTCCCCAGGTGGAGCAGGAAACCACCGGCGCGCTGGGCGACTAATTCCGCTCACCACTTCCGACAACTCACCACCGGCTGGCCGCAAGGCCAGCCGGTTTTTCATTGTGGTACCAAGGTTCAGTAGAAAGTCATCGACATGAAGAGTCGCAGGGATTTCGTATTGGGGATGAGCGTTGCGCCGCTGCTGAATGCGCAGGGAGGGGTGGATCGCGCGAATCTCGAACGCGTTCGCGCTTACGTTCCCGGCGAGGACTCGCTCGAAGTGCAGCGCACATGGGAGAGCGGCTTCTGCCGATCCAAGGTCGTCAATCGCGGCAAGCAGGCGGTACGAGTGAAAGAGGTGGTGCTCTTCGATCTCAAACACGACATGCCCGGCGACACTCGACTCTATGGCGAGAGTTTCCAGATGCTATCGCAGACCGCTGGCACGCTCGCCGCTCCCGTCGACCTCGCTTATGTCGAGCGCAAGCACTACAGGATCCCGCAACCGGAGGATGCCACCGCGCTCACGGGGATGATCACCTTGTCTCCGAAACAGGGCGAACACATCCTGATGGCCTTCACCTCGTGCCACCGGTTCCATGGCCGATTCTTCATCCGCCCCGGCTCGATTCAGGTGGTCCTCGATACCGAAGGGCGCGAACTCGCACCCGGCGCGTCATGGGAACTGGAGGAGTATCTGTTCGCGGCCGGAAGCAACCGGCCGGCATTGCTCCAACAGCTTGCGGGACGCATCAACCGCAACCATCCGCCACTGAAGTTCGCACATCCCCCGGCGGGCTGGTGCTCCTGGTATTGCTTCGGTCCCAACGTGACCGCCGAACAGGTTCTGTCCAACCTCGACGTCATCGCCAAGGAGATTCCGGGGCTCAAGTACGTGCAGATCGACGACGGCTATCAGCCCGCGATGGGCGACTGGCTCGAGACCGGTGCGGCCTTCGGCGGCGACGTACGAGGCGTGCTGAAGGAGATACGCAAGCGCGGTTTCGAGCCTGCAATCTGGGTGGCTCCGTTCATCGCCGAAGCGGGCTCGCACCTCTTCCAGCAGCATCCGGAGTGGTTCATCAGTGACCATGAGGGCAAGCCGCTCTCCTCCGAGCAGGTCACTTTCCGGCGGCTGGCGGCGCAAGCCGTGGTACGCGCTCGACGGCACGCATCCGCAGGCGCAGGCCCATCTTGAGACTGTCTTCCGCACGATGCGGCAGGAGTGGGGCTGCACCTACTTCAAGCTCGACGCCAACTTCTGGGGCGCGATGCACGGCGGGCGCTTTCACGATCCCAAGGCGACCCGCATCGAGGCCTACCGCCGCGGCATGCAGGCCATTCTGCGCGGCGCCGGCGACAGCTTCATCCTCGGCTGCAACCATCCCATCTGGGGCTCGTTCGGCCTCATCCACGGCTCGCGCAGTTCCGGCGACGTCTCGCGCCGCTGGGCCACCATGAAGAAGATCGCCCGCGAGAACTCTGTATCGCAACTGGCAGAACGGGCGCCTCTGGTGGAACGATCCGGACTGCGTCCTCCAGACGGGCAACCTCACGCCGGACGAGTTGCAGTTCCACGCCACGGCGATCTACGCGAGCGGCGGCATGGTGCTGGCAGGAGACGACCTGACCAAACTCCCGCCCACGGGAATGGGCGTGCTGAAACGGTTTCTGCCGCCTGCCGGAGTCGCCGCCGAATTCGAGGACGAGACCCTCGCGGCGGGCATCATTCCAACTCCCGGCAAACCGATGGTCTGCGCCTTTAATTGGGAGGACGAGCCGCGCACGGTGATCGCGAAACTTCCCAAGCCCGGAATGCTGGTCGATTTCTGGACCGGCGCAGCACTGGGCCGCCATGACCGCACGATCGAATTGAAGCAGATGGCGCCGCATTCGGCGCGGCTATTGGCTTACCGCTGACCCTTGGGCAGATTCCTACGGCGCGTCCTCAGCATGAACAAGGCCAATGGAGCGGCAAGCAGGGTGAGCGTGCCGGGCTCGGGAACTTCCGCTGCCGGGTTGTACTCGATGTCGCGCATCCACACGCCGTGAGCCGCCCCACCAGTACCGTTCGGCCCCTGGAGGAAGTAGATCGTCAAGGAGGTCATCGGTCCTGTTGGAGTCACAATTACGTTGCCCCCCTCCGCGTCGTTGGCAACGATATCCGTCCCCAGGACACCGCTCAGGCCAAATCGGGTGTGAAGCGTGTTGGCGCCAGGACTTGTCGTGTAGGAGACAGGGACCGGCGCGGCGCCGTTCATCGCGGTGACCGCAATGAAGTCCTCCCAGGATGTGCCTTCCGGGGATGTGCGATCCACGTCGCCGATCACAAATGGAAGCACATTTACTGCCTGGATGAAGGCAATGCGAAGAGCAACGTAGTTGTTCAGTGCCGCCGCGTTCGAATCGCCCGACGTACCCAGGCTGATCGCTCCGTCTGTCCCTGCGCCGGCGAACAATGGGCTCACGCGAGGCTGAATGCCGCCAATTCCGGAGTGAAAACCCGAGGCGGTCCCGAATCGGGTCCACTCGACAGTGACGTCGCCCGAGAGAGTTGTGCCCTCATACCAAACACCGACACCTGGCACAACGGTAGGCTGCTGAAAACCGGTGTAGTTGGTGGCCCCGTGCGTCCACTGACCGTCTTCCCAGTCAATGCGCAGCGGCGCGGCCTGAAGCCCCAGCGCGAAGCAAAACATGAGCGCAAATAAGGCGCCGCAAGATCTGGCCAAGACTCTCCTCCTCAAGGTGGCGCACGGGGTTCACCGCAGGCCGGTACATCAAGGCTAAGTCAGAAACACAAGGATCGGATTCAGTAAAAGGCCCTAGTCAGTGATGCAAAACTACGTAGCAGCCGGTCATGCGAGACAATGTTCACGAGGCACCGACGACAGTTCCATGCTGCTCGCATTCGTACTCTCACTTGCCGCGTGCGTACCTATGCGCTGGGCATCGACGGATCCGGCGTCACTGGCGAAGCTTGACGGATCGCCGGTCAATTGCATCGTGCTGGAGGAGGCCCGGTGGAACGCACCGCTTCTGGAAGCAGCGGCATCGCGCAATCTGACCGCACTGGCAGTCATTCGCGGCGCGGAGCAGTTGACGAAACTGCCCGCCACTGGCATCGCCGGTTTCCTTGTCGAAGGCGAAATCGCACCTGACGCCTTGAAGACGCTGCGGGCGCGGGGCGCGGTGGTCCAAGTGCTGCCTCGCCGACGCATGCTGGAAGCCTGCGACACGGAAGTCTGCGCTACACGAGACGCCCTGTGGGCCGGCATCCGGCTCGAGAAGGACGGTGCGGCGCACGCAGCGCCGACTTCCGCTCCATGGATCGACACCAACATAGGCTTTCTCCGTTTCGCCGGAGCGATGCTCGCAGCGCCTGTCTGGCTGGCGCATGAACCGCCGCCGGGCACAGTGTGGCCTGTCGAGCGATATCTGTCAGCGATCGGCGACGCAGCAGCGGGGGGCGGCACTTGGATCGTGTCCCTCGACAAGGACCTTTTCCAGCGATGGATGGAGGGCGACCCGCGGGCCGCCGCCTTGTGGAGCCGGATCCAAGCCCCACTCCGGTTTTTCCATGCACACAGGGACTGGGTTCAGTTGCCACCCGCCGGCCGACTGGCGGTGGTTCAGGACATGTCCAGCGGTGCGATGCTCAGTTCCGGCCTGCTGGACATGATCGGCTCGCGCCACACGCCGGCGCGGATTGTGCCGCCAGCGAAGATTTCCCCCGAACGCCTCAGCGGAGCGCGCATCGCCATCAACGTCGAACCCGCAACTCTGCCCGCAGCGGCTCGCGAAGGATTGCGCAGCTTCGCCGCAAAGGGCGGCCGCGTCGTCTCCAACCCCGAGGACTTCCGATTCCCGTCCGCCGAGGGCTACCAGCTTTCACTCGACAAACTGCCCAAGGAGGAACTCGACCGCTTCGAGTTTCTCTGGAGATCGCTGCTCTCCACGACTCGCGGCGAGAATCTGGGCGCGCGGCTGTTCAACGTCGCCTCCATTCTTTCCTCGCTGGTTGCCGACCCGGTCACGCGCCGCTCCTACCTCTTTCTGATCAACTATGGCGAGCATGCGGCCGAGAACGTCACCATGTACTTGCCGGGCAAGTTCCGAGCGGCGCGCCTGCACACGCCGGAGGGCGAGCCGAAGCTGCTGGAGGGCTACGCAGTCGAGGAAGGCACCGCGTTCGACGTCGAGAAATTCACGTCGGCCGCAATCGTCGAATTTGAACCTGCGTCATGACGCGGGTCTAGCTCGCAAATCGGAATACTGCATCTTCCAGCGACAGTCCGCGAATCTCGATCTCCGTCAGGTTCGCCGTTCCCAACCCAAGCCGCTCGGCCAGCAAAAGCGTGTTCTCGCACTTGGCGAAGGCGCCTTCGCCGCGCGGGGCGCGGGGGTTGAAGCCCATGACGGCAGTCCCTACGGCGTCTGTGGCGACAGGGTTGAAGCCGGCGATCATCACGCCGGGCTTGACGGCGCGGAGACCCTTGATCCACGGTCCTTCGCCGCCGGCAACAGTTTCCACGCCGTCGATCACTACAAGGTGAATGGGCCGGGCTGCGGCTAAGTTCCGCCGTGATGCGCGGCATGCGCGTTTCCGGCTCGCGGCTGGACTTCGGGTCTTTCTCGGCCTCGCCGGCTTGGGCGGGCCGGCGCTTGCCCATGTGGCAAACGTCCACCCGCCCCTTCTCGGGATGCTCGTTCGGCTCGCCGGCGCCCGCGTCATCGCCATAGATCGAGGCGGGAGTGATGCCGAAGATGTTCTTCATGCCAAGGGTGACGCCGCACGTTTCGTGCTGCTTGAGTTTGGCGAGGGAGACGAAAACGTCGGTCTCCTCGTAGGCGGCGTTCAATGTGTAGGAGGGGAAAACGAGGCCGCCTCCAGGCGTTTTGAGGCGCGCATATCGTCCGATTCTGCCTTTGGCGTTGGTGTTCTCGAACTCGACCACTGGAGAGACGGACCTCAGCGCCCGGACATTCCAGCCCGCGTCGAGCATGAACTCTTCCAGCGGACCTGCCGTCGCCCAGGCGCTCTCAACGAGCCGGACGCGTCGCGCCCCGGCCTGTGTCAGGAGATGGACGAGCGCGGCCACCTGCTTGGGGTGGGTGTAGTGGGTCACGCCCAGCGGCCGGCCGTCCAGGCGCAGACCCGGACTTCCAGTGAGGTTCAGTTTTACGGTTACGGTCTTGCCTTTGACCAGCCCGCCGAGCCCGCCGAGCTTCTCAAACAGTCCGCCCATGACCGCGGCCTGGTCTTCGTCATAGCTGCGGCAGCGGCCGATCGCGACGGATGAGCCAGCCAGGCTGCTCGCTCCCGCGGCGCTCGCGGCAGTCAAAGCCGCCACGAATTGGCGGCGGTCGATCCCATGCTCTCTGACGCCCATTACATTTCAGTTTGCCATGGCGAAGCTCGTGGAGGGATGTCCCCACTTGCGGCCATAACCGTGGCCCCAGATCAGTTGTTCCGCATGGGGATCTCTTTGGTTCGCGGGGCGGCTTCGCGCGTCTCCACGAATCCGGAGTCGGTCTTCTTCCAGAGCGCGGCCATGGCCTCCACTCGTCTGGACTCGGAGGACGCCAGGTTCTTCTGTTCGCAGCGATCGGTTGAGAGATTGTAGAGCTCCCAAGGGCCATTGGAGCCGGCAGCGACGAGCTTCCAATCGCCCTGGCGCAGTGCGCGGTTGTTGTTGTGGTTGAAGTAGATGAACTCGCGCTGGACGGTGTTGTCCTGCTTGAAGACGGGCGCGAAGCTCTTGCCCGCCAGTGGCGGCGCCCCCTCGGGCATGGCCTTTGCCGGGTTGCCGCCGCCCAGATCGATCAGCGTTGGAACGACATCGACGAAGTGACAGGGGTTATGGCGCAGCTTGCCTTTTTCGGCGATGCCCGCAGGCCAGTGAGCGATCCAGGGCGAGGCGATGCCGCCCTCGTGCACCCAGCTCTTGTGCAGGCGGAACGGCGCATTCGCGGCGCTGGACCAGCCTGGGCCCAGGCAGAGGTGCGTGCGGGCCGAACCTGGCGGGGCCGTGCGGTCATGCCCGTCAGCGCGAATCATGATCTCAGCGCTGGCACCGTTGTCGGACAGAAACAGAATCAGCGTGTCTTCGTAGGCACGCATGCGTTTGAGCTGATCCAGAACGCGACCGATTTCGCGATCCATGCGCGTGATCATCGCGGCATGGATGGCCATTTTGGTCCGCTGGAACTCCTTTTGCTCGCGGTTGAGTGAGGCCCAAGGCACGGCGTTGTGCACCTCGCCGGGTCCGAATCCGGCGGGCTGGTCCTCGGGCTTCGTATTCCACGGAGGCCACACTTCGGGCTCAAGCGGCGCCAGGCCGCAATTGACGAGTCCCATGCGCTTCATGCGCTCGTGCCGGCGCTGCCGGGCGATATCCCAACCCTCGGCGAAACGATCCTTATAGAGGTCAATGTCCTCCTGCAGCGCTTGCAGGGGAAAGTGCGGCGATGTGAAGGCCAGATAGAAATAGAATGGGTCGCTGGCGTGATCGCGCTCGTGCTCTTGAAGAAACTTCACAGCGTGGTCGGCGATGGCAATCGTGCCGTAGAAACCGTCGCTCAGCTTGGGTGAAGGCAGCCGCTCGTCGTTGAGCAGGTGCGCCGTGGGCGTGAAAAAGCGGTTCTGATCGAGAAGAGTGTAGGAGCGGTCGAAACCCGTCGTGGCGACCGGCCGGAATCGAATGTGCCACTTGCCGGAATGGTAGGCGCGGTAACCGAGTGGCTTCATGTGCTGCGGCGCAAAACGCGTCCATTCGGGAATGTTGCCGGGCGTCATCACGTCGCAGGCAGTCTGCTGGGCGTACTGGCCGGTCATCAGGCAACTGCGCGAGGGGCCGCAGCGGGCAGTCGAATAACCCTGCGTAAATCGCAGGCCGCCGGAGGCCAACCGGTTGAGGTTCGGGGTGTCGATGTCGCCGCCGTAGCACCCCGCATCCGAGTAGCCCATGTCATCGGCGAGGATAACCATCAGGTTGGTCTTGCGGCGCGGCGGAGCGATTGCCGCGGCGGCGTTCATGGAAAGGAAGTCGCGGCGGTTCATGGCGTAGGCGCTATCAGGTTGCCACAAGAATCTGCCGGACCAGGTTGGCGTTCTCGGCGATCTCGTCGGTAAGCATCGGAAACATCCCGAGGATCAGTCCATCTCCAGGCTTGATGCGCTCGTAGGCCGACCGCAGGGCCTTGTCCATCGAAGCCCGGTTGTTGCAGCAGCCGGCCCGCCGCAAACACCTTGAATCCGAGACACGGCCGCTTCACCTGCCGCACCACGTTCGTCATTCTCTCCGGATCGTTCGCGAGGTAAAGCTCATCCACCGGAAGATCTCCCAAGGCGGCCTTCACCTTCTCCTGGTCGCGCCGGATGTTGTAGAAGCAGGTCATGTAGAGGTCTTGCTCCCAGCCTGCGTCCTCGCAGCGCGCGATGTTCTCAGGACTGTGGGACGAGATGCCGGCCATGATCCCGAAGTCATGTGCCTTCTTGAGAAAGTCGCGGATTTTGGCCTGATCGCCGGCTTTGTAGAGGCGGTCGGTCACTTCGCCGTGGTGGACCACCGCGATGGGTTTCAAGTCGACAATCTCTTTCCAGACGGATGGCTCCTCGTCGTTCATGAGACAGATCCACTGCAGCTTCGATCCACGTTCCCACGCGGCACGGAGGGCCCCGAAGACCTTCTTGTCCACGCTTCCCTGCCAGGTGTTGATCCCATTGCGCTCGCATGAGAGCGCGTACTCGAGCGTGCGCTCCGGGGTGAACCAGCCGCGCATGATCGCGCTCAGCTTTGGAACGGAGTGCGAATAGCCGCCGATGGGGTTGTAGCCCGCCACCAACCGCGTGATCTGATGCTTGCCCAGCGTCACGGTGGGCAACGTCGCCGAGGCGCCAGGAACGGCGGCGGAAAGACTCAGCGGGGTCGCGAGCGCCTGAAGCAGACGACGGCGATGCAATTGCAGAGTTACAGTTCTTGAACTCATGCTCTATTCTGTTCCAGAAACGGCTTGCTCGTGGTGCGAAATTTCGGGCTATTCGATCCTGACGCGTGCCTGGGGAGAGACGATGCCATCGACTTCGAGAGTCATCGGATGCGTCTCCCAGCGGCAGATCACCGGCGACCGACGCCGTCAATTCCCACGCGCCGGGATACCACTCGCTTCTCGCGCAGCCGCTGAGGGGAGCGGCCATGCCCCCGGCTGTCACGGCCAATGAACGGCTGCAATCGCCGATGCCGGACACAAGGAGCATCAGCCGTCCACCCTGCGGAACCGAGTATTGCAGAGGATAGATGCCAGGCTGGACTTCCTTGATGGCCACCTGGACAGCGTCGCTCCGTTCTTCACCTGAAACGACGACGAGTTGCGCAGATGCCTTGCCACGAAGGGCTTCCGGCACGATGGCCATCACCAACTCAGAACCGTCGATTGTCTCCGCGCTCACAACCCTTGCTTCGACGTCGTCGAACAGCACCTTGGTGGCCTGCGGCCTCGTCGCGATGCCCCACCCGTAGATGTTCACCCGGGACCCCACTGCCGCTCCGCCTTCACCGGTGGCAGTGTTCACCACCAGGTCCGGGCGCGTCGCCGGCCGCTCGTCAGCCAGCCAGAAGATCCGGCTGTTCCGATCATCGTGGACGGCAAAATAGATCTCCCCGTCCTCGTCTTCGCCGAATGTCGAAATGGACTGATTCTGCAACTGTCCAATCTGGCGGTTCTCCCACGAGGAGGGGCCGCGCCGGATGGCCCAAAGCCTCCCGGAGACATAGTCGGCAAGAATGTATGTTCCGCGCCGGGAAAGGTAGCGACTGCCTCGATAGACGAAGCCTCCGGTGATGGACGCCACCCAGATTTCTGCCGTACTCGAAAATCGGCAGGGTCAGTCCATCGGTTTGACAGCCTGCGGCGACGCAGAGGGTGCCTTCCATCGTCACCCAGCCGTAGTTCTCGCCGCCGCGGCTGCCGGCTGCCTGGAAATTCACCTCCTCCAACCGGTTCTGCCCGACGTCGGCGATCCAGAAGTCGCCTGTCTCGCGGTCAAAGGAGATACCGCCAGGGATTGCGCAGCCCCCATGCCCATATCTCCGGGCGAAAGCGCGAGTCGCCGACGAATGGATTGGCCGCCGGAACGCTGTAAGGAGCCACGCCATTCTCCACGTCGAGCCGCAGCATCTTGCCCAGCAGCGCGCTGGGGTTCTGTCCGTTCCGCTGCGGATCATTGCCGCTGCCGCCGTCGCCCAACCCCACGTAGAGGAAGCCGTCCCGGGGGCCAAAGGCAAGCTGCCCGGCGTTGTGATTGTCGAACGGCTGGTCGACGACCAGGATCCGCTCCTCGCTGGCCACGTCAGCCACATCCGGGTTGTCCCGATTGACGCGATATCGGGCGATGACAGTTCGCAGGTTTGGCGCACCGGACCCTTCCGTGTAGTTGACGTAGAACCAGCCCTTCTTTGCATATTCGGGCGGAAAGGCCAAGCCCAGCAGGCCGCGTTCGCCGCCGGACCTGACTCGCGACTGGATGTCCAGAAACGGCTCAGGCTGGAGTTGCCGTCCTTTGAGAATCCGAATCCTGCCGGCCTGCTCCACCAGGAACAGCCGGCCGCTGCCGTCGCGCGGGCTTTGGATGTCGGTGACCAACGCCAGCCCGCTGGCTACTTCCACCGGCCGAGGCCTCGGCCACTCCTGCGCCTCCACCGACACAGCGAGCGCGAGAAACACCAACAGTCGCATCAGATTTGCCCCCTCTATTCGATAGACTACATGGCAAGATGATTCGTTGCTTTCCTGCTCTTGCACTTCTTTCAGCGACTCTGGCGGCTCAGGGGAGCCGCTGGACCCCGGAGCAGGCCCGCGCCTGGTACGACAAACAACCATGGCTTGTGGGCGCCAATTTCCTGCCCTCCACCGCGGGCAGCCAACTCGACATGTGGCAGGCCGCCACATGGGATCCCAAAACCATCGACAAGGAACTCGGTTGGGCCGCATCACTCGGCATGAACACGATGCGGGTCTACCTGCACAACCTGCCCTGGAAGAATGACAACGCAGGGTTCGTGAAGCGCATCGGCGAATTCCTGGCGATCTGCCAGAAGCACGGCATCCGTCCCGTCCTGGTCTTCTTCGACTCCTGCTGGGACCCGAATCCGAAGCCGGGTCCGCAGAAGCAGCCGACGCCGGGCGTGCACAACTCGGTCTGGGTTCAGAGCCCGGGCGCGGCGCTGCTGGCCAGCGACGCGGCCATCCCCGAACTCCGCGAGTTCGTCATCGGCATTGTCGGGTCGTTTCGCTCCGACCTGCGCATCCTGGCCTGGGACGTCTGGAACGAGCCGGACAACACCAACGACTCCAGCTACGGCAAGATCGAACTCAAGAACAAGCGGGAACGCGTCGCGAAGCTCCTGCCGCAGGTGTTCGCCTGGGCGCGGGCGGCCAAGCCGGCACAGCCGCTCACTTCAGGAGTATGGGGGGGCGGCGACTGGTCCGCCGCCGCAAAGCTGACGTCCATCCAGCGCACGCAATTGGAGCAGTCCGACATCATCAGCTTCCACAACTATGAGAACGCCGCAAGCTTTCAGAAGCGGCTGGTGGAGCTGAAGCCCTACAACCGTCCGCTGCTTTGCACGGAGTACATGGCGCGGGGCAACGGCAGCACTTTCGAGGCGATTCTGCCGGTCGCCAAGAAGGAGAAGGTCGCGGTGATCAACTGGGGTCTGGTGCGCGGCAAGTCTCAGACGCACATTCCGTGGGATTCATGGGCCAAGCCCTACGTCGATCGGGAGCCTCAGCCCTGGCATCATGACATTTTCCAGCCAGACGGAAAGCCGTACCGGCAGGCTGAAGTGGACCTGATCCGGAAGATGACCGGAAAGACCAAGTAGCAGACCGCTACTTGATTTCCGGCGACTTTTCGTTCGCCGGCTCGGCCGACCAGTTCTGACGGATGATCAGCGTCTGGTCTGAGTAGAAGGTCCGCCGTCCGGTCGTGTTGAAAGTCTTCGGGTTGGCGGTTACTGAGTAGCCTTCTTTCGTCCCGTTCACGGCGAACACGTAGCCGGTCTTTTCGCCCTCGGCCAGATCTCCGGAGATGAGGTCTGCCGCAGCCGGACCGGCGGTGCCGTCCTTGGGAGGACCCAGTTGGGCCAGGTTCTCGGCGAACTTGCCGAACTGGGAAAAGTACTGTGTTTGCGCCGTATGGATCGTATTGACCTGGCGGATCGCATTCATTTCCTGGGCATGCATGCGGGTCTTGCCCATATTGGGCAAACCGACGGCAAGCAGGATGAGGACAATGGCGACGACGATCAGCAACTCGATCAGAGTGAAGCCCGCGCGCCGGCGGTTGAGTGTCTTTCGTGACATGGACAGTGCTCTCTCCTATGTTAGACGCGCGCGGAGCCGGCCGCGTGCAGGGAATCGAGCGAAGCCTTGAGGCCGGCCAGCAGGTCGAGGCGCAGCGCATTGGCGCCGTCGGACAGTGCGCGGGGGGGATCCTCGTGAACCTCGACAAAGATGCCGTCGACCCCGACAGCCACGGCAGCCCTCGAAAGAGGGGCGATGAATTGCGGGGCGCCGCCGGAAGCCGAGCCTTGCGCGCCGGGCAACTGAACACTGTGAGTCGCGTCAAACACCACGGGCCAGCCGGTCTCCCGCATGATCACGAGGCCGCGAAAGTCGACCACCAGGTTGTTGTATCCAAAGCTCGATCCGCGCTCGGTCAGGATGATGCGGTTGTTCCCCGTCGAGGCTACCTTCTCGGCCGCGCGGACGATGTCGTGCGGCGCGACGAACTGGCCCTTCTTGATGTTCACGGCGCGCCCGGTCCGGCCGGCTTCCAGCAGCAAGTCGGTCTGCCGGCAGAGAAACGCCGGGATCTGCAGGATGTCACAAACCTCGGCCGCCGGTCCGGCCTGGCCGGGCGTGTGGATGTCGGTCAGAATGGAAAAGCCTTCGCGCCGCAGCCCGGCGAGAATGCGGAGACCTTCCGTCAATCCGGGGCCGCGATAAGTGTCAATTGAGGAGCGGTTGGCCTTGTCGAAGGAGGCCTTGAACACAAACGGGCCAAGGATTTTGCGAATCTCCGAGGCGAGAAAGTGAACGTGCTGGTCGCTCTCGATGACGCAGGGGCCGGCAATCCAGGCCAGCGACCCGTCGCCGAACGTGATTCCGGGCGCGATGGTGACTGTACTCAAGCGTTTTGCTCTTCAGCGAAGAGCGGGCTGATCTCGCTGCGCAGCCGCTTCTGCCTGTGGACATAGGAGGCGCCCACAAAAGCCTTGAACAGCGGGTGCGGCTCCAGCGGCTTGGACTTGAACTCAGGGTGAAACTGGCAGCCGAGGAACCAGGGGTGGCCGCCCAGTTCGCAGATTTCCACGAACTTGCCGTCATGGGAACGGCCAGTGATGCGCAGCCCACCCGTGGTCAGGGTTTCTTCGAAGGTCCGATTGAACTCGTAGCGGTGGCGATGACGCTCGTCGATTTCAGCGACATCGTAGGCTGTCCGCGCAAACGAGCCGTCTGACAGCACACAGGGATAGGCTCCGAGGCGCATCGTCCCTCCGAGTTCCTCCACGCCAAGCAGATCCCTCAGCTTGTAGATCACAGGGTAGGGCGTGGCAGCTTCGAATTCCGTAGAGTCCGCTCCAGCCAGACCGCAGACGTTTCGGGCGAACTCGATAACCGCCGTCTGCATTCCCAGGCAGATGCCGAAATAGGGCACCTTCTTTTCGCGGGCATAACGGATGGCGCAAAGCATGCCCTCGACGCCGCGGCGTCCGAATCCGCCGGGGACGAGAATTCCGTCATACTGTTCGAGTTTGGACGCGCAGGACGGCCATTCCAGGTCGGCCGACTCGATCCAGGTCATCTTCACCTTGATCTGGTGATGGATGCCGGCATGCAGCAGCGACTCCTTCAGTGACTTGTAGCTGTCTTCATACTCAACGTACTTTCCCACCAGCCCGATGTGGACTTCTTCAACCGGGTTTCGCATCCGGTCGAGCATCGCGCTCCACCGCGTCAGGTCACGTGGAGAGGCGTCGTCCAACTTGAGTAGATCGACGACCAGATCGTCGACGCCCTGCTCGGCGAACATGAGCGGCACCTGGTAGACCGTGTCGACGTCATAGGCCGACACGACGGCATTCACGTCGACGTCACAGAATAGGGCGATCTTCTCCCGCTGGTCTTGTGGCAACGGACGTTCGCTGCGGCATACGAGAATATCGGGCTGGATACCAACCGAGCGGAGTTCCTTCACAGAATGCTGCGTGGGCTTCGTCTTTAGCTCCTGCGCAGCCGCGATCCAAGGCACATAGGATACGTGCACAAACAGAGTGTTGCGCCGGCCGTGCTCATGCCGCATCTGCCGGATCGCCTCGGTGAATGGCTGCGACTCGATGTCGCCTACGGTTCCACCGATCTCGCAAATGACTACATCGACGCCGTCGCTCACCTTGCGCGCGGCGGACTTGATCTCGTTGGTAACGTGCGGAATCACCTGTACGGTCTTGCCGAGGTAGTCGCCTCGGCGCTCTCGCGTGATAATTCGCTCGTAGATGCGGCCGGATGTCAGATTGTTGTTTTTCGACAGGTGAGCATGGGTGAATCGCTCATAGTGGCCGAGGTCGAGGTCTGTCTCCGCGCCGTCATCGGTGACGAACACTTCGCCGTGCTGGAACGGGCTCATGGTGCCCGGATCGACGTTGAGGTAGGGGTCGAATTTCTGCATAGCGACCTTCAGACCCCGGCTTTCGAGCAGACAGCCGATGGATGCGGCGGCGATGCCTTTTCCGAGGGAAGAGACGACGCCGCCTGTCACAAAGATGTACTTAGCCATGGTGGGTGAGCGATGAAGTGGAGAACTGAGCCAACGGAAGGGCGGCCTCGGCCGCGATCAAATCTTCGGGCGTGTCCACGCCCAGAGTCTCGTAGTTTGTCTCGGCAACCCGAATGGGGATGCCGTTTTCCAGCGCCCTGAGCTGTTCCAGTTTTTCGGCTGCCTCCAGGGGGCCGCGCCGTGAGGCTCGAATATGCAAGCAACAGGGCCCGGCGGTAGACGTACAGGCCAATGTGTTTGAAATGAACGGCTTCCCCACGCGGGTGAGGCAGCAAAGAGCGGGAGAAATAGAGGGCTTGGCCGTCCAGCGTGGTGACGACTTTTACCACATTCGGGTTTTGGATCTCCTCAATTCGGGAGATTTGCTTCATCAATGTCGCCATTTGGCACTCTGCGTCGTCTAACAGCGTGAGGACGGCTGTCTGGATGGCGCCAGGATCGATCAAAGGCTCGTCGCCCTGTATATTGACGATAATTTCGGCTTCTGTTTGCGCTGCTGCTTCAGCGACGCGATCGGTGCCGGATTCGTGGTCGCTTCGGGTCATCGCGACCCGGGCGCCGAACCCCCGCGCTGTTTCCGCGATGCGCTCGTCATCGGTGGCGATAAGGACTTCAGTGAGGCAGGACGCTTGTTTGGCGCGTTCCCAGACGTGCTGGATCATTGGCTTACCAGCGAGGACGGCGAGGGGTTTTCCGGGGAAACGGGAAGAAGCAAATCTGGCAGGAATGACACCCAAGATCAATGGGGGCACAATCGAGAATAGCATACATTACCAGGATGCTATACTCAGGCATCCGCACGTCGGAGTTAAACCTTGATAACCCGTCGGTTGTCTTTGAATTTGTTGAGCTTAGCCGCGACAAGCGGACTGGCGGGGGTGGGATTCGGCCAGGAAGTGCGGCCTGAGTTGAAGCCGCGCGTCAAGCCGGCCGAAAGCGAAGCGGACCGCATCACGCCGAACTTGCGGATCGATACCAACCTGGTGCTCATCCCGGTGACTGTCACGACCCCGCTGAACCAGTTCGTCACGGGCATGGAGAAGGAGCAGTTCCGGGTCGTCGAGGATAAGGTTGAGCAGGAGGTTTCCTACTTCGCCAGTTTCGACGCGCCGCTCAGTATCGGGATGGTCTTCGATGCCAGCGGCTCGATGGGTTCAAAGCTGACCAAGAGCCGGCAGGCGGCCGCGGAATTCTTCAAGACAGCCAACCCGGAAGACGAATTCTTCCTGGTGCAGTTCAATGACCGTCCCAATCTGGTGGTGCCCTTCACGCGGAACACGGACGACATCATGAGCCGCCTCACGTTCACGCAGGCTAAGGGACGGACTGCGCTGCTCGACGGAATCTACCAGGCGCTTCAACAACTGCGCAAGGGCCGTAACCCCAGGAAAGCGCTATTGATAGTCAGTGATGGTGGAGACAATTCGAGCCGCTACACTGAGAGTGAAGTCCGCAATCTGCTCAAAGAGGCCGACGCGCAAATGTACGCCATCGGCATCTTCGAGCCCGTAGGCAGCCGGGGTCGTTCCGCCGAGGAGCTCTCCGGTCCGGGTCTGCTCAGCGAGCTTGCCGAAATGACCGGCGGGCGGCACCTGCCGGTGGACAATTTGAACGACCTGCCTGACATCGCGGCCAAGATCGGTATCGAGTTGCGCAACCAGTACGTTTTCGGCTACGTCTCCCGAAATCTAGCGCGGGATGGGAAATACCGGAAAGTCACGGTAAAGTTAAATCAGCCGCGCGGGCTTCCTCCATTGAGGGCTCTCCACCGGCAGGGCTACTATGCACCCAATCAATAGGGCAGCCTGGTTTGCAGTTTGGATCGTCGCGGGGCTCACGGCGCAGCAGGCGCCCAAGCCTGCGCCGAAGGCCGAAACACCCGACGATCAAGCGACGATCCGCGTCGACACGCGGCTGGTGGTGTTGCATTGCGCTGTGACCGACAAGAGCGGCAAGCAGATCACCAGTATTCCCGTCGAACAGTTCAAAGTGCTGGAGAATGGAGTTCCTCAGCCAATCAAGCTGTTCCGCCGTGAAGACATCCCGATCTCGTTGGGCATCGTGATTGACAACAGCGGGTCGATGAGGGACAAGCGCCAGCGGGTGGAAGCCGCCTCGATTCAACTCGTCAAGGCCTCCAACCCCCAGGACGAAGTCTTCGTCGTGAACTTCAACGAGGACGCCTACCTCGATGTGCCATTCACCAATGACATCAAGAAAATGGAGGAGGGCGTTTCACGCATCGACTCACACGGAGGAACGGCGTTCCGCGACGCTGTCTCCATGTCCATTGACCACCTGAAGCAGGAAGGGAAGAAGGACAAGAAGGTCGTCCTGCTTGTGACGGACGGTAACGACACTGCCAGCGTCGCGATGACACTCGAGAAGCTGGTCGAGAAGGCTCACAAGAGCGATGTGCTGATCTACACCATTGGGATCTTCGGCAAGGACGACAAGCGCGACGAGAAAAAGGCGCGCCGCGCCATGGACGCGTTGAGCACCGCTTCCGGCGGCTTAAGCTATTACCCGGACTCTATCGAATCCGTCGAAGTCATCGCCAAGCAAGTGGCGCACGACATCCGCAACCAGTACATCGTGGCCTACTCGCCGATCAACCAGGAACTCGATGGCACTTTCCGGCAGATCAAAGTCACGGCCGGTGGATCGAAATACTCCGTACGGCATCGCACGGGTTACTATGCGACGCCAGAGACGCCCCGCCGGCGCCAGCAGGTATCGCTCAACAACTGATGCTGCGCTTCATCTGGAAAGCAACCCGAGGCTGCCGGCTGACCCCCTGGCGTTCGCCCTATCTCCGCTGGCGGATCGAGACTTACTGGGGAATCGAGGCCGAAACAATTACCGCCGGACAGTTGATTCGCTTCTCCTGGGAACACCGGCTGGATCTCTTTCGTTTTCTAGGCTGGGCCACACGAATGGGACAAGGATGAGTGAGCCTTGCCCAAACCATTGAAAAACTGATGTATCCTGAGTCGATAGGGAGCGCATCGCTGAGCTTTCGCGCAATCCGGGCCGAGTCGAACCACCGCTTGAGGAGCGGCACATGATTATGTGTGCCTGCTTGCGATGAGATGATTTTTGGTCCACAATCCATCAAAACTATGTTCAATTTGAGAATAGAAGCACGCTTGCATGTATCCATCTAGGTTTCCCCGCGCGCCGCGCCCGAGAATTCGAGAGAACGTCAATGAGGCCATCCGGGCACGAGAGGTCCGGGCCGTCTTCCCCGATGGGACGGTGGAGGTCATGCCCACACAGGCCGCGGTCCGCAGGGCCCAGGACCTGGGACTGGACCTCATCCTCATCGCGCCAACGGCGGAGCCGCCCGTCGCCAAGGCCATGGACTATGGCCAATGGCAGTACGAGAACAAGAAGAAGCAGCACGAGGCGAAGAAGAAGCAGCACGTCATTCAGGTGAAGGAACTGAAGTTCCGGCCGAACACCGATGACCATGACTACGACTTCAAGATGAAGCACGCCATCCGCTTCCTTGGAGAGGGCAACCGCGTCAAGGCGGTAGTCCAATTCCGCGGCCGCGAAATCGCGCACGTCGACCTCGGCAAGAAACTGTTGCTACGCTTCGCAGAAGATCTTTCCGGGCACGGAGCGGTCGAAGGGCAGCCCAAGCTCGAGGGCCGCAACGCTCACGTGATCATCAGCCCGTCCAAGAAAGACGCCAAACCTCAGAAGCCGGCTGTACCCAGGCCCATCAGCCCGGTCACCCTGCCACCTTCGGCATCGCAGGGCGGCGGCCAGCAGGCCTGACGGAGATGCGCGCCGGCCTGGCGGTCGTCGTCACGCTCCTGGCGCAGACTTGCGCCACCGGCCAGCAACAGGCGAGCGCAGTCAAGGTGGAAGAGTTCTTCAAACTCACACAGATCGAGAAGGCGCTTGGCGACAGCATGGAGCAGACCATGGAGATGATCAAGTCCAGCGTGGTGCAGGAGACGCTTGGGTTGAAATCTGCGACGCCCGAGCAGGCCAAGCAACTCGAGGACTTCCAGGCCAAAGTGGCGCGCCTGCTGACCAACGCTTTCTCGTGGGAGAAGGTGAAACCGGATTTCATCAAGCTCTACGCCGAGACGTACACGGACAAAGAGATGGATGACATCCTGTCTTTCTACCGCTCGGCCTCAGGCCAAGCGATGGTGATCAAGGGCATTGCGTTGATGCCGAAGACGGCAGCGATCAGCCAGAAGCGTCTGACTGCGATTCAGCCTGAACTGCAGAGGCTGATGAGGGAATTCACTCAGAGTTCGTCGCCGCCTCGCGCGAAGTAGCGCGTCCGCCCACTAATAGAACAGGTATTTCCGCCATTGCGCGTCGCCGCGACCCAGCAACCGCATCAGGTGCCGGCCGGTATGCAGGCTGAAAGGGCGCGGCGGATGCAACAGTCTCATGCTGGCCTCTTCAGGCGTGCGGTTCCCTTTCCTGTTGTTGCACTGGTGGCAACAGGCCACCAGGTTCTCCCACGACGTTTCCCCGCTGCGCGAGCGCGGGACCACATGATCCAGGGTCAGTTCACCGGCGTTAAACACTTTGGCACAGTACTGGCAGGTGTACCGGTCGCGCATCATGATGTTCTTGCGCGACAGCGCGCGCGTCTGGTGAGGAATCCGCCGGTATTCCAACAAGCGAATGACGCTGGGCAATGGCAGGTTCGCACGCTGCGAATGGAAATAGCCCTGGGCGTGCTCCTCGGCGTGGGCCACTCCTTTCAAAACGAGCACGAGCGCGCGGCGCGCCGCACAAATATTGATCGGCTCGTAGCTGGCGTTCAGCACCAGCACGGGCCTGTGCAGGCGTTCGGTGTTCGCGTTCATGCGGATCCTCCGTCGGTGAGGGACTCAACGACTGTCTGAAACTCGATGGTGGCCCTACGCCGGTCGGCGCGAGCCAAGGTGAGCACGTCGACGCGAGCGGCGCCGGCGGCCATCAGCGCCGCGGCAGCGGAATTGACGGTCGCGCCGGATGTCATGACATCATCGACCAGGAGAAGCCTCTTGCCGGAAACCTGTTCGGGCCGGGGCACAACGAAAACGCCGCGCACATTGGCGCGACGTTGGGCGACGGAAGCAAGACCCGCTTGCGAGCTTGTGTGCTTGCGCCTGCTCGAGCGCAGTCTGCACGGGCAACCCCGTGCGCTTCGAAACCACTTCGGCAAGCAACTCAGCCTGGTTGAAGCCGCGGATAAACTTCCGCCTCCAGTGCAGCGGCATCGGCACAATCGCGTCTACGTTCGCCTGGGGCGGCAGGGCCCGGGCCATCATCTTCCCCAGCGGCTTGGCAAGCGGCCTCATTCTCCGGTACTTGAGCAGGTGGATGAGATCCCGCAGCGTCCCTTCGTACTCACCAAAGCTGAAGGCCGTCCGGAACGCCGTGCCGCCAGCCTCGCAGAGCCGGCACAGGCCGTTCTCGTTCAGAGCCCGCTCATTGAGGAACGCGGACCCGCATTGCGCGCAGTGGATTTCGGCCACCAGCGGAACAGGCTCAGCGATGCATTTTTCGCAGACCGGATAGGCGTCGAGAGTCGCCAGCGGCTGCTGGCAGATGGAACAATCCTGGGGAAAGCAGAGCGCGAGGAGATGGGACCCGGCGCGGCGAAACCAGCCAGGTGGGGTGATCGTGAGTTTCTCGTGGAGGAAACTCGAGAAGTCACACCTCCTGTCCAAGAGTATAACTCACGCGACAGACACGTTTGATGAGGTGCCTCGCACCGGCGGTGTGCTTCACTGGAGTAGTCCCACGCATGGCGCTTCTCCTTAACTGTCAATCCCTCAGCAAACAATTCGGGGCCGCAACGCTCTTCGAAGGCATCTCGTTCACCATCGGGGAGCGTGAGCGCCACGGCGTCATCGGCCCGAATGGCGCCGGCAAGTCGACGCTGCTGAAATGCCTCGCCGGACTCGAAACAACTGACGCCGGCGAAGTGGCTCTGCGCAAGGGCGTGCGGATGACCTACGTCCCGCAGGACCCCTCGTTCGAAGCGGGGCAAACTGTTGGCCACGTGATCGAATCGACCGCGCACACGGCGGAGATTGTCCCCGTCCTGGCGGGGCAGGCGGGTTTTCACGACCTTTCGGTGGGCGTCGAGACTCTCAGCGGCGGCTGGCGCAAGCGCCTGGCGCTGGCGCAGGGGTTGGCCACTCAGCCCGACCTGCTATTGCTTGACGAGCCCACCAACCATCTCGATCTGGAAGGCATCGAGTGGCTCGAAGGGCTGCTGGTCTCCGCCTCGTTCGCTTCCTGTGTGATCACCCACGACCGCGCATTCCTGGAAGATACCTCCACGCACGTCATGGAGATGAACCGCGCCTACCCGGGCGGGCTGTTCCGCGTCGAGGGCGCTTACAGTTCTTTCCTCGAGAAGCGCGAGCAGTTCTTCGCGGCGCAAGCCAAACAACGCGATTCGCTCGAAACCAAAGTGCGGCGCGAGATCGAATGGCTCCGGCGCGGGGCCAAGGCCAGAACGAGGAAAGCCAAGGCCCGCATCGACAACGCGATGGACATGATTGCCGCACTCGACGATCTTGAGACCCGAACGCAAACATCCACAACGCGGATCGACTTCACTGCTTCCGATCGGAAGACGAAGAAACTGATTCAAGTGCAGGACCTGCATTACGAGATCGGCGGGCGCGAACTCTTCAGCGGCCTCGGATTCCACCTCTCGCCCGGTTTCCGCATGGGGCTGGCCGGGAGAGAACGGCAGCGGCAAAACGACTCTGCTGCGACTGCTGCTCGGGCAACTCGCGCCGGGCTCGGGCGAGATCCGCCGGGCCGAATTCCTGAAGATGGTCTACTTCGAACAGCAGCGGCAGCAGGTGGATCCCGCGCTGCCCCTCAAGCGCGCACTCGCGCCGGAGGGAGATTCGGTGCTTTACCGCGGCCGCACGGTCCACGTGAACGGATGGGCCAAGCGCTTCCTCTTCCGCGAAGAGCAATTGATGCAGCCCGTCGGATCCTTGTCCGGGGGGGAACGGGCGCGAGTCCACATAGCCCGGCTCATGCTGGAAGAGGCCGATGTTCTGATGCTCGACGAGCCGACGAATGATCTGGACATTCCCACGCTCGAAGTTCTCGAGGAAAGCCTGATCGACTTTCCGGGCGCCCTGATCCTGGTCACCCACGACCGCTACCTGATGGACCGCGTCTGCACCCACGTGCTTGGCCTCGACGGCGAGGGCGGCGGCAAGCAATACGCCGATCTCGTGCAATGGGAGGACGATCTCGACCGCATGAGGCGCGCGAAGATCGCTGCGTCAAAGCCCGCCGCGGCGGCCCGGGAAGCCGCGCCGAAGAAGAAACTCTCCTATCTCGAACAGCGCGAGTGGGACGGAATGGAGCAGAAGATCCTCAAGGCGGAGTCCGGCGTGGCAGCGGCGCAGGCCAGTCTGACCGAGGCGTCCGCAGCCGGCGACGGCGCTCGCATCGAGGCTTCCTACGCGGCGCTGAAAGAGGCAGAAGCCGAAGTCGAGCGGCTCTACGCCCGATGGGCCGAGTTGGAAGGCAAGGTAGGCGCCGGCTGAGGCTGTGTTAGACTCCACGGCTATGTTGCGCTTGGCCGTGCTCCTCCTGCTGATCTTCCCGTTAGCCGCACAGCCGCCGGCGGCGCGTCGCGACAACTTCCGCGAGGTGCTCCACGGCGTTGAGGTCATTGATCCATACCGGTGGCTGGAGGATCAACAGTCTCCCGAAACACGCCGCTGGATTGATGCGCAGAACAGCTACAGCGCCGCGATGCTGGCCCCCCTGCCGAGTTCGGCAGGCGCTGCTGAAGCGTCTCGACGCACTCACAGCCGAAGCCAGCGTGGGCACGCCGGTCTGTCGTGGCGCTTTCTGCTACGTCAGCAGGCGTGCCGCCGGCGCCCAGGTCAGCATCATCTACAGGCGCCCGGCAGCTGGAGGAGCCGAGCAAGCGGTCTTTGACCCGCTCCAATTCGCGCCTGACAAGCTGTCTTCGGCAGCGTTTCTCGATGTCTCCAACGATGGCAGGTTGCTGGCCTACGCCTTGCGCCGCGGCGGAGAGGATGAAACCTCGATTCGCTTCCGGGACCTTTCCTCGGGCAAAGACATCCCCGCAGCGATAGCCCGGCATCTCAATCGCGGCTTCGCGCTGCGGGAAGACGGCAAGGGCTGTTACTACACCAACCACGACCGCCAGAGCGGTCCGCGTATCCGCTATCTCGACCTTTCGAACGGACAGGAGAAGCTCATCTTCGGCGAGGGCTTTTCGCCGTCTGAGTTCATCTCACCTCGCCTGCTCGCAGACGGCCGGTATCTGCTGATCACAGCCGGAAGAGGTTGGGCCAGCAATGACCTCTATTGGATGGATCTCGAGAAGGACGCGGCTCCGAAGCCGATCGTCAAAGGCATCGAACGCCCACTTCAACGCCATCGACGGCGGAGACCGGCTTCTGATTCATACGGATTGGCAGGCACCTCGATACCGGCTGCTCACCGCGTCGTTTCAGAAACCGGAGCGGGCCGACTGGAAGGAGATCGTCGCCGAGCACTCCGATCCGCTGGAAGGGGTCACAGTCGCCGGCGGCAAAGTATTCCTTGAGTACCTGCACAACGTGACGTCACGCATCGCCATCCATGCGCTGGACGGCCGGCGACAGGGTGAGGTGCCTCTACCCGGACTCGGCACAGCCGGCATCAGCGGGCGGCCGAAGCAACGAACCGCCTACGTGACCTTCACCACTCTCAGCACGCCGGTGACGATTCACGAGTACGACACGGCGACCGGCGAGCTGAAGCCGTACTTCAGGTCGCTGCCGGCCTGGGACTCGAGCCTTGTACGAGGTGGACACAGGTCTGGTGTGCCTCAAAAGACGGAACCAAAGTCCCGATGTTCCTTGCACACCGCAAGGGCCTCAAGCCCAACGGCAATCTGCCCGTCCTGCTCACCGGCTACGGCGGATTCAACGTCAGCCTTCTGCCCCGCTTCAGCGTTCAGGCGGCGATCTGGATGGAGCATGGCGGCGTATGGGCGCTGGCGAATATTCGAGGCGGCGCCGAGTTCGGCGAACAGTGGCACCGCGCGGGAATGCTGGCCAACAAGCAGAACGTGTTCGACGACTTCATCGCCGCCGGCGAATGGCTCATCGCCAACAAGTACACGAATCCGAAGCGGCTCGCCATCATGGGCCGCTCCAATGGTGGGCTGCTTGTGGGTGCAGCATTGACCCAGCGGCCGGATCTTTTCCGCGCGGTCGTCTGTGGCTACCCGGATCTCGACATGGTCGGCTACTGGCGCTTCCCGAACAACAACAAACCGGCGCTGCTGGAGTATGGCGATGCTTCCAAGCCCGACGAGTTTCCGTTCCTGATGAAGTACTCGCCCTATCAGAACGTGAGAGAAGGAACACAGTATCCTGCAGTGCTGCTCATCTCCGGCGACCGTGATACGCGCGTCCCCCCTCTGCAGGCTCGCAAGATGACCGCACGGCTGCAGGCGGCGTCGACGTCCGGCCTGCCCATTCTGCTGCACTACGACACCGAGGCCGGCCACGTCGGCGCCACGAGACGCTCGGAGCAACTCGAATCTCCTGCGCGGGAACTTGCCTTTCTGTTTTGGCAGCTTGGCGTGGAATAGCCGGGCGCCGCTAAAGCAGCGGTTCGAGCTTATCCCTCAGGGCGTTGAACTCCAGGCGCAACTCGGCCAGTTCGCGCTCCAATTCCTCCACGCGGGCGGACAACCCCACACCAATCGGCGTTATCGATTCCTCGGCCGGGACAGCATGGTGAAACTCAGGCTCGCCGCACAGCAGGTGGGCCCAGCGCGGCTCCTTTGTCCCCGGCGCTCTCGGTAACAGCTTCACCAGCGGATCCGGATCGCGAACGGCCATCCGATCGAGCATGTGCCCGATGGTTTCCAGATCGTCCAGCGGAGCCAACCTCGACCCGCGATCCCGCAGTTCCGCCGCCGTCTGCGGCCCACGCAGCAGCAGAACCGTGAGAACCGCCTGTTCCCCTCGCGTGAAGTTGAACTTCTCGGCGAGCTTGTGGCGGTACTTCTCCACTCGCGACCCCGATTCGCTGACGAATGCCGCAAGGCCCCGGTCGCGCAGGAGATGCAGCGCATCCCGCACCGTCACGTCGTCAAAGGCTGTGATCGGGTCGCGATTCGTCTTCTGGTTGCAGGCGTTGGCGAGCGCGTTGAGCGACATCGGGTAGTACTCCGGCGTCGCCATGTCTTTTTCGCTCAGCGCGCCGAGCACGCGCGCTTCTTCGAAGGTCAATTCAATTGGCACAAGACTATTTCAGCGCGAACTCGGCCACAACGGGGAAATGGTCGCTCGGGTAGCGCCCCTCTTTGTTGACCGTCAGCGAAGCAGCGCGCGTCACGCGCCAGGGCGCGCGGAACATGATCCAGTCGATGCGGTCCCTCCCTGGAGAGCCCTTGAACCCATGAAACGTGCCCTCGGGCCCTTCACGCGTCGTGGCCTCTTTCCAGGCGTCGCGAAGCAGCGGAGTGAAGTTCGAGTACGCTCCGCCACCCGCTGGCGCGTTGAAGTCGCCGGTCAGCACCAACGGCAGCGACTCGTCATACAGCGCCATTCGTGCCGCGATCAGCCTCGCGCTTTTCACACGGGCAGGCTCGTCCTCGCGCCGGTGCGCGAAGTGCGTGTTGTAGTACATGAACTTCGTGCCGCTCGCCTTGTGCTCAAAGAAACCCCATGTCACCATGCGCGGCAGGCTCATGTTCCAACTGCTGCTCCCGGCGCGCTCCGGGATTTCGGACAGCCAGAAGTTGCCGGAATCAAGAAGCGTCAGTTTGTCCTTCGCATAGAAGACTCCCATGTGCTCGTCCTGCGTATTTCCGCGGCGACTGACGCCCAAACCACGCATAGCCCGGCAGTTTTTCCACGATGTACTGGCCCTGCTCGTGAAACAGCTCCTGTGTTCCCATCAGGTCGGGCGCCTCTTTGGCGATCGTCTCCACGAGGAGGTCGCGCCGGGCGGACCAGACATCGGGTCCATCGCCGGGGTTGGGGTATCTCACGTTGAAGGTCATCACCTTCATCGACTGGGCGAAGGAGGGAATCGCCAGGAGTATCAGGGCCAGTGTCCGTAGCATCACTATTAGAAGGTATAAAATCGCGGCATATGAAGTGGGCGCTGTTTCTCGCAATGATTGCCGTGCCATTGGTCGCAATCGCCCAACAGCCAATCCCGGCCGACGTGGCCACGGGGATGCAGAAGGCGCTCGACGATAATATCCACAAATTCTGGTATCCCAAGTCGATAGACACGAAACTGGGCGGCTATCAGCTCCATTTCGGACCGGACGGGGCCGTGAAAGGCGACGGCCCGAAAGCCATCGTCACTCAGTCGCGCATGGTCTGGTACTTCGCCCGCATGGCCCGGGCTGGATACGGCGACAAGGCCGCCAACCTCAAGGCCGCCGAACATGGCTACAAGTTCCTGACTCAGAAGATGTGGGACTCCAAGAACGGCGGCTTCGCCTGGGAAGTCGACGCCGCAGGAGTCAACCGGACCAAGCCGATGAAGCACATGTACGGCCAGTCCTTCGCCCTTTACGCCATAAGCGAGTACGCCTTGGCGAGCGGCCGAAAGGACGTGCTGAACTTCGCCATTCAGTTCTTTGACCTGCTGGAAAGGAAGGCCCACGACCGGCAATACGGCGGCTACATCGAGTTCTTCAACGAGAACTGGTCGCCTGCAGCCACCAACGAGCCCAGCTACATGAGCGTGCCCGGCGACCTGAAGCTCATGAATACGCATCTTCACCTTATGGAGGCTATGACCACCTTCTACCGCGCCTCCAAACTGCCGCTTGCCCGCGAGCGACTGCTCGAACTGATGACCATCGAAAGCAACACCGTCGTTCGCAAGGGACTTGCCGCCTGCACCGATCAATACAAGCGCGATTGGACTCCGGTCCTCGGTGGCGACTCCGCTCGCGTCAGTTACGGCCACGACCTGGAGAACATCTGGCTGCTCGTCGACGCTTCCGCGGCCGCGAGCGTCCCTGTCGCCCCGCTGATGGACCTCTTTCAATCCAACTTCGCCTATTCAATGAAGTACGGTTGGGACTCGAAAGACGGTGGATTCTGGTCCTGGGGCGCGTTCATGGCCCCTGCGGCCGGCAGGTCAAAATCATGGTGGGTCCAGGCTGAAGTGCTTGTCAGCGCGCTCACGATGTACAAACTGACGGGCGAGGCCAAATACCGCGACGTTTTTCTGAAGACGTGGGAGTTCGTGAACAAGCACCAGATCGACTGGAAGAATGGAGAATGGTGGACGGAAGTCGACGAGTCGCTCAAGGCCCGCGGCGATAAAGGCGGCGTGTGGAAGGCTGCCTATCACAACGGCCGGGCGATGATCGAATGCCTGGCTTTATTGAAGCAATTGGAGACAAGCAAATGAAGAACCTGACTTTCCGCCGAAGGGAGTTCCTCGCCTCGCTGGCCGTCATGGCGGCGCCGGCCGAAGCGGGCTTCACTTCGTTGTTCAACGGCAAGGACCTTGAAGGCTGGATCCTTAAGGGTGGACGCGGTCCCGGTTATGTTGTCGAGAACGGTGTGATCGCCTGCCCGGCCGACGGCGGCGGCAACCTCTTCACAGTCAAGGAATACTCGAATTTCATCCTGAAGCTCGAGTGGCGCCTGTGGGAAGGAGGCAACAACGGCATCGGTATCCGCGCCCCTCTCAGCGGAGATGTCGCCTACTCCGGAATGGAGATCCAGGTGCTCGACGACGAGGCCGAGGTCTATCAGAAGATGCCGATCAAGCCAACTCAGTACACTGGCTCGGTCTACGACGTCTTCCCCGCCAAACCCGGCCATGTCAAGCGCAACGGCATGTGGAACGAGTACGAAATCACGGCCAACGGCAGGCAGGTCAGAATTGTGCTGAACGGGGTGGCAGTTTGCGACGCCAACCTCGATACCGTGACCGATCCGGCAGTCCTGAAGAAACATCCCGGACTCCAGAACAAATCGGGCCACATCGGCCTGCTCGGCCACGGAACCCGCGTTGAGTTCAGGAACCTCCGAGTGAAAGACCTGGCTTGAATTTCCTCGACCTCTTCCGGGCGCGAGAACCTTCAGGCGGAGCGCCACTGGAGAGTGGCGTTTCCACGCCGTGGGAGCCGTGGGATCACCTGCCGGCCACAATCTATGTGAAGGGCAGGGACAGAAGATTCATCTACGTCAACGCACGCTTCTGCCGCATCGTGGGACGTTCCGCGAGCCAGATCATCGGCAAGCGAAACTGCGACTTGTTCGAAGACGCCGGCGCGGAACGGCTTGACGCAATCGAGGAAGCTCTCCTTTCCGGCCGGATCGAGTCATTCTTCGAAGCGTTCACCTTGCGATTCCGCGAGACTAACTCGATCGACATGGCTGCCCTGATCTCGGGGTATCCGCTGGATCTGCCAGAAGGCCAGTTGGGAATGGTCGCTGTGGCGCTCGACGTAACGTCATTTGCCCAGACGGAATTGCAGCTGGCGAGAGAGAGAGACTTCACCCGCACCGTTCTCGACACTGCCAGCACTCTGATAGCGGTTCTGGATCTTGATCGCCGGCTGCTGCGCTGGAACCGGGCGTGTGAACAATCGTTCGGATGCCACGAATCCGACGTACGCGGGCGCCCGATCTCAGTCCTCGTGACAAACGGTGAAGAACTGACCGCACTCGGCGAGAACTGGTCCGAGCTGATTGCCGGCCATTCGCCGCAGACGGGCATCAATCGCCTGCGCCGGCAAAGCAGGCCGGATCTATGGCTGAGCTGGTCCGCATCAGTCGTTCAAAACGATGAGGGCAAGCCCGAGTACGTCGTGCTTACGGCCGTCGACATCACGCAGCAGGTGCTGGCCGAGAACCAGCAGAATCAACTTGCTCACGAGTTCCGGACCGTCTGGGACAGCGCACGCGACGCCATGCTGTTTCTTGACGGCGAGGGGCGTGTCGTTGCCGCCAATCCCAGCTTCCTGTCGCTCACCGGCTCGACCCGCGAGGAAGCCGAGAATCGACCCTTTGTCGCTATCTTCCGCGAATGGCCAGGGCACGAAGATGAGGAAATCGAACGCTTCCGGGATGCGTTCCGGCGGCGCGCCATAGATGCGAGTTCGACCAGGGAGTTCGTTCTGCGAACAGGCGAGCGAATCTGGCTGGAGTGCGCCAACTCGTTCCTCGACCGCCCCGATTTCGGTCCGGTGCTGCTGCAGGTGATTCGAAATATCACCAGCCGGGTGCACACAGAGCAGGAACTCCGCAGCACTAATGAGTTCCTGAAGACCACGACGCAATGGGCGCGCGAGATGGCCGCCAAAGCCGAGATGGCCTCACATGCCAAGAGCGATTTTCTGGCCAACGTCAGCCACGAGATCCGGACCCCGATGAACGGCGTGCTCGGGATGACGGAATTGACGCTGATGACTCAGCTCACCGCGGAACAGAGGGAGTTCCTCGAATTGGTCAAGAGTTCCGCCGAATCCCTGCTCGGCCTGCTGGACGACCTCCTGGACCTCTCCAAGGTCGAAGCCGGCCGCATGGAGTTGGAACCCGCACTATTCGACCTGCGCAGCCTGGTCGCGGACGCGATGAGGCCAATGCACTTGCGCGGCTCGGCCCGCGGACTGGAAGTCTCCTGGTCGGTCGACGACAGCCTGCCGAACTGGATCACCGGCGACAAAGGACGTTTGCGACAGGTCCTGCTTAACCTCGTAGGCAACTCGATCAAATTCACCGACAAAGGATGGGTGCGGCTGCGGGTGTCATCGCTGGGATCGCTCCCCCAGGGAAGGTGGAGGATCCGCTTCGTCGTCAGCGACACCGGCATCGGCATCGACCAGCAACAACTCGACGGCATTTTCGAGCCGTTTACGCAGCTCCCCCAGAATTCTGCTACCGGTCCGGGCGGTACAGGGCTTGGCCTGTCCATCTCCAACAAGCTCGTCGAAATGATGGGCGGAAGGCTGTTCGTCGCCAGCAGCAGCGGAGAGGGGAGCGCATTTTCCTTCACCATCGCCTTGCCTGCCGATGCCCAGTCCCCACCAGAAGAGAAACAGCCGGTTGGTACGGCTGTCCTCGATACGCCGCGTTCTCGTCTTCGGTTCCTGGTTGCCGAAGACCATCCAGTCAATCAAATCCTGATCCGGGGTATGTTGAAGAAAGCGGGTTACGATTGTGTTGTCGTCCCCAATGGAGGCGACGCCGTTGCCGCTGCCCGCTCAGGCCGATATGATCTGGCGTTGATGGACGTTCAGATGCCTGGCATGGATGGACTTGAAGCCACCAGGCGTATCAGGGCCGAAGAACAGGATTCCGGTAATACACCTGCCCATAGTTGCCATGACCGCGCACGCAATGCCGGGGGACCGCGAACGTTGCATCGCGGCCGGAATGGATGGCTATTTGTCCAAGCCAATTCGACTCGACGTACTGCTGAAGGAAATCGACCGGGTTCTCCGTCCGCACCCCCCTGAGCCGGACCAGAGCCAGTCAATTAAGCCAAGAAGGGAAGAAGGAAAGATGAGTCTGCTTGTGGACGGCGAGGCAGCTTTGGCCCGGGTGGGCGGAGACGTCCAGTTGTTGGCGGAACTCGCCGACCTGTTCCTGGTGGAATACCCCCGCTTGCTCGACCTGGCCCGGCAGGGATTGAAGCGAGGCGACTTGGTCGCGGTCGGAGGCCACGCCCATCAGTTGAAGGGACTGCTGGCGCAATTCGGTTGTGAATCCGGCCGCGCGGCTGCTGTGGTGCTCGAGTCGGCGGCAAAGCAAGGCGCAGGCAGAACAGGCCATGAGCGCCGCCAACGAACTCGCGCGCCTGATGTCCTCGGCGCAGCCTGAACTGGAAGCTCTTGTTCGCGCCGGCCATCCCTCACAATAATGGACTTCTGAAACCATTCGCCTCGGTAGGGGAAACACCTGGATGGTATAGTGATAGTTCCTTCGTATGAATCCTTCCACCCCCATGGAGATCGTCTGCGCGCATAGTCCGGACTCTGACGATGCGTTCATGTTCTACGCGTTGGCCACGCGTAAAATACGCTCCCGCCTGGTCTCCTTCCGGCATGTTCTTGAGGACATTGAATCCCTCAACCGAAAAGCGATGGAAGGACAGTATCACCTCTCGGCAATCTCCTATCACGCTTATCCCTACGTCGCGGACAAGTATGTCCTGATGGCCAGCGGATCCAGCATCGGTGATGGCTACGGGCCCATGCTCGTATCCAACGCTCCCATGTCGACAGATGAGATCAAAGGGAAGCGAATCGCTATCCCCGGCCTCATGACCACAAGTTGGCTCGCCATGCAGATCTTCGAACGTGACGTCATTCCGGTCGTCACGCCGTTCGACAAGGTCCTGGATGTGCTGAAGGAAAGGTCTGTCGACCTCGCTCTGGTGATTCACGAGGGCCAGCTCACGTTCTCCAAGGGCGGCTTCCACCAGGTGCTCGACATGGGCCGCTGGTTCAAGCAGACTTACGGCCTGCCCTTGCCTCTCGGCGCCAACGCGCTGCTGCGCAGCCTCGATGGCGAGGTGAAGACGGAATGTTGCCGGCTGATGCGAGAGAGCATCCAGTACGCGCTCGACAACCAGGAAGAGGCGCTCAACTACGCCATGCAGTTCGCCCGCGACATGGAACAGCCCCTGGCCGAGAAGTTCGTCGGCATGTACGTCAATCACTACACTGTCGACGCCGGCGATATCATCCCCCGGGCGGCCCAGAAGCTGCTCGACCTCGGATGGGAAGCCGGTATCATCCCTCATCGCACCCAGGTCGAGTTTATTCGCTAAATCGACGCATTCGCCGGGCGCCACCGTCCAAACCGGCGGGGCAAGCGTCCCTACAATGGAATCATGAGTCCTGGTAACCGCCGCTTCGCGGTGTGCATTCTGGCGTTGTGTGCCATCCCTGCCGCCTTGGCGCAGGACGCCAACGCCGACAAACAAAAAATTCGCGCCCTAAAAGACTGGGGCAAGCAGGGCTCCGCCGCCATCCCCAAGATCGCACCCTATCTCGACGACGCTTCCACCGAAGTACGGATCGAAACGGTGAAAGCGCTAATCGCGGCCGGAACGCAGCGCAGCCTCGAACCGCTGATCAAGGCCCTTGGAGACGCCGATCCGGAAGTGCAGATCCGCGCCGTCGACGGCATTCTCAATTTTTACCTTCCCGGGTATGTCGAGGCCGGCCTGTCAGGCTCGCTCAAACGAGCGGGCAACGCGGTCACGGCCAGGTTTACAGACGATACTCCCACGGCCGCGGTAGAGCCGGGCACGCCGGTCCGTCCTGAAATCGCCGACGCCCTGGCCAAGCTCACCGGAACCTCCTCCTCCATGGAATCGCGCGCCAACGGCGCCCGTGCTCTGGGCGTTCTCCGCGCCAAGTCCGGCCTCCCTGCGCTCCTTGAAGCCCTCCGTTCCAAAGACAGCCGGCTGATCTACGAGTCCCTCATTGCCACGCAGAAGATCGGCGACCGCTCCGCCGGCGCCCGCATGACCTTCCTCGTTCGCGACCTCGACCAGAAAGTGCAGCTCGCCGCCATCGAGACCGTTGGCCTCCTCACCGCTAAAGAGGCTGTGCCGGAACTCAAGAGGGTCCTCGAGAATACCTCTGACAAGAAGGTTCGCAGGGCCGCACTGACAGCCATGGCGCAGATTGCGGACCCCTCGACGCGCGCCCTGATCGCCAACTATGTCGACGATAAGGACGAGTGGCTGCGCTCAGCCGCCGCCGAAGGACTCGGCCGCATCCGGGCCGCGGAGGACAAGCCGCGAATCGAATCCCTGTTCGCCGACGAAGGCAAGATGGTCGCCCGGCTCGGCCAGGCTTTCGCCCTCGCCCGCTATGGCAACATTGACATGGGCGAATTCGGGCCCCTGGGCTACCTCTTCAATCAGGTCAATCAGAAAGCCTGGCGCGGAGTCGCAGTGCCATACATCTCCGAACTCGCCGCGGAAAAGGAAGTCCGCCTTGCCCTCTACTCCAAGCTGGAGAGTCCTATGACTCAGGCCGAGAAGCTCGCTCTCGCAGAAATTTTGGGTGGGACTCGCGCCAAGGATGTCGAACCGTCGCTCGAACGACTTTCCCGCGACGAGGACGCGGCGGTTGCCCGCGATGCGCTCAAGGCGCTTCGTCAGGTTCGCAACGCCGCTCAGTAGGGCCGATCGCCAGTCTCGTCCTGCCAACTCCGCAATCGCGCGCGATGCTGCTTCAGAATTGCTTCCGCCTCCGGCTCGCCGGCCAAATTCCTTGTCTCGCCGGGGTCGAACTCCAGATCGAAAAGCTGTTCAGCGCGCGCCCCGGAGTTGAACCTCACATATTTGTGCCTGGCCGTTCTGATCATGCGGCCTTCCCTGTCGGGTGAACCGTAGCGCAGCTCGGCAGCCACCATCTCCCCGCTCAAGGTCCCTCCCTCAAATAACGGCCGCAGGCTCTGCCCACGCACGCCCTGCGGCGGGGCGATCCCGGCGTAGTCGCAAAAGGTCGGCAGGATGTCCAACAGCGAGGTCAGCTCGGGCGAACGCCGTCCCTGCCGGAATCCCCGGCCCTGCGAACAGCATCGGCACCCTCACCGACTCCTCGTAGAACGACGCCTTTTGCACCCAGCGATGCGCCCCCATCCCTTCTCCGTGGTCTGACACGAAGCACACCAGCGTATTGGAGGCGTGCCGCGATGCCCGCAGAGCCGACAGCACGGACCCAACGTGCCGGTCGACGTCCTCCACCAGCCTGTAATAGCCGTGCAGGTACTCCCGCACTTCCGCCGCCCTCCACTCGGAGGCGATCTTGACTGCCTGCGACATCAGGTCATAGCCGGCAGTGCGATGGAATCCGATGCACTCGGGCTCGAGTGGATCCGCCGCCATGTTGCCCGGTGCAGGCGGCCAGCCGACAGTGCCGGCTTGCCGCCTCACTCCCGGATGGGCGCGGATCCAATCGCAGATGTCATGCGGATTCATGAATGAGGCCACCATCAGGAACGGCCCGCCGCTGTCGCCCCTGAGCCACTGCGAACAGGCGTCTGCCAGCGGAGCGTCCATCTTCGCCCCCAGCCCGTTGCCCCCTATGAGCTTCTCGAATCCGGTCATCCCGTCGAAGCTCTTTGGCAGGTGCCATTTTCCCCCGTACACAGTCTTGTATCCGGCATCGCGGAAGATCTCCCCCATCGTCGGAATGCCCGCCACGATGGCCTTGCCGTTCTCCATCACCTGTGTCTCATGCGCATAGCGCGAGGTGAACACGCTCGACCGTGACGGCGAACAGACCGGATACGTGCAGTGCGCCGAAGTCAGCGCTGTGCCCGAGGCGGCAATGGAATCCATCGCCGGCGTCTTCAGCCATGGGTTCCCTGCCCCGGACCACGCCTGATGCGACTGCTGGTCAGTCATGATCAGCAGCAGATTGGGACGCTTTGAAGGCTGCAGGATGGCAGCCGAGGTGGATCCAAGAAACTGGCGCCGGTTCATCGTGCAACTACGATATCGCGACGACCCCCATAACGCGACGCTTGCATCATGCGATAGCCCAATAACGCGAAAAGGGCGAGCCCGAAGGCTCGCCCTTTCGTGATTTCGTTGAGTTCGAGACCGGCCGACAGCGAATCGAAGAACTACTTCGCTTTCTTCTGCTTCTGCTGACCGACGCGGATCTTGAACTGCTTCAGTTGCATATCGTCCCAAGCTTTCCAGTCGAAGCGCTTGTTGACGTCGGCAATGTAGGCGTCGATGTCCGTGTCCTTCGGAATCACGGCCATGTGCGTCGCTACCTGTCCGGTGGGACCAGTGAGACGGAATCGGCGTACGTTGGGAATGGCCATAACAGTTTTCAGTCTACCACGGCGTTGGCGAGTGCCGCCTCAAGGCGATCAAATTGCCACCTAAACCCATACCGTTGAGCAGTTTCCGGGATTACTCGCGAGCTTCCCAGCAGCACCGTGGCCATCTCGCCGAATACCACCTTCAGTGCGATCTCTGGCACGGGCAGCACCGCCGGCCGCCGCAGCGCCGCACCCAGAGCTCGACTGAAATCGCCGTTTCTCACCGGCGCGGGCGCCACCGCGTTTACCGGACCTTTCACATCCCCGGACGCCGCCCAGAGAATCATCGACACCAGATCGTCCCTGTGAATCCACGACATCCATTGCCGCCCCGAGCCGAGTGGGCCTCCCAACCCCAGCTTGAACGGTGTCAGCATCTTCCCCAATGCACCGCCGCCAGGACCCAGCACGATGCCAATTCTCAGCAGAACCACGCGGATGCCGATCGCCGCTGCGCGCGCCGCCTCGCCTTCCCACTCAACGCATGTCTCCGGCAGAAACCCGCTGCCCGGTCGAGACTGCTCGTTCAACAGCTCGTCTCCGCGGTCGCCGTAGAATCCGACTGCCGAGGCGCAGATCAACGTTCGCGGCGGCTTCATCACTCTGGAAAACGACTCCACCAACGATGCGGTCGAATTCACCCTGCTGGATCGGATCCTGTTCTTCACCGCGGCCGACCAACGCTGCGCCACCGGTTCGCCCGCCAGGTGAACCGCGACCTCCGTGCCTTCCAACGCCGCAGCCGGGGGCGGCGCGGTCAGATCAGGCCACTCGTAGAACTTGTCGCGCCTGGGCTTTGCGCGGCTCAACGCACGCCAACTGTGGCCCTCGGCTTCAAGCCGCTGCAGCAAAGGCGACCCGAGAAAACCTGTAGCGCCTGTGACCAGAAACTTCATATTGCGGCCTTTTCCAGATCAGCAATCTCCCTCACGTAAGCATCCACGCCAGTCTTCCGCTTCATCCCCTCATATGACATATACCGGACCATGCCGAAGACCGGCCGCTCCCCCCATGGCCGGTCGTGCAGCCCGAAGCACCATAGGATGTTCGTATACGTGTTGGGGTCGCGCCCGTCCAGCGCCTATCGGTCGTGGATATGCACCATCGTCTCCAGCGCATCCTGGCAAGTCGGCGACCACTCGATGATCTTCTTGCCCCAGTACATCCGGTAGTATCCGTGGATCTTGCCCCGCAGCAGCATCTCCTTCTGGCAGGCGTTCCACAGCGGGTCGTGGGTTCGCGCCTGTTCGAAGTCTTCCCTCCGGTAGTGTGGCTCGCGCTGATCCGCGGCGTGATTGAGCAGCGTCTGTCGCGTCCAGTCCGGCAGGTTCGCCAGAGAGTCCGGATGCTCCACCCACCTCGCATAGTTGAAGGCCAGCTCCCGGCGCACGATCAGCTCTTCCAGAAACTCGTCTGCGATGAGCGAGTGCGCCGCCGCATGCGCTTTGACCGCCAGCGCCACCTCCAGCGACGAGATCATCCCGAAATGCAGGTAGGGACTCAAGTCCGAAGTCGCGTGCGCCGACGGCTCGTTCTTCTCCCGCGCATAACGTCGCAGGTTGTCTTCCAGGAAATGCCGCAGCGCTGCTTCCGCCGCCAGTCTTCCCCCGCGATAGGACACCGAAGGCGGCACCCTGTGATCGATTTCGCACGACTCGACCAACGCGGCGATGTTCTCCGCGGCGCACCTGCGTATGAAACTCCCGCTTCGGTCCGCTCCACTTCACCTTGACCTTCGGCTCCGGGCATGGCTGCAGATGCGCCGGCAGCAGCTTGTGGATTTTCGGCCGGATTGTGTATGCCGCATACTCTCGCTTTGTGAACAACTGCATCGGCACAATGCAGGAGGAATCCACCACCTCGTAGGCGATGTCGACCTTCTGCGACACGCTGCGGTTGTGTTCGGCGGCGATGAAGACCGGGTAGTCGTCCGTGATGACGCAAGCGGCATCTGCGGCCAGTCGGTACAAGATGTCGTTAGCGTCGGTCTTGCGCCGCCGCAGGTAGAAGCAGTAGCCGATGCCGCGCGCAGCGAGCCGCCGCTCCATCTCCGGAACGCCCTCGAGCACAAAGGTGTGCAGCCGGTCGTTGGCTTCTCGGTAGCTGCACGTTAGCCCTTCGTAGACGAGCACCGGAGATCCGGAGCTCATTGGCGCGCGTCACCGCCCAGCTCAGCGCGTGATTGGAGTCCACGCGCCGGTTCATCTGCGCCCAGTAGAGAACGTACTTCGCCCGGTTCGGACAGGAGCGTCGTTCAGCGCGCGGATTCTTTCAAGCACTGATTTCAGGATGATCCCTCGCCGGCGCGGGACGCACGATCTTCCCTCGCTAGAATGGAAGAAGATCGGCCTCTTCTCAACCCATGCGAGCCTGGAATCGGGCCAAACTGCTGTGGGGCTACCTGACGCGCCAGGACAGCGTGCCCGCCCTGCCCGTGGAGTACATCGTCGAGACCACCGCCAAGTGCAACCTCTACTGCCCGATGTGCCCGCGCGAGACCCACAAGCAGCCCAAGGAGGACATGAGCGACGACGTCTTCGATCGCCTGGTGCGCGCAGGCCGGCGCAACCGCCGAGCACATGATGCTGATCGGGCTGGGCGAGCCGTTGCTCGACCCGAAGATCTTCGACCGCATCGAGTTCTGCGCAGCGCCACGGCATCTCGACGCTGCTCTCGACCAACGGCACGCTGCTCGACGAGGAGTCTGCCGCGCGGCTGCTCGACACGCCGCTCGAGCACATCACGCTGAGCTTCGACGGCGCCACGAAGGAGACCTTCGAGTTCTACCGCAAGGGCGCGAAGTTCGAGAACGTCCGCGACAACTTCGTGCGCTTCTGCCGCATGAAGCACGAGCGGCAAATCGAAACTCCAGATGGTGGTCCAGATGGTCCGCATGGACGGCAACGCGCACGAGGTCGAGGATTTCACGCGCTTCTGGAGCGCCGTGCCCGGCGTGGACCAGGTCCGCATCAAGGAGGACGAAACCAACCTGATGCGTCCCGACGCCGGCCACGCGCGGCAACGACTGGAAGCACCCCTGCCACTACCTCTGGCGCGGCGCCGATGTACGTCAAGCACAACGGCGACGTCTACCCCTGCTGCCAGAGCTACATGCTGGACGGCGCGCCGGTGGGCCGCATCGGGGAGCAGTCTCTCGAGAAGATCTGCAACGGCGAACCGATGCGCGCATGCGCCGCCTCCACACGCAGGGCGCGCGGGCGAGATCGACATCTGCGCGCGCTGCTGCACCACCATTCCGCATCCGCTGCTGGTCACCGGGAGCCTGTTGTTGCACGGCAAAACCGTCCGAAGTCTGCTGCCCTCGGTGGAGCGCCTTGTCTATCTCGCCAGACTTCCAGGCCGCTGGCTGAACCCACCCAAGCCTCAACCGCCTCCGCCGCCCCGCGAAAACCTCGTCCAAATCCAAAAGGGGACAGACACTCTTTAGTCTGTTGGACTAAGAAGGGCGACCCAGTCACCCCTTAGGCCGGGGGGTACTCCTCTGCCGATTGGGAGTAAGTGGAGGCTATCGAAGGCTGGCTCGCTTCTTCGTTCTCATTTCTTCCGGCAGCAGCGGGTTGTCCATCCCGCGATCCTCGTAGTAGCCCGGGCTGCACGCGCTCGACGATCTGCGCCACCGGCCGCTCCAGCATGTCGAAGAACGGCTTGCGGGTAGAGCCCGATCCAGAAGGCGCAGAACCACCAGCGGCGCGAACACCGCGACTTCGCGCCAGTTCAGATCGACCAGCACCTTGTTCTTCTCGTTCTTCATGTCGCCCAGCATCGTCCGCTGGAACAGCCACAGCAGGTACGCCGCGCCGAGCGCGATCCCGAGGCCGCACCACAGCGCCCACCAGATGGACACCTCGTACACGCCCCGCAGGATCGTGATCTCGCCGATGAAGCCGTTCAGCGGCGGCATCCCCATCGAACTGAGCGCCGCGATCAGGAAGACGATCGTGAACACCGGCATCACCCGGAACAGGCCGCCGTACTCGGCGATCTCGCGCGTGTGCCGCCGTTCGTAGACCACGCCCACGATCAGGAAGAGCATGCCCGTCGAGATGCCGTGGTTGATCTGCTGGATGATCGAGCCGGCGATGCCCGCCGGGTTCAGCGCGAAGATGCCCAGCGTGCAGAAGCCCAGGTGGCTCACCGACGAGTAGGCCACCAGCTTCTTCCAGTCCTTCTGCATCAGGCTCACCAGCGCGCCGTAGATGATGGCGATGATCGACAGCACCGCCATGATCTTCACGATCTGTCGGGTTCTTGCGCGGCGTCCGGCAGCATCGGCAGCGAGAAGCGGAGGAAGCCGTACGTCCCCATCTTCAGCAGGATGCTGGCCAGGATGACGGAGCCGGCCGTGGGCGCTTCGGTGTGCGCGTCCGGCAGCCAGGTGTGGAACGGCCACATCGGCACCTTCACGGCGAAGCCGAGGAAGAACGCCCAGAAGACCCACCACTGCCACTCCGTCGGCAGCTTGGTCTCGCAGCAGCGTCGGCCATGTCGAACGTCAGCCGCTGGAACTGCTGATAGTGCTGGTAGTAGAGGGCCAGAATGCCGAGCAGCATCAGCACGGAGCCGATCAGCGTGTAAATCATGAACTTGATGGCGGCGTAGCCGCGCCGCTGCACCGCCCCAGATGGCGATGATGAAGTACATCGGAACCAGCGTCAGTTCCCAGAACACGAAGAACAGCAGGAAGTCGCGCGCCATGAAGACGCCCAGCATGCCGATCTGCAGCAGCAGGAAGTGCCCGTAGTATTCCTTCAGCCGCTCGGTGATCGCCGTCCAACTGGAGAGCATCGACAGGAAGCCCACCAGCCCGGTGAGCAGCGATCAGCAGCACGGCGTAGCCGTCGACGCCGAGGTTCCAATAGGCGCCGATGGAGGGAATCCAGGCGCGTTTCTCGACGAACTGGAAGTCGAACCGGTTGTCGAATCGCGTCAGCAGGGGCAGGGTCGAGAAGAACCCTACCAGCATGACGCCATTGGCCCAAAGCTTAATCAGCCTCGGGTTGGACGACGGCAGGAAGAACAGAACAAGCAGCCCGGCAAGCGGGATGAGGAGGATGACGGACAGCAGGTATTCCATCACAGGTTGGGGCCCGCCCTGCGGAGGGCGGGCCAAGCCGTCATTCTATCCCAGTTGGGCAAGAAATGGACATTTGAGTCCCAAACGCATCGCGACTATCTGTAGGGCAGGTTCTTCATCGCCCCAACGGAGAACGTGAAGAAGCTCGGTTCGGTCTCCCCGCCGGCCACAAGCGGAGCTTTGAATGTTGCGATCGGATCCACCGGGCTCTGCTGGACCATCAGTATGCCAGGGTTGGTCTCCGTTACTGCCACCGGCATCTGGCTCAGGATCGACGTCGGCACCGTCAGGTTGCCTGCCGTCGCAGGCGCGTAGCAGATGAAGATTCGCGACACGTTCCTGGCCGCGTTTTCTGGCGCTGGCCCTCTGGAAGTGCCCATCACCGTCACCAACTCGCCTGTTCCGCCGCCCGACCACAGAATCTGCAGGTCCGCGGCACGATTCACCTCGGTGATCGCCGCCTGATTGGTCCACTTGATCGGATCGCCTACGTTCTGAGTCACCGTGAACGCGCCGACATCCGCTCCACCATTGCCTTTGAGCGTGAAAGCTCCCTTCTGGATGGCGCTGCCGGCGGCAGCGCCGCCGCCCGGCAGGCCCGGGATGGAAGGCAATCCCGGAATGCTCGGCAAGCCAGGGATGCTCGGAATCGCCGCCCGACGGCGCGATGTCGGCGGTGTAGGTGTTCTCCTTGCGCGGCACCTTCTTATCCAGCCCGCCTGGGCCGGTGAGTTGCAGTTCAGCACCGGCGTCCAGAGGCACGGCTGGAGTGTAATACAGGTCAACGCTGGCCTCCTGCGCGGTGAAGATACTGCAGCCATTCGGGTTCACGACCCATGCTGCGTCAGAGCCAGTCAGGTTCTGCCAAAGTGCGTCTAGCGAGTAGCGGTAGAAGGAGCCGCCCGCCGACTCGGTCTTCATCGCCATGCTGCCCAGCCCCGGCACTGAGATCGAGATTTCCTGTTGCGTCAACGAGAAGTCGCCCCGGCTGATTGTTCCGCCCTCGTCCAGGGCCTTCAGCGAGGCTTCAGACAGCCCGTAGGGATGCTTGCACACCGAGCCCATCGCCCGTCTTGATGGGCAGCACCGCGGGGCTGGTCGATATATCGCCCCACTTCACGTAAATCTGCACCATGCACCCATCCGGACAGTTCGGACTCCGGCAGCGTGAGCACGACACGCTGATACCCCGGCTGCCCCGGATGACGGCCCAGGTAGCTCACCGGCACTTCCTTCGTGCCGACCACCGCCACCGCGCCCTCAACCAGATTGGCCTCGTCAGGAAACTCGTTGTCCGGCTTCTCGCTCGGACCATAACCCGTCGCCCAGATCTCGATCGTCTGGCCCGGCTTGGCCGAAGTGACGAAGCCGATCCTCGCCGGGTCGCCTTCCGCGGGTCGCGTCAAGGCAACCACCGGTCCACCGGCAACCACTGTCTGAGTCGCCAGGCCGAACGCCGCATCGACGACGTTCACCTTCACCTTGTTCGAGGTCTCGCCGGACCGCGACACAGTGACCTCGAACTCACCCGCCGGAACCGCCGACGGCAGAATAGCCACCACTCGCCCCGCATTCGCCTCCCGCACATAGGCCTGATACGTCGCCGCTCCATCCGGCGTCGCCACTGTCACCGCCAGTCCATTCAGGTCCGCCGGGTAAGGGACCTCGCCCTTCATGCCCTCGGCCGGCCCAAGCTCCGAGCCCAGGACCAGAAACACCGATCCCCGGGCAATTGTCGATTCCTTCACCGAAGCAACGCTCCGGACACCCTTAGCGCTGATCTTGGGCGCAGCCCAAGCAGCGGAAGCCAGCATCAAGCATGCCGCCAGTAAAGTCCCAGTTCTCATGTTCTTAGTCCTCCACTCAGTCCTAGCCAATCTATTCGGCACAGAATAGCACCACACATTAGTGAATGCGTAAAATATTGTTGGCCTGGAAAACTAGTCCCTGGGCGTGATTCCCAGCGCCCGCATCTTCTTGTAAAGATTGGATCTCTCAAGCCCCAGAAGTTCCGCCGTCCGGCTGATGTTACCGCTCGTCTCATCCAGTCGCTTCAGAATGTAATCCCGCTCGGCCGACATCCGGACTTCCTGCAGGCTCGCCGCCCTCCCCACAGCCAGCGACTTCCTGCGCTCGGCGGGCAAGGGGACGTGCCGCGCGTCGATGCGCACCTGCGGATACATGATCACGATCCGCTCCATCAGGTTCTTCAACTCCCGCACGTTGCCCGGCCAGGCATACTGTTCCAGCAGTTTCAGAGCCTCGTCGCTCAGCTCCTTGGGCTTGCGTCCGTAGGCAGACGTGAACTCGTGCAGGAAGTGAGCCGCCAGCAGCGGGATGTCTTCGATCCGGTCGCGCAGCGGCGGCACCTCGAACGGAATCACGTTCAGCCGGTAGAACAGGTCCTCGCGGAAGTTGCCGCGCTCGATCTCCTCATCCAGGTTCTTGTTGGTCGCCGCGATCACGCGCACGTCCACCTGCACCGGTTTCGCTCGAACCCACCGGCTCGAAGCGCTGCTCGTCGAGCACCCGCAGCACCTTGGCCTGCGTCCGCAGGCTCATGTCGCCCACCTCGTCGAGAAACAGCGTGCCGCCGTCGGCCTTCTCGAACTTGCCCTGCCGCACGTCCCCGGCCCAGGGAACTCCGGCGTGCCGCCTCTCGCCGAACAGCTCGCTCTCGATCAGCTCTTCGGGAATGGCCGCGCAGTTCACCTCGACGAACGGCCGCTTCCGCCCGCGCGACTGTGCGTGGATCGTGCGGCCACCAGTTCCTTGCCCGTGCCGCTCTCGCCGTAGATCAGCACGCGGCCGTTGGTGGCCGCCATCAGCGCAATCTGCTGCCGCAGCGCCTTCATCGGCACGCTGTCGCCGAGGATCCGGTACCGGCCCTGGTCTTCGCGCCTGATTGCCTGCAACTCGAGCCTCAGCTTGCGCTGCTCCAGCGCGTTCTTTAGCACCACCAGCACTTTTTCGATGGTCAGCGGCTTCTCCAGGAAGTCGAAGGCGCCCAGCTTGGTCGCCCGCACCGCGCTCTCGATCGAGCCGTGGCCGCAGATCATGATCACCGCCGGAGACATCGACGCGCATTCGGACTGGATCTTTTCGAGCACCGCCAGTCCGTCCATGTCCGGGCAGCCAGACATCCAGCAGGATCCCTCTACAGCCTGTCCTCGCAGGAGCTCGAGGCCTGCTCCGCCGACTCCGCAGTCAGCGACCTGATAGCCTTCGTCTTCCAGCACGCCGCCCAGCGACTCCCGGATGCCCGGCTCGTCGTCCACGATCAGGATGCGGCTTTGTTTCATGGGGCGATTCTCAGGCGGGAATTGCGGCCGGTTGCGACTCCGGCTCGCCCTGCCCGGCGTAGACTGGCAGTTCGATGATAAAACGCGCGCCCCGCGGTACGTTGTCCTCCACGCGAATCTGCGCGTGGTGCTCGCTCAGGATGTGGCTCACGATCGCCAGCCCCAGCCCGGTGCCGCGCTCCTTGGTGGAGAAATAGGGCAGGAACAGTTTCTCCTTGTCGTCCGTCGAGATGCCGCAGCCGGTGTCGGCGACCACCAGCTCCACCGTGTCGGCTTGACCAGCGTCGTCTCGACGAAGAGCTCCTTGACCAGCGCATCCTGCATCGCTTCCGCCGCGTTGTCCACCAGGTTCACGATCACCCGCTTGAACTGCTCGCGGTCGAACGCCACTTGCGGCAGCCCAGGCGCATAGGCACGATGAACACTGATGCCGTCCAGCCGGCCGTGGAAGACGGCCAGCCCTGTCTCCACCACGTCGTTCAGATCCTCCGGAACCGGCTGTGCCGTCGGGAATCGCGCGAACTGCGAGAATTCGTTCACCAGCTTCTTCACCGACTCCACTTCACGGCCGATCGTCGCACAGCATTCCCTGACAATCCGCCGCACCTCCGGCGGTGCGTCGCTCTTTTCCACCTGGCGCACGATGCGTTCGCTCGACAACGCGATCGGCGTGAGCGGGTTCTTCAGCTCGTGCGCGATGCGCCGCGCCACTTCGTGCCAGGCGGCCGCCTTCTGCGCCCGCAGCAGTTCGCTGGTGTCTTCGATCACCAGCACGAAGCCGCCCGTCACCGTCTCTTCCAGCGCCGTCACGGTCACCGCCAGTTGCCTCACGCCGTTGCCCGTGTCCAATGCCACCTGCCGCGACGCTGTCCGTGTCCGCCGCGCGCGCTTCAGCAGCCGCGAAAACTCGTTCCAATCCTCCGGGGGAATCAGGTCTGACAGATGCCTCGCCGCGCCGATCTTCGACTTCGGAAAGATCTGCCCGATCGACGAGTTCACCAGTTGAATCGCCCCATCGTGCCGCAGGCTGATCACACCGGTCGGCACGTTCTCCAGCACCGCTTCGATGAACCGCCGCCGCCGCTCCAGTTCTTCCTGGTTCGTTTCCAGGTTCTCCGTCATCTCGTTGAAGGTCCGCACCAGCGACGCGAACTCGTCCGTCGCGCTCACCTTGACCCGGTACCTCAGGTCGCCGCCGCGCACCGCGCGCGCCGCCTCCAGCAGCGCCGTCACCGGATTGCTGATCTGTCGCGCCAGAAACAGCGCCACCCAGACGGCGACGAACAGGATGAACAGCGTGATCAGCACCAGCAGCTGCAAATAGAATCGCCGCGTCTCCTTCTTCAACGCCGCGAAGTTGTTGTAGTCACGGATCTGCTTGTCGATCTCGCGCTCACGCTTCTCCAGATCCACGGGCACGCGGGCCCTCGCCACCACCTGCCCGACGCCGTCCACCGGCACCGTGGCTTCCATCTCCTTACCTTGCCCCGATTCGATCTCCGCCGGCGGCGCCTGGCATACGGTAATCTGCCCCCCATCCTTTCTACGAACAAAAACGGACTCCGCCCCGCCCGGTTCGCAAAAGCTCGCGAAGAACCCCGCGGGAACCTGATCTGTCCCCTGAATTTGCCTCAGCTCCGAGGATGCCGCCACGCTCCGCGCAGCCGATTTCGCGCGATCCATCGCCTCTCGGTCGATCGCCTGCGCGATCTCCCGCAGATTCAGCTCGATGTTCTGCGCCGGGCGGCTGAACCACTTGTCGATGTTCCGGTTCAGGACCTCCACGCTCCACAGCACCAGAAAGATCGTCGGCAGAAAGGTGAGGCTCAGCGCGCCCACCAGAATCTTGGTGCGGATCTTCGACCCTTCGATCCCCGCCCGGCGCGCGAAGTAGAGCTTCACCGCGTCCCGGAACAGCATGAACGCGAGGCTCACCGTCAGCAGGAAGATGAGAGTCGACAGGCCCCAGAAGAAGTAAGTCTGTTCCGGTGTCGTCGGCCCGTAGTCGCCCACCGAGAACGACCCCTGCCAGATCACCAGGGCCATGAGGATGGCCAGCAGTGTGAGGCCGATGGCAAAACGGTAACGTTGCCTCATAGGGACATCTGCCAGTCCCAATTATTGCAGAGCGATCGTTGCCCGGCACACTGCGAAAAGGGACGGGACCCGCAGGCCCCGTCCCTGAACCGACTCAGGTCGTTTCGTGATCAGAAGGTAAGCTTGACCCCGAACCGGCCCGCGAAACCGGGGTTGAAGATGTCCGACAGCCCGAACAGAGGATCGTAGGCAAGGCGGCCGGACAGCTGGTCGGCCGTGCTGTTGATCATCGAACGGTAGTCGAAGCCCTTGAACAGATCGGTGTGCGACAGGTCGATGGCCGAACCGGGTTGGCCGCCGCCCGCGCCCGCACCGCGGTTCAGGCTGGTGAAGCGGCTGCGCGCCGTCTTCTGGTTGAACACGTTCAGGGCGTTGAACTCGAAGCGCAGCCGCTTGATTTCGCCGATCTTGATGGTGTGGCCGACCATCAGGTCGGTCTGGGTCAGGAACGGCGTGCGGCCCATGCTGCCGCGGCCTTCCACCATGATCGGGAATCTGGTTCACGGTCTGCACCACGCATGGTGAGCGGCGTGCCGCTGCCGGCGTACTGGAAGACGCCGACGTCGGTGGTGTGTTGGCCTCCAGTTGAACTCCTTGTTGCCGTACAGCTTGAAGACGTGCGGGCGGTCGGTGGCCAGGCGGCCCTTGATGTCCACGTTGCCGTGGGAATCGAACAGCACTTCGTCGAGGTCCCAGGCGCGGTTGGCGTTGCCGCCCGGGCGGGCGATGCTGCCGCCGAGCTGCTGCGCGGTGGCGGAGCAGTTGCCGGTGGCCGGGCTGGTGATTTCATCCGAGTTGGCGAGACCGGCGTAGTTGCCGTACAGCCGGCTGTAGACGTAGCTGAAGCTGCCGAACATGCCCTTGGCGAAGCGGCGGGTGACGCTCAGCTCCATGGCGTCGTACTTGCGGACCGGCTTGGGCATGGGGAACGGCTTGGTCGCGCCGCTGGTCGGCTGCATGGCCGCCTGGCCCTCGCCGGGGTTGCCGTAGAGGTAGACTTCGTCGCCGTCGGCATCGAGCGCGCCCGAGGTCTTCGATGGTGCGGCGCAGGTTGTTGTGCACGTAGTTGCCGCGGAACACGGTCTGCGGGCTGATCTGGTACTCCACGCCGAAGTTCATGTTGTCCTGGCTCATCGGCTTGATGTTCTTGGCAACCAGGTCGAAAGACGGGAACGCGGCGGTCGCGGAACGAGCCGGGCGTGCTGTTCCAGATGTTGCGTCCGGGAGGTTGGTGGCGTTGACGTTGGCCAGGTCCGTGAACACGTTCGGTGAATCCAGCGAGCGGTAGTAGACGCGCCAGATGTCGCCGCCGAAGGTGCCGCGGGAGAGCTCGTACTTCACCCAGTCGAAGTACCGGCCCCAGCTTCCGTAGAGCTTCAGGTTGCCGTCGCCGAACACGTCGTAGCTGGCGCCCAGGCGGGGAGCGATCTTGTCGCCGAAGCCGAACTCGAAGGCGTAGTCCTTGATGTCGCGGCGGAAGGTCGGGACCTTCTCGTTTTCGAGGCGCAGGCCCAGGGTCAGGGTCAGGCGCTTGGCGACCCGCCACTGGTCCTGGATGAAGAGGTTGTGCATGCCCGCGCCGGTGGCGCCCGCGGTGCCGGCGGTCGTTGAACTCGTAGTAGCCGTAGGTGCCCGCGCGTTGTCGGGTCGGTGCTGACGCGCTGGCTGTTCCAGTAGACGCCGATCCAGCCGCCGCCGGTCTCATGGTTGTCCATCCGGTTGACGGTCTTGGTGAAGCCCCAGCCGCCCTTGAGATTGTGCTGGCCGAGGAAGTTGCCGAACTTGCTGAAGTCGGTCTGAATGAACGTGCGGGTCACGATGTCGTAGTCGTTCACCGTGTTGCGCGCGATGTTGGCGTATCCCTTCGGCTGCTGCAGGTCCGCCGGAATCGGACGGTAGGTGGCAGGCTCGACGCCGACGTGCAGGTAGCTGATGGACAGGGTGTTCGGGAGGCCCGTGGTACTTGAAGTTGTCCCAGAAACGGCCGCCGCGGACGGTGAGCAGCGCGGTGCGGGGTGACGGCTGATGTCCACCTGCCCCGTGTAGCTCGACTGCGGCTGGAAGTAGCCGCTGTCCTTCGATGGAGTGGTTGCCGCCAGCGACAGGGTGGTGGTGTCCGGCAGCGTAGGCGCTGCAGCGTCGGGCAGGTAGCCGTTCTGCCGTGGTGGGCGACCACAGCCAGCTGAAGTTGCGTGCGGACGCGGCTCACCGGATCCCAGGACAGCTTGTTGAAGAGCTGGTGGTAGGTGTTCTCGCGGTGCACGTCGCCGGTTTCCGTGCCGTTGCTGAACTTGTAGGTGCCCTCGCGCGTGCGGAAGCGCGGCGAGAACGCGGTGAAGAAGTACAGCTTGTTCTTGATGAAGTAGCCGCCGAGCGAGCCGCCGATCTCGTGCTGGTTGTCGGTCTGCTTCGTGTCCTGGATGTGCTTGGCCAGTCTTCTCGGTCACCGGGTCCGCGAACAGCCGCAGCACCGGAGCGGCGCTGAGCGCGTTGCCGGAGTAGTAGTAGTGCAGGTCGCCATGGAAGGCGTTGCCGCCGGACTTGGTGACCGCGCTGATCACGCCGCCCAGCGCGCCGCCGTACTCGGCGTCGATGCCGCCGGTCTTCACCTGGACTTCCTGCAGAATCTCGAACACCGCATCCTGCCGGCTCTTGCCGTTGATCAGGCTGGTGGTCGAAACACCGTCGATGTTGAACTGGTTCTCGGCGCCGCTGGCGCCGTTCACCTGGAAACCGCCTTCGATCTCGCCGGAGTTCACCGACGGCGACGCCAGCGCAAGCGACTGGAAGGTAGCGCGCCTTCGGCAGGCGGTCGAACTCTTCCGCCGTCACGTTGTGCGCGATGGAGGTGCGGCTGGTGTCGATCAGCGGCGCCACTTCGGTCACCTGCACCGTCTGATCCACCGAACCGACCGTCAGCGTGCCGTTGACTTTCAGCCTCTGGCCGACCAGCAGGTTGAGGTCCGGAACCTCATACCGCTGGAAGCCCTTGGCCTCAAACAGAATCTTGTATCGTCCGGGTTCGACGTCGCGGACGATGTAGGCACCGTCACCGCCGGTCTTTGCCGACCAAACGCGGTTGGTCCCCAAGTTGGTGATCGTCACCGACGCCTCCGGAACGACCGATTGAGTTGGGTCGGTAACGACGCCGCTCAGCTCGCCGAAGCGTTCCTGCCCAGCCACGGGCAGGAGGATCATCAGCGAAAGGAACACAATCGGCAGGAAGTTGCCGAAGTGATTTGGTTGGTTATTCATGGGTACTCCCTTAGTTCTCTCGCGAACTGATTTTGCTGGACTCCAGCCCTCGGTCTTCGTACTTTTCTTCCATGGTGCTCGGAAGACGCCCGGGCTGGCCTTAACTAGTGGGTGAATCATAGAGGATTCTTCCTCAATCCCACTTCCCTTGACAGCATGGTTACAGATGGCCAAAGCGTATCACGCAGATCCTGTATCTTCTGTAACAACAACCACATACACCAAGACATCCCCACCCGGGCAGGCGTCTCCGGGGTTCCCTTGTTGAACACTGTAACGAAATGTTAATAAAGGTTTAAGTGTGTAACTACGCGTCGGGCTCTTGCTGCTCTCAGGTGGAATCGGAACCCAATGAAGCGATTGAAGGTAGAGCCGCGATCAGGGATTTGCCGGGTCACCCGTCTGTCACTGCAGGGAAATGTAACGGCCCGATACCGCCAAGGAGCGTTGAGAAACCACTTGCGGCCATGTGCAATCAAATGGCCGCGCTTGGAGTAAACCAAGCGCGGCTCATAGAACGGCCAGCCTACCTTAAGAAAGGTCAATAGCATACACTCGTTTCCGACAGGCTTCGGTTATGTTACGCTTGTGGCTAAACCGGGTTACCGGTATCTCAGCTTTTGGGGTTTTGGAGTTCGTAACAAGATGTACTCGCTGTTGCGACGTTGCGTGCCTAAGATGGCGTGGGACTCGCCTCGTGGCGCGCATTCGTTCGCTGCCATTCCTTTACTACCCCCAAGCTGAAGTTCGATTTTGGCAGACCGGGCGGCAGCCAGGTTCTCGCTCAGCCTCAATTCGACCAAGTCAGTCATTTCGGGAACACGCACTTAATCCTAACGAGAGGAACCCGTTGATCGAATTCTCAAGCACGCGGTCAGGGAGAGTTTCCTTCGGGGCGGCAGCCCTGAAGACGTCTCCGAGCCGGTCGACCGTTCCGCAAGAGCGCGAAGCCGCCGTGCAACAGCAACAAACATTTGGCGAGTCCGGCTCAGCCGCACACGCTAGTCCAATTAAGGGGTTTTATGACTAACCAACAGCACACCGCATCTTCCCGATCGTGGTGCAGCCTCGGCGTTAACCTGCGCCACAGCTCGCTTCGATTCGCACTATCCGCACTTTTTGTCCTGGCGATGCTCGCAGGCTCTGCCGCCTTCGCCCAGGAGACTACTGGTCTCGTATCGGGCACTGTAATGGACTCCTCCGGAGCCGTCGTTCCCGGCGCCACGATCACAGCCGAAACTCCGACTTTGCCCCGGCCGCTGGAGGCAACTTCGGACGACCAGGGCAGATACGTCTTCCCGCAGATGCCGGTCGGCGCCTATACGGTCACTGTGACAAAGACGGGCTTCACCAAGTACGTTCAGCGCAATGTCAATGTCCGTGCTCGGTTCTCAGATCACTCTCAATCCGGAATTGAGTGTCGGTCAGGTAAGCGAGATCGTCGAAGTGACTGGCAACGCCATTCAATTGGACGTATCCAGTTCCCGCACCAACACCAACATCGCCGCCAGTAGCTTCGACAACCTCCCCAAGGGCCGCAACTTCCATAGCGTGCTCGCCATGGCTCCCGGCGTCCGCCAGGAAGTCAAGAGCGGCAACGCCGGCGTCGGCGGTTTCCAGGTGGACGGCGCCTCAGGCATTGAGAACAACTACCTGATTGACGGCGTCGACGTCAGCGACGTCCGGCGCAGCTCGCTCCGTATTCAGAACTCCATCCCCTTCGAGTTCGTCAGCGAAATCCAAATCAAGAGCTCCGGCTTTGAGGCCGAGTTCGGCGGCGCCACAGGCGGCGTCATCTCCGTCGTTACCAAGGGTGGGTCCAACGAGTTCCATGGCGTTGGCAGCTACCAGACCACCATTGACGAGTTCAATCCGCGTCCTCGAGGCAATTGGAAGCGTTCGCCGGCAAGCGCCGACCTCGCTGACTTCTTCGCCCCCCAGAAGGACAATTGGGGCGACCGGTATCCCGGCTTCAGCCTCACCGGACCCATCATTCGGAACATGCTGTACTTCAGCGCCGGCTATTACCCGCAGATGTACCAGACCGATCGAACTATCAACTACACCACTGGCGCTCGCACCTTCCATCGCGAAGACATTATCCACTACGGGCTCAGCCGGCTCGATTTCTCTCCCACCTCCAAGCTCCAGATGAACAGCTCCTGGATCTGGACCCCGTGGAAGCAGACCGGCAATTTGCCCGATCCGGATTTTCGCGTAGCTGCTCCCTCCAACGATCAATCGATCCTCGGCGGCTACCAGCCCGCGCAGACCTTCACCGCCAACGCCAACTACACGGTCACCTCGAAGTTCCTGATCTCGGGCCGGTACGGCTACAAGTATCAGAACGACAAGATCGGCAACTACGGCTTGCCCGGCGACCCGTTCATCACCTACGTCACAAGCGCGATTGGCATCCCGGGCGTTCCTCCCGAACTCCAGAAGGCAAACGGATACACGAATATCAGCAGCAACCTTCAGACCCTGACCGGACTTCAACACCCGCCACAATATGTACCTTGACGGTTCCTACATCGCCACCATCGGCGGTCAGCAACATTACTTCAAGGGCGGCTACATGTTGAACCGTCTGGCCAACGAAGTCGATCGCAGCTACCCGAACGGGCGCTTCCGGATGTTCTGGAACGACGCCTTCTCCCGCGGCAACATCACCAATCAGCGCGGCGCATACGGCTATTACATATGGGAAGACGGCGTCAACAACCAGGGCAGTGTCAATTCGAAAAACCAGGGCTTCTACTTCCAGGATTCCTGGCGCGTCCACAAGCGCGTCACCCTGAACCTCGGACTCCGCTTTGAAAACGAGTTCCTGCCGCCGTTCAAGCCGGAAGTCAATGGCAAGAAGGTTGCCAACCCCGTCAGCTTCGGCTGGGGCGACAAGATCGCACCCCGCATCGGCGGTGCATGGGATGTGATGGGCGACGGCAAGACCAAGATCTCCGGCAGCTACGGCATCTTCTACGACGTGCTCAAGTATGAGCTCGCCCGCGGCAGCTTCGGTTCCGACTACTGGTGCAGCCACGTCTACACGCTCGATACACCCGGGCAACGTTCCCGGACTCGAGCAAGACCAATCCCGGCGCCGCGTCCAGCCGCAAAATCACCCAGTACGACAACCGCACCCTCCCCATCAATGCGGAAGGCGAGATCGAAGGCATCGAACCTGACCTCAAGCCCGTGACCTCGCGGGAGTTCACCGTGACTGTCAGCCGCGAAATCACGCCCAGCCTGGTGTTCAGCGGCCGCTACGTCCGCAAGGACCTGCTGAAGATGATCGAGGACATCGGCGTTCTCGATGCCGATTACAGCGAGGTCTACCTCACCGGCAACCCCGGCTTTGGTCTCACTCGCGACCCCACTTCCGTCTACGGCGGCAAGACCCCCAACGGCCAGGAGTGGCTCGTCCCTGAAGCAGTCCGTAAGTACAACGCCTTTGAGATGCGCCTCGATGGCCGCTTCTCCAAGGTCTTCGGCATGCTCAGCTACACCTATTCTCGCCTCACCGGCAACTCTTCCGGTCAGGCCAACGCCGACGAGTCGGGCCGCTCGGACCCGGGCGTCAGCCGCGCGTTCGACCTTCCCTACTACTACTTCGACGCCAGCGGCAGCCAGTCCAACGTGCTCGGCCGCCTCGGCACCGACCGTCCCCACACGCTCAAGCTGTTCGGCTCCTACGACGTGGACAGCAAGATCGGCAAGACCACCTTCGGCGTTTCGCAGATGGCCTGGTCCGGCACCCCCGATTCGACGTCGGTCATCTACATCTCCGCGCCGACCTTCCCGTATGGCCGCGGCGATCTTGGCCGCACTCCGAATCTGTGGCAGACCGATTTGAGCATCGCGCACAACATCAAGGCCACTGAACAGATGTCCATCCGTCTGGAAGCCAACTTCCAGAACCTCTTCAACCAGAACGCCATCATCAGCAAGGTCACGCAGTACAACCGGGCTGGTGCGATCTCCGATACGGCCCTGCCGTTGTCGCAGTTCTTCAAGGGCTATGACATGAAGAAGTTCGTCGCCCCGGGCAACCCGACCGGCACGGTCGCCGCTTACAACCCGATCTACGGTCTGCCTGCCGGCGACTACCGCGACGGCAACCGACGGCGCCTCCATCGACCCCTTCCAGCGCGGCTACGGCCCCACTGGTTACCAGGCCCCTCGCGAAATTCGCCTCGGCGCCAAGTTCATCTTCTAACCCGGGATTTCGATCCCAATAAGGGCGCTTCGGCGGGGGCCTTCATTTGCCCGCTGCAACTAAGTATTGTGAAACTGCTTAATCAACTCATCTTCAAAGAGGACACATCTCCGAATTGCGCAATTATGTTACGCTAGGCAAGCGGCTTGTCGGCGAGCTGTTGGGAGTTGGAGTGCTCGCAGGAATGATTTATCGGGCCTGTTGTATTCTCATCTGCCGGCGAGATAGAGGTTCAAGGCCTATATCATACCGACTCAGCCTCAATGAACAGAATCACCCACACGGGAGGACGCACAAGTGATTGAAGTACGAGAGATTCTTCAGCCGGTTCCTCGTCGGGGCGCTCGTCCTGATGATGTTCCTCGGCATCTCAGCCTTTGCGCAGGAAACCACAGGCGCGATCGGTGGCCAGGTATTTGATCCCACTGGCTTAGCAGTGGTCAATGCAAAAGTCACCTTGAGCGGCGGCGCACTGCCGCGCGCCATGGAAACAACCTCGGATACGACCGGCAATTACTCATTGAGCAGGTTCCGGTGGCCAATACACGATTTCGGCAACGCAGCCAGCTTCCAGACCACAGTAAGTCGGATACGCCAGTCGTATCGGCAAGCAGACCCGGCTTGAGTTCAAGCTGGAAGTCGGCCAGATGACGGAAAGCGTGGTTGTTGAGCCGATGCGGCGATGGTGGATACAGCCTCCTCGACATCGGCCGTCAACGTGGACAAGTCATTCTTCGACCTGATCCCCAAGGGCCGCAGCTTCTACGACCTGATCGGCATCACGCCCGGCGCCCGCAATGAGAGCAAGACCGGCGGCTATCAGGTGGACGGCGCTTCGGGCTCCGAGAACACCTATCTACCTCGACGGCATGGAAGTGACCAACGTCCAGACCGGCGTTCTCAGCACCGAAGAACCGGATCCCGGTCGAGATGGTCCAGCAGGTTCAGGTCAAGAACGGCGTCATGGAAGCCCAGTACGGCGGCGCCATGGGCGGCGTCGTCAACGCCGTCGTTCGCAGCGGCACCAACGAGTTTCACGGCCAGGCCGGCTTCTACTTCAACAACGACACCATGTCGGCGCGTCCGCGGCCTACTCTGCGAGCATCGACCCTAACCGACGACACACGCTCGCGCGACGGTACTTCCAGAACGCGCTGGACGACTTTTCAACCTGGAACCCGGTGTTCAACATCGGCGGTCCGATCCTGAGGAACAAGCTGTTCTTCTTCACCGGCTACATGCCGACCACCACCAACACCAATCGCACGGTGACCTTCAACTACCAACAACCAGACGGGCACTTACAATCGCAAGGACAGTCCAGCACTACATCGGTCAACAAGCTGGACTTCGCGCCGGCTCACCAAGATCCGCATGAACGCGAGCTGGATCTGGAATCCCGACTTACACCCGAGGCGTACCTCCCTGCGCGGCAGCGGTACCGATTCTTACGATCCAGTCACTGGGCCGCGCCTCGGCGACTACACCTCCGGCAACATCCTCTCCGGCCAGGTCGACTACATCGCCTCCAGCCAAGCTGATCTCTCAGCTTCCGCGGCGGCTACAACTTCACGCAATAACACTAACCGGCTACGGGCATTCCAGCGACGACCCGCATCTACAGCACTGGCGCAACACGATGTTCTCCGACCTCCGTCGAGTGTGCCGGCGTCACCTCCACCGGCTGGGTTCAGCAGGGCACCGCGCACCAGACGCACTTCAACATCTACACACCGCGTCAACCTGAACGCCGACGCCACCTACACTCGTCAACTGGCAAGGGTCAGCACAACCTCAAGGGCGGCTGGCAGACCAACCAGCTCGTCGAACTCGTCGAACCGCTCGAGCTACCCGAATGGCTACTATCGCTACTACTGGAACCAGAGCGTACACCTGCGTCACCAGCCAGTGCTCCGGCAAGCAGCGCGGCACCTACGGCTACTACCGCTGGTACACCTATGGCACCTACGGCGACGCCTCCAGCGACAACCAGGGCCTCTTCTTCCAGGACAACTGGCGCGTCAACAAGTACCTGACCCTGAACCTCGGGCTCCGCACCGAGCGCGAATTCCTGCCGAGTTTCTCCAAAGCGGGCATCGCCGCCGCGCCGCCCATCGAATTCGGCTGGGGCAAGAAGCTATCCCCCGCCTCGGCTGGCGTGGGATCCCAACGGCAACGGCAAGATGCGCATCTACGCGTCGTGCGGTTACTTCTACGACGTCATGAAGTACGAGATGCCGCGCGGCAGCTTCGGCGGCGACCATCTACATGGACCTACTACTACGCCTCGACGATCCGAACCTGGTAAACACCTGAAGAACCACGGCTATCCGGCCGATCCGTCCAAACTGCCCGGCAAGCTTTTCGAAAGCGATCAACTGGCGCATTCCGTCCAACGATCCGAACGACCCAGCACGGTCGATCCGAAACCTGAAGCCGATGAAGCAGCGCATGCTCGACCTCGGCTACGACTACAGCATCAACTCCGACGCTGGTCGCGTCGGTGCGCTATACCAACCGCCGCCTCATCCGGACGATTGAAGACGTCGGCACGCTCGGCGCCGAAGGCGAAATCTACTACATCGCCAATCCTGGCGAAGGCCTGGTTGCCGATCCCAAGACCTGGGAGTGCCGGCTTCCCGACCACTCCCGAAGGCGAGTTCGCGACTACGACGCGCTCGAGGTCCGGCTCGATCAAGCGGATTTGCGAAGAACTACCAGTTCGCGGCGAGCTACACCTGAGCCGCGTCCGACCGGCAACTACAGCGGTCTGGCCAGCTCCGACGAGAACGGCGCGCACCAGCCCGAACGTCAACCGCTACTTCGACCTGCCGTGGCTCGGCTACACCGAAAAGGGCGTCATGGCTGACGGCGCGCTCGCGACCGACCGGCCGCACACCTTCAAGTTCTTCGGCGGCTACACCGCTGAAGAGCAAGCTCGGCGACACCACGCTTTCGCCGAACGTCGCTGTCTACTCCGGCACCCCGCTCACCACCGAGATCAACGCGATCTCGTCGCGTCCGGTGTATCCCTACGACCGCGGCGACCTGGGCCGGACTCCGGTCTTCTCCAACTTCGACATCAACCTGATGCACGACTTCAGCCCCGTTCGCAAGCAAGGAGAACATGCGGTTCCGCTTTGAGTTCACGGTGTTCAACCTGTTCAACACCAGCACCGTGACCAACGCGGACCAGGTCTCCAGCACGAGCGACGACGGTCAGCTCCAGTTCGACAACGACGCGGACATCTTCAAGGGCTTCAACACCACGGCTCTGATGACGGCCCAGGACATCCGCACGAGTCCCTATTACGGCTGGGCGTCTGGCTGGCAGGCGCCGCGCAACCTCGCCTCCAAGTCTCTTTCTTCTTCTAGAACGGAAGTCCAACCGCAACCAACCAAAAGGGCGGTCCTTCGGGGCCGCCTTTTTGCGTCTCGCCGCCGTTACCCTTCCCGCATCCAAAGCGTCTTGTCCTTCATCGCTTACACTGGGGGTAAGGCTGGGATGCTGTACAAACTACTCGTTTTCACTCTGCTGGGATGCTCTGCGCTCTTCGCCCAGACTGCCTCGCGCCTCTCGGGCACCGTCCACGACCCCTCCGGCTCCGCCATCTCCGGCGCCCGCGTGACCGCCCTCCAGCCCGCGACAGGTCTCACACGCGCTACCCAAACCACCTCCACCGGCGCATTCGCGTTCGGCGACCTCCCTCCCACCGACTATCAGCTCAGAGTTGAAAAGACCGGCTTCAGGCCTCTCCTGCGCGAGGGGATCCACCTCAACGTCGGCGACGCGGTCAACGTCGACGTCACCCTCGAAGTCGGGGCGCTCGAACAGCAGGTGACCGTCGTCGAACGCGCCTCCATGGTCAATACCACCAACGCGGAACTCGGTTTCCTGGTCGGCGAAGAGACCATGAGCGAGCTCCCGCTGAACGGCCGGAACTACACCGACCTCGCCTTGCTGCAGCCCGGCGTCACTCCCTTCCCCAACCGCGACGGCGGCTCCGTCGTCGCCCACGGCCTCGCCATGTCCATCAACGGTCAGGACCCTCGCTCCAACGTCTATCTCCTCGACGGCACCCTCCAGAACGACTTCACCAATGGCCCCGCCGGCTCAGCCGCTTCCACCGTCCTTGGCCTCGAAGGCATCCGGGAGTTCCGCGTCGTCATGAACAATTACGGCGCCGAGTTTGGCCGCAATTCCGGCGGGCAGTTCCACGCCCTGACCAAATCCGGCGCCAATGACCGTCCATGGCTCCCTCTACTACTTCCATCGCAACGACAACTTCGACGCCCGCAACTTCTTCGACGGCGAGAAACAGCCCGAATTCAAACGCAACCAGTTCGGCGGCTCCATCGGCGGCTCGATCGCCAAAGACAAGACCTTCTACTTCCTCACCTACGAGGCCCTGCGAGAGCGCCTCGGCCGCACCATCACCACCGTCGTCCCCGACGACAATGCGCGGCAGGGCATTCTCCCCGACCCCAACAACCCCAGCGGCACCAGTCACCGTCCCCATCAACCCTTCCGTGGTCCCGTATCTCAACGAGTATCCCGTCGCCAACGGCCCCAGCCGCGGTGGCGGACTCGCCAACTATTACTTCGGGTTCAACCAGGCACTCCGCCAGGACTTCGGCCAGGGCCGCATTGACCACTACTTCAGCGACCGCCACCAGTCCTTCGCCCGCTACACCATCGACGACGCCGACCAGCACCTGCCCACCGACTACCCGCAGTTTCCCCGTTCCTTCCTCTCGCGCAACATGTTCCTCACCCTCGAGCATCGCTGGGTGCAGTCGGCCCGCACTTCGCACACCTTCCGCGGCAGTTTCTCCCGCACTAAAGTCCGCCAGTCCGTCGAGTCCAACACGGTTTCCACGGTGTCGCCCTTCATCATTGGCCGGGACCTGGTCGGCAATATCGACATCGGAGGGTTCCCCCGCTGGGGCCCGCAGACATCGGTCACTGTCCGGCTTACTCAGAACGTCTTCGGCGGCGAGTATCAGTGGGTCCACTTCCGAGGAAAACACCTCTGGAAGGCCGGCGTCCTCGCCGAGCACTACCAGGACAACATGGTCAATCCGACCTTCTCGCTCGGCATCCACACGTTCACCAACCTGCGCACGTTCCTCGCCGGCACGCCCCAGCGCTTCCTCGGCCTCCCGGCAAGCGGCGCGCTCGACCGCTACTGGCGCTTCAACCTCATGGGTTTTTATCTGCAGGACGACTGGAAGGTTTCCAATCGTCTCACGCTCAACCTGGGCCTCCGCTACGAATTCTCCTCGATGCCCGTCGATATCTACGGCCGCGATTCCTCTCTGCCCAACCTCCTCACCGACACGCAGCCCACCGTCGGCCCGCTCTATCAGAACCCCACCTATACCAACCTCATGCCCCGCTTCAGCTTCGCCTACGACCTGACGGGCAACGGACGCACATCCCTGCGCGGCGGCTACGGACTCTTCTTCAACACGAATAATCAGCAGCATCTGATCGTCACCGTCACCAATCCGCCAGCCACGCCGCGCGTTAGCCTCGCCAGCAACGTCGCTTTCCCCGTGCCCAACCTCGGCGCCGGCGTCGCCAACACCATGCGGCCGGTGCAGTGGGACATCGCCAGCCCCTACGTCCAGTTCTACAACCTCTCCCTCCAGCGCCAATTCTGGGGCGACGTCCTGGTCAGCGCCGGTTTCATCGGGTCGCGCGGCCAGCGTCTCTGGCGCAGCGGCGATTGGAACATCGCCACCCCCACCGTAGAAGCCGACGGTACGCTTTTCTTCCCCGTCGTGCCGCGCCGCCGCAACCCGGCCTTCGGCGTTATCGAACTCAAGTCCAGCGACGGCGACTCCTGGTACAACGCCGGCATCCTCGAAATCCGCAAGCGCTTCGGCAAGGGCTTCACCGCCCAGTCCAGCTACACCTTCGCGCGCAACATCGACACCACCCAGGCCTCCACCTTCTTCAGCGACTCCACCAGCGGCACCACCACCGCCTTCCCCGAATTCCCCGGCTTCAGCTACAACAAGGGACTCGCCGACTACCACGCCAAACACACCTGGGTCGCCAACTTTATCTGGCTCACCCCGGGCCGCAGTGCCTGGGTGAAGGACTGGCAGTTCTCCGGCATCTGGACGATGCGCAGCGGCAATCCCCTCACGCCGTTTGTCACCGCCAACCGCTCGCGCTCTCTTTGGGCGCCGTCGCAGGGCCCCGGCATCGGCTTCGACCGCCCCAGCTTCGCTCCCGGCGCGACTCACGAAAGCGCGATCGTTGGCCTCCCCGAAAAGTGGTTCGACCCCGCTGCGTTCGTCCTCCAGCGCGCCGGCACTCTCGGCAACGCCGGCCGCGGCACTCTCATCGGGCCCGATCTCCGTACTCTCGACCTCGCCCTCATGCGCACCTTCCCGCTCAAGCGCTGGAAGGAATCCGCCGGCCTGCAATTCCGCCTGGAGACCTTCAATCTCTTTAACCACGCCAACTTCGGCCCGCCGCAGCTCACCGTCTTCTCCGGCCAGGCCGACAATGAAGCCGCGCTCTCCAGCTTCGGCCAGGTCCGCGCCACCGTCACCTCCGCGCGGCAAATCCAACTCGGCCTCCGCCTCAATTTCTGACCTATATGATTCACACGGCTCAAGAAGGGAAGAAGAAATCGATGATCTGGATCTACTTCGCGCTCGGCGCTGCGTTGTTCTGGGGAATGTACGGCCCGATTCTCCACAAGGGCCAGGTCCAACTCGGCAGCCCACTGCGCGCACTGCTCTGCGTCGGTTTCGCCTACTTCCTCGTCGGTGTCCTCATCCCCGGCGGCATGTTGCTCTCCCAGGGGCAATTCAAGAACTTCACCTGGAACGGCGTCGTCAACTCGTCCCTCGGCGGAGCGCTCGGCGCCGTCGGCGCCATCTGCATCATCTGGGCTTTCCGCAATGGCGGCGTTCCGAACTACGTCATGCCCATCGTCTTCGGCCTCGCACCGCTGATCAATGTTCTGGTCACCATCGTGACCCATCCGCCAAAGGAGTCGCCCAACCCGCTGCTCTACCTCGGCTACGTTCTGGCCAGCGCCGGCGTCGGGCTCGTCCTGTACTTCAAGCCGGCAGGCTGATGACTCGCCTCGCAGCCCTCGTTCCGCTCTTCCTCCTTGGGGGCTGCTCTCCAGCCGATCACGCCGTCATCGTGGACGAACCGATGACCTGGCACGTCTCGAAAGACCGGAGCCTGATCGAGCTTCGCTACGTGCACGACTCACGCTATTTCGTCACCATTTGCTCCAGCGGCGTCCTGGATCACCTCCAGAAGCTCCCCAAGCATGAAGTCAGCGTGCAACACCGCGTCTGGGGCTAATGGCCCTGGAGCGCCCATCTCTACGGCTTCAACCCGGAGCGGGTCGAAGGCAGGCGGATCCTGTATTGTGGCCAACATCTGGTCAGCGGCTTCCGCGGCTCACACTCTGGCCCTCATCCATTGGAGCGACACTTGCGGCAGTAGTTCCACTATGCCGGAAAGCGTGACGCTTCAGCGAGAAAGCTCCGCACGGAGGGGTCTTCCCGCGCTTCGGCCAATCTCCACTCGACACGCGATCCCACGCCCGGATGCCAGTCCATGAACGGCACCAGTTCGCCCGTCGGCCGGAAGGCCCACTCCATCCTCACGTGCCCGAGTCCCTCGGACCGCAGCGCCAGTTGAACCCGCTGCCACCCGGACTTGTACAAAGCCGGTTCGTAGTCGTTGAATGCGTTTCCGATCCGGATCGACGCCGCACCGCTGGCGCGCACTCGCGCGACAACAGCCGCCGGATCCAGGCCGGGCTCGATCACCAGAAGCGGCGCGGCGGCAAATGCACCCACGCCCAATGCGCCCAGAAACTCTCTTCTCTGCATTGGCTCTATTGTGCCAGATAGTAGCGCCGCTTCGGATCCTGCGGACTCGTCCCCACCTCGACCAGCAGTCCTTTCTGAACCATCTCCAGAAGACTCGTCCTGGTTGCGCGAGCCGAAAGCCGGATTCGCGCTGCCACCCTTGATGTAGCCCAGCCCTTCCCGTCCCCGAGCAGTCCCATGATTTTCCGTTCCCTCGCGGTCAGACTCGGAGGCCGGATCTGCGCTGTTAAGAATGTAATCCGGAATCGATGGCCGACCTCTTCGAGGATCGGATCGGGAAGCCCCGCGTCCCGGCAAGCGCTGTTCATACGCTGGATTCCGCTGCCCCACTGCTCGATCAGCCCCAACTCGTGAAAGACCCGCCCGATCACCCGGTTCCTCAACTTCGAGATGCCTCGCTGAATGTCGTCGATAGTCAGTCCCAACGGCAGCATACCCGGATTCTCAATCTCGATCCGATCCTCGAAGATGGCCACGCGCAGCGGCGCGCCGCGTTCACTGTAATCCGCGTGAACGATTGCGTTGATGATCGCTTCCCTCAGGGCGACCGGCGGAATTGTCCACCGGTCGACTCTGCGAACCGCTCCGATCACCGCCTCCTTCATCATGTGCTTCTGCACAAACGCAATCGCCGCTTCCGGAGATTTTGGCAGGCTTTCCCTGATCTCCGCCGAATCGATCAGCCGCGCCCGATCCCTGCCGGCGAACCGTCCGGCCTGAATCCACGAATCGGGGAATTTCTCGAAGCGGTCCTTCGCAAACAACAGGTAGCCGCCAACCGTCGGCACCTCGCGGCTCTGGTATTTCGATGTCACCTTCAGCGTCAGAAGCGCCGTCCGCTGCAGTTTCCTCACCGGCGCAAACAACTCTGAAGCTACTCTGAAGTCAATCGCTTCAGAGTTCAACTCCGGCATCGGTTGTTCATCGAACGTCTCCGCCTGTGCATATCGCCGCATCTCCTGTATCTGCGCTTCGCTCGCCAGCCGGTTCGTCGATCCAACACGTGTGAAGGCGCCCCTCTCCAGCCCCAATCGTGTAACGTAATACGGCCTCGATGGGCCCGGATGCACTTCCACGGCGATCACGTTCGTCTTTCGCCACGCCACGATTTCGATCTCCGGCAGCAGTCTTGGCTCAATGAGGGTGGAGACAAAGTTAGCCAGACGCTGCTCCTCGGCGAGCGCGTCCCGCACGCCCACCACCTTCCGGGAACCGTCTTCGACGCCGATGACAAGCACCCCGCCCATGGTATTTGCAAACGCCACGATCGTCTTCATCACACCGTCTGGGCTCGAAAGGTCCCGCTTGTATTCCAGGGTCTTGCCTTCCGGCCGTCTGAGTATCTCGACCAGGTCCATTTACTCTGCATCTTACTCTGAAGCTGTCACCTTGTACAAGCTTCAGAGTTCACGCGCAGCCGCATCCGCCCCCACCCAACCTCTGCATCCACGGCGGCCGCGTATTACGCCCGGGATCACCTGTGCGGGAATCCGTTCCCTACGCCGCCGACGTGGGCTCAAATTCAAGCGCTGCGGAGGCGCCCTCGCCCGCAATCATCACCGGGAAACGCCAAAACAGTAGAGTGCCGATTGCGTCCGCACGTACAACCGCCCGTTTTCGATCGCCGGTGTCGCCCAAATCTCCTCGCCCAGGTCGTTCACCTGCAGCACCTTCCACTCCGCGCCCGAGGCCTGCAGTACAGCCACTTTCCCCTTTTGCGAGGCCGTGAATATCTTGTCGTCGCCTGCAACCGGACTCGCGTAGTAGGCGTCCAGCGCACCCTCCACGCGGCCTTGCTTCAAGGTGTTGCCCGTCGCTGCATCGTACGAGCTCAGGATTCCTCCCTCCTTCAGCACGTACACCACGCCCTTATAGAGCACCGGCGACGGTATGTTCGGCAGAGACTTCTCAGCCCGCCACTTCACCGCCTTCGCCGTCAGGTCTCCGGACCCGCCTAACTCGATCGCGTACAACCCGTTCTTGAAGTTCTGCCGCTTCACCAGGATGTCGTAATCGGCCTTCTCCATCCAGCCGGTCCGGTCGATGTCGAACAGGAACCAGAGCTTTGCCATCTCCTTGTCCGGCGCTTCGTCCTTGCTGATCTTGCCGTCCTTGTCCTTGTCGCTCTCCATCAGCACCTGCTCCCACGTCTGGCCTTGCGGTACCTTGCCGATTTCACTCAGCTCGTACGTCCAGGAATGCAGGTACAACCTCCCGCCATCCACGATCGGCACCGACTTCGCCTGCCACGCCAACCCGTCCACCCACCAGAGTTTCTCGCCCGTCGCCACCGAGTAGCCAGCCACCTGATACGACTCGCTCACGATCACCTGCGCCGGCTTGCCTTTCGGCTGGTACAGCGCCGGCGTCGAGTAGCCATGTTGCGCCGACAACCGCGGAGTCTTCCACAACTGCTTGCCTGTCTTCCTGTCGAATGCTGCCAGGTAGCTGTCCGTGTCCGCATCAGCCTGCAGGATCAGGCGGTCGCCCACCAGCATCGGAGAATTCCCCATCGCATAGGGGTTGTTCAACTTGGCCAGAGGAGTCTTCCACAGCTCCTTTCCCGTCGCATCGTAGGCCAGCAAGCCGACCGCGTCGAAGAACACGTAAACGTTCTCTCCGTCGGTCACCGGCGTCGGCGACACGGGCGTGTTCACGCTGATGAACTTCTTCTCAAGGGTGAAGCCCTTCTGGCGCCACACTTCCCTGCCCGTCGCCGGGTCGAAACAGAGGGTGTGCCCGCTCAGCGCTTCCTTCGGGCCGTCATACGCCGTCACATACAGACACTTCTTCGACAGCACGGGAGACGAATACCCCGGCGCCAATTCAGTGCGCCAGACGAGATTCTTCTCTTTCCCAAACTCCGCCGGCAGTGGTCCGGACTCGTTCACTCCCGTTCCGTTCGGCCCGCGGAATCGCGTCCAGGCTGGGGCTGCGCTCAAAACGGAAGCAAGCATCAGAAATGAGAGCCCAAAAGCGCGGTTCATCATCCCATGAGTATCGCAGTTACACTGGGACTAATCAGCAGGAGGCTAAGTTGAGTACCACGATGTTTACGCCAGATCTCGAAACTCGCCGCCAGAGCGCAAGGGCTCGCCTGGACGCATGGACCTGTGAGGTCGTCGACTGGCATTTCAACCCCGAAACCGGCGCCCCATTCTGGCTCAATTGGGCCTCTCAAGCCGGCTGGGATCCGCGCAAAGAGATCCGGTCCTACGACGACCTCGACAAGTTCGGGTTCTTCGAGGACGAATGGCTCCGCGGAGGGCCCGTTCAGCGTTGGATCCCCAAAGGCCTGGCCGGCAAGCCCGTCTATGTCTTCGAGACAGGCGGCTCCACCGGCGTGCCCAAGTCCCGAATATCCAGCGACGACTTCCGGATCGACTATTCGCTTTTCAGCGAGACCCTGCCGGACAACGCCTTTCCTCCGGGCTCCGATTGGGTCCACATCGGCCCCAGCGGTCCCCGCCGCCTGCGCCTCGCAATCGAACACCTCGCGCAGCACCGCGGCGGCATCTGCTTCTCGGTCGACCTCGATCCCCGCTGGGTCATCAAGCTCATCAAGCGCGGCGCCATGGAGGAGGTCGAACTGTACAAGCGCCACGTCATCGACCAGGCCCTCACCATCCTCAAGGCCCACGACAACGTCAAGTGCATGTTCGTCACGCCCAAGCTGCTCGAAGCCCTCTGCGAGAAGGTCTCCCTCAAAAAGCTCGGCATCACAGGCATCTTCTGCGGCGGCACTGAGATGACCCCGCAGTGGTGCCGCTTCGCGGTTGAAGAACTGCTCGAGGGCATCTACTTCGCACCCACCTATGGCAATACCCTGATGGGCCTCGCCACCAGCCGGCCCGTGCGCAAGGAGGAAGGCTACGCCATCGTGTACTACCCCCCCTCGCCCCGCGCCATGATCGAGATCGTCAAGCCTGATTCGCCTTTCGAACTTGTTCCCTATGGCGGCACAGGCCGCGTCCGCCTCACCACTCTCACCAAGGAGTTCTTCATGCCGCGCTTCCTCGAACGCGACGAGGCCGAGCGGGAAGTGCCCTACGAGGCGTATCCCTGGGACGGCGTCAAGAACGTTCGCCCCTTCCAGAAGCTCGAGAAGTCCGTCGTCGAGGGGGTGTACTAATGCTCCATCTGCCGCTGCTGCGTCGCGGCCAGCCCTATCGCAGCATGGATGTCGCCCCGGCCATCCACCACAAGACAGGACAGACCATCGCTGAAGTCAGCCAGGCCAATGTCGGCCTCATTCGGCGCGACCTGCTCGACCAGGCTGGCCCGCGCGAGGCCCTCACACGCTTCACCACGCGGGAGCTGATCGATATCTGCGCCCGCGCCGGCGATATCTTCCTCAACGCCACGCTCCCCTGCGGCGATACAGCACAGGACCCGCAAACCTACATCGAGCAGCTCTCCGCCACCACGGGAATGCCTTGGTCGCTCGTCAAACGCAACATGGGCCGCATTCACTCCATGTTCTCCAACATCGAGACCGTGCTTGCCGGACTCACTCGCGGCCTCGACCTCCGCGTCCTTGATGACGGCTATCTGCCCGGCGACCGCCCCGTCAGCTTCTATCCCCGCGCACAGTCGCTCGGCGTCGTCCTGCCCAACAACTCGCCCGGCGTCCACTCGCTCTGGATTCCCTCCCTCGCTCTGAAAACCCCGCTCGTCCTCAAGCCGGGCAGCGCCGAGCCCTGGACCCCCTACCGCATCATCCAGGCCTTTCTCGCCGCTGGTGTGCCCGCCTGAAGCCTTCTCCTTCTATCCCACCGACCACGCCGGCGCCAACGAAATCCTCAACTCCTGCGGCCGTGGCATGTTGTTCGGCGACGTCGGTGCAGTCAAGCGCTGGGCCAACGACCCCCGGGTCGAGTTGCACGGGCCCGGCTACTCCAAGCTCGTCCTCGGCGATGACAGCGTCGACGAGTGGCCCAAGTACATCGACCTCATGGCGAAATCCATCGCCGACAATGGCGGACGAAGTTGCGTCAATGCCAGCGGCGTTTGGGTCTCGCGCCACGGCGACTCGATCGCCCGCGCCCTGGCCGAGCGTCTTGCCGCAATCGTGCCCCGCGCCGCAGACGATCCAGATGCAGGGCTCGCCCCTTTCGCCAACGCCGGCGTCGCGCGCCGCATCGACTCAATGATCGAGAACGACCTCAGCGAACCCGGTGCTGAAGACATCACCCTCGCCATCCGCGGCACCCCACGCCTCGCCGAGCTCGACGGCTGCACATACCTCGTGCCCACCGTCATTCGTTGTTACCGCACTCACCCGCTGGCCAATCGCGAGTTCCTCTTTCCTTTCGCCAGCGTTGTCGAAGTGCCCGAAGCCGAGATGCCTGCAGCACTCGGCCCCACCCTGGTCCTCACCGCCATCACGAAGAATGAAAAACTCCTTCGCCGAATGCTCGAATCACCCCATGTAGGCCGTCTGAACATCGGCGCTATCCAGACCAACGCCATCCGTTGGGATCAACCTCACGAAGGCAACCTGTTTGACCATCTCTATTGCCGCCGCGCTTTCGAGATGACGGGAGAATTGGCTGTCAAATGAAGATCCTCAGCCTCACCGCCGGAGCCGCTTCGATGTATTGCGGCAGTTGTCTGCGCGACAACGCGCTGGCGGCCGAACTCCGTCGGATGGGGCATGAGATCACGCTGGTTCCCGTCTACACGCCAACCAAAACCGACTCCGGCAACGAGAGCCAGGCAAGCCCCGTGATCCTGTTCGGTGGTATCAGCGTCTATCTGCAACATCACTCCGCTCTCTTCCGACATCTGCCCGGCTTCCTCGACCGCCTGCTCGACTCCAAGTGGGCTTTACGCAAGGCCGCCAAACGCTCCATTCCGGTTGACCCCAAGGAACTCGGCGACATGACCGTCGCCATGCTGGAGGGCGACCAAGGGCCCATAGCCCGCGAGTTTCACAAGCTCGAACACTGGCTCGCCGGTGAACAGCGACCCGACATCGTCAATCTGCCCAACGCCATGCTCATCGCCATGGCACGATCCATCCGCCGCGTCTTCAATGGCCCCATCGTCTGCACGCTACAGGGAGAAGATCTTTTCCTCGAAGGCCTTCCCGAGCCCTACAAGAGCCACGCACTCGCGCTCATCCGCGAACAGGTTCAGGATATAGACGGCTTCGTCGCCATCAGCAAAGGCTATGCCCATTCGATGGCCGAATGGCTCCACATTCCCGCCGAGAAGATGTTCATCGTGCCTGTCGGTGTCCGCGTGGAGGACTTCCTCGAACATGCTCCCAGGGGCGGAGGAGAATTCCGCGTAGGCTACCTCGCCCGCATCGCCCCCGAAAAAGGCCTGCACCTCCTAACTGGTGCCTGGAGTGAGTTCCGCCGCCTGTACGACGGCCCAGCCAAGCTTGTCGTCGCAGGCTATCGCGCTCCCGAACACCTCGAGTACCTCCGGCAAGCCTGCGCTCACGTTCCCTCTCACGAATGGGAAGATCTTGGCGAAGTCGATCTCTCCACCAAGCGTGCCATGCTCTCCGGCCTCGACGCATTCTGCGTCCCGGCCGCCTACGACGACCCCAAGGCGCTGTACCTGCTTGAAGCCCTCGCGGCAGGCGTCCCCGTTGTCGCACCCGACCGTGGAGCGCTCGCCGAGCACGTCCACGCATGCGGCGGCGGAGTGCTCGTTGAACCGGACAATCCTCACGCCCTCGCTGCCGCGCTCGCTGCGTTGGCCCGCAATCCCCACCGCGCGGAACTCGGCCATCAGGGCCGTCAGGGCGTCGCGAGAAACCGCAACCTCAATCTCATGGCCCAACAGACTCAATTGGTCTATCGTTCCCTGCTGGCACCGGCCGGCTCTCCGGTTGTAGCGTAGGACCATGAAGACTCTGGCTCTCCTCCTGGCGCTGGCCGGCGCGTGGCCGCAGTGGCGCGGCCCGGCTCGCGACGGACATGCCTCCGGCTTTGAGCCCCCTGCCGCATGGCCCAAGGCCCTGCAAACATCCTGGACAGCAGATGTTGGAGAAGGCTACTCTTCCCCCGTCGCCGACGCCGAGCGCGTCTGCGTCATTGCCCGGAACGGTGAAGAAGAAGTCGTCTCCTGCTTCCTGCGCGCCAGCGGCAAGCCGATATGGTCGGATCGCTACCCTGCTCCTTTCCAGAGGCACGCCGCTGCAACCCGCATGGCCCCTGGCCCGTTCTCCACGCCGCTCATCGACGGAGCCCGCCTGTTCACCTTGGGTGTCAATGCCACCCTGACGGCCTATGACCTGGCCAGTGGCAAACGTCTCTGGCGCCGGAATCCGCTGGTCGTTCCTTCAACAAAGATCCTGTTCTGCGGCACCTCCGCGTCTCCTCTGATCGACGAAGGCCGCCTGGTCGTCTTCTGGGGCGACGACTCTCAGGGTGAAATGCTCGCCCTCGACCCCGCTACAGGCAAGACCCTATGGACGGCCGCCAACTTGAAGCCTGCCTACTCCTCCGTCGTCGCTGGCGTCATCGGCGGTGTTCGCCAATACGTCGTCCTTACAACCGATAGTGTCGCCGGCGTCGAGGCCTCCACCGGCAAAGTCCTCTGGACATTCCCCTTTGAGGACCAGTTCCGCGAGAACATCGTGACTCCGATCATTGTGGGCGAACGCGTACTCGTCTCAGGTATACGCCAACCCACCATTCTGCTCGAACCGGTCAAAGGGCAGAAGTGGTCCGTCAATGTGTCGTGGCGAGCCGGCGCCTATCCCATGTACATGAGCAATCCTGTCGCCGACGCCGGCTTGCTCTACGGCCTCACCAGCAAGGACAAGGGCAAGCTGTTCACCCTCAACCTCAAGACCGGTGCACCGGTATGGACGTCGGAAGGCCGATTTGCCGCTCAGGCCGCCATCGCGGTTTCCGGCAAATGGCTCCTGATCCTCACCGAGCAGGGCGAGCTCGTCGTCATGGACAAGAACGCAGGCAAGCCCGTGGAAACCGCCCGCTACGAGTTGGCCAAGTCCGCGGTCTACGCCCAACCACTGCTGGCCGGCAAGCAGATCGTTATCAAGGATGAACGCGCCCTGCGCGCGTTTCTGGTACCTTAGGCAGTCATGCTCGAAGTCCGCGCCCTCCGCAAGTCGTACGAGGCACCCGGCGGAACTCTCGAGGTGCTTCGCGGCATCGACTTCAAGCTTGAACCAGGCGAAGCGCTCGCCATCATGGGCCCTAGCGGCTGCGGCAAATCGACCCTGCTTCAGATTCTCGGCCTGATGGATTCGCCCACCTCGGGCCAGGTGCTGGTCGACGGCGAAGAGCCGCATCTGATCGACCCCGCCGCCCAAGCGGCCTTCCGTAACAAGCACGTCGGTTTCATCTTTCAGGACCACTGCCTGCTACCGCAGTTGAGCGTTCTCGAAAACGCCCTGACTCCTTTGATGGTCGGTGATGCGGATCCGGAAGGCGAGCCACGCGCCCGCCGCCTGCTCGAACGGGTCGGTCTCGGCGCCCGCCTCGACCATCTGCCCGGCGAGCTATCCGGCGGCGAGAAGCAGCGCGCCGCTATCGCCCGCGCCCTCGTCCGCCAGCCTACTCTGCTGCTCGCCGACGAACCCACCGGAAACCTCGATCGCGCCAACGGATCCGCTGTCGCTGAGCTCCTCGCCGACACTTGCCGCGAAACCTCCGCCACCCTCGTCGTCGTCACCCACAGCACTGAGATCGCGGCCCACTTCAAGCGCCAGATGTTTCTCCTCGACGGATCCCTGATCACCGGCTGAGTCATGAATACAGGACGCTACCTCAGCCGCTCGCTGTGGTTCTACCGGCGAACTCATCTGGCTGCGCTGGCCGGCGCGGCCATCGCCACAGCCGCCCTGGCCGGCGCTCTCCTCACGGGCCGCAGCGTCCGCGAAACCCTCAAGGACCTCGCAGTCCAGCGACTGGGAGCAACAGACTATGCGCTCCGTTCCCGCGGGTGGTTTCGCACCGGATTGGCCGCCGAGTTCGGGCCCGAAGCCAAAGCGGCTCCCGTCGCAACACTCGAGGCGATGGTTGCTCACGGCGCAAACCAGCGCCGGGCCTCCGCCACACTCTACGGAGTCGACGATGCTTTCTACAGGTTCCATGGCACGGCGGCGCAGGCACCTTCAGGCCGCGACGCCCTGCTGAGCCCTGCCCTGGCCTCCGAGCTTGGCGCCAAAGCCGGCGACACGCTCCTCATCCGCGTCGATGAGCCCTCGGCCATTCCCCGCGAATTCGTGCAAGGCAGGCGCGAGGACACCGCCCGCGTCATTCGCGTCAGGGTCGGCGACGCCATCATCGCGCCACGGCCCGCCGAGTTTGCCCCTCGTCCCACTCAGGGCGACGTGCGCGCCCTGTTCGTCCCACTGGCCCGGCTACAAAAGGAACTCAAACTCGAAGGCAAGGCTAATCTGCTCGTCATTGCGGGATCAAGCGACGAGCGGTTTCTGCTTCGCCGCATTCAGGAGCGCTTCACCCTCGAAGACGCCGGTCTGAGGCTGCGCCGCCTGCCAGGCGAGGGCGTCTTTCAACTGGAACACGAGAGCACGCTGCTCGATGACGCCACCGCTCATAAGGCCCTGGCTCTGGGCCGCGAATCGGGCGCACTCTCCCGGCCCACGCTCCTCTATGTCGCCAACAGCATGGTGGCCGCCAACGGACATTCTGTGCCCTATTCGTTGGTGGGGGCGGCCGACGACCCCATGCTGGCCGAGTTGAGCCCATCGATTGGCCTCAGCTCAACCACGAAAACTCCGGTCGTCCTCAACGAGTGGACCGCCATGGACCTGGCCGTCAAGCCCGGCGATCCGATCCGCATGGAGTATTTCTTCTGGAGCGACGCCGGCCAACTGGAGACTCGCTCGGTGGACCTCGAAGTCGCCGGCATCACCCCCCTGCGAGGGCTTGCCATAGACCGCGACTTCGCTCCAATTTACCCCGGCATCACCGACCAGGATTCGCTCGCCAATTGGGATCCACCATTCCCGATCGACCTAAAGCGCATCCGCCCGCGTGACGAGGAGTACTGGAAGTTGTTCCGGACTGCGCCCAAGGCATGGATTCCACTGTCCAAAGGCCGCGAGATCTGGGGCAGCCGGTTCGGCTCACTCTCCTCCATCCGCTTCGAGCACGGCTCTGAGAGCATCGGCAAGGCGCTTCGGGCCGAGATCGACCCCTTCGCCTCGCAATTCGCGCTCGTGCCTCTCAGGCAGCAGAGCCTGGAAGCCGCCAAGGGCTCGACCAACTTCGGCGAGTACTTTCTCTACTTCAGCTTTCTGCTGCTGGTGGCGGCGCTGCTGCTGATGGCGCTCTTCTTCCGGTTGGCCATCGAGCAGCGCCGGCGCGAGATCGGGTTGCTGGCCGCAATGGGCTTCGGCGGAGCACACATCCGCAAGCTCTTCCTGCTCGAAGGCGCGGTAGTCGCCCTGGCGGGCGGCCTGGCCGGCGTCGCGCTTGCCCCTGCCTACGCCTGGGTGATTGTGAAGGGACTCTCGACATGGTGGCGGGGGGCGACAGGCACTGGATTGCTGCGGCTATCGGTGGAATGGATTCCGATGGTGGCTGGTTTTCTCGGGGGCGTGGGCGTTGCGCTGCTCACGATATGGCTTTCCCTGCGGCGGTGGGAAGGCCTCTCCCCGCGGCAAGTGCAATCGACCGGGCCGCAAGCCGAGTGGACGCGCCTGCGCAAGGCCGTGGCCCCTATGGCGTTCGTCGCGGCCCTCGCTTTGCTCCTGAGTGCCGCGCTCGGCCAGATTCCGCCGGAGGCCGGCTTCTTCGGCGGCGGTTTCCTTTTGTTGATCGCCGCCCTGCTCGCCGCGCGTTGGTGGCTGCGCAAGCCCAGACTGGCCATACGGCCAGAGCCGGGCAATGCGGCTTTGGCGCGGCTGTCGCTCCGCAACCTGGCTTGGCGGCCGGGCCGCTCGCTGCTTTGCCTGGCCCTCATCTCGCTGGCCACGTTCATGCTCGTTTCGCTTGAGTCATTCCGCCATTCCGCGGCGCCTGCCTCAGGCACAGGCGGATTCGCGCTCTACGCCGAAACCCAGTCGCCGATCGTGCTCGACCCCAACTCAGCCGCCGGCCGCGAAGCGCTCTCGCTTCCCGCGGTTTCACCCTTCCGCTTCGTGCGCTTCCGCCTTCGTCCCGGCGAAGACGTAAGTTGCCTCAATCTCTATGCGCCAAAAGACCCCCGCATCCTGGGCGTGCCAGACGCGTTCCTGAGGGAGAAACGGTTCCGCTTCGCGGACTCCATCGGCGCCACCGAACAGACTCGCGACAACCCCTGGCTGCTGCTTGATGCGCAGATGACCAAGGGTGTCATCCCGGCCATTGTCGACCAGAATTCGATGATGTACGTCCTGCACAAGAAGCTCGGCGACGAGATCGAGATCACACCCGAGGGAGGTGAGCCGGTGAAGCTACGGCTGGTGGCCGCTCTCTCCGGCAGCCTCTTCCAGAGCGAGATGCTGATCAGCGAGAAGAACTTCATCCGCATCTTCCCCACCCTCAGTGGTCATCGTGTCTTCCTCGTCGACGGTCCCGAAGGCCAGGAGGGCAAGCTGGAAGAGGCGCTTTCTCCCTATGGCTTCGACGCAGAGCCTGCCGCCGAGCGGCTGGCCGCCTATTTCCGTGTTGAAAACACCTACCTGAGCACGTTCCAGGCGCTGGGCGCATTCGGGCTATTGATTGGAACCATCGGCCTGGGTGCGGTGGTGCTGCGCAACGCGCTGGAACGGCGTCGGGAACTGGCCCTGCTGGGGGCGGTGGGCTACGGCCCGAAGCAATTGGAGAAGCTGCTGCGCTACGAGACGCTGGCCCTGCTCGCTGCCGGGCTGGTGGTGGGAGTTGTGGCGGCGCTGCTGGCCGTCGCACCGGTGCTGAAGAGCCGGGGCATGGGTTTGCCTGCGGCCGGGTTGCTTGGCATGCTGGCCGTGATCATGGCCTGCGGCTGGCTGGCAGTGCGCCAAAGCGTCAAGCTCGCTCTGCGCTCGCCGGCGCGCGAGTCGCTGGCCGCCGAGTAGCCGATAGGCCTCAGTGGCCCCGCAGGAGCTGGTCTTCGAGTTGCTTCGGCAGGAGTATCGCATCGTTTGGGTAGTAATGGTCCACGTTCTCCGCGGTAATCAGCTGGTGCCGGGTGAACACTGCTGGCGGCGCGGCCTTGCCGCCTAGAATGTCCAAGGCCAGCGAGATGATAGCGTCCCCGTATTTCTCGGCGAAGTAGCCGACACTGCCGATCAGCCGCGAGCCCTGCCTGCGGAGCTCCGCGCGGGCTTCGGCCGAGGCGTTCTGGCCCACGACTGCGCAACGGTCCGAGCCGCCGACCTCCTCAAACGCTCGCAGGCCGCCGATAGCGCTCGGATCGTTGATGGCTGCGACCAGAACATGCCGGGCACGGCTTCGGCGCAGGTACTTTCGCGTCGCCTCGAGGCTGAGGCCGAACTGCCCGTTGCCATTCAGGCGCACTACCTGGCTGTCGCTGACGCCGGGCAGCACTTCGCGGATGCCGGTCAGAGTTCCGGTGAGCCGCGATGCCGGGATTGGGCCGGACATCCCGAGTTCGAGCAGGATGACCTCGTCCACTTCGCCATGCCAGTTCTGCTTGGCCCACCTCGCAGCGTAGCGTCCGCCGATCAGCCCGGCAGTGTAGTTGTTTGCGCCGAAGAAGGTGGCGCCCGGGTGGGGAATCTCGACGGCGATCAGCGGAATCCCCGCCTCCATCAGCTTGGACGTGATCACCGGGGCTGCGTGGTGCTCGTCGGCCTGGAACTCGACCACGAGGTTCATCCGCTCCCGTACGAAGATCTCGGCGTTCCGAATGGCAGTGCGGGAGCTGTAACGGTTGTCGAGCACCAGCAGCTCAACGCCCGCCTGACTGGCGGCGCGTTCCATGCTTTCCTTGACGTCGCGTGAGAACGAGAATTCGGAGCTGTGCGATCCGTAGCCGATGCGCGCTATCCGCCGCGGCATGTGCCGGATCCCCAGCCGGTACTCGTGGCTGCCCACTCGCTCGATCAGTCCCCGGCGCTCGAGTGTGTGGAGCAGTCTGAGTGTAGTGGGGCGCGTGAGCCCGGCGCGCGCCGCGATATCGGACATTCGGAGGAGTTCTCCTCCGGACTGAAATGCTTCCAGGACATCGCAGGCTCGCATGACGCTATCGACGATGTAGCGGTCTTTCGCAGTCGGCGAAGCCGATTTCATTAAATGAAATAGTACACATTTCATAGCATGAGATCAATGTCACCATCTGCTCATCAAGCGAGTGTGTAAAGTCGTTGCTACCAGTGGATTACTGCAGGAATCCGTCCCGGAAAGCTAATTTCACCCACAGAAATTTGAACTGACGCGCTCGCGCCCGTTGCAGCCGCCAGAGCGTGTCTCGCATACTCCCTGGAAGCATGCTTCAAGCCTCACCTCCGACCGATTGCCCGACAGAATCCTCCGAGCTGGCAAGGATGCCGAGAAAAGCCTATCGCGGGCGGGTTGGCGTCTTCGGCATCGGGCTGGAGGCATACTGGCCGCAGTTCCCCGGGTTGAAGGAGCGGCTGGAAGGTTATCAGCGGGAAGTTGAGGAGCGGATAACCGCGCTGGACATCGACGTGGTGTCGGCCGGCTTGGTGGACACCGCACCGGCAGCGGTGACGGCGGCGCAACGTTTCGCCGGAGCGGACCTCGATCTGATCGTCTGCTACGTTGGCACTTACGCTACGTCCTCGCAAGTGCTGCCGGTCGTGCAGCGCTCGAAGGCGCCGGTGCTGATCCTCAACCTGCAACCGGTCGACGCGCTCGACTACGAGACGTGCGACACGGGCGAGTGGTTGGCCAACTGCTCCAGTTGCTGCGTCCCGGAGATCTCGAACGCATTCGCCAGGGCGAGGGTGAAGTTCCGCGTTGTTTCGGGCACTCTGCATGACGACCCCATTGCCTGGTCACAAATCGACGACTGGTGCCGGGCGGCGCGAGCGGCGCGGGCGTTGCGTGGCAGCCGGATCGGCTTTCTTGGCCACACCTATCCCGGAATGCTCGACATGTATTCGGACTTTACGATGGTGAGCGGACAGACGGGAGCGCACATCGAGGTGCTGGAGATGTGCGACCTGGATGCATGCGTCCGGGCGGCGACTGAGGCCGAATGGAAAGAGAAGCTGCGGATCACGGGCGAGATCTTCACGCTCGAAAACGTCACGGCGGAGAGCCTGGAGTGGGCGGCACGCGTGGCGGCGGGGCTGGACAGGCTGGTGGAGAAGTTCGACCTCGACGGACTGACCTACTACTACCGTGGGCTGGACGGTAACATGTATGAGCGTCTGGGCGCGGGGCTGATCCTGGGCAATTCTCTGTTGACTGCGAGGGGCATCCCGGCGAGCGGCGAGGGCGACCTGAAGACGTGTCTGGCGATGATGATCATGGACCGGCTAGGGGCGGGCGGGTCATTCACCGAGTTTTACGCGATGGATCTGCGGGAGCAGTTCGTGCTGATGGGGCACGACGGTCCGGGGCACCTGGCAATCAGTGGAAAGAAGCCCGTTCTTCGGGGCCTTGGCCTCTATCACGGCAAGCGGGGCGATGGCGTCAGCGTCGAGTTCAGCGTCAAGACGGGGCCGGTCACGCTCCTGGCAATCACGCAGACGGCGGACGGCAATCTGAAGATGCTGACGGCTGAGGGAGAATCTCTGCCCGGTCCGGTGCTGCGGATCGGCAATACGAATTCCAGACTGCGGTTCCCCCTGGGACCGCGCGAGTTTGTGAACCAGTGGTGCGAGGAAGGTCCGACGCATCACTGTGCTTTAGGGGTGGGCCACACCGGGACGGTCATCCAGAGATTCAGCGACCTGACCGGTTTGCCCATGGTGAGAGTCTGTTGAGGCGCTATTGAAGGAATGAGGAAGGAGCTGATGACTGCATGCAACACAACGTATGTGCATTCTGTATGGTTCTCGCTCTGGCGGCACTGGGACCCGCGGCGAGCGCTCAAAGCATCACCGGCGACATCGTCGTCAACGTAACCGACCCTTCGGGGGCGGTGGTGGCAGGCGCCAAGCTGGTGCTGACGGAAGTGGAGACGGGCATCAAACAGGAGTCGGCGACCGACGAACTGGGCAATGCGTTGTTCGGGCAACAGAAGCCCGGGATGTACAAGCTGGAGGTAACGGCAAAAGGCTTCCAGCCGCAGGAGATAACCGACGTCCGCCTGCAGGTGGGCCAGCGCGCCCGCGTGGACGTGAAGTTGGCGGTAGGGCAACTGACCGAGACGGTGACTGTGTCGGCGGCGGCGGCAACGCTGCTGAACTCCGAGAGCGCGGCATTGGGGCAGGTGCTGGAGCAGCAGACGATCGTCAACATGCCGCTCAGCGGGCGCAACTTCATCCAGCTTGCGACGCTCGCCTCCGGGGCGGTGCCGATCGGCATCGGCACTTCACCGGCGACCTCGTGGACCGGACGAAGCGACATGTCTTTGTCGATCGCCGGAGGACGTGAGTCGAACAACAGCTTCCTGCTTGAACGGAATCGAGACGAGAAACGCCCGGTTCGGCAGCGTCGGAATCCGGCCATCGATCGAAGCGATCCAGGAGTTCAAGATTCAGCGCTCGACCTTCGGCGCGGAGTTCGGCCGGAGCTCGGCGATCATCAACACGACGCTGCGCAGCGGCACGAACGAGATCCACGGGAGCGTCTTCGACTTCTGGCAGAACCGGGAACTGAACGGAACGGATTTCTTCCTGAATCGGACCGGCCGCGCGAAGCCGCCGCTGAACTACCACAACTTCGGCACCGCGATCGGCGGACCGCTGACCATTCCCAAGGTCTACAAGGGCGAGAACCGCACATTCTGGTTCTTCAACTACGAAGGGGTGCGGCAGCGGTCAAGCGCGGCGGCTACCGGGCTGTATCCGTCGAGGGCGCAGCTCGGCAGGGAATCTGGCCGACGACAGCACGGGCACGGGGATCTTCCCGCTGGAGCTCTCCGATTCTGCCAGGCCAACCCGGGCAGCCGGAAGTGCGCCAACGTGATCGATCCGTCTTCGGGACTGCCGTTTGCCGGCAACGTGATCCCGACCAACCGGCTGGACCCGACGACGCAACTGGCGCTGCAGTACATCCCGACGCCGAACGTTTCGGTGCCGTCTGAATTCGCCGTCGTTCCCGACGTTCAACACGGTTGGCACACCAAGCCAGATCAATGACTGGGATCAATACAACACGCGGCTCGACCACCAGTTGTCGCCGAAAGACATGATCTTCGGCATCGTTCTCCTGGTCGGACGAGACGAGGGACAACAAGGCGCTGCGGCCCCTGGGCGGCGAGGGCTTTCCGCTCAGCAACCGGCTGCTGACCACCACCTGGAACAGGACGATCAGTCCGACCATGCTGAACGAGTTCCGTTTCGGTTGGAACCGCAGCGTGACCTACCGGCTGTCGGAGACCTCGTTCACGAAGGACTACGCGAAGGAGGTCTTCAACCTCAAGAACATCGCGACCGAGCCGATCGTCTACGGGGTGCCGTCGTTCGGTCTCGGCACGCTTCAGCGCGGTCGGGTCGATCTCGCAGGCCATCGGCGCGACCGACGAGAACATGCAGTTCACCGACAACTTCAGCGTGATCCGCGGCAAGCACAACATGCGCGCCGGCTTCCAGATCAGCCGGCAGGCGTACTTCCAGGTGACGAATTTCAACGGCAACCCCTCGTTCACATTCGACGGGCGTTACTCAGGGCTGCAGACGACGGTGGGGACGGGCCTGGCCGACTTCCTGCTCGGCGTCCCGGCCAGCGCCGGAGGCGCGGTCGGCGACGGGCAGCAGGACATGCGGAGCACGTTCTACGGCTTTTACATCCAGGACGACTGGCGAGTACTGCCGAACTTCACGATCAACATCGGGATTCGCTACGAGTTCGCCGCGCTCGCCGAGGGAGATCAACAACCACAGCCTGTTGTTCGACACCGCAACTGCAGAAGGTGGTCCTGGCGGGACAGGGCGTGCGGCCCGAAATCGTGGATCCCGACTACAACAACTGGGCGCCGCGCTTCGGCTTCAACTGGAATCCGAAGTTCGCCAAGAACCTCGTGATCCGGGGCGGCATCGGCACCTTCTACGCGACCGACAACTTCAACGAAGAGCAGTTCAAGGTCAACGGGCCGCCGTTCTTCCAGGCGCAGACGCTGACGGGCAATACGCGCAATCCGCCGAACCTGTTCATGAAGGACATGCTGCCTTCGTTCACTACCTCACCGGCGATCAGCCCGTTCAGTTTCGACCGGCTGAACCGGACGCCGTACCTGACGCAGTGGAGCTTCGGAATCCAGAAGTCGTTCGGCGCGAACTGGCTGTTGGAAGCCGAGTACGCCGGCAGCACGGGCAGCAAGCTGCCGCAGCGGCGGAACCAGAACGCAGGGAGCGTGGACCCATACGGCACGACGCCTATCGCACAGCGGATCCCATTCCCCGCGCTTTGGCCCCGGAATGCTGCTGACATACAACGGCGGGTGGTCGAGTTACAACGCGCTCACGGCAAAGGTGGAGAAGCGGATGTCCGGCGGACTCTACCTGTTGGGTTCCTATACCTGGCAGAAGGCCCTGGACCTCGGGTCTACCGATGACTTCTCAACGATCTCGACGGAGTACAAGAAGTGGGACAAGGGCCGCAGCGCCTTCGACGTGCCGCATCGATTCGTGGCGAGCTTCGACTACGAATTGCCCGTTCGGCAAGGGTAAGAAGTACATGACCGACATCGGCAAGGCAGCGGATCTGCTGATCGGCGGCTGGGAGATCAACGGGATTGCGACCTTCGCGCAGGGGCAGTTCAACACGTTGAATCTGGGTTCGGACTGGATCAACGTGGGCAGCTTCTCGCGGTCTATCCCGCAATGTGATCGGCGACCCGTACGCCGGCACGAGCCAGCCGGACAAATACTGGAACGCCGCGGCCTTCGATTTCCCGCGCGACGCGCAGGGCAATCGCATCCGCGTGGTGGGCAATGCGGGACGCAATACCTTCCAACAGCCGGGCCTAAACAACTGGGACATGGGGCTGATGAAGAACTTCCGCATCACGGAACGGTTCAACAGCCAGTTCCGGTGGGAGATGTTCAACACGCTGGAACCATACGCAGTTCGGCAGCGCGAACACGAACACGACAGAGTGCGACGTTCGGCGCCATCACCAGCACGCGGATTACGGCCCGGCGCATGCAGTTGGGTCTGAAGTTGATGTGGTAAAGATGGCCAGGCGGACCCGGACAGCCGGGTCCGTTCCTACAGACATGAAACGGAGTTTTCGATGAAAAAGTACGCTGCTCTTCTCATTCTGTCGCCATGGTTGGCGGCGCAGAGCTCTCCGGAGCGGGATCTGCTCCTCAATCCCAAGGCTCTGCCGAAGGCAGCGCCGCAGACTGAGACGACTCTGCGGCAAGGGTTCCAGAACCCGGCGGCCGATTACCGGTCGATGCCGCTGTGGGTGTGGAACGACCTGCACGACTGGCCGCGGCTGAAGGAGATGCTGGGGCAATACAAGGCGGCAGGGATGGGCGGTGCGTTCATCCACCCGCGTCCCGGGCTGATGACGGACTACCTGAGTCCGGAGTGGTTCCGGCTGTGGAAGCTGGCGATGGAAGAGGGCAAGCGGCTGGGGCTGCAGGTGAGCATCTACGACGAGAACAGCTACCCGTCCGGGTTTTCGGGCGGGCACGTGCCTTCGAAGTACCCGGACACGGCGGCGCAATATGTGCAGGCCGAGGAGATACCGGCCTCGGCGATGTTCCAGCGGCGCGGGGTGAGCGTGGCGTTCTTCGCGGTGCGAAAGGACGCGACGGGCGTGGTGGCGGAGATGCAGAAGGTGGGTCCGGGAGGGAGCGTTCCGAGCGGCTGGTCGCTGATGGCGTTCCGGCTGCGGCGGGCAAGCGGCAATCCGTGGACGGGCGAGTTCCCGTACGTGGACCTGACGAACCCGAGGACGACGCCGGCGTTTCTGGAGACGACCTACGAGAAGTACAAGCAACAGGTGGGGCTGGAGTTCGGCAAGACCGTCAAGTGGGCGTTCACCGACGAGCCGCTCATCGCGACCGCCGGCGCTTACGATTCGGCGCGCGCTGGCGCTGCCCATGAGCTACAACACGCTGTCGGAGTTCCAGAAGCGAAACGGGTACGACCTGGCCGATCACCTGCCGTCGCTCTACTGGGACGTAGGCGAGTTCCGCAAGGTGCGATTCGACTACTGGCAGACGCTGCACGATCTCTGGAAAGAGAACTTCATGAAGCCGATGTTCGAGTGGTGCGACCGGAACAACCTGCAGTTCACCGGACATTGGATGGAGCACGAGTGGCCGTACCCGTGGATCACTCCGGCCGACTCGAACCTCTACGCATTCGAGCACGTGCCGGGCATCGACATGCTGGAAGGGACGAAACTCAGGCTAGACGGCAAAGACCCGCACCTGCTGTTCACGATCAAGCAGGTGGCAAGCGTGTCGCACCAACTGGAACGGCGCGTGTTCTGCGAGGCCTACGGCGTCGCCGGATGGGACAGCACGTTCGAGCATTACAAGCGCTTCGGCGATTGGCTGATGGTCAACGGCGTGAACTTCATGAACCAGCACCTGTCGTTCACGACGATCCGCGGCGCGAGAAAGCGCGATCATCCGCAGAGCTTCAGCGACGTGTCGGCCTGGTGGCCGTATTACAGGATGCACGGCGACCACCTGGGGCGCGTGTCGTACCTGTCGAGCGTGAGCCTGCCGAAGAACCGGCTGCTGATCCTGCAGCAGACCACCAGCGGATTCCTGCTGGCGCGGCGAGCGGGGCCAACGCCCGAGATGGAGAAGATGCGGGCGAACAACGCGGAAATGAACCAGTTTCTTGCCGACCGGCAGGTGGACTTCGACCTGGGCGACGAGTACATGATCGAGTGGTTTGGCAAGGCCCAGGGGCGGAAGTTCACCATCGGGAAGGCGGACTACGACCTGCTGGTGATTCCGCCGGACATGAACAACTTCCGGAAGCAGACGCTGCCCGTGCTGGAGCAGTACCTGGCCGGAGGCGGAGAGATCCTGGCGTTGTCGCCGACAGCGGAGTATGTGGACGGGCGGCCAAGCGACGCAGTGAAACAACTGCGCCAGAAGTACGCGGCCCAGTGGCGTGATGTGCAGGGTCTGGACGGGCTGCTAGGCGAAGTGCAGAAGCGGCTGAAGCCGCGAATCCAGTTCGCCTCGAACGTCCCTTCGGGTGTCGGCTTCTCGGACCGTGTCTTTTCGAACGGCGACCGCTGGGTAATGCTGACCAACGCCGGGTTGAGTCGCGTGCAATCGCAAGCCACGATCGAAGCCGGCGCAGTGGAAGAGTGGGACACAGTGTCCGGCAAGACGGAACCGTTGGCCTACGAGACTGCAGGGGCGGGCCGGGTGAAATTCGACGTCGACCTGGCGCCGGCCGCATCGATGGTGCTGTTTGTGAAGAAGACCGGGCAACCCGGGAAAGCGGCCACGACCCAGTTCGCCAAGCTCGAGACGGGAACCTGGCAGGCAAAGGCCAGCACTCCGAACGTGCTGGTGCTCGACTATTGCGACTACAAGGCGAACGGAGTGGAGCAGAAGGATGTGAACACCTGGGCGGCGAACTGGGATATCTGGCAGAAGCACGGCTTCGAGCGTCCGGCGTGGGACAACGCGGTGCAGTTCCGCAAGGGTGTGTTCGAGCGCAACAAGTTCGGCAAAGAGTCGGGCTTCGAGGCCACATTCCGCTTCGAAGTGGCCGACGAGGCTGCTCTGAAGGGACTTGAACTCGCCATTGAAACACCGGAGATGTACAAGGTGACGTTGAACGGAAAGCCAGTGGTGTTTGCCGCGGCGAAGCGCTGGCTCGACCCGCACCTGATGAGCGCCGGTGTGGAGAACCTGGCGCGCACGGGTGTCAACGAAGTGAAGATGGTGGGAGCGCCGTTCGACGTGAAGATGGAACTCGAGAACGTCTTCCTGCGGGGCAACTTCGCGGTGGAGGCGGTTTCGCAGGGGTTCCGAATCAAGGCGCCTGGCACCCTGCAGTTCGGCTCGTGGCTGAAACAGGGATACGCGTTCTATGGGGACGCGGTGACCTATTCGGCAAGCGTGACCGTTCCGGCGGGCAGCAGCCTTTTGAAGGTGGAGTTGCCCGAGTGGTCAGGCAGCGTAGCGGTTGTGCTGCTGGATGGCAAGCCGGCTGCGACGCTCGGCTGGCAGCCGTGGGAGGCTGTCATCGCCGTTACGCCGGGGCAGCACGAGGTAGGCGTGCGAATCGTTTCGACGCCGCGCAACGTGCTGGGGCCGTTCCACAATCCGACCAAGCCGCGGATGCGGGCCTGGCCGGCGGCTTGGGCGGAGTTTCCTTCGCATCAGCCGCCGGGAACGGCTTACGATCTGCTGGACTACGGATTGATGGCCGCGCCGGTCGTGAGCGCCTGCAAATAGCCGCCCACTGCCGGGTGGTTACGGCACGGACGGGAGTCCGGCAAGAGCCATGGCAAGTTCGGACTCGTCATAGGACTTGTCGGTGAGCTTGCCGGCGAAGTAGTCCATGTAGGCCTGCATGTCGAAGTGGCCGTGGCCGCAGAGGTTGAAGAGGATGGCGCGGGAGGTGCCTTCCTCCTTGCACTTGAGGGCCTCGTCGATGGCGCCGCGGACGGCGTGATTGGCCTCGGGGGCGGGGAGAATCCCCTCAACCCGGGCGAACTGGACACCGGCTTCGAAACAGGCCAGTTGGTGGTAGGACTTCGCTTCGAGAAGGCCGAGTTTGGCGCAGTGGCTCACCATTGGGGCCATGCCGTGGTAGCGCAGGCCGCCGGCGTGGAAGCCCGGGGGCGTGAAGGTGGAGCCCAGGGTGTGCATCTTGGTGAGCGGCGTCAGGTGGGCCGTGTCGCCGAAGTCGTAGGCGTATTGGCCGCGGGTGAGGGACGGACAGGCCGAGGGCTCAATGGCAAGGATGCGAGGCTTGGCGCCGCCGCGCAGGCCCGCGCCGATGAACGGGAAAGCGATGCCGGCGAAGTTGGAGCCGCCGCCGGTGCAGCCGACCACAACGTCGGGGTAGTCGCCGGCCATATCAAGCTGAATGATTGCTTCCAAACCGATAACGGTCTGGTGCAGCAGCACGTGATTGAGGACTGAGCCGAGGGCGTACTTGGTGTCTTCGCGCTGCGCCGCCATCTCGACAGCCTCGCTAATGGCGATGCCGAGCGAGCCCGGATGGTCGGCGCGCTTGGCCAGGATGGCTCGACCGGAGGCGGTCTCTTCCGACGGCGAGGCGACGCAGCGGGCGCCGTAGCTTTCCATCAACGCACGGCGGTAGGGCTTCTGGTCGTAGCTCACACGCACCATGTAGATGTCGATCTCAAGTCCGAACAGCGCGCCGGCAAAGGCCAGTGACGAGCCCCACTGGCCGGCTCCGGTCTCGGTGATGATCTTCTTGACGCCTGCCTCCTTGTTGTAGAAGGCCTGGGCGACGGCCGTGTTCGGCTTGTGGCTGCCGGCGGGCGAAACGCCTTCGTACTTGTAATAGATGCGGGCCGGGGTATCCAGCGCCTTTTCCAGCCGCCGTGCCCTGTAGAGCGGCGTCGGCCGCCACTGGCGATAAATGTCGCGCACCGGCTTGGGGATCTCGATCTCGCGCTCGGTGGAGACTTCCTGCATGATCAAGCTCATGGGGAAGAGCGGCGCGAGATCGCCTGGCCCGATGGGCTTCAGCGTGCCTGGGTGGAGCACCGGCGGCGCCGGCACAGGGAGGTCTGCCGCCAGGTTGTACCAGCTCTTGGGGAGGCGGCTTTCGTCGAGAACGAACTTGATTGAATCTGTCATGGCCTTTCCGAATAGAATAACAGCGGAGAAAGAGAACCAATGTTCCGAGTGACCACCCTCCTCATCCTGGCCGGTCTGGCAAGCGCCCAACCGGCAGCTCAACCCGCAAAGATCAAGACTCTGCTGATCACCGGCAACGACGTTGCCGGCCACGATTGGCGGCGCGTTTCGCCGCTGCTCAAGAAGGCCCTGGAGGACACAGGGCGCTTCGACGTGAAGGTAACCGAAGAGCCGCGCGGCGCGACCGCGAAGACCTTCGAAGGCTACGACCTGTTCGTGCTCAACTACTACGACCAGCGCGACGCAGCCAAGCGTTGGGGCGAGCCGGCTGAAAAGGCGCTGGAAGACGCGGTGCGCAGCGGCAAGGGCTTGGTGATGTTCCACTTCTCGACGGCGAGCGGCGACGGCTGGACGGAGTACGAGAAGATGTCGGGCGGCAACTGGCGTCCGAACAACGGTCATCATTCGCCAATGCACGGGTTCGAGGTAGTGATCAAGGACCAGGAGCACGCCATCACGAAGGGTATCCGGGCTAAGATTCGCGTGGCGTGGGATGAGCTTTACGCCAACCTGCGGTGGCAGCCCGAGGGCAGCTATCACGTCTTGGCAACGGCGTGGGACGACCACAAGCTGTATCAGGGCAAGGCCAAGCAGCCGACGCCGGGCGACGGGCTGGATCAGCCCATGCTGTGGACCTTGAAGTACGGCCAAGGCAATGTATTCGCGACGGTGCTTGGACACGACGGCCCGGCGGTGCAGACGCCGCTTTTCGTGGGCACGTTCACGCGCGGGCGCGGAGTGGGCGGCAACTGGTCAAGTGACCATTCCGCTGCCGCGACAGATCGCGCAGGACGCCAGGACAGCGCGCGACGCGATGCCAGTGCCGAAGGACGTCACTCCCGGCCCGGCGCCGGCTGCGCCTCCTTCGGACGCGGTCCAACTGTTCAACGGCAAGGACATGGCGAGTTGGGTCAACAAGCAAGGCGGTCCGGCGGGCTGCAAGGCGGAGAACGGGGAAATGGTCTGCACCACTGGCGCGGGCGACATTTTCACGGCGGAGAAGCTCGGCAGCGCACAGATTCACATCGAGTTCAATATCCCTGTGATGGCAGACAAGACAGGTCAGCTCAAGGGCAATAGCGGGGTCTATCTACAGAATCTGACCGAGATTCAGCTCCTGGACTCGTACCAGAACCCGACCTACGTCACGGGCATGTTGGGCGCGGTGTACGAAGAGCACGCACCGCTGGTGAACGCCGCCCGGAAGCCGGGCGAATGGCAGGCCTACGACATCATCTACCGCGCTCCTAAGTGCAACGAGCGGGGCACTCAACTCGATGCGGCGCGGGTGACACTGCTGCTCAACGGCGTGCTGGTTCAGGACAACGCGCCGGTGCGGTTCAAACCCGGCATGTGTGCTCCGGGGCAGCTCCGGATTCAGGATCACTCGGGATTCAAGGATGCCCCGCTGACGGTGATGCGGCTGCGCAATATCTGGTACCGGCCGTTGGAGTAATCACCTCGCGGCCAGGATCCGCTTCAAGCCGGCTGGATCCACGGTCAGCAGGCCGACTGGAGACGAGGCGAGGCGTCAACTCGGCCCAGTGGGGATCTTTACGGAAGACCTCTGCAAAGACGGGAAGAGCCTCGTCGAGGCGCTTCATGTTGACAAGCGAGACGGCACGCCAATAGAGCATCTCGAGATTGCCGGGCGCGAGGCGGGAGGCAGCGGAGTATTCGCGCAGGGCTCCGGCTTCGTCCTTGTGCTCGATGGCCAGATCGCCATCGTTCATGTGCCGATAGGCTCGCGCGAGCGTGAGCAGCCGGCGAAGCTCGACCAGCGGCGCGGGGTTGTCCTCGATGCGGAGGTCGAAGATGCGGTCGTTCCAGGGCTGCCCTGTCGATGTGCCTTTCACCACGATCAGGGCGGCTGCCTGCTTGCCTCGGATGTCGCCGCCTTGCGCTTCAGCGGCTTCGAGAGCGGCCAGCATGCGTTCGGCGAGATCGCCCTTGGCCTCCCGGTAGGCCTTGGCCATGGCCGGCCACACGGTGTCCTTGAGCATCATGTTGGCCTGGACGGAAAACTGGTCTCCAATCATGTGGCCGGCGGCGGGGATGTTCTTCGCGCCGGTGTGAGCGGCGACTCGGCCTTGCGAATCAATCATGGCCACCTGCCGGACGTCGCGGCTCGCGTCGGCTTCAAGCAGCCCGCGCAAGGCGTCGGGGGCGGAGCGGCCGGCCCGCATCAGATCGAGTCCGAGTCTTCCGTACGAGGCATCGACGAAGGACTGAGTAGCGACCGCGCCCGTGCCGGCTTCGGCCCAAGGAACAAGCGAACCGACGCTGAACCAGTGAGACTGAACGGCGACACCGAGTTCGCCGGTCGCGGGGTCGCGGGCGACGATGGAGTAGGTGTGAACGGGCCGCAATGGGCCGGCCTGCGCCATTGGCTCGGGACGAATGCGCTTGAGAACGGCGAAATCGAAGGCCTTGAGCTCCAGGACAGGGCGGCCGGGCGCCATCGGGAAGCCGGTGCGGCGCTTCCTGATGAGGTCCTCAACGGGTGTGTAGTCGCTCACCAGGAGGCTGGTGAGAGCGACTTCGAGCTTGCGATTGGAAAGGTTGACGGCGACGAGGATTTCATCGGCTCCGGCGCGGCGGAGGAAGCTGACAACGGAAGCGGGCTGGTCGTTGTCGAGCCAGACGACCTCGCCGGAATGAAGCGCGGGTTCGGATTTGCGCAGTTCGGCAAGGCGGGCGAACAATGGCTTGTGCGTGTCGCGCCGGGAGAGCATTTCCCATTGGATGGGCGTCTTGCGGTTGTGCGAAGTGGGCGTGCGGTCGCCGATCTCCTGGCCGTTGTAAATGAACGGTAGTCCGTCGAGAGTGAAATTGAGGACGGCAGTGGCGAGCGCGCCCTTCTGAGAAAAGACGACGTCGGCGCGATCGCGGTCGTGGTTGTCGCTGAGTTGAAGGAAGCGGGCGCCGCGAGGAAAGCGGGCATGGATGTCGAGCCAGTGGCTGCGGAGGCGGGACGCAGGCTCGCCGTCGCGAAGGATGGCGGCCAGCGTCTCATACCATTTGAAATCGTAGCTGGCGTCGAAGGCATTGAGCTGTTCGGCGGGCAGGTCGGACTCGGCAAGAAGGAATGCGTCGGGTCGAATCCTGTCGATGGCGGAGCGGGCCTCTTCCCAGAAGTCGAGCGGGATGCCGGCGGCGACGTCGCAGCGGAAGCCGTCGACGCCGATATCGCGGACCCAATGCAGGAGGTTGTCGATGAGCAGGCGGCGCAGCTTGGGGTTGGCAAAGTCGAGCCGGGGGAGCCGCCATGTGCCTTGCTGTATGCGGCCGTCGGGCGTCCTCAGGTAGTTCGAGGGATCGGCCATCAGGACACTGTCGGGACCGGTGTGATAGAAGACGATGTCCATGAGGACCTTGAGGCCGAGGCGGTGGGCTTCCCCGACGAATGCCCTCAGATCCTGTTCCGAGCCGTACTGCGGGTCGATCCGGGAGTAGTCGGAGATGCGATACGGATTGGTGAAGCCTTCGGCCTCGGACATCTTCTGCACGGGGCTGAGGTAGACGACAGTGGCTCCCAGCGAGGCAACCGAGGGCAGCCGGTCGCGGGCCGCAATGAGGGTGGATTCCGGCGTGAAGCTGCGCAGCCAAACCTGGTAGATAATGGCGCGGCGAACCCACTCGGGCGCATTTCTAGCCTGGCGTCCAGCGACATCGGCGGGCTGTGCGGAGGCAATGATCGGGAAGAGGAACAGAAGAAGGGCGGCGATCCGGAGCATCGGATTTAGCATAGTCTTGTCCCAAGTAGAATGGTTATTTCACCCTCCCTGTGACGCAACGAACCGAGTCAGAATTTCTGTTTGCCGTCAGCGCGACGTTCACCGCCGAGCCGCTGGAGCGGGTGATGGCGTTTTGGCGCAGGGAATTGGACTGGGCTTCGGCAGTCCGGTTCGCCGCTTTCAATCAGGTACCGCAGACGCTGCTGGACGCCGGAGGCCTGTTCGGATTGAACGAGAGCGGGCTCAACGTGGTGCTGCTGCGCGTGGAAGACGTAGGCGGGGCAGAGAATGCCATTGAGATAGCGCAGTTGGCAAGGGACGCCGCGGCGAGGCTGGCACAGCCGCTCCTGGTGGTCCTTTGTCCGCCAACTCCGGGGAATGAAGACGCCGATGCGGCTGCGGGCCGTCGCATGGGCGAGATTCTGGAGGAAACTCCCGGAGTGCAGTGGATGAACCACGGCGAGATCGGCGGGCTGTATCCGGTTTCTCAGTGGCAGGACGCCGAGGGCGAGAGGCTGGGACGCGTGCCGTACACGGAAGTTGGCTTCGCCGCGTTGGGCACGTGCATTGTTCGCAGGGCGCACGGCATGAGCATTCCGCCTGTGAAGGTGATTGCAGTGGACTGCGACAACACCCTGTGGAAGGGGATCTGCGGCGAGGACGGCCCGCAGGGAGTGTGCCTGGAGCCTGGACGGCGTGATCTGCACGAGTTCCTGCTGGAGCAGAGGGAAGCCGGTATTCTGCTTTGCGCGGCGAGCAAGAACAACGAGATGGACGTGTGGGAGACCTTTGCCGCACACCCGGAGTTCCCGCTGGCCAAACGCCATTTTTCTGCGTGGCGGATCAACTGGCACACCAAAGCGGAAAACCTCCTGGCGATGGCTGTTGAATTGAATGTCGGGGTCGACTCGATCCTTCTGCTGGACGACAACGCGAAGGAGTGCGCCGAGGTGGAAGGGGGAGCGCCGGGGGCTTTGGCTGTGCCAATCCCGGAAGACGCCGAGGAACTCGGGGCTTTCCTCCGGCACTTGTGGGTGCTGGATCATCCGGTGATCACTGAGGAGGACCGGCGCAGAGCGACGGCGATATCGCAGTCTCTGGACTTCAGTAGGGAGGCTAAGCAGGCGGAGAGTCTGGAAGAATTCATCGCGAGTCTGAACCTGCGGGTGGACTTCCAGCAGGTATTGCCGGAGCGATTGGGCAGAGTTGCTCAACTTACGCAGCGCACCAATCAGTTCAACAACAGCGGTGTGCGCAGGACGGAGCGCGAGATCCAGGCCCTTCTGGCGGGAGGCAGGTGGGCCTGCTACACGGCCGAAGTGTCTGACCGGTTCGGCGAGTATGGGCTGGTAGGCGCGCTTCTGGTGGAAAGACGAGAAGGCGAATATCGCATCGACACATTCCTGCTGAGCTGCCGCGCGCTGGGCCGCGGCGTCGAACACAGGATGCTGGCCGCACTGGCCGAGGTGGCTTTGGACGAGGGCGTTTACGCGGTGACGGTGCAGTGGCGCGAAACGGCCCGAAACCAGCCGCTGAGGGACTTTCTGGAGTCGCTGGATATGGCGGACCACGAGCGTGACGGCGAGTGGAACGTGCTGCGGTTGAAGGCAACGGAACTACAGTCCCTGCGATGGCACCCCCAACCGGCCGTGGAGATGCCGGCACAGCCAAAAGCCCAGGCGGCGACGAGCCGCCGGTTCAAGGGATATGCGCACATCGCGTCGGAGCTGAGGACCCCGGAGCAGATCGTGGCGGCAATGAGGAAACGAGCCAGCGTGCCGGCGGGTCATGCCGGCCCTGAGGCGCCTTCGTCGGAGAATGAAGTCCGGCTGGCGCGCATCTGGAGCGAACTGCTGGAGAAACCCATCGACAGCGTGACGGCGAGCTTCTTCGATCTCGGCGGGCACTCACTGCTGGCCGTGATGCTGCTGATGCGGGTCAAGGAGGAGTTCGGTGTCGAGCTTTCAGTGGATGACGTGTACGCCGGTTCGCTGACGCTGGGTGGCTTGGCGCGGAGGATCGAGTCGCAGCAGATGGGGATGGTGGACGCGAGCGAATACGACGAACTGCTGGCGGAGATCGAAGGATTGTCCGACGAGGAAGTGCGGGCGCTGCTGGATCAGGCCGAGGGCAGCGGGGGCGGATGAGAGTCCTGCTGACTTCGAACGCCAGCCATGATCCGCCGAAGGGCGGCTCAACGCGCTCAAACCTCGCCTGGGTGCGGCACTTGGCGGCGCAGGGTCACGAGTGCGTGGCGGTCGCAGCGGGGGCAGAGGACAGAGTGTCGTCCGACGCCGGGGTGCTGGTTGAGAGCTACAAGGATTTGTCCTTCCGCGCAGAGGTGCTGTCAAAGCGGATCCGGGAGTTCGCGCCCGACTGGGTGCTGGTGTCGAGCGAGGACGTCAGCCACATTCTGCTGAGAGAGGCCGGCCATGCGGCGGCGGGGCGACTGGTCTATCTGGCACACACGCCGCAGTTCATGCCTTTCGGGCCGGAGGCGTGGCATCGTGATCCGGCGGCGACGGAGATCATCCGGGGCGCGCAGGGCATCGTGGTGATTGGACATCACATGGCGGGCTACGTGAGGGAGCACCTGGGGCGCGAAGCGAGCGTGATTCACCCGCCCATTTACGGCCGGCCGCCGTGGCCGAACTTGGGCCGGTTCGATGCGCCATTTGTTCTGATGATCAACCCCTGCACGGTGAAGGGACTGCCGGTGTTCCTGGCCTTGGCTCGGCCAGTTTCCCGGATTGCGGTTCGCGGCACTGAATGGCTGGGGCACAACGCATGCCGACCGGGAGGCCATCGCGGCGCAGGCCAATGTGGAGTTGCGTGGGAACGTGCCGGAAATCGACGACGTGCTGCGCGAATCGAGAGTGCTGTTGATGCCGTCGCTCTGGTACGAAGGCTTCGGGCTGATTACGATGGAGGCGATGCTGCGCGGGGTTCCTGTGATTGCCAGCGATTCGGGCGGACTGGCGGAAGCCAAGGCCGGCACAGGCTACGTGGTGCCATTGCGGCCGGTGGAGAAGTACGAGCCTGTGTTCGACGACACGGGTATGCCGAGAGCAGTTGCGCCGGAACAGGATATCGCGCCTTGGGCACGTGGCGCTGGAGACTCTGACGACAGACCGCGGAGCGTGGGAACAGGAATCGAGAATGTCAAAGTCGAGCGGCGGAGGCGTTCGTAGCGCGGCTGGACGCAGCCGATTTCGAGCGATGGTTGTCTGGGCTCGCTCCCGGAGCGAAGAGTGTGACGGACCGTGTGAAATCGCTGGACGCCGCGCAGAAAGCCAAATTGGCGGCGCTGCTGCAGGCGAGGAAGAAGGGCTGATGCGAGTCCTGCTGGCGCACAACTCGACCTACTTCCCGTCGTTCGGCGGCGGCGACAAATCGAACCGCCTGCTGATGGAGGCACTGGCAGGCAGGGGGCACGCGGTGCGGGTGATGACCCGAGTGGAGAGCTTCAGCGCGGCAGCGCACGAGAAGCTGCTGGACGACCTGACAGAGCGCGGGGTGGCGGCTGAGAGCGTCGCGGGCGAAAGCCTGCGCTACAGGCTGGGCGGCGTTGACGTGCGGGCGTTGACCGGCAATCCTCACCTGAGGGCGTTCTTCCAGACGCAGATCGACGAGTTCGATCCGGACGTGGTGGTGACTTCGACGGACGATCCGGGGCAGATTCTATTCGACCTGGCGATACGGGCGCCGCGGGCGCGTGTCGTCTATCTGGTGAGGGCGACGATCGCGGTGCCGTTCGGGCCTGACAGTTCGATGGTGAGCGCGGCAAAGACGGAAACGCTCAAGCGGGCCGACGCGGTGGTGGGCGTGAGCCACTACGTGGCGGGATATGTGCGTGAGTGGAGCGGTCTGGACGCGGTGCATGTCCCGATTTCGCTTCTGGAGCCGGACACTGGATTCCCGCAATTGGGCCGTTTCGAGAACCCGTATGCTGCGATGGTGAATCCGTGCGCGGTGAAAGGCATCTCGATCTTCCTCGCGCTGGCCGACGCGCTGCCAGAAGTGGAGTTCGCGGCGGTTCCAACGTGGGGTACGCAATCGGAGGAGATGGCGGCGATGGGACTGCGGCGCAACATCACGCTGGTGCCGCAGATGGATAACATCGACAGGCTGCTGGAGCGGACGAGGGTCATGCTGGTCCCAAGCGTTTGGGCGGAGGCGCGCAGCAGGATCGTGCTGGAGGCGATGTCGCGCGGCATCCCTGTGATGGCGAGCGACGTGGGCGGGTTGCACGAGGCGAAGCTGGGCGTGCCGTACCTGATCCGGGTGAATCCGATTGTGAGCTACAAGCCGTCGGTGGACGCGAGCATGGTGCCGATTGCGCAAGTGCCGCCGCAGGACGCAGGCCCATGGGCAGAAACGCTGCGGCGGTTGTGGACGGATCGGGGCCACTGGGAAGAGCTTGCCGCGGCAAGCCGGAAGGCTGCGCTGGAGTATGCGGAGAACCTGAACGTGCTGCCGTTCGAACGGCTGCTGGCGGACCTGTTGAAGCGGCCCAAGCGCGGGGCCGTCCCTCCACCGTCGGCCAAGGCTCCGTTGAGTGATGAGAAAAAGAAACTGTTGGCGCTGATGGTGAAGAGGCGTTCGCAGACCGGCGGCAAGGTGGATTCGAATCCGTGGTTTCCGGGTATCGAAGACGCGCCGGCAGGGCGCCATCTGCTGTTCTGCTTCCCGTGGGCGGGGGGTGGAGCGCTGCCTTACAGGGCGTGGCGCGAAGCGCTCAAAGAGTCGACGGCGGTGATCGCGGTGAGGCTGCCGGGCCGGGAAAGCAGGCTGGCGGAAACAGCATTCGAGCGGATGGAGCCGCTGGTGGAGGCGCTGCTCGAACAGATTCGGCCGTACACAAGCGGACCGTATTCGTTTTTTGGACACAGTATGGGCGCCGGGTTGGCGTTTGAGGTGGCTCGGGCATTGCGACGCGCGGGGCTGCCGCTGCCGGCAAGCCTGCACGTTTCCGGCGCGCGCGCGCCGCAATACCGGTTGCGGCACGTGCCGCCGCCGGAGCCGACGCTGCGCGACTTCATCGAGGAGTTGCGGCGGCTGGAGGGGTTTCCGCCGAGCGTTCTGAACAACCCGGAACTGCTGAAACTGGCGCTGCCGGCACTGTTGACCGACGCGCGGCTTTACCGGCACTATGCTTACACGCAGGAGGAGCCTCTGCGCGTTCCGCTGTTCGCCTACGGCGGAGAGGCGGATCCCAACGTGACGGCGGACCACTTGAAGGCCTGGAGCGAGCAGACCTCGGCTGCGTACTTCCGGCGGGAGTTCAAGGGCGGGCATTTCTATTTCGAATCGGCGCACTCGGCGCTGATGACGGCGATCCGGGCGGACCTCAAGCAGGCGTTACAGGCTCGGTGAACTCGCTGGTCAGGCTCGGTCCAATCCTGTCTGGGTTCGGTGAGCATCCCCTTGGCGTCGGCCCAGACCCAGAAGATGGCGGTGGAGGCCGAGAGGATACCGGCGACAACGCCGATTTCACGGGCGGAGTAGCGTGTGGAGGCGATGGCGGCGGCGCCCATGGAGAGCATCATGACGGCGTTGAGCATGGTGTCGACGGTAGTGAAGACGCGACCGCGGAGACCGTCCGGGCACATGCAGCAGCAGCATCGTGCGGTTCATCACCGAGCACATGCCCATCGCGGCGCGGGAGATGGTGATGAAGACGATGGCGCCCCACAGGGTCGGCATGACGCTGAAGATCGACGTAGGCGAGCCCGTGGAGAAGGAAGGCCGGCCCGATGATGCGCTTGTACGAGCTGAAGGTCATCAGGATACGTCCGGCGCGGAGACCAAGGATGCCGCCGATGACGAGCCCGAGGCCGGCAAAGCCCCAGATCAGGCCGATACCGGCGGCGCCGCGCTGGAACACGACCTCGCCGAAGAGCGTGAAGAGGATCTGCGCGGCGCCGCCGCCGGTGGACCAGCCGACGCCCAGCATCGCAATGGCGAAGATCAGCGGCTGCGCCTTCATGTAGCGAGAGCCCTCGCGGAACTCGCTGACGGGCGAGCGGCCGACATGCTTCGCCGCGCGATCGGGCAGAAAGTGGCCCTCCGGCACGACGCAGGCTCCAGATGGCCAGCGGCGCTGACCAGGAAGCTGACGCGTTGACGCACGAAGGCGCCTTCGTAGCCGAGAGCGTTGTGGTGGAGATGCCGCCAAGCATGGCGCCGAAGGCGAGGGTCAGCCAGGAGGTGGTCTGGGTCAGCGCGTTGGCGGCGTGAAGCTCTTCGGGCTGAGGCGATGCGCGGAAGGATCGACGGAGCGGCCGCTGTTGAAGAATGGGGAGGCGAACATCAGCAGGCCGCTCAGCAGATAGAGCAGCCACTCCTCGCGATAGGTGAGCAGCAGGATGTGCGCCAGCGCGATGACGGCACGGAAGAGGTCCGAGGCGATCATCACCTTGCGGCGATCCATGCGGTCGAGCACGACGCCGGCGATGGGCCCGGCAAGAATCGCTGGCAGGACCCGGGCGATCATGACGGCGCCGACGGTGGCGCCGCTGCCCGTGAGGTGCAGCGCGAGGCTGAGGACCGCGACGGAGTTGAAGTGGTCGCCGACTTCGCTGACAATCTGGCCGATCCAGGAGTTGCGATAGTTCCTGTTGGTGGCAAGGAGAGAGACGAAGCCGGCCAAGGTAGTTAGATTTCAGGTTACGTTAATGGAAGCCATGACGCTCAATCGGACCTTGCTCTCCGTTGTAGTTCTAGCCGGAATGACTTCGGCTGCTGCCGTCGAACCGATCCGGGCGCATCCGGAGAATCCGCGCTACTTCCTGTTTCGCGGCAAGCCGACGCTGCTGATCACGTCAGCCGAGCATTACGGAGCGGTCCTCAACGAAGACTTCGACTGGAAGAAGTACCTCGACACGCTGGCGCGAGACGGCATGAACTACACGAGGATTTTCACTGGAACATACGTGGAAGCGCCGGGCAGCTTCGGCATTACGCGCAATACGCTTGCGCCCAAGGCAGGCCGCTTCATGGCTCCGTGGGCAATGAGCGCCGAACCAGGGTACAGGTTGGGAGGAAACAGGTTCGACCTGTCGAAGCTGAATCCGGCCTACTTCGAGAAGCTCAAGGCGTTTGTCGCGGCGGCGGGAGAACGAGGGATTGTCGTCGAGGTGACGCTGTTTTGCGCGACGTACTCCGGCTTGCAGTGGGAAGTGCATCCGATGCACCCCTCGAACCACGTGAACGGCGAGAAGCTGCACGACTGGAGGAAGCTGAACACGCTGGACAATGGCGGGATGCTGCAGTATCAGGAGGCGTTTGTGCGGCGGGCTGTGCGTGAACTGGCGCAGTTCGACAACGTGATTCTACGAGATTCAAAATGAGCCGTGGGCAGATTCGCCGGTAGTGACGGAGGTGGTGAACCCGTACATCAGGGGAGCGGCGCAGAGGCAGTGGCCGAACGCTGTGGAGCGCGCATCGAAGGCATCGCTCGATTTCCAGCAAAGGGTGGCGGAATGGATCACGAGTGAGGAGTCGAAGCTCGGCGTCAAGCACCTGATCGCGCAGAACTGGTCGAACTTCAAGGACAGCGTGCCTGGCCTGGTGGCGGGCGCGGGGATACTGAACTTTCACTACGCGTTTCCTGAAGCGGTGCAGTGGAACTTAACACTAGGTGTGCCGGTTGGGTACGACGAAACCGGTTTCATCGGGTATCAGGACGCCGACCTCCGAGCGCAGGCCTGGCGATTCATGCTGGCGGGAGGGGCGCTGTTCAACAACCTGGATTACTCGTTCTCGCCGGGATTTGAAGATGGGACCGACTTCCAGCCGGACAGCCCCGGAGGGGGCAGTGCGGCACTGCGACGTCAGTTGAAGTTCCTGGCCGGATTCATGAACGGATTGCCGTTTCTGAAGATGTCGCCGGACTCGGGCCTGGTCGCACACTCGCCCGGCGCGTTGACGCAAGCGCTGAGCCAACCGGGGCAGGTTTACGGACTGCATTTGAAGGGTCGCGGTCCGGTGGCGCTGAAGCTGAATCTGCCGGCGGGGGCATACCGGCTCGCATGGTTCGCACCCGAGACGGGAGTGAAGATGGGAGAGCAGAGGGTCAAACACGCGGGTGGATTGCTGGCGGTGACGACACCGGAGTTCGAAGAGGATCTGGCGGCGAAAATCGAGAAGGAGTAGCTGCGATGAAGTGGATGATGTTTGTCCTGTGCGTGCTGTGCGCGGCGCAAGAGCGGATGGTCACCGGCAACAATGGCCAGTTGACGATGCTGCTGGACAAGGACGATGAACTGCAGGTGCGGGTGACGTCGAGCGCGTTCGCGGCGGAGATCAAGGTTGCCGAGGAAGGCCCGTCAGTGAGGGTGACGGGCACGGCGAGAGGGCTACGGCCCGTTGATGTGATGCGGGTGGAGATTCCAAGGGAGATGTTTCTAGGCGGCACCGTGACCGCTGCCGGGCAGAAGGCAGCGTTGGGGCCGACGAGGGCGGAAGGCCCGGCAATTCTGGCCTCGGACGCGGCGGAATGGGTCTTGGAAACGCCGCTGCGGAAGCTGACGATCATGTTGTCGGCGGGCGGCCGACTCGTGGAGCGGTGGGATGCACGGCCTGGGCGGAGGTATGTGCTGGAAGTCCCGTTCCGCGGGCAGACCGATATCAGGCTGGTGTTTGACGCCAAGCCGGACGTTTCGACAGTGACGGCACGAGTGGAACCGGACAAAGTGCGCGGCAAGCTGCACGGATTCGGCGGCAATTATTGCTTCGGGATTGAGAGCCCGGTGGCGGCATACACGCTGGAGAACCTCAAGCAGGCTTGGGCGCGGACGGAAATGACGCTGGCCGAGTGGGAACCGGAGAACGACAACGCGGACTCGGACCAGATGAACTGGGAGTACTTCGAAGCGCGCGACAAGCCGGACACGAACATGCGGCGAGAGTTCGAAATGATGCAGTCGCTGCAGAAGAAGGGGATTCCATATGCGGCAAGCATCTGGTGGCTGCCGGAGTGGATGCTGGCCGACACGGACATGAAACCGCGCAGCGAACACAAGCGGCGCGTGGGGACGGGCAAGTGGGAGGAACTTGCTGGAGAGCGTCGGGTCGTACCTGATCTATGCGAAGAAGAAGTACGGCGCGGAGCCGGATCTGTTCTCGTTCAACGAGGCCAACATCGGGGTGTACGTGCTGTTCGAGCCGGAAGAGCATCGGGACGCGATCAAGAGCTTCGGAGCGTACTTCAAGAAGCTCGGGTTGAAGACGAAGATGCTTTTGGCCGATGCGACCGGGCCGGATGGGACTTACACCTACGCTCTGCCGGCAGCCAACGACCCTGAGGCTTTGCAGTATTGCGGGGCGGTGGCATTTCACTCGTGGGGCGGCACGACGCCGGAGCGTTACAGGTTGTGGGGCGAAGTCGCCGAATGGGTGAACCTGCCGCTGCTGGTAGCGGAGGCGGGAGTGGACGCAGCGGCGCACCAGGGGCGCCGGTACGACAGTTTCCACTACGGATTGCGCGAGGTGAAGCAGTATCAGGACCTGCTGGAATACGCGCGCCCACAGGGCATCATCTTTTGGGAGTATACGAACGACTACGGATTGGCTAAGGTGTCGCGGGAGGGCGAGCAGGAGTTAGTTGAGCCGACTCCGCGTTATCACTTCATGAGGCACTGGGCCAATCTGACTCCGCGCAACTCCGACAACCTCACCACCACGAGCAGCCATGAGAAGGTGCGAGTGACCGCTTTTCGCGGCGCGGAGGGGTTCACGGTGCACATCGCGAACCTGGGACCGGCGCGTGAACTGGCCCTGGAGGGTTTGCCAGCGGGGAGTTACCGGCAGGTCGTGACTTCGGCCCTTGATGGCTTTGCGGAGAAAACGCGCGTGGTTGCGGGAGCAGACACAACAAGGCTCGCGCTGCCGGGGAAAGCCTTGATCACGCTGACCACTCTCCGCTAGCGGTCCACTTTGAGTTTCCGCACTCGCATCAATACAAGAATCAAACCACCAGCGACAATAGCCCGAGACGAGGGCTCCGGCACGGGAGCGATAAGCCCAAACAGACCATGTTCCTCTTCCTCGGGACCAGCAGTGAAATACAGCGCGTTTGACGCGCCGCCATTGCCGCCGTTACCAACTCGCAACCCCCAAAGGCCATCGATCACGATTGGAGCCCCGTTGGAATCCAAGAGCGCGCCTATGAGCGCACCACCGGAATCGAAAGCATTGATGCGGCCGTCGCCAAAGTTGCCGATTAAGAGGGCGTTGGCGAGATCTCCCCACCCCGATGGGGCAACTGCTACCCCCCATGGTGCATTGAGCGGCCCGCCGGTGACGACTCGCTCGATGAAGTTGCCATTCAGATCGAACTTGTCGACAATGCCGAGGCCTGGGCCGGTGACCTCCTCCTCCTTATCCGCGTCTTGCAGGGCGTATGTGACATATAAGACACCACCGACTTTCGCCACGTTGAATGGCGCATAGCCTGAAGGCAGCCCGGGGTCGACAAAACTTCCTGTCAGATCGGGAGCACCCCCCGAACCCTTGAAAACGTCGATGGTGCCGTTGCGGAAGTTGGCAGCGTAGGCGTAAGAGAACCCGTCAACCTCAGCCTGTGCGAGGCCTTTGTATATGTTCGCTTCATCGGCTCCCACAAGAACTTCGGCGGTTGCACCCAACGATCCGCGCCACCCGGAAACTGTGCCGTCTTCGGAAGCGAACAGAAACACATCGCCGTTGAAACTGCCCGCTCCAGCGAGACTATTGAATGCTATTCCGGTGGCCGTTCCATCACCGGGAATGGTCACCTGCAAGCCCGGACTTACGCCGCCGCCATTGTAAATATTCGAAGTGCCATTGTCGGTCGAATTCACCCAGAACGGCCCCGTGGCACTGCTGGCAATACCCCAAGCGTTGATTAGAGTGGCATCCGTAAAACGTGCCACCCCGGGAACATCAGAGACAAGATTAGTGACGCCAAGTCTGATCTGTGCGGCTTCCGATGGGGTCGCTGCGAGACAGAGGAGACTCAGGACGAATCTGTAGCGCATCCCAGACCTCCGATGCGCATAGTATGCTCCGTTAGTCGGTCCGCATCAATTATCGAATGGCCATGGGAGTGCCCCAAAACCGCAGTTATTGTACTAGCCCTGCTATAGCCGACTTCAGACCTTGTCGGGCACGACGTAGGGCTTGCGGTATTCGCGGGTCAGCAGCTTGTCGGCTTCCTTGTCGCCGACGAACTTCTCCTTCGCCGGGTCGAACGTCAGCACGCGGTCCAGCCGGTAGCTGATGTTGCCCAGGTGGGCCAGCGCGCTGGACAGGTGCGCCGTCTCCACCGGCCCGTTCTGGTCTGCCGTCTTACGGCTGCGGATCGCCTTGATCGAAGTTGGCGAAGTGATCGCCGCCGGCCTTGCGCCCGGGGCCCTTCTCCCGCTTCTGCCCCAGGTAGATCTCGTAGGTGTCGTAGCCCTTGACCACCATGTAGCCTTCCGAGCCGTAGAAGATGTTGCCGACGCCCGCGCCGTCCTCGTCGTTGGTGCACCACGGGCGCACTTCGAACTGGATGATCTTCTTCTGCTCCGGATAGTGATAGAGGGTAGTGAGGACTTCCGGCGTGTTCTTGTCGTCGTCGAACAGGAACTTGCCGCCCATCGCCGTGATCTTGGTCGGGCAGCTGTCGACGCCCAGGCCCCACATGCACATGTCGGTCTCGTGGATGCCCTGGTTGCCGACGTCGCCGTTGCCGTAGTTCCAGTTCCAGTGCCAGTTGTAGTGGACGATGCGCCGGCTGAAACGGCTCCATGGTGGCCGGGCCGGTCCAGAGGTCGTAATTCAAGTTCGGAGGGCACGGGCTCGACGCCCTTCTTGCCGATCGAGGGTCTCCAGCGGAACACCAGGCCGCGCGACATGTAGACGTTGCCGATCACGCCCTTGCGCAGCTGCTCGACGGCTTCCTGGAGCGCCTCGGAGCTGCGCAGTTGGACGCCGTGCTGCACGATGCGGTTGTACTTGTGGGCGGCCTCGACCATCTTGCGGCCTTCGAAGACGTTGTGGGCGCCGGGCTTCTCGACGTAGACGTCCTTGCCCGCCTGGCAGGCCCAGATGGTGGCCAGCGCGTGCCAGTGGTTGGGCGTGGCCACGGTGACGGCGTCGATGTCCTTGCGTTCGAGGACTTTGCGGAAGTCCTGGACGATCTCGACTTTTTTCCCATAGCGCTTCTCAAACATGGCTGCCGTCTTGCCGGCGACCTCGAGGTCGACATCGCAGAACATGACCACGTCGGCGTCGGGCTGGCTCATGATGCCCTGCATGTGGTCCTTGCCGCGGCCATTGACGCCCAGGATTGCGACGCGAAGTTTGTCGTTAGCGCCCGCGGCGCGGCGGGCGACGATGTGGGTGGCGGCGGCGCCTGCGGCGCCCATGAAAACTCTACGGCTGCTCATGGAAGTGTTCCTCGTGGAATCGGAGTTCTTTCTCTTGTGTATCACAAGCGAGGATCAATAACTGATCTTCGAATCGGCGGAGAACCTACGGTAGTTGCGGAAGCTGATAGTGTTGCGGCTACACTGCTGCGTTCCCTGCTTGCAGCCCATCGTCTCGCTCTCAACCGGGAGCAGATATGTGCCGTTGTCAATTTTCACGAAGCCGTATTCGATTCGGGTCTCGGCTCTACCCACGCCGAAGGTGGACGGAATATCCTGGGTGCGCTGCTCGATGCGCAGCACGCGGCGTGATTCCTTGTCGATCCAGATCTCTCCACTGTGCGCGGGTTTGTAGCGCTCGCCAGTCTCGGTCACCAGGAACCAGTGAGAGTGCTTCGCGTCCACGCTGTAGGAGTAGACATAGGCGGGCCGGCTGGCCGCTCGGCCGTCGCGGATGCGCTCGAAACGGGCCTCAGTTTGCTCCGAGAAAAGATCTTGCAAGGTCGTGACGAACTCGCCAGTGGACCATGTGCCGGACTTCTCGATGGGCTGGGTGGCAGGACGCCCACTGATACGAACGTTGTTGTATTGCTCTTTGCCATTGACGCAGGTCACCTCGGCTGTGACAACGTCGACAACGCGCCAATCCGGCGGGTCAACGCTGGTGGCGGCACGAGTGGTTGTCTGGTCCACGACAAAGTTCGGCAGGTCGTTGGCATAGGCCGCGGCGGCATCGCGGGCGTCGGCGAGCACCTGCAAGTCCGGCGGCAGCGAGGTGGCCTCCGAGGCAGGGCGGCGCGCCGTCGACTCGTCCCGCGGTGTGAACACGCCCGGGGGATCTGCGGTCTTGCTGGGTGCGGCAGGCTCGGCTTTCTCCTCGTCCCGATCGGCCGGCGGCAGTTTCGACGGCCCCGAACTTGCCCCAAGGTCCTCGGCGGATGGTGTCCGGACCGAAGCCGCGTCTACAGGCTTCGATGCCTCCGTCTTATCTGCAGCTGAACCTGAGCGGAGCAGCGTGACGCGCAGCGCGGTTTCGGCATCCTCCTTGGTCGCTTGGACGGAAAGCATGTCGCCGGGCTGAAGGAGAGAGTCGCGCACGGACTCGCCTGCTTTGTCCTGAAAGCGAGTCTTTGCAAGTAACCGGAAACGATAAATGTTGCTTCCCGAAGACAAGGTCAACTGCTTCGCGGTCAGTTCGCGCAGCGTGCCTTCCATGGAGTTCAGCTCCAGGCGAACTTCGTTTTCTTTTGTCTTGTCGTCCTTTTTTTCTTCTTTGGACTTTCGCTTCGGCCATGGGATCTTGGGTAACTGCATTCCGCCAGGCATCCGTCCCCCCGGATAGGTAGATGGATCCTGAGGGTACTGGCCTGGCGGATATTGCGAAGGATATTGCGAAGGGTACTGCGACGGGTATTGCGTTGGAGGATTCTGTGTCGGGCGCGACTGGGCAGAAGTGGAGAGACCCGATACGGCAAATGCCGCCAGAAGCATTAGCGCGATAGGGCTCGCGTTGCGGCGAATCAACCAGCGCATACTTCACCCTCTCCCACTCGCCATTATAAGGATTAAAGGGCCAGCGAGGAACTCGCGGAGCTAGCTGGCAACCGCGTCAGGCGGGCTGATTGGCGCAGTGCTTTCCGAAGGCCTCGACGAGGGCTTCGGCGATTTGCGGGGCGACGCGCGTTTCGATTTCGAAGCGGTGGAGCACCCAGACCACTTTGCCATCGCGGAAGAGGGCCATCGACGGCGACGAGGTGGGCATACCGGGCAAGTGCTTTTCGCGGAGACGGGTAGTGGCTGCGACGTCGGCTCCCGCAAAGACGGTGGCGGCAGCATCAGGCTTGACAGTCGAATGCTCGAGGGCGAGTCCGACAGCGGGCCGGGCTTTGCCGGCGGCGCAGCCGCAGACGCTGTTGACGACCATCAGGAGAGTCCCGTTTTCGGCGATCAGCCTGTCGACATCGTCAGCAGTACGGGCTTCGAGGACCCCATGGCGCGTGAGGTCCTCGCGCATGGGAGTGATGAGAGGTTCCGGGTAGGGCAATACCTCAAGTTTGGCAGAATTTGCACAAGTTGGTATAGATCAGGCTTACCGATAGAGGCCTTTGAGGTCGTTCCAGCGGACACGCAGCGGGTCGGCGAAGGCCGCGATTCCGTTGAAGATACTGACCTTAGTGCCTTCGACGTTGTCCCAGCGGACCGGAACTTCAAGGACGCGGAAGCCGTGCTTTTTTGCAATAAACAGGATTTCGACGTCGAAGCCGAACCCGTCGGAGCGTTGCCGGGGGGCGACGCACGCGGGCGCAGTTGCGGGAGAAGAGCTTGAAGCCGCACTGTGTGTCGAGGTACGGCAGGCCGGTGACGAGGCGCATGCCCAAGTTGAAGAGTCTGCCGCTGAACTCGCGGAAGGGGGATTGGTGGACGCCGACCAGTGAGCGGTCGAGGGCGCGTGAGCCGATCGCGCCGTCGGCGTTTTCCGACTGGACGCGGGCAGCCAGTTTGTCGAACTCGTCGATGGGCGCGGAGAGGTCGGCATCGGTCATCAGGATCCACTCGCCGCGAGCTTCCTGCATGCCGTGGCGGACAGCATAGCCTTTGCCGCGGTTGCCTGGGTTCTCCAGAAGGCGGATTCTAGGATCGGCGGAGGCGGCCTGGCGAACCACGCGGGCGGTATCGTCACGAGAGCCGTCGTTGACGACGATGATTTCGGCGAAACTGAAGGCTGCGGCGCTGGATGAACTCGCGAATCCTATCGAGGGTCTGCGGCAGCCTGCGTTCTTCGTTGAAGGCGGGGATGACGATCGAGAGCGATAACAATCCCTCATTATAATGAAGTTTCCCCGAGAGGATTCTCCCTTGTCCACAGAGCAGGAACAGTTTGATCTGCGCTTCTCGCGCATACGCGCGATCGAAGCGTTGGGCTACCGCGCGTACGGCCAGCGGTTTGAGTACAGCCACACGATACCGGCGATTCTCGCCGGGTACTCCGGGACGACGCCGGAGCAACTGGAGTCGCCGCGAGTCGCGGTGCGCGTCGCCGGGCGCATTCAGACGGTGCGGCGCATGGGCAAGGCCGGGTTCATGCACCTGCAGCAATCCGGCGAGCGGCTGCAGGTCTACGTCAAGAAGGACCCGATCAGCGAGCGCGAATGGTCAGCTGTACCAAATGCTCGACCTCGGCGACATCGTGGGCGTCGAAGGCTACCTGTTCCGCACGCGCACCGGCGAGCTGTCGATCCACGTCGAGACGCTGACATTCCTGTCGAAGAATCTGCTGGCGATGCCGGAGAAGTGGCACGGGCTGGAGGATGTCGAGATGCGTTACCGCCAGCGGTACCTGGATCTGATCGCCAATCCGGAAGTGCACCGCGCGTTCGTGACGCGCGCAAAAGTGGTGGCCAGCTTCGGCGCCAGTTGGAAGCGAAAGGCTTCATCGAGGTGGAAACGCCGATGATGCAGTCGCTGTACGGCGGCGCGGCGGCGCGGCCGTTTGTCACGCATCACAACACGCTGGACATCGACCTCTACCTGCGCATCGCGCCGGAGTTGTACCTGAAGCGGCTGATTTGCGGCGGGATGGAGCGTGTGTACGAGATCAACCGCAACTTCCGCAACGAGGGCATCTCGACGCGGCACAACCCCGAGTTCACGATGCTCGAGTTCTATCAGGCGTACACTGACTATCGGGACCTGATGGACCTCACGGCGGAACTGCTGCGCAAGGTCGCGATCGATGCCACGGGCTCGACGACGGTGCCCTACGGCGAGCTGATGCTCGACTTTTCGAGCATTCGCCGCTTCACGATGCGCGAAGCAGTCTGCGAATTCTGGAAAGGGCCGGTGAAGCCCTCGATGGACAACGTCCGCGACCCGGAATGGCTGTCGCAACATTCGGGCAAGCTCAGCGCGGGCGAGTGCCTGGTGGACATTTTCGAGCGGCACTGCGAGGAGGCGCTGATCCAGCCGACCATCATCTACGAGTATCCGGTGGAGGTGTCGCCGCTGTCCAAGCAAAACCCGGACGAACCCGAGATGATCGACCGCTTCGAGATCTATGCGGCCGGCATGGAGATCGGCAATGCGTTCACCGAGCTGAACGATCCGCACGAGCAGCGCCGCCGGTTCGAGATGCAACTGGCGATGAAAGAGCGGGGCGACGAAGAGGCTCATCAGATGGACGAGGACTACGTGCGCGCCCTGTGCTACGGGATGCCGCCCACGGGCGGCGAGGGGATCGGCATCGACCGAATCACGATGCTGATGACCAACTCGAAGTCGATTCGCGACGTGATTCTCTTCCCGCTGCTGCGGCCGGAGGGCGAGATCGGCATCGCCGAGTGGCTGCGCGAGTCAAGCGCCAGGCACGCGGGCAAATAACACCGTGCAACGCACCTTCGAGTGGTTTGTCGCCGCGCGCTACTTGAAGGCCCGCCATCGCCACGCGTTCATCAATGTCGTCACGGTCATCAGCGTCCTGGGTGTCGCAGCGGGCGTGATGGCGCTGGTGCTCGCCCTAGCCATCAACAACGGATTCAGGCAAAGGCTGCAGGGCAGTCTGCTCGGCGCCACGCCGCATGTGGCGGTTCTCGAGAAGAACCCTTCTACCGGGATCGCGGGATGGCGGGATCTGTCGTCGAAGCTGACGAAACTCGAGGGCGTCACGTCAGCGGAACCTGCGCTCTACGGCAAGGTGCTGATCGCTTCGCCCGTTCAGCCCGCGGAAGCCAATCTCAAGGGAGTTTTGCGCTTCCCTGTTGCCGTGCCTGCGGCCGACTCGCGCTACCCGCAGGTGGTGCTCGGTGCGCAACTGGCGCGGCGGACCGGAATGAAGGTGGGGAGCGTCGTCAAACTCCTTTCGCCGCAGGGCGAGATGACTCCGTTTGGGATCAAGCCGGCCGAGTTCACCTTCAGGGTGGCCGCGCTCTTCGAATCCGGCTTCTACGATCTCGACAATCAGTTCGCCTTTGTTTTGCTGCCCGAGGCGCAGCGTGTGTTCCAGACAGGTGACGTCGTCAACGCCATTGAGCTCAAGGTTGCTGATCTCGAGCAGGCCTCCAGGGTCGCGCGCGCGGCAGAACAAGCCGTAGGAACCGAATACGCAGCCAGCGACTGGATGGAGCAGAACCGGCAATTGCTAGGCGCGCTGCGACTGGAGAAAACCGTGAGCGTCATCACCATCGGCCTGATCCAGTTTGTGGCGGCGCTAAACATCCTCACAGCGCTGTTCATGAGCGTGATGGAGAAGCGCCGCGACATTGCCATTCTGATTTCGATGGGCGCTCGCCGGCTGCAGATTGCTCGAGTCTTCGTCATGCAGGGTCTGCTGATCGCGGCGGCTGGTTCTGTCATCGGGCTGATCGCCGGGTATGGGCTTGGCTTCCTGGCAGACCGCGGCCGGTGGATCTCGCTGGACGAAGAGATATACTCGCTCTCCTACGTGCCATTTGAGCCGAAAGCCGCGGACGCGCTTTGGATTGTTGCCGTGGCCCTCGCGGTCAGTTTCGCGGCCACGCTGGCCCCGGCCCGAGCAGCCTCCCGGACCGATCCGGTCGAAACCTTGCGCTACGAGTAGGCTGTCAGGATCGTATATAATTTGAGTGTTGGCGGTCTTTTTATGCTGTACTTGATCGCGGCATTCATCTTCTCCAACGCCCAGGACCCTCAGTCTCTCCTCGACCTCGGGAAGCAGCAAATCAAGCAAGGCCAAGCGGCCGAAGCACGCAAGTCGCTTGCGGCCGCTATTGAGGGCAATCCCAAGCTGTTCGATGCGTACGTCATGCTGGCGCGACTGGCGCAGGATGCGGGCGACTGGAAGGGACTCATCGGCATCTGCGAACGGCTGGAAAAGCAGAACCCGGTCGACTACCCCATCGCATTCATCGGGCAGGCGGTCGGCCATCAGCGTTTAGGCAACTCTCAGGCTGCTGAAAAGAACCTCCGCTCTGCGCAGCAGATCGATCAGGAGCACCGGTTCCTGCAGAGCTGGCAACTTCTCGGCGTTCTGCTGGCCGAGCGCGGGGATTACTCGGGCGCCGCGGCGCAATGGCGCGAGTACCTCAAATACGCGCCGCCCTCGCCTGGAAGAGTGGAGACCGAGGCGCGGCTGGCGGCCATTACGACAAAGGCCGAGGCGGCGGTTGACGCCGAGTCCCCGACATTCCGCACAGAGACCGAACTTGCACTCGTCCGCTTCCAGGTCAAACCAAAACGAGGGCAAGTGGTTTCAGAAATCCGCAAGGAAGACATTGAAATCGTGGAAGACCGCGTCCCCCAGAAGATCGCGCTGCTTGAAGGCGGCCGATTCGCGCCGCGGACGGTGCCGCTGGAGATCTCGCTGTTGTTTGACGCCAGCGGGAGCGTCCGGGCGGCGGGCACCCTGAACCCGCACGTCTTCCAGGAAAACCTGCTCGACGAGTATCCGAACGCCAGCATCGCGATCTTTGGTTTCAGCGAACACCTGGTCCGCCTAACCGGCCCTACTCGCCATGCCGAGGTTCTCAAGAAGGCGATGGACGCAGTGATGACAATTCCTCCCGGCGGCACACCGCTCTTCCGGTCGATCACCGAGACGATTCGCTGGCCAGGCCAACGGCCGGGCGCCACCCGGATGTTGGTTGTCTTCTCCGATGGGGAATCCTGGGCGAGCGACGACCACAGTTTCGTGGGGCGCGCCATTCAGGCCGCACAGGAGTGCGGTGTCGCCATCTATCCCGTCCGGCTCCACGCCGCCATGAGAGGCTCGGCGGCTCCCTCAGCAGCCATGTCGAACCGCGACCCCAATACGCCACCGCCAGCCTGGTATCCAAGTGCCACGACCGAGATGTCGATCAGGCGGTTCGAAGAACTCGCCAGGGATACTGGTGGCGAGGAGCTTGGGACTTTCTCCGCCGGCGATGTGCTGCCACGCATCCTGCAGGCTATTGCCCGCAACATCCAATTGGACTATGTCGCCGGCTACCACCCGGCGTCGACCGCGGAGCAGAAGCGGCGCAACATCGAGGTTGTCTTAAAATCGAAGACCGTCGGCACGCTCGTCGGGGGGAAGCGGATCATCATCCGTTGAGATGCGCAGCCGCCGCAGGCCCTAATTCAGCCGGAAGTTGATCTCGATGTTTGCTTGAACAACCACGGGGTTCCCATCTTTCATTCCGGGCTTGAAGCGCCACTGTTTGACCGCTTCAACCGCCTTCTCGTCCAGCCCCATGGGCAGGCTCTCGACAATCGTGATGTTCTTCGCTGCCCCTGCCTTGTCGATCTGCACCCTGAGAAGGACGGTCCCCATCACCTTCGCGTCGCGCGCCGCTTCTGTGTATTGCGGCTCGACTTTATCGATTAAGACCGGCGGCTCAATGCCGTCACTCATCTTGTAGACCTTCTCGTCCGACTCTGTGTTTTGCGCTGCCGCAAAGGGCAACAGTACCAGGCACACGCAAGCAGCCAGCGCGAGCGCGCCCTTGCGGCTCAGATTTCCACGATTCATCCGTTCGTCCAGCACAGCTTTCAACCTCCCTTCAAACTCCGAGGACCGTCCCATCGCCAGCGCCGCCGCCGGCTCCCCTCGTGTTGCTCTCGCAATCGAGATGAGCCAATTGGCGTAGTCTCCCGCCGAGACCCCAGTGCGCAAGACTGCATCGTCGGCGGCGCGTTCACCCTCCGCCCCGATCCGATAGAGAGCCCACCAGGCCAGAGGCTGGAACCAGAACAAACTTGTGATCGTCCTGGCCAGCAAGATCCACCAGCAGTCCATGCGCTCACAGTGCGCCAATTCGTGCTGCAGGACAGCTTCACGAACCCTGGGATCCCAGCCCTCGGCGTCGCGGGGCAGGAACACAACTGGCCGGAAAAAGCCCCACATCATCGGGCCTTGGCCCTTAGGCGATTCCAACAACTGGACAGGGCCCGATTCTCCGCCAATCTGCTTGGCGCGGCGCGACTGCAGTGACGCCCGAAAGTGAGATCCGGCGAGCGAAACCAGCAGCGCTGCAGCCACAGCCAGCCACACCGCTACGAGCCAGTGGCCGAAACCAGCTGGCGGCGTCGGCATAGCGCCGCCTTTGACGAGAACCTGAATGGCAGGCACGTTGTAAGCAACCCCAGGATTCCACCAACCCGCCGGAACCGCCGCCAGGGAAGCCACAAGCGCCATCCCGAACAGTGCGGCGATCCAGACGGCGTGCCTCGCCGATGCGGAACTCCTCCTCATTGCGGCTGTGACTACCCACGCCGTCAACAGCACGGGAGACCCCGCCCGTAGCGCACTCCACGCGATTGCGAAAACCGTTTCAATCACGGCTTCCTCGCTTTCTTCACCATCTCTTCCAGCCGGTCAAGCTCCTTATCGGAAAGCTTCCCGGCCGAAAGCCCCAGGAGAGCTGCTACGGCTTGCGACGGCGAGCCATCGAAGAATGTTTCCACCAGTTTCATCACGGCCGACTTCCGCGCCTTGCCCCGAGACTGTACAGGCAAGTACACATACCGCCCGTCCACGTCCTCGTGGCGCACCTGGCCTTTTTCCTCCAGAATCCGCAAGGTCGTCCGCACTGCGGAATCGCTTGGCGCGGCCGGCATTCCGGCGCGAACTTCGGCCGCGGTCGCCCGTCCGGCGCGATAAAGCACATCCATGATCTGGCGCTCTCTCCGGCTCAAAGCAAAGTGTTCGCCGTTCATCCTGCTAAATTTTTAACACACACCTCCGGCGAATGCAATGTTAATTTTTTAGCGGGCGTCGACCTATGCCTTGATTCGATCAGAGGAGGCGTCCCACTCAAGCACGCGTCCCTCCTTGGCGGAACGGTTCACCATGTGGGCGCAGGCGGCCGCGCGATGGCCGCGTGCGGCGTCTTCCCAGTGAGGTTTGCGGGTCCGGATGGACTCCAGCCAGGAGGCGAAGTGAGTGTAAGTCGAATCCATCCCAGCGGAGCGATAAACCTCCTGGCCCCGGACGAGCGATGGCTTGGCCATGCCCGGCCGTTCGGAGGCGCGCACCTTGGGGTCCGCCCAGTAGGCCGCTTCCAGCCTGGAGGGCCAACTGGCGACGATCCAGGCGTTATCTTCGCTGGCGGCTTCGGGCGCGTAGCTCAGATCGCCCCAGCCAAGGGACAGCGTGCCCTCGGTACCGAGGAAAACGAAGTTCGACTCGGAGGAGCTTTGGTTGTTGAAGGTTGAGCTGAGGTTGACGGTGAAGCCTTGCGGGTACTCGAGGATGGCGTTGAGGGTGTCGGGAACATCGCGCGACTCCTTCCAGCGATAGAGCGAGCCCATGCCTGACACGCGCGCAGGCGCTTCCGCATTCATGAGGTAATGAATCGTGGTGCAGAGGTGGACGAAGAGATCGGTGGCGATGCCGCCCGAATACTCGGAGTAGCAACGCCAGCGGAAGAAGCGCTCGAGCGAGAAGGGGTGCTTGCGGCCGGCAGGGCCTTCAAAGGCAGCCCAATCCACGGTCTTGGGGTTCGCGTCCGGCGGAATCGGGTAGATCCAGGCGCCTGAGGCGGTGTTGCGGTTGTAGGCCGCGCGGATCATGGTGACCTTGCCAAGCCTGCCGGCCTGAATCATCTCGCGCGCTTTCTGCTGTGTCTGCGTGGAGACGCCCTGACTGCCCACCTGGACGATCTTGCCGGTGCGCTTCATGGCGGCGATGATCTCGAGGCCGTCTTCGACGGTGTACGTAAGGGGTTTCTCGCAGTAAACGTCCTTGCCTGCGTCGAGTGCGGCCAGGACATGGGTCTTGTGCCAGTGGTCGGGGCTGGCGATGACGACGGCATCGAGGGATTTGTCGCCTATCACCTCGCGCCAGTCTTTGGCGGCTGCGGCGGTATGCCCCATCCCTTTGAGCCGCTCCTGCGCGCGTTCCAAACGGCCCGCGTAGGCGTCGCAGACCTTGGTGATCGCCGCCCCAGGCTGAACGCCGAGAGCAGCCATGAGTTCATGCGCCCTCGCCCCGCAGCCGATGAACCCGGTCTGGACCTTGTCGTTGGCCGCAACCGCTGTCACGGCTGGTGCAGCAACGGTGGCGGCCTGAATGATTTGTCGACGCGTTAGTTCCATCGAGCGACCCTCCCAAGCAGGATTGAAGTATAACCGACAGGAGGAGAGGAACGACTAAACCTGCTTCCCCAGCAGGTGGCCCGCAAGCGCGACAGCTAACCCCGCGCGGCCGAATCGCTCCTGATACATCTGAGTGTAGAGGGCTCGGACGTTCTCGGGCGGCGGCCGCTTACCCTCCAGTTCGCGCAGTTGCATGGCCCCGGTCGGACAGGTCGTAACGCAGAGTCCGCAGCCGATACAGCGCCCCGGCTCAACCACTGGCGGTTGATCGGAATCCGCGATTGCGTCCATCTGGCAGCGAACCGCGCAGGTCCCGCACATCTCGCAACGCGCCACATCGACTTCGGCCACGAAGCCGGCCTGAAACGCGTCGACAGGCCGCTCTAGCTTTTTAGCCGTCGTCAGCACACCACAGCAGCAGCCGCAGCAGCAGCATACGAACATCGGCGCTTGTGTGTTCTGCGGCTGCAAGACGAGTCCATCCCTGTCTGCCTGCTCCAGCATCGCCAGCATCTCGTCCCTGGTGAGAGCCTGGCCGATGCCCTTCGCCGTTGTCATCTCGGCCGCGACCCCGATCATCAGGCAATTCCGCCGTTCCTTCGTCTGCTTGCACGATTCGCCCGTCAAGTCCTTTCCCTGGCGGCAGATGCAATTGATCGCCGCGAACGGACCGGGGCTCGACTCGACGTACTTGCGGATGTCCTCGTGGCTGGCAACGGGCCACTCCACCTTGATCGATTGATTGACCGGCACCGTCCGCATCTGCGGCGTTCGCTCAGGGTTTCGCGACTCCCTGCCGAACTCGCCGTCGAAGTAGGCGCGCACGTCCCGCTCCAACTCCGGCGTGAGACGATCCACCTGCGCCTCGTACATTCCCAGCACCAGCGGCGACTTGCCGTACACAGGCCCGCGCTTGCCCGGAAGCCTGTGGATGGAGCCCTTCTCCGCCATCCGATCCAGTATCGCTTCCAGTTCGGCGCGGCCCATCTGGCCCTGTGCGCGCCGGTGGATTACGGGCAGCGGTTCCGGAATCGCGCTCAGCAGGAGGGCCACACTCGCCTCTTCAAGCGTGAACAGGTGTTTCAGAATACGGATCTCGACGCCGGACTCTGAGGCAGGAAACGGGACCGGCATGTGGTCGAGATGCTGCTGCAGTTTTCGATAGATGCCTTCGTCCGCGCATGGGATTCTCCCTTCACGCATTTCCAGTTTGCGACCTCTTTGCCTGAATAACAACCCGCCGATTCGATCGGTTGGACTCAGGCTGTCTGTGGACTGGGCGCTGTTAGGGGCATGATGGATGCAGTGAACTGTTCATACCTTGCTGCATCTGTAGCTCTGTCCTTCGTTCCAGCACTCGCCGCTCCTCCCGAGGGCTACGCACTCAAGTGGGTCGACGAATTCAACGGCCCGGCCCTGGACGCAGCCAAGTGGGTCCATCGGACCGATTCGAAGCACTGGAGCACGCAGATGCCGGCCAATGTGTCGGTCGCAAACGGCAATCTTGTCCTGTCGCTGAGGAAGGAACGAGCCGGTGACAGAGAATACACCGGCGCAGGCGTCATCAGCAAAGAGTCCTTCCGCCACGGCTACTACGAATCTCGGTTCAGGATCGACACCGGCAAAGGGTGGCACTCGTCCTTCTGGATGATGGGCCACGACGGCTCTGGCGGGACGGCGACGACGAAGACGGAGCTTGAACTCGACGTCATCGAAAACGATTCGATCGATCTCACCAGCTACGGCGTCAACGTGCACAAGTGGCAGGGTGAGCACACGACGCAAGGGCACAAGAAGATCAGCGCCTCGAGCCTTGCCCAATATCATGAGTTCGGCTGCCTCTACACGCCGGAGCGGGTCACCTTCTATCTGGACGGTCTGCCAGTGCAAACCGTCGACGTCTCCAAGCTGCCGCACGGGAATCTGCACATCTGGTTGACGTCAATCGCGTCCTACCTCGGCAAGACCGACAGAGTCGACGAATCGCGACTGCCGGGCCGGGTGCTCTTCGACTACGTCCGCTTCTACGCAAAGGCGAAATAAGCACATGGTCATTGATCCTGGAACACCCGACAAGCGAATTGAGCTGAGTGTCGACCTGATTGCCGATCTGGCTGTCGCCGGCGGCGGCCTGGCCGGCTGCTGCGCCGCCATCACGGCGGCGCGGGCCGGCTTACGCGTCGTGCTCATTCAGGACCGCCCGGTGCTGGGCGGCAACGCGTCCAGCGAGGTGCGGCTTGTGGATCCTGGGCGCCACCTCGCACATGGGCAACAACAACCGGTGGGCACGCGAGGGCGGGGTCATCGACGAGATCCTCGTCGAGAACATGCACCGCAACCCCGAGGGCAACGCGCTCATCCTCGACACGATCGCTGCTGGAGAAGGTGATCGCCGAGCCCAACATCACGCTGCTGCTGAACACCGCGGTGCACGACTCGACAAGTCCGATGGGCCGGACACCATTTCCGCGGTCCGCGCCTGGTGCAGCCAGAACAGCACGTCCTATGTCGTGACGGCGCCACTCTTCTGTGACGCATCGGGCGACGGAATCGTCGGGTTTCTCGCCGGCGCGGCTTTCCGCATGGGCGCCGAAAGCCGGGACGAGTTCGGCGAGGGGTTCGCGCCTGACAAGTCCTACGGCGAACTGCTCGGCCACTCGCTGTACTTCTACTCGAAGGACACGGGCAGGCCGGTCCAGTTCATCGCGCCGTCGCTTCGCGTTGAGGGACATCACGAAGATCCCGCGCTACCGGGACATCAAGGCAACCGATTCGGGCTGCCGCTTCTGGTGGTTCGAGTACGGCGGCCGGATGGACACCGTCCACGACACCGAGAAGATCAAGTGGGAGCTGTGGCGGGTCGCCTACGGCGTCTGGAACTACATCAAGAACTCGGGCAAGTTCCCGGAGGCGGAAACCATGACTCTCGAATGGGTCGGCACCATCCCAGGCAAGCGGGAGAGCCGTCGATTCGAGGGAGATTACATCCTGACTCAGCAGGATGTCGTCGAGCAGCGAACACACGCGGACGCCGTCTCGTTCGGCGGCTGGGCGATGGACCTTCATCCCGCCGATGGCGTCTACAGCGAACAATCACCCTGCACGCAGTGGCACTCCAAGGGCGTTTACCAGATTCCCTACCGCACGATGTACAGCCGGAACATGAGGAACCTGTTCCTCACCGGCCGGCTGATCAGCGTCTCGCACGTCGCGTTCGGATCGACCCGCGTCATGGCAACGTGCGCGCACAACGGGCAGGCGGTGGGCATGGCGGCGGCGCTTTGCGCGAAACAAAGGGTGAGCCCGCGTGACGTTCCTGTCGCCGAACTCCAGCGTGAGCTCCTCAAGGCCGGCCAGTTCATCCCCGGCCACGCGCTGAAGGATTCCAAAGACCTCGCCCGGGCCGCGATGATTCGAACTTCGAGTTGCTTTGAATTGGAGGAACTACCGCCCAACGGCGAGGCGCTGGCGTTGGACGCATCGCGCGCGATGCTGCTCCCGGCCGCTGCAGGCCCAATGCCGGCGGTGACGTTCCTTGTCGACGTGGCGAAGCCGACGACACTCAGGGCTGAAGTCCGCGGCAGTTACCGCTTCGGCAACTTCACGCCCGAATGCACCATTCATAGCCAGAGTTTCGAATTGAGCGCCGGACGCGCACAGTCCGTGCGGATCGCCAACGGCTGTCACATCGACGCACCACAGTATCTCAGCTATTGCCTGCTGCAGAACGAGGATGTCGCCGTACACCTGAGCGATGTCCGCCTGACCGGTGTGCTGAGCCTCTCACAGTCGATGAACAAAGCAGTAGCCAAAGGCGCGCGTCAGACGCCCCCTGAAGGCAGCGGAATTGACTCGTTCGAGTTCTGGATTCCGTCGCGCAGGCCTGGCGGCAAGAACATGTCACTCAGTATCGAACCGCCATTGCGCGCGTTTTGCGGCCGCAACGTGACCAATGGCATCGCCCGTCCAACGCTGCAGCCGAACGCGTGGGTCGCTTCACCCAACGACCTGTCGCCTCGCCTGACCCTCCATTGGCCCGAGCCGAAAACCATCCGGCGAATAGATCTCTCGTTCGACACCGATTTCGACCATCCGATTGAGTCGGTCCTGATGGGCCAGCCGGAACGTGACATGCCATTCTGCGTGCGCCGCTACCGGATTGTGGACTCCAGCGGAGCGGTGCTTCACGAGCGCGCCGAGAATCACCAGACACGAAACAGCGTCGTCCTACCCGAAGCCATCGTCACCTCCGAACTCCACATCGAGATATTGGCTACGCACGGCGCACCAGCCGCAGTCCTGGAAGTGAGGTGTTACACATGAGGCGGTTCGCTACTATTCTCCTGTTCGCCTTCTTGCCAGCCTTGGCACAGCCCCCGGTGGGCTACGCACTGAAGTGGATCGATGATTTCGATGGCTCCGCGCTCGACACAGGGAAGTGGATGTACCGCAGCGATGTGAAGATGGACAGTTCGCAGCGGCCCGAGAACATCTCCGTCGCCGGCGGCCAGCTCATCATCCACCTCCGCAAGGAAAGCCACCGCGGAAAGGACTACACCGGCGGCGGTGTCATCAGTCGCCTGCGTTCCCGCTATGGCTACTACGAGGCGCGCGTCAGGATGCACGGAGCTTCCGGCTGGCATCAATCGGTGTGGGCCATGTTCGCGGGTGACGGCTCCACTACCTATCCGCAGCAGATGCGAACCGAGATCGACGGCATGGAGTTCGACTCCGACGTTCCATGGAAAGGCCACATGGGCCTGATCAAGTGGCAGGGGCCAGACAAGAACACCAGCCTCTCCTGCACGCCCGGCGTCTATAGGGGAGCGCTCGGTTTCGACGCCTCTGCGGAATTCCACAACTACGGCTTCGAGTGGACGCCTAAAGACGTCCGGTTCTACCTGGATGGCGACCTTCGGTGTATCTTGCCCTATCCGCCCTCCGATGGCGAGCACGACCTCATCAACTTCTGGCTGACCGCCATCGCCTATGAGAAACTCTCTGGCAAGATCGACGAATCAAAGCTCCCTGGACGCATGATCGTCGACCGGGCTGCCTTCTATGAGAAGTCTTCCCCTCAATAGTGCAATGAACACGATCCCCGCTCCGCGACGCTGGCGGAACCTGCGCTGGTGGGTCACTGCGCTGCTTTTCTTTTCAACCGTCATCAACTACATGGACCGGCAGAATCTGTCGATCCTGGCGCGAACCATTCAGGATGATCTCAAGATCTCTGATATCCAATACTCCTACGTCGTACAGGCCTTTCTTCTCGCGTATACGGTTACCTACCTCTTTGCCGGCCGCCTCACCGACTACCTTGGAACGCGCGTTTCCATGGCCGTCTTCGTCGTGTGGTGGTCCGTGGCCGACATGCTGACTTCGCTCAGCAGCGGTCTGTTGTCGCTCGGCTTCTTCAGGTTCCTCCTCGGGGTCGGGGAGCCCGGCAATTACACCTCGGCGCCGAAGGCGGTTTCCGAGTGGTTCCCTCCCAAGGAGCGAGGGCTGGTCATCGGCATCTACACGGCGGGAGCGACCCTGGGCGCCACGATCGCCCCGCCCGTGATTGCCTTTCTGGCTTCGCACTTCCACTGGCGCACTGTCTTTCTCTTCACTGGTTCGCTGGGCTTACTGTGGGTCATCCCGTGGCTGTGGTTCTACCGGCGTCCCGAGGAGCATCCTCGAATCACCGAAGAAGAGCGCGAACTCATCGCAAGCGGCGCCGCCTCTGCAACGCAGAGCGACGAGATGCCAGCCGAAGGCCGCTGGCGCTACATCCTGAAACGCCGCGAGACGTGGCTGCTGATGTTCGGCCGGATGCTGACCGATCCAGTCTGGTACTTCTATCTCTTCTGGTTCCCCAAGTACCTGACCGACGCGCGGCACTTGTCGCTGGCTGAAGTGGGCCGCATCGCCTGGCTGGTTTATCTCGCCGCGGACATCGGCTGTTTACTGGGTGGATACCTCTCCGGGGTTCTGATCAAGCGCGGCGTCGTGCCCGTCCGCAGCCGGATCTGGGTGATGACCTTCGCCGCCGTGCTTTTGCCACTGAGCCCGCTCATCAATATGGCGTCAACGCCGCTTATGGCGGTGGGCATCGCCTCCATCGCCGCTTTTGCCCACCTGGCATGGCAGATCTCGCTCAGCACGATCATCGTGGACATCTACCCGAAACCGCTTGTGGGTACGGTGTTTGGCCTTGTCGCCGCAGGGTCCGGATTCGGGGGGATGCTCTCGACAAACCTCGTCGGCCGCGCCGTCACCTACTACTCCTACGCGCCGATCTTCATCGTCATGGGAGTTTTGCACCCAATCGCCTACCTGCTGATCAGGACGATCAAGACGCCAAAGCCTCCGCCCGCGTCATAATCGACGCATGCTGTCTCGACGCAACCTCCTTCTCTCCGTGCCCGCATTCGGCTCCGCGGCCGATCCCGCATGGCGGCCCAAGGACCCATCCAAGCCCCATCAATGGGTCCACTGCAAAGATGTCGCGATTGATCCCCAGGACCCCGCCCGACTCCTGGCCAAGTCCCCCGGCAGTGGTCCTGTCATGTTCAACAGCAACGCGAAGACTCAGGACTGGATCAGCACCTCGACATTCGGCGACCTCGACCTCAATCTTGAGTTCAACATCGCCAAGGGTTCCAACTCTGGCGTCTACGTGCACGGCCTCTACGAGGTGCAGATACTTGACAGCTTCGGCACGCCCGTCGACAAGTTGGAAACCAAGGACTGCGGTTCCATATACCACCGCTGGATCGACAACAAGCCCGTCGGGGGCAGCGTCGCAAAGGTGAACGCATCGCTACCGCCGGGCCACTGGCAGAAGTTCCACATTGTCTTTCGAGCGCCTCGGTTTGACTCCGCCGGAAAGAAGACGCAGAACGCGCGCTTCATCAAAGTGGAGCTGAACGGAAAGCTCGTGCAGGAGAATGCGGAGGTACCCGGCGGCACACGATCTTGTCTCGACATCCCGGAGGCCGCGAAGAACCCCATCATGCTGCAGGGCGATCACGGCCCCGTCGCCTTCCGCAACTTCGCATGGCGGGAGATCAAGCTTTGAAGCAGTGGATCGACATTTCGCGGCCGATCGTGTCGAACATGCCGGTTTGGCCTGGGACGCCTCCGCCGGTCATTGAGCGCGTCTTGTCGATGGACAAGGGTGAGGACTGCAACGTCTCCCATCTCAACTTCAGCGCTCATACAGGCACGCACATGGACGCGCCGTTTCACTTTTTGCCCGGCGGCGTCGCGATGGATGCGCTCCCGCTCGATGCGGTTCTCGGCCCGGCCAGGGTGGTCGATGTATCCGATCCCGTGTGCATAAGGCCGGAACACCTCCCCCACGACTTGGGGCTGGGGGAACGAATCCTGTTCAAGACGGAAAGCGGCGATTCATGCTGGCCGCACGAGCACTTTATTGAGGACTTCGTCTGGATCTCTGCGGCGGCCGCCCGCATTCTCGCCGAACGCCGCACGCGCTGTGTCGGCATCGACTATCTCTCTGTTGGAGGGTTCCGGCACGACCTTGTCGAGACGCACGAGATCCTGTTATCGGCGGGAGTGTGGATCATCGAGGGTCTCGATTTGCGGCACGTCGCTCCTGGCCGCTACGAGCTCGTGTGCCTGCCGCTCAATCTGCCCGGCTGCGACGGCGCTCCCGCTCGCGCCGCCCTGCGGCCGCTGTAAGACCTTAGTTCAGCGCCGCACGAGTTGCGGGCTCGGCGAATTTCGTCCCCCGGGTCGACCCGGCAAGCTTCGTCAGGTTGGAACCTGCGCAGGATTCGTAGTGTTCGCTGTCGCCGACGAACAGTCCCGAGCCTACTCCGCCCAACCAGGCGGCTGCCGCGGATTCGTGCCCCCACTCGCCCAATTTGGTCGCGCTGCCCGCTCCCGGTCCCTTCAGGACCGTTTTGGCCCGCACCTGATGCCCGCTCCATGCGGTCGAGATCGTCAGTGCCAAGGCTGTCACCTTCCCGTCCGCTGTCTCTGACATGGCTGTGTAAGTGAGCACGCGCGCGAACCTCTCCTGACACTTGCTCGGGCTCGTCTGAATTCCGCGTTTCATCAGGAACAGGAGTGCGTCCAACTTGGGCTTAAGAGCGCCTCCGCGCATCTGGCCGAGGTCTTTCCGTATCGACTCGAGGACCTTCTCACGCTTCTCGTCAAGGTCCTTTAGGCCCGCGATGACCGCCGGACTTTGCCCCAGACCGGCATCCTTCAGAATTGTCTGCCGCTGCTCCTCGATCTCATCAAGATCCTTCGTGTAGACGTTAAACGCTTCAACGACGAACCCTGCCTCGCCGCGAGTGAACTTGCCGCCGCTCAGGAATCTGCAGCGTGTTTCAAGATCCCATCCGGCTTCGCCCCGGTCTTTGAGGACCACAGCGAGAACTGAAAGCGCGTCTCCGTCCGGAATTTCGATTTCCTTTTCCTTCGGTGCGCCCACGCACACCGCTGACAGGCAAACACAAAGTACAGTCCGGGCGAGGCGGTGCATATATTCCTCCGGGATTGCTCCATATTGCAGCAGCGGGTCCCGGAGGGGAATCGGGTGAATCACTCACCGTCGACGTGAGGAACCTGAAGATACGCACCACTTTCCGGCTTCTTGTAGCGCTCGATCTTGGATCCCGTTTCGCCCTGTCTGGTCCGGCTCAGAAGCGTCTTCAATTCATCCGCGCTCATTGGAGTCATCGACTTCACTACACCTACATTCTGCTCGAGTTGCTCCACCGTCTCGGCGCCGCTAACGAGTGTGTCGATGTCCTGGCTCAAGGTAAACCTCAGGCATTCCTCGATTTTCGCTACGTTGGCCTTTGTGATCGTTCCCATCGCATTGGATTTCATCGCCAGAACGCCTAGCCCCTTTTTGCGCACCTCCGGCAGAACGTTGTTGATGAAGCTCAGGTAGTGCGGGTCGATGCAGTTGATTGGCATTTGTACCGTTTCCCACGCGTCAGTTGCCGCCAGAAGCCGCAGGTGCACTTGTGGATCCCGGTGCCCTGTGAAGCCGATATGCCGGACCTTGCCCTGCTTCTTGGCCTCAATGAAAGCCTCAAGCGATCCGCCCGGACCCAGAATCTGGTCGACTTCCTTCATCTCGCTCACCTGATGGCACTGCCAGAGATCGAGGTAATCCGTTTTCATTCGCTTAAGTTGGGTCTCCAACAGCTCCATCGCCTCGGAGCGAGAGTACTTTTCGCACTTGGTCATCAGCATGATCTTTTGCCGCCGCCCACCCGCCAGCGCACGGCCGTAGATCTCGTCGCTGGCGCCTTTGTGGTAGACATTGGCGCTATCGAAAAAGTTCACGCCGAGGTCCATTGCGCGGTGGATAATCTGTGTCGCCACAGCTTCCCCTTGCACGTTCATGTGGTAGCCACCAACCACGTAGCGGCTTACCTTGAGCCCAGTCTTGCCCAGGGTTTTCATCGGCATCGGCGCATCCGCCAACAGCCTGAGCGAAGCGGTCGAGATGAGGAAGTTTCTACGTCGCATTCCAGTTCCTTTCGCCGTCCAACCATCCGATTCTCTCAATCTTTTCAACTTTGCGCCGATGGCCGGGCCAACTGTCACAAGCAATTAAGACAAGACAGCGCCCACATCCCGAGTATTGGGGTGTGGGCGCTGTGGAAATTGTGAGCGTGACTACTCTCGCTTACAGAGTTATTTCTATTTCTTCTGCCGGCGAGCGCGAAGCAACAGGAGGCCAGCGCCTAAACCGAGCATCGCGAAGGTTGAAGGTTCTGGAACCTCCCCGATATCCACGCCATCAACCACGAGACCGTCGACAGCAAGTCCGGAATCATAAATCATGTCATCCCAATTCACGACTCCAAACGCAAGCTTGTAATTGCCGGCTGTGGGAATGATGTAATCGGACCGGATCCAACCCGTGTAGCCGCAACCGACGTCATAGCACTCACCCGAATCGTCCCCGAGGGGGACCAGTCGGGACCACCGGGGATGATAGGAGTGGAAGCGGGAGTGAGCGTGACGCCGGGAGCCAGTCCCGGCAAGCCGTTTCCCGGCACCGTGTCACCTGAGGCAGTCGTCCTCGCGGTGAAGAGAATTGTCGAGCTGTCGTCCGAGGTGTCGATCAGTTCAGCCCAAGCATATTCGATGTATTCATCGCCGTCGGACGTGATGTAGTTGAAGTAGAACTCCAACGCGGCGCCGGCATTAGCCGCGAATGTCGGGGAAGTGAGGTACGAGCCATTTGTCTCGTCTCCGATGTTAAGGTCGAAAGCGTCCGACGGCCCGCTGCCCTGCAGTTGATACATATTGGTAAACTCCGCCTTGCGGTGAAGCTGTAACCACTCCATCGGCGCCAAGGGTGCCACAGTTACCTGTGCAAGTGTACCCAGGGGGGATGGGGGCCGCGGTCAGGGCTAGGCTGCCGAACGCCAAAACGATACACAAAGCCCACAGTTTCATACAGTGCTCCTCTCGACTCACAAACTTGACGGAAATGTCTTGGGAACTAGTCTGACCAAAAGAGTTGTACGAACTACCAGACTCCAGCTACAGGACTCATGGAGTTTTTTCCCAGTACTTTTTCACTGATTTCGATAGAACTATCAAGCGTCTTGTCGTGTGAGGCTGCGAACCGCGGCGCGTTGCTTCGGCTCGCCTCAGCTCATTCACAGCGCATAGAATGAAGGAGGTGGGGTTATCTCTCTTGTTACGATTGTCTTGGCCGCTCTATTGGACTCTGAGCTTTCTTTCGCTCATGGCAGGAGCCCAGGCTCAGCCGGAGCCGCCGCGCCGGCTTTCCAACCTCAGCGAGAGCTTTCAGCAATTGTCGCGCGACGTTTCTCCTTCGGTAGTGAAGGTGACTGCCGTCGGCTACCGCCAGTTGGAGGAAGGTGAAACGGACGAACCCGGCATTGCCGCGCGTCAACAGAGCGCAGGGTCCGGCGTGATCATTGGAGCCGAAGGCCTGATCGTCACAAACGCCCACATCGTCATCGGCGCCCAGCGCGTTCAGGTCATGCTTCCGGTGCCATCCCCTTCGGATTCGCCGCGCCGTTCCGCTGTCAAACCTATCGGCCGGATCGTTCGCGCCGACGTTGTCGGCATCGATCTTGAGACCGACATCGCGTTGTTGCGGGTTCAGGAGAAGAACTTGGCCACACTGAAGCTCGCCGACTCTGAAGCGGTCGAACAGGGAGAGATCGTCCTAGCCTTCGGCAGCCCGATGGGTTTGGATAACTCGGTAACAATGGGTGTCGTTTCCAGCGCCGCGCGGCAGTTGCGTCCCGACGATCCCATGATCTACATCCAAACCGACGCACCTATCAACCCCGGCAATAGCGGCGGTCCGCTGGTCAACGCTGAAGGCAATGTTGTCGGCATCAATGCGTTGATACTCACCCAGTCGGGGGGCAGCGAAGGGCTCGGTTTCGCCGTCCCATCAAACATTGTTCAAAATGTCGTGGAACAGATACTGAAGTCTGGCCGGGTCATACGGGGCGAAATCGGGGTTACAGTCCAGACCGTAACTCCTTACTTGTCAGAGGCGCTGCGGCTACCTCAGAAGTGGGGCGTCGTCGTCAGTGACGTCGAGCCTGACGGCCCTGGAGACAAGGCCGGATTGCGGGTGGGTGATGTGGTGGCGACGCTCAACAACCGCCCCATGGAGAATGCCCGGCAGTTTAACGTGAACGTTTACAGGCCAGCTATTGGCGAAACCGTTCAGTTGGGCATCCTGCGCGGCAAACAGCGCCTGGATCTTACAGTGGCGGTGGTTGAGCGGCATGACGACGCCACATTTTATGCCGAGTTGGCTTCGCGGGAGGAGAACCTGATCCCGGAGTTCGGCATCTTCGCGGTGGCACTTAATTCAAAACTACGGGAACAGGTAGCCCCACAACGCGTACTCACGGGAGGCGTGCTGGTCGCCAGCAAGTCCGCCGACGGGCCAGTGATCGAAGAGACTTTCCGCGCCGGGGACATCATTTCGATGCTGAACAACAGCCCGGTGGCAGGCGTGACGGAACTCCGCGCTCTTCTCCGCAAAATGAAATCAGGCGACCCTGTTGCCGTTCAGATCGAACGGCAGGGCCGCCTGCGTTTCATCTCTTTCGAATTGCCCTGATTGGACTTTTAGTGCATCATCACCGGAATTGAGGCTTCAGTGCCTGCCCATTGCATCTTGAGGGTGCCGCTATTGCCCTTCGTCTCAAGCATGATTGTGAAGGTCTCCACGGGACTGGACAGTGTCTTGACAGTCATCTTCGCGCGCCCCAAATCAGTAGCGGCATCGTACTTGAAGGCCCCCCACTGTTTAGCAGTTTTGTTCACTACAATGGACCATTCCTTCTGGCCCGGGACCGTAAACAAGGAATAGGTGCCAGCCGGCACGTGCAGAGACCCGAGCATCAGGTCGCCTTCTGTCGTGAGGACTGTCGCTTCGTCGGCGCCGGTCCGCCAGACCTGGTCGTAGGGAACAAGCTTCCCGAAAATCTCACGGCCCTTCACCTGCGGCCGGCCATATTCAATGGTGACTTTCTTTCCGCCCATGGTAGCGGTCACGGACTCGTGCGCGCTCGCGCGCTGGCGCTGTCCCTGCACCATCAGCGAACCCGCAGCAACCAGCCCGATTGCGGCGATCATCGTCAATTTCGAATTCTTCATGAAGCCTCCTAGCGAACACAGTGTAGCAGGCCTTCGGGCTCGAAAACCGCCTGAAGCCCGTCTGATACAATCGTCAATTCGAGATGTCGATCAGCGAACGAGAGTTGCGCGAGCACATCGTCCAGGTCGGGCACTTGGTCTATCAAAAGGGTTGGGTGGCGGCCAACGATGGCAACATCAGTGTCCGGCTCGACCCCGACAGGGTGCTCTGTACCCCGACACAGACCTCCAAGGGCCTGCTCCGGGAAGAGGATCTCATCATTCTCGACATGCAGGGCAAGAAGATCGAGGGCCGCAAGGAAGGCACCTCCGAAATTGCCATGCACTTGCTGATCATGAGGATGCGGCCCGACGTCCGGAGCGTGGTTCATGCTCATCCGCCCGTGGCCACCGGATTCGCCACCGCCGGGCGCGCGCTGAATCTGGCACTCCTGCCTGAAGTGATCATCGGGCTCGGATGCGTCCCGCTGGCGGACTATGGCCTCCCCGGCACCCCTGCCTTGACCGAAGGAATGGTGCCCTACATCCCCAAGTACGACGCTCTGTTGATGGCCAATCATGGCGCCGTCTCCTATGGACCCGATGTCTTCTCGGCATTCTTCAAGATGGAGACTGTCGAGCACTACGCACGGATCGCGCTGGTCGCGGAATTGCTCGGCGGCGCAAAGGCTCTCCCCCGCGAAGAGGTGGAGAAGCTTTACGAGTCCCGTACCCGCTATGGCGTGAAGGCGCGGGCCGGGATCGAGCCGGGTTGCCCGGTTTCAGCCGAAGAGATGCCCCTTGTCGAGGACGCGAACGACAGCGGCGACAGATTCTCAGTGACTCGCGACGAGCTGGTCGCTCTGGTGGAAGAAGTTCTCAAGGCTCGGGGCCACGCGTGAGCAGCAAAGCTGATCGCTTTGTTGGAAGATAGAAAGAGGAAGGCGACTCGATGGGTGAAGCACTCGGCATGATTGAAACGCGCGGCCTTGTCGCGATGATCGAGGCAGCGGACGCCATGGTGAAGGCGGCCAAGGTGACCGTGGTGGGATGGGAGAAGATCGGCTCCGGCTACGTGACGGCTCTCGTTCGCGGCGATGTGGCTGCGGTTCGCGCCGCCACCGATGCTGGCGCCGCAGCCGCACGTCGCGTGGGCGAACTCGTGGCCGTCCACGTCATCCCGCGTCCGCACCCGAGCCTCGAAGACGTCCTGCCCATCGGCAAGGCCTCGAAGTAAAGGCCCGGATTCATCATGACCCTCGGCCGTGTTGTCGGCACCATCGTTGCCACCAGAAAAGACTCCGCGACTTGAAGGCGCGAAGCTGCTGATCGTTCGCGCCGTCTCACCCGATGGCAAGGAAGAAGCCGGTTATGTGGTAGCCGTCGATACCGTCGGCGCCGGCAACGGTGAACTTGTCATCACAGTCGCGGGTTCAAGCGCGCGTATGGCGGATGGCTGCAAGGAAAAACCCGTCGACTGCGTGATCGTCGGCATTGTAGACGGGCTGTCTCTCGACTAGGGGGGCTCTCCCCGGAGGCTTTTACTCATGTTTCTTGGCCGCATTGTTGGTCGAGTCTGGTCGAGCGTGAAGAACCCCGGCCTCACCGGACAGCGGATGCTCCTCGTCCAGCCCGTCGACGCCACTCTCGCGCCTTCTGGCAGGCACATAATCTGCACGGACTCAACAGGAGCAGGCGCCGGAGAGTTGATCTACTGGGTGCGAGGCAAAGAGGCTTCTTTCCCGTTCACCGATGCCGAAGTTGCCTCTGACGCCACCATTGTCGGTATCGTTGATGAAGTCCACGTTGGCAAGCACGGAGTTTCATCCTAGGCCATGCTCATTGCCCAGGTCGTCGGCGACCTCACCGCCACCCAGAAGCACCCCAGCCACGAGGGCCTCAAACTGCTCCTCGTGCAGCCATTGAACCTGGATGGTTCTCCCCGGGGCAATCCTTACGTGGCTGTCGATGGCGTCAATGCCGGCGTGGGCAACAAGGTTCTGCTCACCACCGACGGGTTCGCTGCCTTCACCTGCGTGGGCCAATCGATGACGCCCATCGATGCCGCCGTGATCGGCATTATCGACAACATCGATTTCGCGGATGATGCTCCGGCTCAGGCCGGCGCCGCCGCCGAGCCTGCCAGGAAACGCTCAGCGGCTCGACCGCGAGCTGCTTCGCAAAAGGGCCACTAACAAAATCAGGCCCAGCAGGACAGCCACCGCCTCGAATGCCCCAAAAGCGCGGTGCATGTTCTGAAAACTCTCCCTCAACTCCAAACCTGGCGTGCCGGAATGAGCGCGCAACTCCCTCCCGATTCGGATCATGCCAGGGATCAGGAAGAGAGCCAGTATCGCTGACATGCCGCACATCCCGGCGGCAACTCCCAGCAACTTCTTGCCGGAATTGGTCATGAAGAGCAAGGCGGCGAATATCGCGCTGGTGAGTCCAAGTTGAATCCACCCCCAGAATTCAAAGAGATGCCGGTTCACTTCGCTCGACTGCGAGTGCAGCAGGTCTCGAGTCTCCGCGGCGCCGAGTTTGGCCATCGCTCTGGCTACACTCATCGGAGGTTTGTCCATGCTGGACTGCACCGCCTCGAAGCTGCCGGTTGCCCCCAATGAAACCATCATCAACCCGCCCATCCAGAAGGCCAGCAACAACGCCACCAGCCGCTCAACAATCTTCGAATCATCGTCCCGGATGCGATCCTTGATTACTTGTGGGACGGATTCCGTCCTTCTTGAGTCGCTCAACTGGCCTGACCCTCCTCCGGCTTTGCCGCGATGCCGTATCGCTTCAGCTTGTTCAGCAATCCCTGGCGGCTAAGACCGAGGTCCTTCGCCGTCCGCAATTGATTGTACCGGCATCGGATCAGCCCCTCGCGAATACGCTCCTGCTCCAGTTTTGCCACCTCGGCGGTCAGGGCAATGCGCTCACGACCTATCGCCGGCCCCGCCACCAGGGCCTGAACCCCTCTCACCTCCGGTGACAAATCGCCGAATCTGACGCGACCGTCCCGCGCCAAGGCCACGGCCCGTCTCATTTCGTTTTCCAACTGTCGCACATTGCCGGGCCACCGAAACGACGCCAGCGTTATCAGGGCTTCCTGTTCGAACTCCGGCGCCGGGCGCTGCATCTCGCGCGCCACCCGGTCGACTAGCATCAGCGCGATTGCCGGAATGTCCATAGCGATCTCGCGCAAAGCCGGAGTCTCCAGCCTCACGACGTTCAGCCGGCTGTACAGATCCTTCCGGAACAAACCGTTGCCGATCATCGCATCCAGGTTCTTGTTCGTCGCTGCCACCAGCCGCACGTCCACCGCAATTCCCTTCTTCCCCCCGACCCGCTCAATCGACCTCTCCTGCAGCGCACGCAGGATCTTCGCCTGCGCGGCAAGGCTGAGATCGCCAATCTCGTCGAGGAAGAGCGTCCCCCCGTTCGCGGCCTCAAACTTGCCGGTCCGCCGGTCGACTCCGGTCGTCACCCCCTTTTCGATCCCGAACAACTCGGCTTCCAATAGTGTCTCCGGCAGGGCGCAATTCAAGGCAACGAAAGCCCCGCCAGCCCGCTCGCCGGCAAAATGCAGCGTGCGCGCGATCAGATCTTTTCCCGTCCCGCTTTCACCCGTAATCAGCACCGGGACATCCACGGACGCCACCCGCTGAATCGTCTGCCGGAGGGCCTCAATCTTCGGATGCGACCCGATGATCGTTCTGCCAGGGAGGCGGCCTCCTATCTCTTGCAGCAGATTCCGATTCTCCCGCTCCAGCAGTGTTTTCGCCCGTCCCATTTCACTGATCAGCCGGACAGACTGGATCGCCACAGTCGCCTGATTCGAAAGAGCTTCGGCCACCGTCAGATCCTCCGCATCGAACGGACCGCCATCCTTGTTCAGCATTTCCAGAACGCCGACCGTGGCCCCCGCCGGTCCCTTGAGCGGAACAGCCAGCAGATTCCTAGTGCGGTTACCGGAGCGTTGGTCAACTCCCTGACAAAAACGCGGATCGGCATACGCGTCTTCGACTGCCTCAGCCGCGCCCGATCGGACCACGGCCCCAGCAATTCCCTGCGACGCATCAAGCCGGATGCGTTCCGAACTGCCTGGCGCCTTCGACTCGAGCCACGCCCCGTCGGCGCTCAGCAGGAACAGGCTGGCTCTCTCAGCCGAAAGCAGCCGCGACGCCTCGGAGGTCAGCAGGTCCAGAAGTTCATCCAGGTCTCGGGTGGAATGCATCTGGCGAGTCAGCCTGAGAACGGACTCCAGTTTTTCCCGGGCCGCCGATCCTTGCGCCATGGATTCTGAGTCTACAGCGCCGCCAGTCCGCTGTCCATCCCGTGGGCAATTCCCGGGGCAATCCCCTCCCCACACGGGGCGGGAAACCCACGATCACGTCTTGGGCGCGATACGATCGCACTATGCCGGTTTCCCGCCGTACCTTCTTATCCGCCCCAGCCATGCTCGCCGCTCAGCCCCCCGCCGAGCCCCTCACCCTCCCCAAGCCTGTCCGATGTGGCGTCATCGGCACGCGTGGCCACAACAGCCTGCTCTACGAAGTTCTCCCCCAAGTCACGGGACTCACCATTGCCGCCGTTTCCGAATCCTCGCCCGCGCTGCTCGATAGGGCCCGGAAGTCGCCCCAGCACCGCTCTGCCGCCTTCTACCCCGATTGGCGCGCCATGCTCGAACAAGAGAAGCTCGACATGGTCTTGCTCGGCAACGACAACGGCGCTCGCGCCGGGGCTTTGCTCGCCTGCGCCGCACGAGGCCTCCACTGCCTCTCGGAGAAGCCCGTCGCGCTGACCCTCACCGATCTCGACAAAGTCGCCGCCGCTTTCTCCGACACCGGCTCCAAGCCCCGCCTCGGCTGTCTCCTCAAGATTCGAACGGAGCCTTATGCTCTGGCCATCCGCGACCTGGTCAAGTCCGGCGCGTTGGGCGAGGTCATTCAGGTCGCGACGCAGAAGTCTTACAAGTACAGCGGCCAGGACGACTGGAAGAAGAACAAAGCGACTTTCGGTGGAACTTTGCAGTGGATCGGCATCGACATGATCGACCTCATGCTGTGGGTTTCAGGCCGCCGCTTCACCCCCGTCGGCGCGTATCAGGCACACGTCGGCCTCGACGCCGATCTCGGCACGATGGAAAATACCGCCGCCGCGCTGTTCCGCATGGATAACAACGGTCTGGCCACGGTCCGTCTGGACTACCTCCGCACTCCCAAAGCTCCCTCCCATGGCGACGATCGTCTCCGTGTCGCCGGAACCCGGGGGATTGCCGAATGGATTGCCTCGGTCGGACTGCATGTGCAATCCGATTCCGCCCAACCCGCAATCGTCAAGGACCTGCCGCCCGCCAAGTTCGTGGGATTGGAGTTCCTCCGCTCCACGTTTATGGGCGCGCCGCCCTTCGTCACCCACGACGAGATCATCAATGCGACCCGGACGACACTGTTGGCCGCGAACATGGCGGCGCGATAACCCTGGCGTTCAACCCCGGCCTTTGTCAAGCTACAGACGTTAATGTTCACCCCTTCGCCATGTGATTGGTGTATCCTGTCTCAAACTTGGGGTTTACAGTCGTACCATCCCCGAGGGCGCAGACTTCAGGAGGTCAATCTTGTGAAAATACCGACAACGCTTCGAGTAGCGGCTACTTTGCTCGTTCTCACTGCGATGTTGTCTCTCTCAAGTCCGGCTCAGACGCTCTACGGATCTGTGGTCGGAAACATCGAGGATCAGACAGGTTCAGTCGTACCCGAATCCCAGGTCATCCTCACCAACAAGGCGACAGGCCAAGTCCGCGAGACCAAAAGCGACATGGAGGGTCGATTCTCGTTTCTCAATGTCCAGGCCGGCATCTATGACATCAAGGCCACCGCGAAGGGCTTCCGTACCGTAAATCGCGAAGGGCTTGAAGTCGTCATCAATAACGTCGCCCGCGTCAACATGGCTCTCGAGGTCGGCGCGGTCACGGAACAGGTCACCATTTCGGCCCAGACCATGCTGCTGCAGACTGACAAGTCCGACGTGCGACATGAGATCACCGGGTCGATGGCATCGAATCTGCCGCTGCCCGCCTATCGCAACTATCAGAGCCTGATCGCGCTGGTTCCGGGCGCCTCGCCGCCGGCACTACAGAATGCGGTGGTGGACACGCCCGGACGCGCCCTGCGTTCCTTTGTCAACGGAACTGCAACCAACAACAACAACACGCTCGTGGACGGCGCCGTGAACATCAACATCTGGCTGCCGCACCACGTGGCTTATGTGCAGCCCGTCGAGTCCATCGAAACGGTGAACATCTCCACCGGCAGCTTTGACGCCGAGCAGGGCATGGCCGGCGGCGCGGCAATCACCGTGTCCACCAAGTCCGGCACCAACGACCTGCACGGCACCGGCTGGTGGTATCACAACAACCAGCACTTCAACAGCGATCCCGTCTACTTCCGCTCCTCCACGCTACAAGAAGCCGCTGGCCATCATGAACATCTTCGGCGGCAACATCGGCGGACCGATCAAGAAGGACAAGCTGTTCTACTTCTTCAACTTCGAGCGGACCACCGAGCGCACCGGATACTCCGGCAACTACTCGGTCGCGCCGGCCGATTTCCGCGCCGGCAACTTCAGCAACTGGAGCCAGTACTCGATCGTCTACGATCCCGCCACCGCTCCTCAAAACAACGCCGGGGCCAGGACGCCGTTCCCGAACAACATTGTTCCTCAAGCCCGCTGGAACTCGATTTTCCCGAACCTCTACAAGGATGTTCCAATGCCCAATCAGGTCTCGCCGACAGATCCGCAGAACCTGAGCGGAAACTACGGAACCAGCGGCGTTCTCAGCCTGAATCGCAACCAGTACGACACCAAGATCAACTACAACGTCAACCAGAAGTTCGTTACTTGGGGCAAGTACAGCCGGATGGACGCGCCCGTCGCAGGGAGTGTACGTCTTCGGCGATCTCGGCGGACCGGCGCTCGGCACGGAGGGCTTCGGCGACACCACGACGCAAATCGTGACCGGCGGCTACACCTACACCTTCTCGCCCACCTTCCTGATGGACGGCGTCTTCGGATACACCCGCATGGACCAGGTTGTCGGGATTCCGAACGTCGACACGAACATCGGTCTCGATGTTTGGAAGATCCCCGGCACCAACGGCGGCAAGCAGTATGCCAACGATCCGCGTTACGGCGGAGCGCCGCAGGTCCAGGGATTCGGCTTCGACTACGTGGGTGTCGGAGCAACGTGGGCGCCTGTTTGGCGTAAAGAACGCAGCTACACCTACCAGACCAACTTCAGCAAACTGATGGGAGCGCACGAATTCCGGTGGGGCTTTGAGGCTCGCCGGATGGAGCTCAACCATTGGCAGCCTGAAACCGCCAATCCCCGCGGCAACATTACCTTCCAGGCCGGAAGCACGTACATCCCCACCGACACCAAGCGCGGCGCCGCCAACTCGTACGCATCTGCATTGCTCGGCTTGGTCAACACATACACAAAGTCCATCCAGTACTTCGAAATGAAGACCCGCGAATGGCAGTTTGCCGGATACATTCGCGACCGCTGGCAGGCCAGCCGCCGGCTCACCATCAACCTCGGTCTCCGCTATGAGTACTACCCGCTGATCAACCGCGGCGACCGCGGCATCGAGCGTTGGGATCCATACACCAACATCGTCTACTTCGGCGGCCTCGGGCAACACTCCCAGGGACGTCGGCATGGAGGTCAGCAAGAAACTCTTCGCGCCTCGCGTCGGCCTGGCCTACCGCATGGGCGAGAACTGGGTGATGCGCATGGGCTACGGCCTCACCTACGACCCGATGCCCTTCGGCCGGCCGCTTCGCGGCCTCTACCCCGCAACTCTCACCGGGTCCTGGCAACCCACCGTCTCCACGTACGGTTGGTTCAACTCCATCAACGAGGGCATCCCGGATATCGCCGCGCCGGACGTCAGTACAGGCCAGGGAATCCTTCCCGTCAGTCAGGACATGGGCCCGCGCAGCGCATGGGGCGGCATGATCCATCGCGGCTATATCCAGAGCTGGAACGCCACCATAGAGCGCAAACTGCCCTGGGACATGGTCGGTTCGGTCGGCTATGTCGCCACCCGCACCATCCACCAGTTGCTGGACCGCAACATCAACACGGTCGGGCCGGGCCTCGGCACCACCACCGCCAATCTGCCGCTGGCCAAGGCCTATGGCCGCACCATCGCAAGCAACATGTGGGACGGCTTCGGCTACGGCGCCTACGATTCTCTGCAGGCCAGCCTGCAGAAGAACTTCACCGGCGGCCTCTTCATGAAGACGGCCTACACCTTCGGCAAGGCGCTGAACATGGCTGACGAAGACGGCTGGGCTGGTGTTCGCCTGTGGAATTGGGAGCCCATGATGAGCCGCAACTATGGGCCTGCCGGCTACGACCGCACCCATCAGTTCACCACCGCATGGAACTACGAACTGCCCTTCGGCAAGGGAAAGAAGTTCACCATCGACAACACCGCCGCCGACATGATCTTCGGCGGTTGGAAGCTGGCGGGTTCGGTCGCCATCTACTCCGGAACACCGTTCTATGTCAGCGGCAGCAGCACTTCGCTGCAATGCACCGGCTGCACCCAGACTGCCGACCTGATCGCGCCAGTGAAGAAGATCGGGAACAAGGGACCATCGCAGCTCTACTACGATCCCATGAGCTTCCGCGATCCTCAGTTTGAGTTCACCGGCTCAAACTACCGCCCCGGCACCACCGGTTGGGGCATTCTCCGCGGACCTGGTTATTGGCAGTTCAATCCGGCCATCTACAAGAACTTCAAGATCGCCGAGAAGGTGAATTGCGAGTTCCGCGCCGAATCGACCAACTTCACCAACACACCGATCTGGGGGAATCCCAACGCCGGTTCTGCCAGCATGAGGCTCAATCCTGACGGGTCGCTGAACACGTCGATCGCCAACCCGCTGCAGAACTTCATGAGCATCACGAGCGCGACCGCAGGCCGGCAGTTCCGCTTCGGCCTGCGCCTGGCGTTCTAGAGCGTTCGAACAACCACCAACTCAAAGGGGGCGGCGCCGGCCGCTCCCTTTTTTTGTGTTCCCTTCAACCAAACTCATCGCCATTGCCGCATTCGATGTTATTCTGATCCCGCTCTACTTTGAGCAATCAATCCAAGGACCCAACTATGGCCACGAAGAAGAAAGCAAAACCCGCCAAGAAGGCGGCCCCAAAGAAAGCTGCCCCTAAGAAAGCCGCGCCAGGCGCGAAGAATAAGTTCTCCAGGTCTGCCCTCACCGGGCTGCGCCAGGGGGCCGCCGGTCTTGCCAAAGCGAGCAAGAAGGCCCAGTCCAAGAAGATGTTCACCAAAGAGGAAGTCGAGGCCATCCAGGCCCTCGTCAAGGAATCGCGCGCGAAGTGCGATGAGATCCTGGCCCTCGTAGCTGTCGGCCCCGACGTTGGCGACATCATCGTCACTTCGGACAACTAAAGCATCAGCTCTTGCCTGCCAGAGCTTCGTGCAGCCGCGGGTCCCGCCAGAGTCCGGCAAGGTCTGGATCGTCCTTGATCGAATTGACGAGTCCGGCGTTCTGGCCCGACCCGCGGGCTGCTTCGATCGCCTCTTTCCTGCGTCCGATTAGTTCATTGACCAGCACGAACCGCCCCTTGTATCTCGAGCGGTTCTCTTTCGGGATCCGCTCCAGGTACTCGATCGCCTTCTGCTTCTGCCCCAACTTCGCCCAGTACTCGGCCAGATTCGAGAGCACATTGCCGTCCTCCGGCGTCAACTCGCGCTGCTTCTCCCCCAACTCGATGGCCCGTTCCAAGGCCGGCTTCACCTTTGCGGCATTCGCCGGCATGTGCCGGTAAATCGTGCCCAAATTGCCCCAAAGGGTGTAACGGCTCGAGTCCAGGTCGATCGCCGCCTCCAGAGCCGACGCTCCCTCCGCCATTCGCCCTTCGTAGTAGAAGGCCACCCCCATAGCGCTGTAGCTGAGCGCTGTCGGCTCCAGCTTGAGAGATATCTCCAACTGCTTACGAGCCTCCCCGTATCTCCCTTGCCGCAGATAGGTGGCGGCGAGAATCCTGTGGACGATCACGTTGTCCGGGGCAAGCGCCGCAGCTGCCTGAATGGCCGATTCCGCCTCGCTATAGCGGGCATGCTGCTCGAAAAATACGCCGAGTGTCAGGTGTCCGAGCCAGTCTGTTGGCCGCCGCTTCGTCGACTCCACATAAGCGGCCTCAGCTTCCTTCACACGCCCCATCCGGACGTACACGTCAGCCAACCCACGTAGCGCCTCCGGATTGCCCGGCGAGAGTTCCAATCCTCGATTGAGTTCTCCGACTGCCTCTTCCCGCCGTCCACGCTCTGCGTAGATCACCCCAAGCCGCACCCGAGCGGCCGGCAGATTGCCGTCGAGCCTCACCGCCCGCTCAGCGCATTCCTGCGCCCTATCCGCCCAGTGCTTGTCGGAAGTAACGGCCGACTTCCGCCAGTAGGCTTCCGCCAATGCCGCGTAAGCCACCGCCGATCCCGGATCCGCCTTAACGGCATTCTGCAGGCTTTCCAGCGCCCTATCGAGATTTCCAGCGATATCGAAACGCGCCAGGTAACCACGCCCCTTCAAGTAATCCGAATAGCCGTCGCGCCCGTCGCGAGACCCGCCGGAGACGACTTTGCGTTCTGCTTCGGTGATCTCCACCTTCAGCAAATCCCCCACTGCCTGCACTGCCCGCCCGGGTAGCGCCGCGGCGTTTCGCGCGTCGTACTCCACGCTCCTGGCAGACAGTTGGCGCAGCTTGGCGGCGTCTATCAGCGTGAAGTTGAACTGAATCCTGTCTCCCCAACGCTGAGCGCTCCCAGCCACAACCAGGTTCGCTCCGTAGACCCGCCTCGCATCGGCCGCGCTGGAGATCTTCCTCGCCCTGACTTCGCTGGCGGGCACCACCATCAGCTTCTTCCTGAACTGCTCCAGTTCCGTGAGTTGCGCCGTCACAGTCTCGACAAGACCGTCAGCAATCGCACGCACCTCGGCGTCGTTGCCCGCCACGCTGAGGGGAAGCACTGCTACCTGCTTCTGTTCCGGCAGGGCCGGCTGCTGCCATCGCCAGTAGCCCAACCCCGCCCCGGCCGCCACGATAGCAGCAGCCACCGCCAATCCAATCCGCCTGCGTGTCCACCACTTGGCCGCAGCGATGTCGCTCACAAGCTGGGTTTCCACCAGCGCCGGGTCTAATCCGCTGGCCGTTCTCGATCTCGCGCCCAACCGGTTAAGTTCCCGCTCCATCTCGGCGGCGCTCGGCCAGCGGTCCTCCGGCCGTTTTTCCAACGCCTTCATTACGGCGTTCGCGACTGCCCCCCCTGCCTCTGGTCTACATTCGCTCAGATCCCGCGGCGGTCGCGTCAGGATGGCGTTCACGACGGCGGCTGGCTGGCTCGCCTCAAATGGAAACCGGCCGCACAACATCTCATACAGGACCACGCCCAATGACCACACGTCGGTTCGCTCGTCCACTTCCTCCCCGCGCGCCTGTTCCGGCGACATGAACGCCGGCGTGCCCACCGTGCCTCCCTCCACAGTCAGCCGATCGATACCCCCTCCAATAGCCAGTCCGAAATCCAGAATGCTGGCATGACCCTGTCCGCTCACCACGATGTTGCTGCTTTTGATGTCGCGGTGGATAATCCCCATCCTGTGTGCCTGAGACAACCCGCGCGCCACTTGCGCCGCCACGTCCAACGCTTCCTGCACAGGCATCGGGCCTTGACGTTCAACCCGATCCGCAATCGTCTCGCCCTCCAGCCGCGCCATTGCGATGAACATCCGACCTTCGAATTCCTCGATCGCGAAGATCGGGCAGATATTTGGATGGTGGATTCGCGCCGCAGCCTGCGCCTCGTTCAGAAACCGCTGCCGCTGAGAGTCGCCCATTCTCCCTGGAGCCAGGAACTTAAGAGCCACTGTGCGCTTGAGGCGCAGGTCTTCCGCCTCGTACACCACTCCCATCCCGCCATGCCCGAGTTCGCCCGTGATTCTGTAGTTGCCTATCGTGCTGCCAATCATCACCTGGCGGTTTCCATGCGCGTTATGGCCGCGGCCACCAGCATCCGTCTCCCGTCAGGACCGCCCCTGGCGTAACCTTGAATTTTTAATTGCCGGCGGCCTCTGCCGGGCAGCCCATGCAGCGGCACCCGGATCTTCGTCCGGTGATCTCCTTCGGGCGAGACTGCCGCTGCGCATTGAGGATAGAGATCCACAAAGCACTCCAACCGATCCAGATTCCTGGACGTCACTTCGACGTCGGCGACATTGTTCCTGATCACTGCCTTCTTGATGTCTAGAGAGTACACCGGCCGCTTCCCCAGTTTGCTCAGGACGAAGCGAAGCAGGTCCCTGTCGCCCTTCTCAAAGTCCGCTCGCGTCGGCTTGTGGACGTGATCAGCTTTGACCCCTACATCCTCGATTGCATACCCGGCGTTCTTGCGAACTCGCGACGATCGTCGAAACGCCAGCGCCAAATGGGCATCTCCCGGTAGCTTTGTCAGCATGGCTCCGCTGGGAAGCGGAGCCAGAGGAAGCCCTTTGATCTCGCTCAGCCGGCTGATCAGGTCTTCATGCAGCCAGCGATTGGCGCCCCCTCCGCCGGTTCTCTCGCTCACCCCGATGACGTCTCCGATTTCGTGGTCCTGGAATCCCGCTGCGAAGATCTCCGCCGCGCTATACACACGGGCATCTACGATGAGCGTCACTGGCCCCAGGTACCTCTGCCCCGTATCATTGGCCAACTCCACAGGGGTCAGGGGTCGCCCGCCGGTCATTACGTCGCCGCTGACCACTGATTCCAGAATGTCCTGAATCCATGGCCGCAGGTCCGCGGTTGTACCCTGAGTAGCCGACTCCCCCAGCTTCTCGATCTCCAACACGATTTCCTGAATCAGCGATGTAATGCTGAAGTGAAACAGCGCTGGGCGGACCTCCTTGGGCGTCAGGAACTGCAGTATCCGGTCGGCCGCCTTGATGCTCCCTCCCGGATTGCCGCGGATGTCCAGAATCAGCCCCTCCGGCGCCACCTCACGCATAAGATCGAGAATCCGCTTAAACTCCTCGACAAAATCATCCTCTGGTAAGTCAAAGCTTCTGATCCGGATGTAGCCAATCCGCCTGTTCTTGCGTCGAGGGTCAGTCAGCCACTGAGGCGGAACTCCCGCGCCTGGCTCCCCGCCGGAGTGCTGAAACTCGAAGACTCTTGGGAATCTCGAAACATCGGCCAGACTGATTGAATCCGATACAGGCGCAGCCTCCGGAGCCGACAGTACTGCAAGGCGCGCCTTCGAGTCATACGTGCCCGGGACCAGTCCTTGATACTCTTTCTCGATTTTCAAGACCTTCTTCCGCTTATCCCGATACCACAGCAATTGCCGCGCGCAATCGGATTCCGCCAAGGGCCCGTAAATGCTCGTGGCTTCTATGCTCTGTACCAACCGGATCTCGCTCAAACCCGTTCCGATGGACCAAGGCAGCGCTATCGCCTGCTCCTCCTCCGCACCATACGGCTTGTAATGCAGGTAGACTACTCGTTCATCCGGCGGCAGCGCATAGGCCAGGGACCTCATCGTCATTTGCGCCATCCCACGGGCCTCCCTGGCCGCATCGTTGCCCGCCGGAGTCCGGTCGGCCATTCGCCTTACAGCCAGGCTCACCGGCATCCCGTTCCACAACGTCACTTCCGCTCCCCGTCCAAAGGCGCACTCACCGAAACCGTCCAGCACATGCGTGACGACGTATTTTGGAACTCCCTCCTCAATGAAGCTGGTCATCAGGAATGGGAGAAATGCCGTGCTTCCCCGATAGGGCATGGGAAGCGAATAAAAGGTGTGCGCATCCCGCAATTCGTTGAAGGTTTCGAGCATCTCGGCGTGGAATTGCGAGTCACTCATTCCCGGCGAGCGGTGGCGAAGCAGACGCAGCCTCTGCGCCGGGTTGATCGCGTATCGCGTCCGCTTGAAAGGCAGATGGACATAGAGCTGTTCGATGAGGACAATCGCCTGCTCCACGATTGTCTCCCGCCCCTCCAGGCTGAGCCCCAGCCTGGCAATATCATCCTCGAATTCTTCGATGCTCCGCAACTGAAGGTCTTTCAGTCCAAGCTCTTCCTTCCGATCCCGCAGTGCCTGCAAAGCATTCTCGACCCGTATCCGCCCATCTTCGATCAACAACTCGATGGCCCTTCCTTCGTCTGAGCAGTATACCTTGCCCGCGGATGAAACCTGTCCGGGCCCGTATGCCTCCAACGGTCATGCACGGAAATCGCTGCGCCCGATGGCGCGTTGTTCTACCTTTGTTCGCTTTACTGGTCCCAGGCTTGGCTTTCGGCCAGGAAGCCGCCGATCCCCTCCTGGAGCAGCTCCGCGGGACCACCTATCGCCTCACTTCGGTCGCCGTCGGCGACCAGGCGCTTCAGCTTCCCGCCAAGCCTGTTATCACAATTCGGTTTGAAGAAAACGGCAAGGTCAACGGCCGGTCGACGGTCAACCTCTACTTCGGTTCACTCCAACTGAGCGCCGAGGGGACCATCACCTGGGGTTCCGCTGGCTTCGCCGTGACGCGCCGTTCCGGCCCGGGGACGCTGATGGAACTCGAATCCCTCTTCCTGCAGGCGCTCGAGCGCACCACCAAACTCTCCCTGGAGGGTACGACCCTCACCTTTTCATCCGCCGACCCCGCAATCAGCATGATCTTCGAGGCGCAGGTAGCCCAGCAGGCAATCGCCGACATCTACGGTAAGCCGCTCACCTTGACCCAACTGAACGAGGGAAGCCAGAATCTTCCTTTGCCCGCCAAGCCCCTGCTCAATCTCACCATCACCGCTGAGGGAACTTGCTACGGGTTCTCGGGCGTCAACAGGTTCTTTGGGAAACTCCAGATCGCTGCCGACGGCGCTGTCAGCGCCGGCCCGTTTGGCTCCACCATGATGGCCGGCCCCAAGGAGCTAATGGACCTCGAGACGGCATTCCACAAGGCTCTCGCATCGGTGAAACGAGTCGAGGTCTCCGGCAGTGTCGTGAAGTTCTTCGACTCAACGGGCGCCCCCGCACTTCAGTTCGAGATTCGGTAGCTGGGACGCCGGAGCAGCAGGCCGCAGTCAGTCGGCAACGACGTCGTAAGACGCCACCCGCCATTGGCCCTGGCTTTTCTTCCAGTACAGCGTGATGGCGGCGCTCTCTTCGCCCTGTGTGTGAACCAACCGGAAGATCGTCGCCAACCCGGTCGGACCAGCGGCAGCCTTGACTACTGTGGCTCCGCGGGGCTTTTCCATTGAACTCGCAGGAACTCATCGCCAGCAGATTCTCCGGAAACTTCAGCCAGCAGGAATGCTCCCGATTTGGGGTGCGAAATGGGTTTCATCTCGTGGTGAGCCGCCTCCGCCGCGGCAATGACGCCTTCGAGTTGCTTAGCCGTCAACGCGTTCTTGGCTGCCTCATCGAGGAAGCGGACAAGATTCTTGGAATCCGGAGTGGCAGCCGCCTTTGCAGGGCTGTGAATATCGGTCAGTGCATCGCAGGCAAATGATTCCGGCAGGAAGAATCGCGCGGCTTCGCCGCTCCGTTTCTGCACCAGCCAGGTGTCGAACAGCTTCTCGGCCTGCACGGCGAGTTGGGCTGCATCCGAGCCCGGTGCGGGCTGAGCCGCCGAGGCGCTCAGCAGGTCTGGTGGCGGCGTCAGGGTCTTGCGCTTGATATCCATCGAAACCAACCGCCATTCGCCGGCCTCTTGCTGCCAGGTATGGACTTGAAATGAGCCAGGCTCCTTCGGGTTCTTGATGCGCATGCTGGCAACATATGTCTTGTTCAGCCGGTGCGGCGGACGAGGGATCGACTCCACCATCTGCAGGTTGTATCTGATGCGGCAGTCAATCGCCCACGCCACATCCTCGTGGACTTCCTGCAGCGAGAAGATCTTCTCGAAGGAGTGTTTCACGGGCGTTGCATCCGGCAGCCGGTACGCAATAGGCTGCACGACGTCTTCCAACTGCTTCACCTGGCCGAGCATTTCATTGCGCTCCTTGAGCTGGCGCAACAGACGCGCCAGCGCCAGCTTGCTGTCCGGACGTGAATCACCGCCCAACTCGGCAACGCACGGATACGCCTTGATTGAGATCAGCGGCATTAAATCCTGCGGTTTCCCTTTTACCAGCCAGTCGGTCAGATAAGCATTGATCGCCTCGTCTATCGGACCGCGCGCAATCCGCTTGCGCTCTTGCTCCGCACCCGGAGCGAATCCTTCCGTGGATTCTTCGGGAGCCGGCTTCTCGACGAATAATGCCAGCATTTCCTTCCACCAGTTGGCCAAGCCGCTCCAGCGCTTGTTGTGAGTCAACTCGTTGTTCCCGGCGCGCACATCGGAATTCGCTGACGTAAGATGCCCGCTCACCAGCGCCTTCACGCCCGCGGATGACCGATAATCCACGTCGATGTCCGCTCTCCGGCCAGTGCGAGCAACCGAAATCTGGATGGAAGGGACTCCTCCGTCCTGCCGGAAGTTGATGGGATACCCGATGTGATACACAGCATTGTCGTGCCCGCGCTGGAACTCCCGGGCCGCGTGTAAGGTGTTCAGAGCTCCCGGCTTCAGATACACATAAACGCGAAACTGCCGGTCGCCCCTGGTATCGGGAACCTGTCCCGACACCCTTTCCACGACGTCGACCAGGTCCAGCGCTGTGCCCATCGGCTTGCCATTCTCCGATGTCAGCTTCGTGTTCAGCAGCGCGTGAGTAACCGCCTGAAAAGTCGTTCGCGCCGACATGGGCAGTTGATCATAGAACTGCTGGGCGTCTATCTGCCGCTTGAAGACTGTTTTGTACTCAGCTACCCAGCGTTCGAGCTGCGCCTTCTGCTCAGGGAGCAGCTCGCGAAACGTTCCACCCATCGCGGGCGCGCTTCGCCTGCGCCATGATCGTGCAAACCATACCAAATAAACCAAGTGTCCCCATCAGACACCTGATGACTAAGGCTCTATTCAAAGGGGTCATGCGTGTACTTCTTGTTCTCGCCGATCCTACCAAAATACAAATCCAGCTGGGGCGTTCCCCATGAAGAACCCCTAAAGAACGATGCTGGATCGACCGATTCCTTATACATGAGAGAACGCAGGGTGCATCCTCGCTATCCTGTGGGCGAGTATGGTCAACTCCGCCCGCTTGAGTGGGCGGACATGATCGGCATTCGCCGAGCTCATGTCGTAGATGTCTCAGATGGCGGTCTCGGTGTACAGATTGATCAGTCCATCCCTGTCGGAATCAGCGTGAGGAGTCCAGCTCAAGAGCGGAAGTTACCTTGGAAAGGTCGCGTACTGCAGGAGTGCGGGGGCTGTTTTCGTCGCCGGCATCGCGGTTTCCGGTAGTACCAGGAATGTGAGCCGTAGAAGCAGCGAAGCTCAATAAACGTCACAAGCTCGGGATTGCAGAGGGGTGGTAGCGCTAACGGGATTCGAACCCGTATTAGAGCCTTGAGAGGGCTCCGTCCTAACCCTTAGACGATAGCGCCACGAATCTACAGTATAGCAACCTGCCGCGGCTGGCTTCAAAGCGCCTCGAAAAACAGGCACTTGAGGTAGAGTGTTTCCGGCACGGTGAGCAGGATCGGATGATCGGCGGCCTGTGTGCGTCGCTCCAGAACGCGCAGAGTCCGGCGCGCATCCAGGGCCGCTTCGGCCACCGCGCCCAGCAGATCCGCCTCACCCACATGATGGGAGCAGGAACAAGTCACCAGCAGCCCGCCTGGCGCCAACACCTTCAGCGCCTTGAAATTGATCTCCTTATAGGCGCGGAGCGCGTTCTGCGACTGCGATTTCGTCTTGGCAAAGGCGGGCGGATCCAGAATGATCGTCTCGAACGTGCGGCGGGTATGGGAGACGCCAGACAGATAATCGAAGGCATCCGCCTCACGGAAGTTTACGTTGGTCAACCCGTTCATGTCGCGGTTGGCCGTGGCAGTTTCGAGAGCGGCGGCAGAAGAGTCCACGCCTTCGACCGATTCGCACACCCGCGCGAGGTGGAGGGCGAACCCGCCGGTGGACGTGAAGCAATCGAGCGCTCTCCCGCGTGCGTATCGCGCGGCGGCGGCATAATTCTCCCGCTGGTCAAGGAAAACCCCGGTCTTCTGGCCTTTCCGCAGGTTGGCGCGCCAGCGCAGACCGTTCATCTCGAACTCGATCAACTCCGGGACGTCGCCCAAGAGAACCTCTTGCACTTGTGACAGCGATTCCAGCCTTCTGGCGGCGGCGTCGTTTCGCGCCAGCATGCCGGTAGCGCCAGTCACTTCCGAGAGCGCCTCGACGATCAGGGGCTTGGCGCGGTCCATTGCCTGCGTCAGCAACTGAATGGAGAGGTAGTCGCCGTACTTGTCGACGATCAGTCCGGGCAGTTGGTCGCCTTCGGCGTGAACCACGCGGCAAACCCGTGTATCCAGGCCAAGCCGCTGCCTGAAGGCCCAGGCAGTGGAGATGCGCTCGCGGAAGAATCCGGCGTCGATCGGGCGCAGCCGCTCCGAAATCAGCCTGAGCGCTATCTGCGAAGTCGAACTGAAATGGGCCAGCCCTAGCACCTTGCCGCGTGCGCCGATCACGCGAACCGTGTCGCCAGGCTGTGCCGTCCCGCGATCCTCCACATCGCTGGAATAGATCCAGGGATGGCCGGATTCGAAACGAGACTCCGCGCGCCGGTTCACGCGAACTGCAGGATTGGACGATGATTCAGACAACTACTGAGCTTAGACGAAACGGATGGCTTCCAGCCGGGCAATTCGCTCTTCACTCGGCGGGTGCGTGGAAAAGAGCTTCGCAAAAGTCTGGCCCGGCGCCAGCGGCTTGACGATGTACATGTGAGACATGGAGGGCGAAGCGTCCATCGGAATCCGCTTGGAATACATGTCGAGTTTGCGCAGCGCGCTGGCGAGTCCGCGCCCTGTGCCGACCGCTTTGGCCGCACTGGCGTCGGCACTGTACTCCCTGGTGCGGGAGATGGCCATTTGGATCAACATCGCCGCAATCGGCGCCAGAATGAGCATCAGGATCAACACCAGCGGATTCGGCGCATCGTCATCGTCGCGCCGCCCGCCAAAGAAACATGGCCATGTGCGCCATGTACGTAATGGCGCTCGCGATGGTTGCGGCGATGGAGCCGATCAGGATGTCGCGGTTCTTGACGTGGCCGAGTTCGTGGGCGATGACGCCTTCCAATCTCTTCGTCGGTCAGTAGCTTGAGGATGCCGGCCGTGACGGCCACGGAGCTATGGCTCGGATTGCGTCCGGTGGCAAACGCGTTCGGGGCCTGCTCCGGTATCACCCAGAGCTTTGGCATGGGCAGTCCCATGCGGTCGCAGAGGCGCTTGGTGATCGGGGCAAGGCGGTAGTACACCTCTGCGTTCTCCGTCTCGCTGACCCGGATCGCGCCGCTGGACATGAGCGCCATCTTTTCGCTGAAGAAATAGCTGAAAAAGTTCATTCCGAGGGCCAGGATGAGACCATAGAATAGACCTCTTTCGCCGCCCAGGTACCCGCCCCCGACGACAAGCAATCCGCTCAGCGCACCCAACAATGCAACGGTCTTCAATGCGTTCATAACGGTGGTTATCGTCCCCCACTTACTACTATGCCCGAGAGCTCCCATTGGTTTCATCCTTAGGCGCACGCGCCTCCCCTGATAATCTAGAAGGCATCAGACTGGAGCAGAAGAACATGCGTATTGGAACTATTGGCCTCATTTCGGTTTTGGCGAGTGCCAGCCTAGGCGCGCAGACGCTCGGCAACGGGCTTATTCTCATCCTCTCTGGTCCTCCGGGGAGCGGGAAAACGACTCAGGCTGAATTCATCAAGAAGGAATTCAAGATCCCCTTCGTTTCCTCGGCTACTGCGCTCAAAGAGGCCAAAGGGTGGGGCAAGACGCCCAAGAACATGAAAGCGTCCATGGCAGGCGGATCGATGTTGTCGGACGAGGCCACTAGCGACCTCATGCTCGAGTACATTAAACGCCAGGATTTCAAACGTGGCTTCGTCCTGGACGGCTACCCGGCTACCAAAGCCCAAGCTAAGTCTCTGGAAGGGTTCGCCAAGGAGCTCGCGCTGCTGCCCCCCGTCGCCATCCTGTTGGAAGTGCCGGAGAACGTTGTCAGGCAGCGCATGACCAGCCGCAAGCGCGCAGATGATACTCCCGAGAACATCGAAGCTCGCATTTCCGAATACAACACGGAATCAAAAGAGCTGATGGCTGCCTACCCCGGCGTCCGGCTGATGCGCGTGGACGCCACCAAGCCGCCCGGCGAGGTCTACAAGGCAATCAAGTCTCTGCTCAAGGTTGGCCAGTAGCTTTCTAAGGTTTTTCCCCAACTGAAGTTCAGGCCCACAAGTGCGGATGGATGGAAGGAGAGCAAATCCGCGGACTTGAGTTGTGTCATGAGGCGATCGACGGGGAACACAAAGCGAAAAAGAACGTGCGGCGGCTATATCCTCGTCATGGCTGCCATGTTCGCGCTGGCATTTATTGGAGCGCTTGGACTTGTTGTCGATATGGGCCGTCTCTACGTTCTAAAGAGCCAGGCTCAGGCAACGGCCGACGCAGCCGCGTTGAGCGCAGCGGTAAGACTCGATGGAACCCTGAAGGGGCTGGCGGAGTCAGCGGAAGTCGGCCGAAGAATGGCCCCGCGTGCCGGTCAGGCCGGGATCGAGTTCTCCACTACGGAAGGCGGGCCGTGGACTAAACAGCCTGAAGCCTCCGTTGAATGCCGCTTTGTCAGGGCGCGCTTACAACTCCAGACGCCTATGTTCTTTTCCCGGCTGCTCACCGGCGACGCCAAAGGTTCAGTGGGGGCGACCGCCGTGGCGGGTCAAGTGGAGAAGCGGGGACTGAAATCCGGCGAATTCCAGTGTGAAGCGGCGGACCTGGCTGACCGGATGCGCCAGGATACGGATCGCGATTCAAAGACCTATGCCGAATATGGAGCGGCAGACCGCGGCAATGGCAGGCGAATTGTCCCTTGTGCCGGCGACGGTGGGATCAGCGGCTTTTTCGTCCGCGACGAGGCCGGAGTCAGGGAGCCGATCGGCGCATACCTCGAGGGAAGCCGTAAACGCGGCGCCGGGAATCGGCCCGGAGTCTTTCTCGTGCGGCTGTTGGGATAGGACTCGATCATGAGCAGCGCACCCCATCGAGAGGTTGATCGACGCCGCGGCAGCGCGATGGTCGAGTTCGCCCTCAGTATGCTGATTCTCGCGCCGATCGCGTATGGGATACTGCACTACGGCTACGGCCTCTTCCTTCTGAACGAGCTCGAGATTGCGGCCCGGGCGGGGGCGCGCTTCGCCTCGATTCGGCCGATGGAGGGCGCAAAAATCGACGAGTTCAAGTCGGCAGTGAAGAACATGACCGCCTGCGGCAACCCCGGATACTGCAAGTCCGGCCAAAGCCTCGCGCCAGGCTTGACTCCGGAAGGTGTCACGGTCGAGGTCACCTTCGAGCGGAACGTGCCGGCCACCGTGTGTGTCCGGCTGTCCATTCCCCCTCTCGCAGCGTAGGCTCGCCGCTGGGGCAGCCGGAACTGTCGCTCCCTTACCTCGGGCAGTGGACTCCATGAGACTCTCTGTGCGGCGTAAAGGACGGAGAGGTTCGGCGCTGGTCGAAGGCGCGCTGGTGATGAGCGCGTTCCTCGCCCTGACGGTTTCCATAGTGGATGTGGCCCAGTTCTTTCACCAGCAGCATGCCTTGGTGGAACAGGCGCGCGCCGCAGTGCGCACCGGGTCGATGAAGAATCTCTCGCGGGAGGAGATAGCCTCTATGGTGGTCTTTGGACAGGCGCGCCCGCCTGCGGGAAAGGTAGAGGGGTTTCAAGGCTTGCGTCTTGAAAACGTAAACGTGGAGATCCTGGACCCCGGCACAGCCCTACAGCGAGTGGTTGTCCATATCCATGGCCTCAAGCGCCGGTGGATCACGCCCCTGCTGCCCGGCGCCTCGGATAACTTGCACCTGCGGATCGCGAGCCCGATGGAAGGCCAGTTTCCTATTCCGGCTTGTGCGGATTGCCCCCGCGAGCCTTGGCCCGGTCGGCCTCAGGCAGCGTTGTATTGAAGGAAGCTCCGAATCCGCTGGTCTGACGGTAGGGATAGCCCTGCCAGGGGTCTCGACCCTCGATTCGAGGATCGCCGGCCTTGCGCAGGTAGTCCTCCAACTGGGCGGAAAGCGTCTGCTTCAGGGTTGAGTGTGCGGATGAGCCGGCAATGTTGTTGATCTGGTCCGGATCGGCGGTGATGTCGTAGAGTTCCTCGGCGGGCCGCTTGCCAAAGCACAGCTCGTATTCCCGCGGAAATTTCTCGCGCGCCGATTCGGAGAGCATGACGTCTTTGGTGGGGCAACCGTCGACGTCGCCATGAAGCGTCTTGTTCGAGGAGACGAAGTCGGGGCCGCCGGTAGGCCAACGGTCCGGCTGGAAGTTCCTGATGTAGAGGTGCGCAGCCGTGCGTAGCGCGCGCATGGGATAGGTGGCGCCATCGGGACGGCACCAGGTGTGGCGTTCGAGAGCTGTAATGGCATGATCGCGCTGCGGGTCGATGAAGCCGGACATCTGGGATCGCAGGATTGGAAGAATGCTGCGAGGGGACGAAGCCGCAACTCCCGCGGCTTCGAGAATGGTCGGGGCAAGGTCTGCGTGGCTGACGAAGTCCCGTATCTCGCGGCGCCCTGGAATTGCGGATGGCCAGGAAATCGCCAAGGGCATGCGCGTGCCGCCATCGTAGAGGTTCACTTTGGCGCGTGGAAACGGCATGCCGTTGTCGGAGGTGACAATCACGAGCGTGTTTTCAAGTTCGCCTGCTCTCTCCAGCGAGGCAATGATGCGCGCGAGGTGCGAGTCGAAGTACTCGATCTCCTGGTAATAGTCGAGAATGTCGGACCGGATTCCTGGCTGTGTCCGGCCAGTACGCTGGAACGCGAACCTTCGCCGGATCCTTTCCCGCACGCTGACCGGCCCCCTGCGCATAGACGCGGTGGGGTTCGGAACTGCCAAACCAAAAGCAGAATGGCTGGCCGGACTTCCTTGCTGAGAAGAAAGTCGTCGAAGTTGGCGGCGTAGTCGCGTGTGTCGATGCCTGCCGGCGGATTCGGGACAAGGCGCGCGTTGAACTCACGGCCATTCGGGATGGCGGCTAAGACCGGCAGCGCGCCAGTCTCCGGGCCCCCATCCTTTGCCTGTAAACCCGACCAGGTATCCCGAGTCCTCCAATCGGTGCGTATAAAGCGAATGGTGTGCTGGAATTGTCCCGTAAAGCACACCCGCCTCTCCAAGTTCGAAACTGTTTCGCCCTGTGAGAATGGCGCTGCGGGAAGGCGTGCAGGATGGCGCGCAACAAAAAGAGTTGTGAAAGAGGACGCCTTCCCGCGCGACGCGATCGAATGCCGGCGTACGGACAATGGGATCGCCGTAGACCGAGGCATGGGGATACGACTGATCGTCGGCTACCGCTAGCAGGATGTTAGGGCGCCGGCGGTTTCGCGAACGACAGGCGGATAGCAGGGGTGCTGCGAGCAGGCTGCGGCGGCTGGGATTGGTCATTTCTGATTGCCCGGAGTATATTAAACCATTGATCGCGCGGAATTCTCGCTTCACTAATTTGGATGTCTGGGCAGCCTGTTAGAGTGAAAGCGGAGCAGCGATTCCGATGAGCACAGCCATGGCCAGAGCGAAAGAATCCGATGTCCGGCGCCTCATTGCGTCGGTCCCCAACTGGTATCACCGTATCGAAGTCGCTCCGGGCATTTGGACACCCGGCGTGAACGATACACCTGTGGTGCTGCAAGCGCTTGGTTTGCCCGATACGATGAGCGGCCTGAGGGTTCTCGACATCGGGGCGCGTGACGGATTCTTCTCGTTTGAATGCGAGCGCCGCGGCGCCGACGTCGTGGCTATTGATTATGCCCCGCCTGGGTCCACCGGGTTTCCCCTCGTGAAGGAACTGATCGGCTCCAAGTTGAATCTCATTCAGGAGAATCTGTTCAACGTCACACCGGAGAAATATGGGCTTTTCGATATCGTTCTGTTTCTCGGTGTCCTTTACCACCTCCGTGATCCAATGATGGGGATCGACATAGTCCGCAGCGTCTGCAAGGGCGAGTTGTTCCTTGAGACCCATGTCATGGACAGCGAGGTTCAGATGCCCAATCGTGACGCGAAGCCATTGGCGTCGATCCATCCGGATCTTGCCGGGATACCCCTCATGCAGTTCTACCCTCGTAACGCGCTCAATAACGATTACACGAACTACTGGGGCCCGAACATGAGGTGTGTGGAGTTGATGCTGGAGGAAGCCAATTTCCGCGTACTATCCAGTAGACTGCACGGCCACCGCGGCATCTTTCGTTGCACGATCGGTTCGGACGATCAACTCGAATACTTGAACCGCATCAGCAGGGGATTGATCTAGGCGCAAATTGGAGTGGATGGTCGGGGCGGCGAGATTCGAACTCACGACCTTCTGCGCCCAAGGCAGACGCGCTACCAGGCTGCGCTACGCCCCGACTACGCTCCTTCTTGACTTTAGTTTACCGGACGGCGGCTGCGCAAACTTCGAACGATCAGGGTGCCTGTCCTCATGACCGTTTCAGCCTGCGCGCCTCAGAAGATCAGCTTCAGTCCGAACTGAATGATCCGCGGGTCGCGAGCCGACGTGATCGTGCCGAAGGTCGCGCTGCGGTTCAGGCCGTCCGGACCCGGAGAGAACGAAACGTTCGGACTGCCAAGGTTCGTGTGGTTGACGAAGTTGAACATCTCCGCGCGGAACTGCATTCGCAGCCGCTCGATGATCACGGTGTCCTTGATCGCCGACATGTCGAAGTTGACGATGCCGGGAGAGCGGACGTCGGGCAGCGTGCGGCCCAGGTTGCCGAAAGTGAAATTGACGGGATTGACGAACTGCGTCGTGTCGAACCAGCGTTCGGGCGTCGGATTGTCGAGCTTCGCGGATTTGCCGGTGGAATCCGGCCGGTTGGCCAGGAAGTTACTTGCACCGCGAACCACCAGCGGCAGGCCGCCCTGGATTGTGCCGATAAGGTTCAGTTGCCATCCGCCAATCAGCGAGTTCATGAAGCCGTTGGACGCCGGGTAGCGCTTGCCCTTGCCGAACGGCAATTCGTAAATGCCGCTGAGGACCAGGCGGTTGGAGACGTCCGTCGGATCGATGGAGCGTTCCGCGCCCCGGTCGTACTTGCCATTCTGATAGCCGTTGTCGCTGCCGACTTCGACCGCACCGAAGTTGGACGGCACGATGGCGCTGTCGCTGATCAGCTTGCCGAACGTGTAGGACGCCAGAATGGCGAAGCCCGAGGCGAGGCGCTTTTCGGCGCTGAACAGGAGTGCGTGGTAGATGGAACTGCCCATGCGCGGAAGCCGGACGTTGACACTCGTGTAGTAGGGGAATGGACGCAGCGACTGCGAGCGGCTGATGGTGGCGCCGCCGAACGCCCCTGAGACCTTGCCGGCGTAAGGATTCGGGCACTTGGTCCTGCAGGCTCAGCCCGAGCGAGTTGTACTTCGGGTCGAGCTGATTGTAGTCGTAGCCGCCCGCGACGAGGTTGGTGTTCTTGTTGGCGCTGTAGGCTGCGTCGATGATCCAGCGGCCGGGCAACTGCTGCTGAACGGACAGGGTCCACTGCGTGGACATGGGGACCTTCTCGGTGGACTGGTCCCAGCTCACGCCCTGGCTGATCAGGAAACTCGGGCCCGAGCAACGATCCGAGCGGCTCCGTAGCGGCGTAGGGCGGGCCATCCTTGAACTGAAAGGCGGGCAGGTTGGTGTTGTTGTTCGGCGGCGCATAGGAGGTGACGGTGTTGGCGAAGCCGGCCGTATTGCCGAAGAAGTCGCGGTAGAAGGCTTGCGGATAGAAGATGCTGACGCCGCCGCGAAGGATAGTGCGGCCCCTGCCAAAGACGTCATAGGCGAAGCCGACTCGCGGCCCCCAGTTGTTATGCACCGGCTCGAACGGCACGCGGCCATAGTCGATGCCGGCGTACTCGATCCGCCCGGGCAACCCGGTGAGCGGGTTGGTTGAGGCGGGGTTGAAGTTGGAAGTGCCGTTGTTGCGCTCGAAAGGCCAAGGCTGGTAGTCGTAGCGCAGGCCGAGATTGAGAGTGAAGTGGCGACTGAGTTTCCAGTCGTCCTGGAAGAAGAAGCTGTAGCTCTTCCCGGCCTCGGATTCGCCGCCGTAGCGTGTGATGGAGGCGCTGGAGACCGACCCAAGCAGGAAGGTGGCGAAGCCGCTGCCTGTTCCGACCTGGTTCTGCGGATTGCCCGTGAGACCGGCGGCGAAGTTGAACTGCCCCGATGGAACTTCGCGCTGGTAGTTGTTCGCTTGCTGCACGCGGATATCGGCTCCGGCCTTGAGCGTGTGGCTGCCGGTGATTTTGGTCACCATGTCGAAGAACTGCCAGGTGGTCGCCCCGCGGAGGCCGACGGTGAAGGCGCCCGCCCCTGGGAGCCCGGCGTCGATCCGGGGAAGGGTGTCTCTGGGGACGGTGACGGGAAGTCCGAGCTTCTCCGGCCAGTTCTGGCCGTAGCTGTAGGCCTGGAAGGGGAACGCCTGGCGGGCCACGCTCACACGGAATTCATTCAGCAGACTGGGCGTAAAGCTGTGCGTGTCGCTGGCGAGGACGTTGTAGTTGAGGTAATCGTCCAGCCTCGCCCGCATGTTCGGGTCGGGAAGACTGCCGGCCAGCCCGTTGTTGTTGAAGTGTTTGTATTGCAGGTAGCGGAAGGTGAATGAGTTCTTGTCGCTGAACCGGTGATCTGCCTTGACGGTGTACTGGTTCATGTCGCGCTTCTCGTCGACCTGCCCGATCCAGTTGTTGGAATTGGTGAGCACGTTCGATGGAGCCTGGTTCGGCAGCGGATAGAACTGCAGCATCGCCTTGGATACCGGATCGAGGCGGTTGGCGGGCAGAGCGTTCCCGGCGAAGGGGTCGCGAATGAAGCCCGAGCCGGAGGGATTCGCCCGGGTCGTGTTCGGATCGTAGATCGTGATCTGCCGCCCGTTTGCGTCAAACAGGTTCGCAAAATTGCCGTTGCGCTGCTCCTCGATCGGCACGGTCAGGATGTTGGACCGGAAGCGTGTGTTCTTCCAGCCTTCGTAATTGAAGAAGAAGAACGTGCGGTCCTTGCCGTTGTAGAGCTTCGGAATCGAGATCGGGCCGCCGAGCGAGCCGCCGTACTGGTGGTAGCGAAAGACTTCCTTGCTCGCTGTGTAGGCGCGACGAGCATCGAAGGCATCGTTGCGGACGAAGTAGCTGGCGACCCCGTGGTATTGGTTCGTGCCGCTCTTGGTGACGATGTTGATGACGCCCCCGGCGGTGAAGCCGAACTCGGAGGACATGACGTTGGACTGGACTTTGAACTCTTCCACGGCATCCACGGTGGGGTTGGCGTTGACGTCGGCGAGGAAAGAGGTGTTGTTGTTGCCGCCGTCGAGAATGAAGCTGTTCAGGGAACTCGGGCCGCCGTTGATGCTGATGGCCGAAAGCGCCGTGCCGCGGTCGACGAAACCGGAGTTGGTCGGCCCGGCCTGTGACTTCACGCCGGGCGTGAGCATGACCAGCGCCAGCGCGTTTCGCCCGTTCAGCGGAAGGTCCGTGATGCGGCGATTCTCCACCACTTTGCCGACCGTCGCGCTGCCCGTGTCCACCATGGGAGCTTCGCCGGTGACTTCCACCGACTCGGTCAGCGCGCCAACCTCAAGGACGAGATTGAGCGCGATTCTCTGATCCACCTGCAGCGTGAGCCCGCCGCGATTGATCTTCTTGAACCCCTGCTTTTCCACGGTCACCGAGTAACTGCCGATCTGCAGCGACGGCGCGGTGAAGTAACCCGACTCATTGGTTTCGACAGCGGTCGCGGCGTTTGTGCCCGCATTGGTGATTCGGACCGATACGCCAGGCACGGCAGCGCCGGTGGCATCGGTCACAGTGCCGGAGATTGAACCTCTGCCTTGCTGCGCCGCCAGCGGCAACGCGGTCAAAGCGATCAACGCGAGAACGATTCTGAACATGGATAGACTCCTGAAGCCCTTATGCCCCTATTGGACTACACAAAGTAGAACGCCGCTGTGGCCTTGCACGCCGTCTGCGGCGTCAACCGGACCCACTGCGCGGAGAATGCGTCCGGGAAGATGTGCTTGGCGTAGCCTTCGGACGGCACGGCGATCTTCTCGTACTTGTGCCAGGTGCCGTTGCCCATGAAGTCGATTTCGACGTCGAAGGCCGTTGCCTTGTCGGTGCTGATGTGCAGCATCTTCTGCTCGAAGCCGGTCAGCAGGAACGGATCGGACGCGACGTCCTTCTGCACCTGCGTGTTCCACCACGGCCCGCCCCAGCCCTGCGGCCGGCCCCACGACCACAGATCGTCCGTCTTGCCGAACCACAGGCCCGACTGCGGCTGCCCGGACAGCGCGTTGTTGTCCCGGTTCGGCGTCGTCTGGTTGCCGCCCACGGCGAACAGCCCGCGGATACGCGCAGAAGTCCGGAATGATGCGCAGGTGCTGGCAGATCGGCTTCACGCCCCAGATGCGGTCCTCGAAGGCCATCGGCTGCAGCTCGTAGAACATGCCCTGGATGTCCATCAGGTAGTGCTCGGTCTCCACTTCGCGGATGCGCATCCACTCGGTCTGCCAGGCCTGGCTCATCGCGTGAGTCGCTTTCGGCAGCCGGTAGCTGCTGCCACTTGCCCTTCACCAGCGCCCAGAACAGCACCGACGACTCGTCCCAGCCGGTCGCGAACAGGACGCTGCCCATATCCTGCCGCGCCGCCACATCCATGTGCGGCTTGCCCGACAGCTTCTTCCAGGTCTTGCCGTCGTACTCGAACAGGCCGGCGTCGTTCTCGCCGAACTCGTAGAAGCCGTTGTTGGCCACCACGACCCGGTCCTGCGCCGTGAAGCCGCCCTTGAAGTGCGGCCGCTTGGCGATCTTCATGTCCTTCACCAGGTCGAAGAGCACCTTGGCTTGAGCGTGCTGACGTCCATCTCGATGAACTCACCCTCCATGCTCTGGTAGTAGACCCTGTTGGCCGGGTCGGTCAGGTGCCGCATGGTGGACGTGAGCCGGTAGTTGTCCAACTCCGGAATGTGCTTCCAGTTGCCCTTGGCGTCGATCACGTACGGCCCGATGAAGCACTGGTTCGATTCCTTGTGGATCAGCCGGTTGGCGTGGGTGCCGTCGTGGACGTGCACCCGCTCGCTCTTCAGCGCCTCGTCGATCCGGTACAGCCCGAGCCCGTAGCCGGTGCCCTTCTTGTGGCTGTTGTAGGTGACGGCCCAGAGCGAATCGGCCCAGGGCATCAGCGCGCCGATGCCGCACTCCGACCGCTGCGGCACAGTGTCGGCCTTGAAGCCGACAACAGGCCCGGTGCCGGTCTGAATGGTCTGTGCGAGGGAGAGGCTCGGGGCGGCGCCGAGCAGTGAAGCGAGTATGGTTCGACGGGATGTGGAATTTGAGTGGCGAGACATCGGGGTTCTCCTGATTCGTCCTTGACGTTATCAGAAGCACGCGGCCTAGAGCGATTCGATCTCGCTGATCTCCTGCTCCAGCCCCCTCACCACCTGTCTCCTGCGCCACAGGCCGGCGGCAATCCAGGCGACCAGCAGAACCACGAAAGGCAGAAGACTCCGAATCTTCTCTGGAGTGGGAAAGGCCTTACCCGGCCAACGTCAACAACGAAGATCATGACCGCCATAAATAGCGGGCCATGCCACAGCCATGAGTTCTTCAAGTGATCCCGGCGAAGTTGCAGCTCCTTGCGGTAGTACTCCAATCCCGTCGCGGCGGTGTCCACCGGTCTTGCTTTCCCAAATAGCTTGCTGCGGAACTTGTACGCCGTGATTAGAATCCAGGCGATTGCGATGAGGAAACCGATTTTCACAGCAGGGTCGTAATCCGGGGGCAATCGCCAGGCCATCACCACGATGAAGAACAGAGCGGAACCAATGCTGACGAGGACTTCAGATCGGGTACTCGAGTGTAGCTCCCGCATCCTGCGGTTCATAAAATGCTGCAGTTGAATTGCACTCTTCTCCTCGGGTTGGGCCCGCCAGATTTCTCCGGGGATTCTGTCTTTGGATTCCTCAGACATGGTGATGGTCCTTATTGAAGCGAGCTGCGAGAATGCCCTTGATGCGATGGACTTTCATTGCCACGCACGAGGCCGACAGTCCAGTGATTTCGGCAATGCTGGCTGTATCGAGTTCTTCCAGATAAGAGAGCATGATCTGCCGGTCCAGCGGCTTGAGTTGCAGGATCAGTTGGGAAAGGTGGCGCAGTGCCCTGCTTTGATCGACGTCCGGCTCAATGTGGGCTGCTGCAACGAGGTTTTCGATCTCTTCCAGGCTGACCAGCGCAACATACTTGCGCCGCTCGCCGCGAACGTATGAGACGGCTGTGTTGTGAGCGACGCGAAAGACCCAGGTCTTGAGCGAGCAGCGGCCATCAAAAACTTCAAAGCTCCGCCAGAGTCGAAGATGAATGTCCTGCCTCAAATCGCGGCGTTTGTCCGGGTCGGCCTCGTATCCCGCCGCAAGGCGATCTAAGGCACGCCCAAACTCCCGAATCGCAGTTTCGTACAACTCATCTCGACCCACACCTATATAGTCACCGGGGCCGCGAGTTCATAACGGAAACATGAACGGCGCATCACACTTCGAGCAGATACCCCTGCTTGCCCGCATTCACCGCCAACGTCCGCCCGAGCGCGGTCTTCCGTCCGACCGCCTCGTGAATGTGTCCGCAGAAGAACCACTCCGGCTGGTTGGTCTCGATAAACTCCCGCACCGTCCGGCTACCGAAGTTCTTCCCCGGTCCTGCCTCGTCCAGCGGTGTCCCATAAGGCGGGCAATGGCAGATGAGAATCAGTTGCTCGAGCCTCGCGAACGGCGCCAGGCCGACCGCAAACTCCTGTTCGCTGATCTCCCCCGGCGTTCCAAACGGCGTCGGATTCGAGTGTCCCAACCCCGCGACCGTCCAACCCTCGATCTCGAAGTGCTTCCCGTGCAATGGATTGAGGCCGTACTTCTGGCAGAACTCTTCGATGTGCGAAGCATTCTCGTGGTTGCCCGGCAGCACCCAGACCTTCGGCGCCCGCTTTTGCAGAATCGGCCCTACCGTGTCCAGCCCGCGGGCCCAGTTCACCAGGTCGCCCGCCGCGACATACACGTCGGCCTCCTTTGCCATCAACTCTTCCAAAGCCTTCAAGTCGTTGTGGATATCTGAGAAGACCAGCAAACGCATGGTGAATCGATTGTACCTTGCACCTGCATGCCTTCTCAGCGCGTCCAATAAGCGGGCCGGCGGACACGCGTTACACTAGGATGAAGTCTGGGAGTGCGTCTACTCCGCCCACACGTCCGGGATCATCATGCCAAGTCAATCGGGACCGCGAATCAGTATTAATTCCTGGCTGGAAGAAGAGCTGTATCAGGAGTTTGTCAACGACAGCAAGAGTGTCGACGAAAGCTGGAAAGAGGTCTTTGAGGCCGCTCCCGGCAATGGAAACGGCCAGGCTGAACAGACCCTGGACGATACCGCTCCACAGCCCCCCGCCACCTCTGTCATGGCGGCGCCGAAAGCGCCGGCCGTCCCACAGCAGCCCGCCCTGGTTTTGAGCCCCTCCGAGCAACTCGTCCCGCTGCGCGGCGCTCCCGCGCGCATCGCCGAGAACATGTCGCTGAGCTTGGCGGTCCCGACCGCCACCTCGCAGCGCACCATTCCCGTCAAGGTGATCGACGAGAACCGCCGCATCATCAACCAGCACCGCGACCTGCATCGGCAAAGGCAAGATCTCCTACACGCACCTGATCGCCTGGGCCATCGTCAAGGCGCTCAAGGCAGTCCCCGGCATCAACAACGCCTACGCCGAGGACGACGGCCAGCCCCACCGCATCGTGCGCCGCGAAGTCAACCTCGGCATCGCCGTCGATGTCGCCGGCAAGGACGGGCACCGCTCCCTGGTCGTGCCCAACATCAAGAACGCCGGCGCGCTGGACTTCTCGCAGTTCCTCGACGCCTTCGACGACCTGGTCGCGCGCGCCCGCACCGGCAAGCTCGACGCCCGACGACTTTCAGGGCACCACCATCTCGCTCACCAACCCCGGCACCGTCGGCACGCATCGGCTGCGTCCCGCGCCTGATGCCCGGACAGGGCGCCATCATCGCCACCGGCGCCATCGACTACCCCGCCGAGTTCCAGGGCGCCGCGACGAACTCGCGCGCGCAGCTCGGCATCAGCAAGGTGATGACGATGACCTGCACCTACGACCACCGCATCATCCAGGGCGCGGAATCCGGCATGTTTCTCGGCAAGCTCCAGGCGCTGCTCGAGGGCGACGACGGCTTCTACGACGAGATCTTCGCGCACCTGCGCATGCCGCACCAGCCCGTGCGCTGGGAGATCGACCGCCACGCCATCGCTGCCCGGCTTCCGCGACGAGCGCCGCCTCGACGAAATCGCCAAGCAGGCCGCGGTCCTCCAGCTGATCAACGCCTACCGCGTGCGCGGCCACCTGATCGCCGATCTCGATCCGCTCGGCGTCGAGCCCCGCTACCACCCCGAACTCGACCCGGCCACCTACGGCCTCACCATCTGGGACCTCGACCGCGAGTTCCTCACCGGCAGCCTCGGCCAGCCATCGGCGAAGGCACCAAGCCGGTCGCCACGCTGCGCGAGATCCTCGAAACGCTGCGCCAGACCTACTGCGGCAAGATCGGCTGCGAGTACATGAACATCCAGCACCCGGAGCAGAAGCGCTGGCTGCAGGAGCGCATGGAGCCGCAGGCCAACAGCTGGCCGCTCGACCGCGACCGAGCGCCGCCGCATCCTGCTGCGCCTGATGCAGGCCGAGAGTTCGAGCACTTCCTGCACACGCGCTTCGTCGGCCAGAAGCGCTTCTCGCTCGAAGGCGGCGAAAGCGCCATCGCCATTCTCGACGAATGCTCGAGCGCGCCGCCGCAGACCGGCGTCGCAGGAGATCGTCATCGGCATGGCCCACCGCGGCCGCCTCAACGTGCTCGCCAACGTCGTCGGCAAGTCGCTGACGCAGATCTTCTCCGAGTTCGAAGGCGACAGTCGACCCGGCGAGCACCCAGGGCTCCGGCGACGTGAAGTACCACCTCGGCGCCAGCGGCCTGCGTGCGCACCGCTCGCGGCCGCGAGATCATGGTCTCGCTCTCGCCCAACCCGAGCCACCTGGAAGCCGTCGACCCGGTGGTCGAGGGCATCGTGCGCGCCAAGCAGGACCGCCTGGGCGACACGCGCCGCGCAAGCGTCGTGATCCCGTGCTGGTCCACGGCGACGCCGCGTTCGCCGGCCAGGGCGTGGTGGCCGAGACGCTGAACCTCTCGCAGCTCGACGGCTACTCCACCGGCGGCACGATCCACCTCGTCATCAACAACCAGATCGGCTTCACCACGCACGCCCGAGGAAGGCCGCGCTCCACCCCTACTCCACCGACGTCGCGCGCACCGTGCAGGCGCCCATCTTCCACGTCAACGGCGACGACCCCGAAGCCTGCCATCCGCGGCATCGCAGATCGCCTTCGACTACCGCCAGCAGTTCAAGAAGGACGTCGTCATCGACATGATCTGCTACCGCCGCCACGGCCACAACGAAGGCGACGATCCCAGCTACACGCAGCCGCTGATGTACCGCAAGATCAAGGACCACCCCTCCGTGGCGACGCTCTACGCCGAGCGCCTGGTGCGCGAGGGCATCGTCACCAAGGAGTCCGTCGAGCGCATGCAAGCGCGCAGATCATGGAGACCCTCAACGCGGCGCACGAGGAAGCCGTCAGCCAAGGCCGAGCAGCTGGGAGCTGCAGGAAGTCACCGCCGTCCGACGAGGACCAGCTGCCCACTGTCGTGCCCGCGCACCGCGGTGGACGAGGCCCTGCTCGAGCGCGTCGTCGACGGGCCTCACCACATTCCCCGACGGCTTCCACCTGCACCCGAAGCTGCAGGGCTTCGTCGAGCAAGCGCCGCGAGCTGCTCGAAGCGGCGGCCCCGTCGACTGGGCCTTCGGCGAGGCGCTCGCCTTCGGCACCCTGGTGCTGGAAGGCACGCCCGTCCGGCTCAGCGGCCAGGATTCCGGCCGCGGCACGTTCCGCCAGCGCCACCTGGCGTTCTTCGACTACGACACCGGCGAAGTCTACACGCCGCTGCAGCACCTCGCCCCCGACCAGGCGCGCTTCGAGGTCTACGACAGCTCGCCTCAGCGAGTACGCCGTGCTGGGCTTCGAGTTCGGCTACCGCCTCGGCGACCCGCTCACCCTCGTGCTCTGGGAGGCGCAGTTCGGCGATTTCGCCAACGGCGCGCAGATCATGATCGACCAGTTCATCTGCCTCCTGCGAAGCCAAGTGGGGCCAGCCGAGCGGCCTCGTGCTGCTGCTGCCGCACGGCTACGAAGGGCAGGGGCCGGAGCACTCGAGCGCCCGCATCGAGCGCTTCCTGCAGCTCTGCGCCGAGAACAACATGCAGGTCGCCAACTGCACCACGCCGGCGCAGTACTTCCACCTGCTGCGCCGCCAGATGTACGGCGGCAGCGACCGCCGCGGCATGCGCAAGCCGCTGGTCGTCTTCACGCCCAAGAGCCTGCTGCGCCATCCGCAAGGCGGTCAGCCCGCTGAAGGATTTCACCAGCGGCGGCTTCCGCCGGTGATGAGCGACACGGCCGCAGTCGCCGGACCGCGTTCGCAAGGTGGTCTTCTGCTCCGGCAAGATCTACTACGACCTGCTGGCCGCGCGCGAGAAGCGCGGGCCTCGAAAACCACGTCGCCATCGTGCGCGTGGAGCAGCTCTATCCGTTCCCCGCCGAGGAGATCGAGAACGCCCTGTGGCGCTACCCCTCCACGGCGGAGATCGTCTGGGTGCAGGAGGAGCCGCGCAACATGGGCGCCTTCCTGTTTGTGAAGGACCGCATGGAGCCGATGCTCGAGCCCTCTCGCCGCTCGCTGCGCTACGCCGGCCGCCCGGAATCGGCCAGCACCGCCGCCGGCGGCGCCAAGCGCCACGCCCAGGAACAGGCTGCCGTTCTCGAGGACGCCTTCTCCGGCGGCAGCCCCTCGCGCCCCCGCAAGTACCGCGTCGTCCCCAAGAAACGCAAGACCGCCGAACTCGAAGCCCCCGAAGGCGTGATCGTGGGAGTAACAGCCGTGATCGAGGAATGACCGCCTGGTCCGAGTGAGGATCCTGAACTCGCCTCCCTCCTGCGCAAGGACCCGCGATTCCTCCGTTTGCCTTCTCGCCCCTAACTCGATATCGTCCCTTATGAAGGAGTTCCTCCCATGTCCGATCAGCCCACCCGCCGAACCGTCCTCGCCTCGTCCGCCGCGGCCTTCGCCGTCCCCCTGGCCCGCGCAGCCTCCGACGGCAAACTCCGCGCCGGCTTGATCGGCTGCGGAGGCCGAGGCAGCCAAGCCGTCACAGACCTCCTCACCGGCACCGAGAATGTCGAACTCGTCGCCATGGCCGATGTCTTCGAGGACAAGCTCGAAGGCTCCCTTAAGCGTCTGCGCGAGGGCGCCGGCCTGCGCCGCTACGAAAACATCACCGTCCCCCGCGGCGGCAAGCCCAAGACGATGACCCTCGACGATCTCATGAAGGAGATCCCGGCGCGCATCCAGGTCCCACCCGAGAACCACTTCACCGGCTTCGACGCCTTCAAGAAGGTCATCAACTCCGACGTCGACATCGTCATGCTTTGCACGCCCCCCGGCTACCGCCCCATGCACTTCGAGGCCGCCATCGACGCCGGCAAGCACGTCTTCACCGAGAAGCCCATCGCCACCGACCCCGTCGGCTGCCGCCGCTTCATGGCCGCCGGCGAAGAAAGCCGCCGAGAAGAAACTCACCGTTGTCTCCGGCGCCCAGCGCCACGCCCATCTCGAATACCAGGAGACTGTCGACAAGATCAAGGACGGCGCCATCGGCGACATCCGTGCCCTCTACTCCCACTACCTCTCCGGCCCCGTTTTCCACGCCCAGGCCCGCGACCCCAAGTGGGGCGACATGGAATGGCAGCACCGCAACTGGTATTCCTTCGTCTGGATCTGCGGCGACCAGATCGTCGAGCAGCACTATCCACAACATCGACTTCATCAACTGGGTCATGGGCACGCACCCGGTCAAGGTCGTCGCCTCCGGCGGCATCTCCTGGCGCAAGGGCAACGAACTCTACGGCAACATCTACGACCACATGGCTCGGACTTCGAGTTCCCCAACGGCATCCGCTATTCGTCACATTGCCGCCAGTATCCCGCGCGGCTGCGCCAACGACGTACGCGACCTGATCGTCGGCTCCAAGGGAGTCAGCCACGGCCTGGACCTCGCGACGTCGCAAGGGCATCAACCCTTACGTTCAGGAACACATGGACCTGGTGAACAGCATCCGCGGCACCGGGCCCTATCTCAACCAAGGCATGCCCGTCGCCGAAGCCACCATGACCGGCATCATGGCCCGCGAATCGGCCTACTCGGGCATCGCAGTCACCTGGGACATGATCATGAATTCCCAGCACGACCTCCAGCCCAAGGCCTTCGACTACAAGCTGCAGATGGACCCGCCCGCGCTCCCCGAGCCCGGCAAGTACAAGTTCATCTGACCTCTGCGGATCACAGGAAGAGCTCCATCAGGATCTCGTCCTCTTCACGCCCGCCGATTCTTACTTGTCGCGTCAGCCGCCCGCATTCGCGGAAACCCAGCCGCGCGTAGAACGCTTGCGCACCCTCGTTCGACGCGCGCACTTGAATCACGAACTTGCCATACTCATGTTCCTTCGCGAACTCGATCGTCGTCCGGAACAACGCCTCGCCGGCGCCCCTCCGACGCCACTCTGGAGCGAGAAACGTTCCCACTTGTCCAACGTGCGCCATCGAGGCCAGCGTCGGCGCCCACAGCTCCAATGTCTGATACCCCATCACGACTCCCGCCTCATCCGCAGCAACGTGCACCCCCTCCCTCGCGGAAAGAGACTCCAGATATCGCCGCTGCGCTTCCTCTGGCCAAGGCTCGGTGATCGCCGTGAATTTGCCCTCCGCCGCAATGCCCTCGAGAACGCGCAATAACCCTGGAGCGTCGTCTGGAGTTGCTCGTCGAATCCGGAGCGATGCTTTCATCTCGCCATCCTAACCACATCGGCCGTGCAGCGCTTGAGTTACCTTAAAACGTATGGCGCTTCCGGTTCGATGGTTCTTGTTGGCATCTGGGATTCTTGCTGGTCTGCCCGCGCTCGCACAGATCGCTCCCGGCACCCCAGCCCCTGCCCCAGCCACAGTCTCCCCCAAGACGGGTCTTCCCATCGGCCCCACCACTGGCTCCGAACGCGGCAAGTGGTTTATCAACTCCACAGTCGGCCCGGTCAGCCTGTTTGGAGCCGGTCCAATTAGCGCCGCGTGGGGAACCTTGATCAATTCCCCTGAAGAGTACGGACCGGGTTGGGAAGGTTTTGGCAAACGTTATGGAATGCGCTTAACCGGCATCGCCGTCGGCAACGCGATGGAGGCTGGACTGGGCGCCATCTGGGACGAAGATCCTCGCTACTACGCGTCGCCCAATCGGAATTTCAAATCTCGTGTCGGACACGTTTTCAAGCTCTCCTTCATGGCACGCCGGAGCGATGGGTCCCTGATGCCCGCATACGCCCGCTACATCGCCACTACTGGGAACAACATCATCTCGAACGCCTGGCGCGAACCGAGCGAAAACGATCTTTCGTCCGCGTTGTTCAGGGCCGGTGTCGGAGGCATGCTGGGCCGCATCGGCGGCAACGCGTTCGCCGAATTCTGGCCTGACGTCAAACGAAAAGTCTTCAAGCGTAAGTGAGCCATGCTTCGCAGAGATTTCCTACTCGCCGCTGCGCCCTCCGCCACTCGCAGCGACGACTTCATCCGCGTCAGCCCGCGCGACCCCCGCTATCTCGAAACCACCTCCGGACAGCCCTTCATCCCCATTGGCCTGAACCTGATCGCTCCCGGCCGCTCACCCGATGAAGCAGCCGGCTTCGCGACTTTCGAGCGCTGGCTCGACCAGCTCGCCGCCAACCGCGCCAACTACATCCGTCTCTGGCTCAGTAATGAATTCTGGGCCGTCGAGCATGAGCGCGAAGGCGCCTACGACGAGACCCGCGCCCGCCGCATCGACCGCGTGCTCGACCTGTGCCGCCGGCGCGGCATTCGCGCCAAACTCACCCTCGAGCACTTTCGCACCATCGGCGAATCCACCCGCCAAGGCTGGGCCGACAAGCCCCTCCACAACGTCAGCCAACGGCGGCTCCGCCGCGCTCCATCGCCGACTTCTTCGATGGCGACGCCCCGCGCGCTCAGTTCCGCAGGAAGATCGAGTACTTCGCCAAACGCTTCGGCAGCAATCCAACCGTCTTCGCTTGGGAACTCTGGAACGAGGTCAACGCCGTACGCGCGGGCGATTACATGGCCTGGACCGCTGCCATGCTGCCTGTCCTCCACGAGAACTTCCCGCGAAACCTCGCCGTGCAGAGCCTCGGCAGCTTCGACCGCGTCTCCACGCGCGATCTCTACCGCAAGCACAGCCTGCTCCCCGGCAACGACCTCGCCCAGGTCCACCGCTATCTCGATCTCGGCGCGCAGTGGGACGTCTGCCATGGCCCTGTCGATGTTCTCGCCGCTGAAGCCGTCCGCGAGCTCATCGGTTACGCTCCCCGCCGTCCCGTGATCCTCGCCGAGTCCGGCGCAGTCGAGCCCAGTCACTCAGGCCCCTTCAAGCTCTACGCCAAGGACCGCGAGGGCATCATCCTCCACGACGTCCTCTTCGCCCCCTTCTTCGTGGGTGCCGCCGGTCCCGGCCAGATCTGGCACTGGGATTCCTACGTCGACGCCAACAACCTCTGGCATCACTTCGGCCGTTTCGCCGACGTCGTCGAGAACCTCGACCCGCCCGCCGAGAACTTCCAACCCACGATGCTCGAGCACGACACCCTTCGCGTCTACTCCCTTGCCGGACGCAAGACCACGCTGCTATGGTGCCGCGATCGCGCCAACACCTGGCAGTCCGAACTGCAGGACGAACAGAGCCCCGCCACGCTGCGCGATCTTACCATTCGCGGCGTGAAACCAGCCAGCCGCGCCCGCCTGTACGACCCATGGACCGGCCGTTGGCGCGATCTCGACGCCCCCAAGCCATTCCTTCGCATTCCGGAACTCCGCCGCTCCGCCGTCGTTCGCCTCGACCACGCCTGATCATCTGCCTTCACTACTGCGCCGCAGCAGCGTCGCGGACTCGGGAGGCGTTAGCGGCCGGTCCACCTTCAACGCCGCTTCCAGGTAGGGATCCTGATCGGCAAAATAGGCCGCTGCGGGAAACGCCACCTCAATCTCCGCCGGCACCGGCGCCTGACCCCATCCCTCCGTCTGGATCCATCCTCTCGAGCACGACATCACGATGCCCGAGTTCGGCAGCGTAATGGCCACGGTTGGACCGAATCCAGTCGGGTTTCCTCCGCTCGCCTCGCCCACCGTGACGGCGCCAAAGCCGCGCAACAGCATTGCTCCCAGAGTCCCTGAACTGAACGTCGTCTTGCTGATGATGGCGGCCATCCCCGCGGACGGAAGTGCCAACTGCCCCGTTGCGTATGCAATCTGAAGATCTCGCAACATGACGTTCAGCCAGTTGCTGTCGCCCCCTGTGTTGTCCCGAAGATCGAAGACAACCCGCACTGGCTGCTTCTCTGTCGCCAGCGCTGCCAGTTCCCTGGCAAAATCGGTCATCTTGAGGGCGGGTGATTCGCTGCACGAATTGTATTTCACGTAGAGCGTCCGGCTTTCCTCCAGGAAATGCGCCCAGTAATTGAACGTTCCATTCCTTCGCCACAGCGGGTTCAGAGGGAAAGCAAGGTGCGGCCCGGGGATCGTCACCGCTCCCCCCGCCGGGAGCAGCGCCTCGCTCCGCTCCCCTCGCCGATCCTCCAGCGTGACCGGAACCGCTGAGGGCGCCGGCAGAACGCCGAGCACGCTCAAAACTTCGGGCGATAGAATCGGCCCCGTGCTGATCTGTCGAGCCCACGATTCGTTCTCGTGCGACAGGTACGGTTTCAGCTTAGTGAATATCTCCTCGATCGGCACCCCGTTCACTGCCACCACCCGCCTGCCGATCAGCTGCCCTGTCGCCGGCCCCCCGGCGGTGATCCATAATCCATCGCTGAACCAGCGCACCTGCACGCCTGCTCCCCGGCTGCCGTTCATGATGCTGAGCGACGTGTGTCCGTCCCCCGCCAGCGCCGCCAATCGTGCCAATCGCGCGATCACCTCATAGTCCTTCAGTCGGGGAATGTCCGCCTTGAGCGACTCCAGTTCCGCCTGGAAACGCTCCCGCGAATTCACACTAAACGGGTTCGGGTGAATGGCAATAATCTGCTGCGCCATCCAATCGGCGTCCTGCACCCAGTGGCGGTCCCGGTCGGCGGTCTGCGCAAAGCACAGACCGGTAAACAGCATAAGTACCGAGAATCGGAGCGGCATCTCCTGTCTGGACGCAGGAGCGCTTCAGAAGTTACCAGCAAATCATCGCTTTCCCGCCGACAGGACTGCCTCCAGCCTGCCGGCATCATGGCAGGTCTGGCATGTGATCGACGAACGCGACGCTGCATCCGGATTCTCCTGCCAACGCCGCGCCCGCGTCGCGTAGGGCGTTTCCGGCAACTGGTCCACCACGTCCTGAAGCTTAGCCGCAAAATCCGCCTCGCCCAGCCGTTGTGAGGCCTGCGCCAGACCCGCCAGAACCTCGCCCCGCATGTGTGTCGGCAGCTTGTCGAATTCCTTGCTTTGCAATGACTTCAATTCAGTGTAGTGAGCACGAGTCTTCCCCCAAGCCTCACGCCGGTGCTTCTCCGGCAGTCGATCGGCGAACACCGCCCAACTTCCCCCGCTGATGGCATGGACCGCGCCAATCGCGCGCGTCCCTTCCCCCGCTTTCCTGGCCTGCTCGAACGTTGCCAATGCCCTCCGATAGGCGATGTCGAACTCGCCCGCCTTCCCCTCCTCATGCGCCTTCACGGCCAGGAACAACTCCCCTCCGCCCTCTCCACGCAAGCGCATCGGCTGCGCCCGGATTCGCGGCCAGGATCGCATCCAGCTTCTTCATTCCCTGGCTGAATCGTTCGGCGTCACCCGCCATCCATCCGGTGAAGATGTCCTCCCTCACCCATGTGCTGACGCTGAGGCCCTTGGGCGGCGCTTGCGCCTGAACGGCCATCGGCATCACGGAAAGAACCAAGAATAATGTTCGTGTCATCGTTTGCATCCCCAGTCTTTGGTCGATTATAGGGCAAATCCGGTAACATGCAACAAAGAGAGAGGCTTGACGATGAAGACCAACACACTCGCGCTGCTCTGTGCAGCCGCGCTGACTGCCCAGGATCTCGATACACGCGTCGAACACGGCGTTGCCGATTCAGGCGGCGTCAAAATACACTACGCCAGCCTTGGCAAAGGACCTCTCGTCCTCATGATTCACGGCTTCCCTGATTTCTGGTACTCCTGGCGGCACCAGATGGAGGCCCTCTCATCGCGCTACCAGGTAGTCGCCATCGACCAGCGCGGTTACAACCTCTCCGACAAGCCCAAGGGCGTCGAGAACTACGACATGGCGCTGCTGGTCGCCGATGCCGCCGCCGTCATCAAGCACTTGGGTCGCGACAAAGCCATCGTCGTCGGCCACGACTGGGGCGGCGCCGTCGCCTGGACCCTCGCAATGTCTCGCCCCGAACTCGTCGAGAAGCTGATCATCGTCAATCTTCCGCACCCTGCCGCTCTGCGCCGCGAACTCGCCAACAATCCCCAGCAGCAGCAGAACAGCCAGTACGCACGTAACTTCCAGCAGCCCGACGCGCACCTGAAACTCAGCGCGGAAGGCCTCGCCAGCCTCGCCCCTGAGCCGGAACGCCCAAAGTACGTCGAAGCCTTTCGCAAGAGCGACTTCGAGGCCATGCTCAACTACTACAAGCGCAACTATCCCCGAGAGCCCTATTCGAACGACGGTCCGCCCATGCCCAAAGTCAAAATGCCCGTCCTCATGTTTCATGGCCTGAAGGACAAAGCCCTCCTCGCCGGCGCGCTCAACAACACATGGGACTATCTCGACAGTGACCTGACCCTTGTAACCATTCCGAACGCCGGCCACTGGGCCCACTGGGATGCTCATGCCCTGGTCAGCAAGGCCATGTTAGGCTGGCTCCAGCCATAAGGTCTTCAACATGCCCAAACCGCCGGTCCGCCCTTACCGCTGGCTGGCCGAGTTTTACGACAGCCTGTTCACCTTCCACCAGCCCTGGTTCGCCGCCGCCCGCAAACGAATCCTCGGTCCCATCCTCCCCAGCCTGAATTCAGCCTGCGATCTCGCATGCGGCACGGGGACGACAGCGCTCGAACTCGCGCGCTCGGGCCTGAAGATGTCCGCGGTGGACCTCTCTCCCGCCATGTGCCGCATCGCCCGCGCCAAGGCACGCGACAAAGGCCTTGCGCTTCGCGTCATTCATGCCGACATGAGGGACTTCCGCCTCCCCTCGCCCGTCGACCTCGTCCTTTGCGAGTTCGACGCCCTCAATCACATCCCGCGCGCCGCTGACCTCGGCAGGGTCCTTACCTCGGTGGCTCGCGCTCTCAACCCCGGCGGCTACTTCTACTTCGACGTCAACACCAGACTCGCCTTCGAAACACTCTGGACCGACACCTGGTTCCTTGAGAATGAAAAGCTCGTCACCGTCTTCCGCGGCGCCTATGACCCGCGCACCGGCAAGGCATCCAGCGAAATCGACTGGTTCGTCCGTGAAGGCCCACTCTGGCGGAGACACCATGAACGTGTCGAACAGGTCTGCTGGAGTGATCGCGAGATGCGCTCCACCCTCCGCAAAGCCGGGTTTCGCGTTACCGGCGCCTGGGACGCCACGGCATTCTTCACCAATTCCCCTGAAACCGTCTCTGGCTGCCGTACCTTCTATCTCGCCCGCAAGAAAGACTAGAAGTGCCTACCTCGTCGCCATGTCGATGGCGTCAAGAATGATGCCGGCCGCGTTGAGAATCACGGCAGTCGTCCCCAGTACTCCTCGCCGGCAACCCGAGCAGAGCGGCTGAAACCGTCGCTCCAGGTCAACCGGAAACGGGTCAATCTTCTTGTCCAGGCCGGGTGGCAGCTTTCCATTGCGGCGCAACTGCTTATCCAGGCCCGGCGGCAGGTCGCTCCGCTTGGCTAACCCCGGCGGCAGACCCTTTCCACCCGGGTTGTAGTGGTCCAGAATCAGCCTGCGTTCCGAGGTTGAAAACACCAGACTCACGTTTGTCTGAGCACTGGCCTGACCCTGATCCTGGCCCTGATTCTTGTCTTTCCCCTTCCCCTGACCCTTGCCTTGCGCAAGAGCCGCGCTGGAGCAGACACCCAGCACCAAAATCGCCAGCAGGATTCTTCTTGCCATACTCTCCATTCTTTCACCCCTCCGCCTGCCCCATAGACTTCGTGATCGCCCGTGCCGTTTCGCAAAGCTGAGCCGCGATCGGAGCCGCATTCACAAAATGCAACTGCGCAGTGGTCCCCGAGACCGAAATCGCCGCCGCCACCTCGCCCGCGCCGTCGAGCACCGGCGCCCCCAGGCACCGGAATCCGATCTCCGCCTCTTCATCGTCCACTGCGTAGCCGCGCTTTCTGGTCTCCTGCAGTTCTTCCAGCAATCGCCTTGGCGACGACTTCGTGTTCTCGTTGTGCCGCGACAGCGTCCGCTCACTCAGCACTCGACGAACTTCATCCTCCGGAAGCCACGCCAGCAGCACCTTTCCGAGCGCCGTGCAGTGCAATTCCATGCGCTTGCCAACCCAAGTGTTCAATCGCACCTGCGGTGGCGCAAACTGCTCCACCAGGACCGCCTGATCCTCCTCCAGGATCGCCATGTGAACGCTCAAGCCGGTCTCCTGCAGCAGTTGCTTCAGCGCCGGCGCTGCCGATTCCCGCAGGCCCATCCCGCCCAACGCCCTGTTCGCCAGACTGAACAGCTTCGGCCCGAACAGATACCGCCGCGTTCTCCCGCTGCGCCTCAACCACTCCCGCCGCTCCAGCGACACCAGAATCGTATGCGCCGAGCTGCGCGGAATCCCCATGCGCTCGGCGACTTCAGCCAGCGTCAGCCCGTGATGCGACTGCGCCAGCAGTTCCAATAAGCCCAGGGCTCTGTCGATCGCAGGCGGTGAGGGAGTCTTCAGCGTGTTCACAAGCGTTACCTGGCATGAGTATTCTGTCCAAGCATTTGGACGCAGTCAAGAGGGGTAGGCCAAATTGCGTCCAATAGGCTGGAATTCACTTTCGTCTCTTAAAACCTTTTTGTTGATCTTCGCTCCCGCTCTGATAGTCTGACGGCAAACGGACAAACGGAATGAGCAGCTCTCGGATCCTGACCCGGCGGTCCTTATTGGCAACCGCCCTCGTGCCCGCCAATAGCCGCATCAACATGGGCTTCATCGGCGTCGGCGGCATGGGCTCCGGCCACGTGCGCGCATTTCTCAACTACCCCGATGTGAGGGTCGTCGCCATCTGCGACGTCCGCGACGCCCACGCCCTGCAATCCAAGCAGGTCGTCGACCAGCGGTACGGCGACACCGCCTGCGCGACATATCGTGATTTCCGCGAACTCCTCGCCCGCCCCGACATCGACGCCATCCTGATGGCCTGCCCCGACCACTGGCACGCTCTCATCGGCCTCGAAGCCGCTCGCCGCGGCAAGCACATGTACTACGAGAAGCCAATGAGCATGAGCATCGCTGAAAACAAGGCGATGCGCGATGCCGTCCGCCGTTACGGCGTTGTCTTCCAGTTCGGCACCCAGCAGCGCTCTTCAGAGAACTATCGCCGCGCCTGCGAGCTCGTCCGCAACGGCAAAATCGGCCAGCTCAAGACCATCATGGTCGGCTCCGCCACCGCTCCCCCCAACAAAGTCCACCCCGTTCAACCCGTGCCGCCTGGCTTCGACTACGAGATGTGGCTCGGCCCCGCCCCGTGGGCGCCCTACTGCGACGAGCGCTGCACCCGCAACTGGACGCACATCTCCGATTACTCCCTCGGCTGCCTCAGCAGCGCCTGGGGCATCCACGACGTCGACATCGCCCAGTGGGCACTGGACGCCGACCATACCGGCCCCATCGAAACCGAGGGCCGCGGCGAATTCATGCGCGGCGGCCTCTTCGACACCGCCGAATCCTGGGAGGTGGAGCACCGCTACGCCAACGGCGTCACTGTCGTCCACATGGACATGCCCACCGCCGTCAAGCGAGCCTGGCAGTTCCGCCTTCAATGGATGAGCATGCTGTTCCTCGGCTCCGAAGGCTGGGTCCACGTCAGCCGCCAGAATCTCACCACTCACCCCGCCGCACTGGCCAGACTCGTCATCGGCCCCAATGAGAAACACGTCATCCATAGTGACGACCATCGACGGAATTTCCTCGACGCCGTCCGCTCCGGCGCCGAAACCATCTCGCCCATTGAAGCCGCCGTCCGCACTGACGCCGTTTGTCACCACGCCCACGCCGCCCTCCGTCTCCAGCGCAAAGTCCGTTGGGACCCTGTGCGCGAAGACTTCATCGGCGACCCCGAAGCCTCCCGCATCGTCAACCGCCCCCTACGCGCCCCTTGGCATATCTGATGTCCACCGAAACCACCATGAACCCCAAAGCCATCCTCCTCCTCTGCCTGGCCCCCGTCGCCTTCGCCCAGATCCAGCCCTTGCCTGAAGTCACGCCCGATGAACGCAAGGCCGTCGAAGCCGCCGCTCCCTCCAAGGCCCCTGCCAAACCGAAGAAGCCGCGCCGCCTCCTGGTCTTCAATCGCGACGTCAGCAATGGCCAGGTGGTCAAGATCCACCACCCCTCAGTCCCACTCGGCAACTTCGCCCTCGAAACCCTCGGCCGCCGAACGGGCGCTTGGGAAATCACCGTCAGCGGCGACCCCGAAATCTGGCGCCCCGCTTCCATCAAACAATTCGACGCCATCTGCTTCATGAACACCACCGGCGTCCTCACTGAAGACAAAGAACTGCGCTGGTCCCTGCTCGACTTCGTTCGCACAGGCGGCGGCTTCGTCGCCTTTCACGCCGGCGGACCCGCCACCTTCGTCCAATACCCCAAGTACGATCAGTTCCCCGAATTCGGCGTCATGGTCGGCGGCTACGAGAATGGCGGCCATCCCTGGAAACACACAGAGACCTACCCTGTGCGCGTCGAAGACCCCAAACACCCGCTCGTGAAAATGTTCGGTGCAGCCTCTTTCCCGGTCAAGGACGAAGTCTTCCAGATGATGTCTCCCTATTCGCGCGAAGCCGTTCGCGTCCTGATGAGCATCGACGTTGCCAACGCCGACCCCAATCCCGCGCGCCGCATCCTCCCCGAACGCCAGAAGGACCTCGACTTCCCCGTCAGTTGGATCAAGCGCTACGGTCAGGGCCGCGTCTTCTACACCTACCTCGGCCACAACAAAGAGACCTACACAAACCCGAAACTGCTTGAGCACTTCCTCGCCGGCATCCAATACGCCATGGGCGACCTCCCCGCTGACGACACGCCTAGCCGCTTCGCCAAAAAGTAGATGTTGACCCGCCGCAGCTTCGCGCTGCCCCTGTTCGCACCGGCCGCGCTGCTCCGCGGCGCGCCGTCGTCGCAGGTCTCAGTGGCCTGCATCGGCACCGGCTGGCAGGGCATGAACAACGTGCGCAGCTTCCTCGCCGAACCCTTGGCCCGCGTCGTCGCCGTCTGCGACATCGAGAAACCTCACCTCGACGAGGCCCGCGCCGCCGTCAACGAAAAGTACGGCAACACCGATTGCCTCACCTTCCACGACTTCGAAGAAGTCCTCGCCCGCCGCGACATCGATGCTGTCGTCATCTCCCTGCCCGATCACTGGCATGGCATCGCCGGAGTCCGCGCCTGCGCCGCCGGCAAGGACGTCTACGGCGAAAAGCCGCTAGCCCATAATTTCGCGGAAGGCCGCGCCATCTGCGACGCCGTCCGCCGCTATGGACGCATCTGGCAGACCGGCAGTTGGCAGCGCTCTCTGCCCGCCTTCCGCCGCGCCTGCGAACTCGTCCGCAACGGCTGTCTCGGCCGCATCACCCGCGTGGAAGTCGGCCTGCCCGGCGGCTACAACGACTTCGAAGGCAACGCCAAACTCGATTCTCCTTGCCCTCCCCCGAAAACACTCGACTATCAGCGCTGGCTCGGCCCCGCCCCCGACGCCCCCTACGCTCCCGCGCGCGTCCACAAGAACTGGCGCTACAACCTCGACTACGGCGGCGGGCTGCTCCTTGATTGGATCGGCCACCACATGGACATCGCCCATTGGGGACTCGGCCTCGACAACTCCGGCCCCATCGAAGTCTCCGGCCGCGGTACTTTTCCCCAATCCTGCCGCGTCTGGAACGCCCCGGCGATGTATCACGTCGAGGCCCGCTACGCCCAGGGCTACACCATCGTCATCGAAGGCGACGAGTCCATCGTTCCGCGAGGCACGAAATGGATCGGCGACCGCGGCTGGCTCTGGGTCGACCGCGCCGGCATAGACGCCAACCCGCGCTCCATCCTCGATACCAGACTCCCCTCCTCCGCCCTCCGTCTCCCCGCATCCGCAGGCCACCACCTGCAGTTCCTCGAATCCGTCCTCTCCCGCGCCGGGACGCTCACTCCTCCCGGCGTCGCTCTCCGCTCTGCTACCCCCGGCTACCTCGGTCTCATCTCGATCCTCACCGGCCGGACCATCCGTTGGGATCCGGTCCGCGAAACCATCCTTGGCGACGAAGAGGCCGCTCGCCTCTTGTCCCGCCCCACGCGCGCTCCCTGGCGGTTGTCATGAAGAAACTCACTTTCCTGCTCGCTCTCACCACCCTGCATCCTCTCCTCGCCCAGTCTCCTGACGTCGACGCTCTCACCCGCGCGGTCGTCCTCCTGGGACTACGGCCAGAACCGCGCCCCTCTCGACGCCTTCGACGCTGCGGTTCGCACCTCTTCGAACGATCCCGCTCTCCGCACAAGGCTCGAAACCGCCCTCCTCGGCCTCCTGTCCGGTCCAACCAGCCCCACCGCCAAGGACTACGCCTGCCGCCAGCTCAGCCTTATCGGCGGCGACCGCTCAGTCCCTGCCCTGGCGCCCCTCCTTACTGACGCCAAGCTCGGGCCCATCGCCGTCTTCGCCCTCGAACGCATTCCCGGCAAGGCCTCCGCAGCCGCGCTTCTCAATGCCCTCACTTCATCCCAGGGCCTCCCGCGTATCGCCCTCATCAACGCACTCGGCCGCCGCGGCGTCCCTAGCCCTCTTTACAGGAAATGGCTCACGGACACCGACCCTGCCACTTCCTCCGCTGCAGCCGCCGCACTCGCCGCCACCGGCACTGCCGCCGACATCCAACCCCTCTTGAGCGCCCGCAAAACGAACCCAGCCGCGAGCGACGCAGCCCTTCGCCTTGCCGAGCGCCTTGGCCCCGCCGGCCGTCCTGCCTACGTCGAACTCTGGAAACCGGCCGAGCCGCCAATTATCCGCCTCGCCGCTCTCCAGGGCCTGGCCCGCATCGACGGCCCCAAGGCGCTGCCCACGATTCTCGAAGCAATCAAATCCTCTGACGCACCCATTCAAGCCGAAGCCATTCGCCTGGCCGCCTCCCAAGGCGGACAACCCCAACTGCTGGAGGCTCTGCCGGCCCTCGCCCCCGCTGCGCAGGTCAAGGCCATCACCGCACTCTCCGAGGCCGGCGCATCTTCCGCCCTCCCCGCTTTCCGCACAGCCGCTGCCTCTCCTGATCAAGCCGTCCAAATCGCCGCCATCCGCGCACTCGGCCGCAATGGAGGCCCCGCTGAAGCGGACCTCCTCGCCCGCAAGGCCGCCGAATCGGAAGGCCCGGAGCGCGACGAGGCGCGCTCGGCCCTTGTCCGCCTGAACGGCCCCGCCGTCGATGCCGCCATCGTCAAGGCCATTCCTGCCGCCGAGCCCAAGCTCAAGCTCGAACTCATCCGCGCCGCCAGCGAACGCGGCACTAAAGATGCGGTCCCGGCCCTCCTCGAGGCCGCTCGCTCCTCTGACCGCGATACTCGCCGCGAAGCCTACCGCGCATTGCGCGACATCGCCCCCGCCCAGTCGATTCCTGACCTCGTCGCCCTTCTCGCTGCCTCCCCCGCCGCCGCGGACCGCCGCGAAATGGAGCGCACTCTGGCCTCCGCCCTCCGCCGCAATCCCCAAGCCCCGTTGATGCCCGTCGAGAAGGAGTACGCCGCCGCTCAAACTTCGGAAGCCAAAGCCTCCCTGCTCACCGTCATGGGACAGTCCACCCGCGACGATGCCCTGCCTCACCTCCGCGCCGCTCTCGCTCTCCCTGATCCCGCCCTCCGCCGCGCGGCGATCCTCACCCTCACCGAGTGGCCCTCCCCCGCCCCAGGTCCTGATCTTCTCAACACCGCCCGCTCGGACTCCGACGCCGCCCTTAAAGTCCTCGCGCTTCGCGGCTACATCAAGCTCGTCTCCGTGCCCTCCAATCTCGCCCCCGCCGATTCCGCCCGCCAGCTCGCCGAGGTGCTCAAAGTCAATCCGCAGCCCGACGAGAAGAAAGCCCTCCTCGCCGCCCTGACTCGCTTCATCTGCCCTGAATCGCTCGCCGTCGCCAAGTCCCTCACCGCGGATCCTGCGGTCGCAGCCGAGGCCAAGTCCGCCGCCGATCGCATCGAGCGCGCCATCCCCTTCCGGCGGTAAGAATGAAGTTGCCAATGCGATTCCTGCTTTTTTCCCTCCTCTCAGCAACCCTGTTCGCCCAGGGCCTCGAACCCATTCCCCTTGTCCTGCCCAAACCGATGTTTGAAGGCACACCCATCAACGTCGCCATCCCCAACCTCGAGAAGCCTCTGGGCAAGCCGCGGCCGCCCTTCCTCGCGCCTGCCGGCACAACCAACATCGCCAAGGGCAAACCCGTCACACCCTCCGACAGCGACCCTTCCGCCGGCGACATCGAGCAGGTCACCGACGGCGACAAGGAAGGCAAGGACGGCAGCTTCGTCGAACTCAAGCCCGGCGTCCAGCACATCACCATCGACCTGCAATCCAGGTTCACCATCTACGCTGTCGCCGTCTGGCACTTCCACAAGCAGGCCCGCGTCTACAACGACGTCGTCCTGCAAACCGCTGACGACCCCGACTTCATCACCGGCGTTCGCACCATCTTCAACAACGATCACGACAACACCGCCGGTCTCGGCCTGGGTCGCGACATGAATTACGTCGAAACCGCCGAAGGCAAACTCATCGACGCGCGCGGCGTCGAGGCCCGTTACCTTCGTCTCTACTCCAATGGCAACAGCTCGACCAAGACCAATCACTATGTCGAGGTCGAAGTCTACGGCAAGCCCGTCAAATGAGCCCGCGCACCGGCGCTGCCCTCGTCCTGTTCACCAGCATCCTGGCGCGTTGCATCGCCCTCGACGCCCGCCCCATGCACGCCGATGAGGCGATCCTCGCTGACATCACTGCCACGCTCCGTCATCACCTCACCTGGACTTACACAGCAGCCGACTATCACGGCCCACTCCTGCCGGCCCTCGGCGCAATCGTCGCCTTTGACATTTCCGAAATCACCCTCCGCTCCGTCACGGCCGCCGCCGGCGTCGTCCTCGCCTTAGCCGCCACACATTTCTACGGGCTCCCCGCCGGCCTGCTCATTGCCGCCTCCCCCGCCCTGGTCTACTGGAGCCGTTTCTACATCCCTGAGACCCTGCTTGCCCTCCTCACCGTCTTGTGGATCTTCGCCATCGTGCAAGCCAAAACCACTCGCCAATGGGCCGTAGCCGGAATTCTCGCTGCGCTGATGCTCGCCACCAAAGAGACGGCGATTCTCGCCTTCGTTTCCGCCGCCGCTGCATGGGCTCTCTCCAAGCGGCCATCCCCGGGCTGGCGAAACCTCGCCCTGATGTCCGCCATCGCCGCGACCCTTGCCGCGACGATCCTGTCCGGCGGCTTCCGCCACTGGCATGAACTCGCGTTGCTGCCCTCCGCCCTGCTCACTCGCGCCGCCGGCGCCGGCCATGAACACCCCTTCTGGTGGTACTTCTCCGTCCTCCGCTTGGAACTCCTCGCAATCCCCCTCGCCGCCTTCTCCTGGAAACGCGACCGCTTCCTCGCCGCCTACACTCTCACCCTCGCCATCCTCTATTCCCTCATCCCCTACAAGACCCCCTGGTGCGCGGTCCAGTTTTGGTGGCCCGTCCTCGTTCTCGCCGCCGCCAAGCCCAAGCCCGCCTACGCGCTCTCGGCCGTCTTCGCCATGGTCACGGTGTTCACCAGTTTCCTCAACCCTGCCTCACCATCCAATCCCTATGCCTACGCGCAGACGCTACCCGAAGCCCTGCAAATCCCCGCGCGGATCGCATCGATCGCCAACCAGGGCACTCCAATTCAGTTCTTTTCAAAGCAGAACCTCTGGCCCTTGCCCTGGTATCTTCGCGGGATGAGCCAACAGCAGTGGCGCCGCGACGTCGACCTCACCGCCAAACCCGCACCCCTCATCCTTGTCACCCCCGAACTCGAACAGAAACTCACGGAGTGGCTCTATGAGAAGCAGCCTCCCGGCGAGCGCGAGCTCTACATGAACGTCTTCCCTGCGCCCGTCTACCTCCGCCCCGGACTCGAAGTCCGTCTCTACTGCGCCAAATCGTCTCTGGGACGCCGCCCAGCGCCCCTGACCTACTTCTTCCCCTTGTTGTAAGCATCCACCGCGTCCCGCACGTCCTGCATCGTTTTGCCCGCGGAATGGATCCAGTCGCGCATCGGCACCTGCGGATTCACCCCCTTGGGCGAACCAAGCGCCTTCAGGATGTAGTCCTTCGGCACGCCGGTCTTCATCGAGATCTCGTTCAGCGTCATGTTGCCCCGGATCTGCTGTTCTTCGCCCTTGCCCTTGTGCTCTTTCGGAGCGCCCTCTTGCTTTTGCAGGAAGCCTTTCACGACGTCGCGCATCCCCTCCGGCTCAAACTCCACTTTGTACGTCCTCGCGATCATGTTCAGCCGCGTGTCGGCGCCCACCCGCTCCGGAATGCGCCCCCGGCGATACAACTCCGGCAACGGAACGCCGTACCCCGTGCTGATGTCCTTCAGCGTCATCCATCCCCTGATCTGCTCTGCCTCCAACTCGCCGCGTCCGTTGCGCAGGCTCACCATGCTCTCCTTGGTCTGCCAGTAGCCCGCCACCTTCGTCGCGCCGACAACCAGGAACAGCCCCGCCACAAGGATCGAGGCGTACACCGGCTGCGGAATCCGCCACTGGACTCCCTTCAGGCTCAGCACCGTCGGCCTCGGGCAGCTCTCCAGGCAATCAAGGCAGTGGTTGCAGTCGGCGTCGTTGATGACTTTGGTCGAGAGGAAGTCCACGTGCGCCCAGCACTTCTTCTGGCAGACGTTGCACTCCTTGCAGTCCTGCTCGTCGCGCACAATCTTCGTCAGGCTCAGCTTCCCAAGGACGCCAATCACAGCACCCATCGGGCACGCATATTTGCAGAAGAACCGCTCGTACCGCAGCGACCCGAGCACAACCGCGCCCAGCGTGACATACGCCCACGGCATTTCGTCAAAGCCCTTTCCAAGATGAAAGAACGCCAGAAACGGATCGTAAGGCCGGAACACCAGCGTCCCCAGAAACCACGTGAACCCGACAATCACGACCAGCACCACGTACTTCAGATACCTGAGCCGCCGCTCCCACCGCCCTGTTGGATTGAACTGCTTGCCAAATATCTTTCGCCCCAGGATCCCCAGCCACTCCTGCAGACTCCCGAACGGGCACACCCACCCGCAGAATCCACGGCTGAACACCAGCGTCATCAGCAGCACCGCGCCGAAAACGATCATCGTAGAGGGCTGTATCCGCCGGATGAACCCGCCCGTGGTCACAAACAGGTAGAGCCCCTCTATCCCACCCATCGGGCAATAGGCCTCCACCGAAGGAGATCCATTCGGCCCACCCCCCAGCAATTGATGTGTGTAGGCCACGTCCAGCAAGAACACGAAGAAGAACGCCATCACAGCGTTCCGGATCACCTTCGGTGACTGGTACCAGGCTCTCCGCGTCTTCTGGATCTGCACCAAACCGTTCATCGTCATTGGCCTCCGCGCACCTGTGTCCGCAACTCGCTCGCCACACCCCCGGGACGCCGAATCAACAAGTTTCCCCCACCTTGGTGCAGCCAGGAGTGCAGCAATTGCGCACGTCCGCGCAAACTGCGCACCGCCGATCGCGATAGGATGAGCCCCTGAAGACAATGCCAGCCTTGCCACTCCTCCTCGCTTTGGCTCTCGCCCCGTCGGATTGGCTCGTCACCCCCGCAGGCCAACCTTCTCGCCTCTCCCCCGGCCCCCACCCCAAAGAGATCACCCTATCCAACGGCCTCGTCCGGCGAACCTGGCGCATCGATCCCAACGCCGCCACCGTCCGCTTCGACAACCTCGTCACCGGCCAGTCCCTCATCCGCTCCGTCCGGCCCGAAGCCATCCTCGAGATCGACGGCGCCCGCATCACTGTCGGCGGCCTCTCGGGCCAACCGGAACACGCCTACCTGAAGCGCGAGTGGCTCGACACCATGACCGCGGACCCCGCGGCCCTTCGCTACACCTCCCACACCACAGGGCCCATACGTCGCTCCGTTCCCATGGCAGCGCGTCCGCCATGCACCCGACGCCGCATGGCCGCCCAAGGGAGCCAGTCTCGACATCCGCTTCGAAGCCACAACCGCCCCCCTGCGCGGCCTCGAGGTCACCGTCCATTACGAGATCTATGACGGCATTCCTCTCCTCGCCAAATGGATCACCGTCCGCAATGGCGCCGCCCGCACTCTCCACCTCAACCGCTTCATCGTCGAAACGCTCGCCGTCGTCGAGGAGGAATCCACCGTCGAGGGCCGGCCCCTCCCTCCTTCGCAACTCCACATCGAGACCGACTACGCCTTTCACGGCATGAACAGCCGCACCGCCAACCCAACCGTTTTCTGGAACCCTGACCCCGAATACAAGACTCAAGTCAACTACGCCCTCCAGTCCCCGCTGCTCCTCGAAGTCAAGCCGCCCATCGGCCCCGACGTCGACATCGCCCCCGGCCAATCCATTGACTCCTTCCGCGTCTTCGAACTCGCCTTCGACTCCACTGACCGCGAACGCCGCGGTCTCGCGATCCGCCGCATGTTCCGCACCGTCGCCCCCTGGGTCGCCGAGAACCCCATCCTCATGCACGTTCGCCGCTCCGACCCCGCCTCCGTCAGGCTCGCCATCGATCAGTGCGCCGAAACCGGCTTCGAGATGGTCATCCTTAGCTTCGGCAGCGGCTTCGACATGGAAAACGAAGACACTGCATACATCGAGCAGATCCGGCAGTTGGTCGACTACGGCCGCTCCAGGGGTGTCGAGGTCGGCGGCTACTCCCTGCTGGCCAGTCGCAAGATCAGCGCCGAAGACGACGTCATCGACCCCAGGACCGGAGAACGCGGCCACGCCATCTTCGCCAACTCACCCTGTCTCGGAAGCCGCTGGGCCGCCGGCTACTTTCGCAAACTCCGCAACTTCATCGAGAAGACCGGCCTTCGCATCCTCGAGCACGACGGCTCTTATCCAGGCGATGTCTGCGCATCAAAATCGCACCCCGGCCACAAAGGCCTCGACGACTCTCAATGGCGCCAGTGGGAGATGATTCGCGACTTCTACCAGTGGTGCCGCGCCCGCGGCGTCTACCTGAACGTGCCCGACTGGTACTTCCTCTCCGGCTCCACCAAGACCGCCATGGGCTATCGCGAAGTCAACTGGTCCCTGCCCCGCTCTCGACAGATCATCCTCGCCCGCCAGAACATCTTCGACGGCACCTGGGACAAAACCCCCAGCATGGGTTGGATGTTCGTTCCGCTCGTGCAGTATCACGGCGGCGGCGCCGAAGCCACCCTCGAGCCGCTCTCCGAGCACCTCGCCGAATACGAGCAGCACCTCGTCCAGAACTTCGGCAGCGGCGTGCAGGCCTGCTATCGCGGTCCCCGCCTCTACGACACGGAGAAAACCAAAGCAGTCGTCAGCCGCTGGACCGCCTTCTACAAGGCGAACCGCGCCATCCTCGACTCCGACGTGATCCACCTGCGCCGCGCCGACGCCGAAGACTGGGACGGCCTCCTCCACGTGAACCCCGCGCTCGAAGACAAAGGGATGGCCTTCCTCTTCAATCCGCTCGACACTCCCATTCAGCGAACTATCCGCCTCCCGCTCTACTACACGGGCATCAGCGGCAGCGCCCGCATTCGCGTCGACGACGGTCCATGGCGCGCCGTCTCCCTCGCCCGCGACGAAAGTGCGGGCATTGAGATTACGATCCCCGCCAATGGTTGGACGCGAATCACTGTCCGCGCTGCAGGGAGCTGAGCAGCCGAGTGTGCATGCAGGCGGCACGCTATCATGCAGAAATCCTTGTCCGTTCTGGGATGTTGCTTGCCATGTCGCACCCCGCCGCCCAACTCACTTTCCGCCAGGTGCTCGCCATCCCCGCTGTCCGCCGCCTCTGGATCGCCCAGCTCATCTCCGTCTTCGGCGACTTTCTGGCCGTCTTCGCTGTGTTCAGCGTCGTCACTTTCAAACTCCACGGCACGCCAACTCAAGTCGGCTTCATCCTCGTCTCCTTCCTCCTGCCCTTCGCTTTCATCGGCCCGATCGCCGGCGTCTACGTGGACAAGTGGAACGTCAAGACCACCATGGTCGCCAGTGACCTCATCCGCGGCCTCCTCGTCCTTCTCCTCCTCGTTTCCCGCGATCTCTACACCATCTACGCCGTCCTGTTCACTCTCAGCGCCGTCTCCAGCTTCTTCGTCCCGGCCCAGGCCGTGGCCCTCAGGACGCTCACCCCGCACGAAGGCCTGATGGCGGCCAACGCCCTGCTGTCTCAGGCCGCTCAGCTCATGATGATCCTCAGTCCTGCCCTGGCCGGCCTCCTCGTCCAGTGGATCGGCGCCGACTCCTGCTTCCTCATCGACAGCGTCAGCTTCTTCTTCTCGGCGGGACTCGTGCTCTCCCTCGACATCCGCCGCGCTCCCATCTCCGCGGAGCACGCCGCCCGTTCTGTCCTTCACTCCCTCCGCCAGGGTGTGACCTTCATCTTTACCCACCCCATCATCTCTTTCGTCGTCATCGCCATGACGTCGGGAATGTTCGCCATGCGCTCCTTTGGCGCACTTCTCTCCGTCTACGTGCGCGATGTCCTTGCCTCCACCTCCACGGCCTTCGGCGTTTTGAACTCGCTGATCGGCGTCGGCATGATTTGTGGCAGCCTGCTTCTGCCCCGCCTCGCACGCACCCGCGGGCCCCAGTCCCTCGTCCTCACCGGTCTCTGCGGCATGGGAGTCGCCGTCCTGCTCGCCGCCGCCTTCGCCGTCATGCTCGCCGTTGCCGTGGCCATGCTCACCCTCGGCTTTTTCGCTGCGTTCGTGATGATTCCTGCCACGACCCTGCTCCAGCGTGAAACCCCGCAGGAGATGCTCGGCCGCGTCAGCAGCAGCCTTTTCTCCCTGCTCTCCTTCGCCCAGGTCCTCGCGATGCTCGGTGCCGGGCCCTTCGCCCAGGCCGCCGGCATTCGCAGCCTCTACTACGCCAGCGCCGCCATGCTCCTCGCCATCGCCGCTATAGGCTTCGGCATTCTCCGGAGCCAGAGAACCGCTTAGACCTCCCGCGGAGTTTCAGATAACATCGTACGAAGTGAGTCGACCGGATGACTCACCCCAGGAGTCGAATCCTATGCGGAGTTCCATTGGGCGAAGGGGCTTTCTGAAGCGGTCCGCCGGCGGAGCGGCCGCCTCCTTGGGCGCCCTCGACCTCCAATCCGCCCCGGCGCCGCAGCCACCTCCCCGCACCGCCCCCAGCGATCGCGTCAGGCTCGGACTCATCGGCCTCGGCGTGCGCGGCCGCGACCATCACCTGCGGCTGCTCTCCGCCAACCCCGCCGTCGAAATCGGAGCCCTCTGCGACGTCGATCGCAGCCACGCTGATTTCGCCGCCCGGATTCTCATGCGCAGCTCCGCCAAGCGGCCCGCCGTCTACTCTGACTTCCGCCTGCTCCTCGAACACAAGGACCTCGACGCCGTCGTCATCTCCACCCCCGACCACTGGCACTCCATCATCGCCATCCAGGCCATGGAGGCAGGCAAGGACGTTTACTGCGAGAAGCCCCTCACCTTGTTCATCGCCGAAGGCCGCCAGATGGTCAACGTGGCGCGCCAGTACGGCACGGTCGTCCAGGTGGGCAGCCAGCAGCGCTCCGATTGGCGCTTCCGCCAGGCCGTCGAACTCGTCAAGGCCAACCGCATCGGTCGCCTCAAGCGCATCACCTCCCACCTCGGCAATCCCGGCACCACCACGGGCGCCTTCATCAATCCTGGCGTGTGGGAGGCCGCCCGAACGCCGCCCGACGGCCTCGATTTCAACATGTGGCTCGGCCCTGCCCCCTTCCACGACTACTCGCCCAATCGCTGCCACTTCGAGTTCCGCTACAACCTCGACCATTCAGGCGGACGCATCACCGATTGGGGCGCGCATCACAACGACATCGCTCAGTGGGCCCTCGGCATGGACGCCTCCGGCCCTGTCAAGATCGAGGCAACCGGCAGCTTCAACAAGGCCGGCCCATACGACTATCCCAACTACTTCCGGATCAGCTACCGCTACGCCAATGACATCGAACTCGTCTGCGAGAACGAAGGCGGCAACGGCGTCAGGTTCGAGGGCTCCGCCGGCTGGATCTTCGCCACCCGCCTTCGCCTGGAAGCTTCCGATCCCGGGATACTCGAGCGCCAATCCTTCCAGCGATGGCGCCCGCGCCTTCGACGAACGCAACAAGTCGGAAGAGATCCCCGGCACGGACGCGCACCACACCAACTGGCTGGAGTGCATCAAGACCCGCAAGCGCTGCGCAGCCGACATCGAGACAGGTCACCGCTCGGCCACCGTCTGCCATCTCGGCAACATCGCCCTGCGCCTCGGCCGCCCAGTTCAGTGGGACCCCGCCAAAGAGGAGTTCTTGGGCGACACAGCCGCCAAACGTCCTCAAGGACAAAGCGTTCCGCGCCCCGTGGCGCCTTTGAGATCAGAACGGGAGCAATGCCATGCCATCCGTAGCGCCAGAAGTCATTCAGTGGATCAGGCAAATGGCCGACAGCGACCAGGCTGTCGCCTTCTTCGCCTATCAGAGCCTCCAGGAGCACGTGCTTCGCGCCACCGCGCCCGGCCAGACCGAAGCTCAGGCCGCCCTCGCAGCCGCGCTCGGCGAAGCCCTCACCGCTGATGCCCGTTCCAAACAGGCGTCAGCCTCCGCCCCGGCTTCCTTCGGCAATAACGCATTCCTGAATGCCGTTGCCAGCCAGCGGCCGCAATACGAGCATCCCCCTGCCGTGCGCGTCAATCTCGCGCGACTCCTCGGCTACCTTCCCCACCCGGATGCAGTGCCCTATCTCGGCAAAGCTCTCGACGACATCGAAGCTCGTGACATGGCCCGCTGCTCCCTCGAGGGCAATCCATCCGAAGCCGCCGCCGATGCCCTCATCGGCGCCCTCCGCGCAGCCGGCACCAGCTTTCCGTATTGGCGTCCTGAACAGCCTCGCCAAGCGCAAGACGGCCCGTGCAGCGGCTGCGTTCCGCGAGGCGGCCAACGACCCTCACTTCGAGGTTCGCATCGCCGCGCTGAACGCCCTCGCCGCCCTGCCCGATCCTTCGCACGACGAAATCCTCGAGCGCCACGCCGCCCACGTCGCCCGAATCAGGTTGGCTGCTACTCTCCAGGCCGCGGGCAATCGGCAGGCCGCCGCCCGCATCTACAAGTCGGTCCTCTCCAGCGACGCCGGCGAACCGCAGAAGAAAGCCGCCCGCCTGGCCCTCGCCTGATCGGCCGCTTCCACGACGTCCAGGTCATCGACGAAGGCTGAGCGCCTCACCCCGCGCTCACTTCATACGACCGACGTCCTCGCCGTGACAAGGCGGTGAATACGCTCCTCGGCGCACATCGCTGACGTATGAGGTCTCCTCCTCTGATCGAACGGCCGCCCCTCCGTGAAGTGAAATCCGCCACGCAGCTTTCGAATCGGGCAATGTTCCGGAGCCAACCCTGCAAGCACGAGAATCTCCCGGCGCGTCATCGGCGCCAGTCTACATTGCGCCTGCGGGGACGAAGGCTCTTCAACGCCGCATGTCAAACGATTTCCAGCTTCAGCCTTCTGCCAACTGCCGTCGCCGCGCGCTGAAGAGTGTGCAAGGTAACACCGGTGTTCTTCGGGTCAAGCAGGCGGTCCAGGGCCCGTCGACTGGTTCGCATTCGGCCTGCCATGGCGGCCTTTGTGAGGCGATCCTTCTCCATTGCAGTCTTGATTTGATCCGCCAATACCTCCTTGATCGCCTGCTCCTCACATTCCTGAAGGATGCCCTGTTCAGCCAAAAAGTCGTCGAACGACGACCCAATCTTCCCGCTCTTGCCGCGCGCCATGTCAGACTACCTCCTTCATTCGAACCTGTGCGAGCCTCAAATCCCGAGCAGGAATCGCTTGTGCCTTCTTGATAAAGCCATGCAGCAGCACCATGCGCCCTCGCGCTACACAAAAGACAATCCGCCCGATCCTCCCACTGCTTAGGTCGCTCCGCACTTCCCAGAGACCATTCCCGAGGCTGCGGCAGTAAGGCATGCCCAGCGGCCAGCCGAACTCAACCTTTTGAACGTCGCGGCCGACCCGTTTCCGATCCTCCTCGGAAAGCGCCAGTATCCACTCGCGAACAGGTTGGCGGCCATGGACGCTTTCGTAGAAAAACGCCGGGAGTTTCTTGTGAAGGCCCGTCAAACTCTAGTGTGCCAAAATTGGCGCTTTGCAGCAAGGCTAAGCTGCGCCCTACGCCTCCTTCACCAACTCGAATCCCATCAGCCGTCCCCATCCGCTCCAGCGTCCGCATGTGATCGCCGTAAAAGATCACGCGGTGCAGCCCTGCGGTATAGCTCTGCAGCCACTTCTCCGCATCGGCCACCCGTGTCCTGATCTGGCTGCGGCACCCCCGATCGCTGTCGCCCCCACCCGTCACCACCGCCGTCGAAGCCAGTAGCCTCCCCGGCTCGGTAAACCTCGCGACGGTGATCGTCTCATCCGCAGGCATCAGCACCTGCACCACGGCCCCCTCGTTCGTCTCCAGGTGATTGCGCAGAATGTAGGGCGACGACGCCCCGCCAATCCCCTTCATCTTCGTCGCCGAAACGCAATGCGCGTGGATCACCTCGTTCCGGCTCACATCGAACACCGGATCCGACACAAAGCCCGGCATACCGCTGTATGACGTCAGCAGCATCTGCGTCATCGTCGACGCCAGATCCGCCTCGCACACCCCATACAACCCCGCATCGTTGAACTTCGACCACGCGATGCACGGATAGCCCGGCAGTTCGTTCGCCTTCAACGACCCAAAGCAATCAATCGTGACCGCGTTCGCCTTCCGCTCCGCCAGCAGCGACTTCAGGCCCAGATACATCCGCAGCCCGCTCAGAATCTCCTTCTGCGACGGCTCCACAACCCTCAACGCATTCCTTCGAAACTCCTCGGCCGCCCTCTCCGCCGCCTTCGCGTCCGCCCGGTCAAACGCGGATCTCAGCTCCTTGCCCCCAATAAACTCGAACCCGGTGCCGAAGTGCTTCTGATAGGCCCCCACCTGTGCCTGCCGCGCAGCCGGCGACTCCACTGCCACCAGCACCTTGCTCACCTTCATGTGATGCGCCGTCCTGAACATCTTCATGTACGGCTCCAGGTCGCCGGTGCTCGACGATGCCACGACGTCGATCCGCTTGCCCCGTTTCTTCCTCATCTCGGCGATCGACGCCCACGAGTGGCTCGCATAAGGCCGGCTGAACACAACCGCGGGCGAAACCAGCCCATCCACCAGCGCCCCCAGCGGCGTGGTCGGCTGCGATAGCGGCACAATCAACACACCATCCACATCTCCGTACTTCGCCAGCCAGGGCTTCACCTCCTCCACCGTGCGCAGCAGTTCCCCGCCCACGAACTGCACATCCGCGGCCGACTTCCTCGCCAGTTCCGCCATTTGCGACTCGACCCCCACGCGCTCCTGGTCCAGGTCCAGCCCGTACTTCGGCCAATGCGACTGCGTCGAGCCCAGGTACACCTTCGCCACCTTGGCCGGCGCATTCCACGGCATCGCCGCAAACTCCCGGAAGTCGTCGCCCTGCGCATCGGCCAGCAGCGGCAGCCCACAGCATCCAAACCCGAACTCTCGTCTCGTCAGCATCGCGTTCTCCTTCGCAGATAATCAGATCCGCAAGTAGCTTATAGCTGTACTCTGCTGGCCGCAACGCCCGCTGTCTATCGGCCCTGGCAACGGCCTGAGCGGCTCATCGGCTGACGTTTGACTGATCGACCCCGGTGTTGACCGGATAGCACAGGCGTTCGACACGGGCCGGATGCCAGCCAACGGCTGTTCTCCTGATAGACCTTCTTGTCGAAGCAAACTTCGCGCCCTCGCGTTCTCAATGTGCGTCGGATGTCCAGGACCTGCTCATATACTTCCTCCTCATCGCCGGACAGATAGGCGCGGGAACAGACACTAACCAGTTCGTCCAATCGTGCACTGCGCAAATTGAACAGGTGAAGGTCGCTCCCCACTGTCACCCGCTCCCCCCGAATCGGACTCCACAAGCAGATCGTCCATCCCATCCCCAGAGACTTCCACGACCCTGACACTCTGGATCGACGAGTGATGCATGGGATCGAGCAGCCGCCTGTCTGCTACGCGCATAGATTCCCCCTGAAGCGCGAGGCTGACAACCAACGCAATCGACCAGCACGAACCAGCCGGGTTCGCTCCTTCGAAATCGTATTGCACGACCGCAGCGTGCACCCGCTCAACGGGCCACCGGAACATCCGAAACCGAACCAGCCGCGTCTCGGAGAACTTCTCTGTCTCCATGTTCTCGCTCGCGCACCGTTCCACCTCGTTGGCTGCAGGCCCCGAAACCCTGTACACCGCCTCGTCGCGCAGTCCATCCGCGAAGCTCAACACTGGTTTCGGCAAATCGGGGCGCCAGGACTTGTCGATCCGCTTCTCCGTGCGTACAATCGTCATGCCCGGAAAGATAGCCCTGAGTGCAGCCAGCCTTGTTTCTTCGCGGTCCACAGTCTCCGCCGAACCACTCATCCGCATCGCCAGCGCAAACAGCAGCGCGCTCTTCCGAAACATTTGTAAACAACAATAGCGTAATCCGTCGCCGGCAATCCCACGGCTGACCCTAATTCGGCGTTGCCTCCAACACCGGCCGTATGCCCGGCATCAGCTTCGTAAACACCTGCACCGGCAACGCGCTCGTAAAACTGTATCCCTCCGCCTCCGAGCCAGGCACATAAGCCATCACCGTTCCGAAATACCGGTCGCCGATAAAGAAGATGAACGACGCAGTGCGATTGATGGCCTTCGACTCTATCTCCCACCCGCGGGAAGCATAGGTGCGAATACGGTTGTCGCCTGTTCCAGTCTTGCCGCCCACAGGCAACGTCCGCCCATCGCTCAGCACGACGGACCCGAAGGCGCGCCGCGCGGTACCCTTCTCCACTACCCCCAGCATCTCCTGCTTGACTCTGCCTGCCACCTCGGCGGCCAGAACCCGCTCGCCGGCGCCTGCTCGCCGCTCCATGAGCGTCTCAAATGGCGTCTTCGACGCGAAATGCAGTTCCTGGATTCTCGTCGAACGATACCTCATCCCATCGTTCACAAGAATCCCCACAAGCTCCGCCAGTGCCGCCGGATTGTCGCCCGAACTGCCGATCGCCGTTGCGTACGAAGGCACCAGCGTCGGGAAAGGGTAGCCGAGCTTTTTCCATGCTCGATGGATCTCCTCGAATGCCTCCTTCTCCAGCAGCGTCCTGATTCTGATGTCCTGCCCGTGCTTTTTGCCGCGTTTGAACAGCCAGCCGTAGATCTCCTGCCGCTCACGCGCGCTTGCCGTGAAAACCTCGGCCAGATCCGCACTCGGATGACTCCTCAGGTAAGCGGCCAGCCATAATTCCAGCGGATGAACCCTCGCCAGATACCCGCGATCGTTGAGATTGAATCGCTCCGGTGCGTAGGCATCGTAAAGGTCCGCAATAGCCCCGGACGAAAGACTCCGAACCAGTGCCTCGGAATCCAGGAACGCGGCAAACTCCTCCAGGCTTGCCTGCGGCAATACGGTCCTGTAGATCACCGCCAGCCGTTTCGGAGTCACCGATCGTCCTTCTAACATCGCCCGCAGCGATTCGTCCGGCGCGAGTCCCTTGTACTTTCCGTAGAACTTCCGCAGGAACTCTTTGCCTTCCATGTCGGCAAACCGCTCCAGATACGCGGTGCGGCGAGGATCTTGCTCGTCCTCCAGAATCCCCTGACTCGTCCCCGGCTTGCGGTACAGGTTGTGATTCACCAGGTCCCGCATCACCCGGATAAAGACCAGGTTCACCGACCGCTGAAACGCCTCGCGAACGGTCAGAATCCTGCCGTTGTCCTTGGAATCGAAGTTTTCAAACTGATGCAGTCCGCCGCCTGTAAAGAACGACTCCCCGGGACTCGCCGAATACGTCCGGTTCATGGCCGCCTCCAGCATCGCCGCCAAACTAGGGTCGCTTGCCGCAGCTTTGTACTCCACCGCCCATTGACCAAGGCGATCCTGCGGATTCATCACCAGCGGCTTCACATGCAGTTCTGCGACGGTTTCCAGGTACGTCACCAACGTCCTCAGCTTGGCCGTCGAGCCAAGTTCGAGCTTCGTGTCCTGATTTACGTTCATCGGCTGATCGTAGTTGTCCACCTGCACGCGCAAAACATTGGCGCCCTGCTTCCGCTCGAACAGTGTGAAGCTGTAGATCACGCCCTTCAGGTCGTCCGGGTCCAGCAGCCTTCCGCCGGTGACGCCGGCGGCCACCGCGTAGGCAGGATCGGCGAGTTGCTTCAGTACATCGCTGACCGCCGCGCCTGCCTGCCCATCCAGCGTGGATTTGACTGTCAGGTCGAGACGGTTTAGTTCGTAGTTGCCGCCCACTCCCAGCATGCGAATCAGATCGTTGCGGACCGCATCCACCGCCTTTTGTCCCACATAATCCGGTGTCCCTGTGTCGTACAGTCGATACCGGCGCGTCGGGCGGACAAGCAGGAGCGCATCCCGAAAACGCGGTCCGATGACGCCGGCCTCTTCCAGCAGATAGGCGAATTTGTCCACCCTCAGCTCGAGCGCCACGGGGTCGTGCAACAAATAATCTGACGGCTTCTTGATCGCCAGCAGCATGTTCAACACCTGCCGGTATGCAAGCGCCATCTCCTTCAGTTCTTGTTGGCCGGCGCTCGACTCATTGGGCCTCTGCAGGAGTTGGTTGATCTTCCTGAAATCTGCATCGAACCATGCCCACAAACCGTCGCCGAAGCCGATCACCTCGCCGTAGCCCGGAAGCGAAGCCAGCGGCAGCGAGTTCAGATAATCAACCACAATCCGCTTCCGCGCATCGCGCGTATCCTCCCCGCTCAGATACGAGCGCAAGGAGGCGGTTGCCATTTGTCGAGCCTTTTCCTCGAGCGAAGAGGTGGCTCCCTCCGGCGAGTGGCGCACCTTTTCCAACTGCGTCGCCAAGGTGCTGCCGCCCGAGATCGGATGTCCTCTGTTCACCTGCCTGATACCCAGATCGACCACGGCATTGGCCAGGCGGTCCCACTCCACCGCCGGATTGCGCGTGTTGGCCCGCTCCTCGAGCAGTTCGCGATTCTCGATGAAAAGCAGGCTCTGTACCACCAGGGGAGGAATGTCTTCGAATCGCTCATAGACGCGCTGCGGATACTTGCGCGCCAGGAGCGTCTCTCCCCTTGAGTCGAGCACCAGCAGCCCGGCTTGGCTTTTCTCCTTATAGACAGGGAAAAGTGAATACTCACTGAGACGCCTTGCCAGGTCGGAGGTCCGAGCCTGCGCCTTTACGTCGAACTGTTCCGCGCGCAACCGCTCCAGGAACTGCGGAAGCTTCGCGTAGCCCAGATTGCGGTCGTATGGTCCATTTGCTGAGGACAGAATCGACGGACTCGCCCCTGCCATCAGTTGGAAAGAAAGCCTTCGAGTGACCGCAGCCAGGGCCCGCGACTGGATCCACGAGATTCGCATCTCCAGGAACGCGGCAAAGAAGATGAGTGCTGCCGCCAGCAGTGCCCATCTTGCCTTACGTGAGAAGCGACTGGGCTTGACCCGCCAGACCTTTAGCTGAAGGACTCTCCGCGCATCCGAGACTGTGTCTGCACCCTGCCCAGCAAGCTTGAACATTGCGCCGCTCCACGCCTTGCCCTTTCCCTGACAAGATGCTTAACAGCGGCGAAACGTTTCATCTACTCGCGGTTATTGGTGTACTTTGTGATGAGCTGATCGCGCAGCTTCAGATACAGCCCCGGCACCTGAGCCTGCACTTTCACGCAGTACTCCGTCAGCATCCGCCTGGCGGCCTCGGGGTCCTTCTTGTGCAGCGCCAGCACTTCCTCTTCTAACCCGGCCTGCTTCGCGAACAACCCCTTCTCGAACGGATCCCTTGCCGCACGCACGTCCTTGATCGCTTCCTGGAACCTCGTGTTCGCCAGGTTGTCGACAAAGTCGATCACCCACCGCGCGCTCTGCTCGCTGTAGCACTCCTCGTCATAGATCTTGTACGCCTCCGCCGTATCCGCGGCCCCCGCGTACATCGGCACATAACTGCTGATCGCCGGATTGTCCAGGTAGACCCAGTACACGCCCCCGATCTCCCTCGGCAGCCACCCGCGCAACTGCGTCACCATCCCGTAATGGCCCCGGTGCCGCGCTACCGGCCGCCGGTTGTTGAGCTTCAGCAGTGTCCTGAGCGCCTTGTTCGGAAACGGCGTCGCCAGCGGACTCTTCTCCACCCCGCCCTTGCCGTCCGGCACCAGCCACGCCGGCTGCGCGCTGATGTCGTAGATCGTGTCCTCCATCCACGACCGTTGAAACGCGATGATGTCTTCCACGCACAGCTTCCGCTCCAGCTTCCACGCGAACGGATAGAGGCTCAGCGGCTCCACCGTCTGCATATAGTCGTTGATCGTCTTGTAGGGGTCCTTCGGGTCCAGCTTGCGGTCCGGCCACGGGCCGGCTTTCGGTGCGAACGTCGTCCCGAAGAGCCAGAACCTGCCCGTCCCGGCTTCCGACGGCAGAGGCGCGTAGGCCTCCTGCCACACGAAGGGCCGGCCGCTCTTCGGGTCATACCACCCGCGATCGGTCGCCTCCTGCAAGTAGTTCGCCGACACCAGGAAATTCGCCCGGTCCTTCGGATTGATCTCCTTGATGATGCTCTGGTTGGGAATCAACACCGCTGCATCGTCCGGCACACGCTGCGCCGCCCAGACAGCCCCCGACTTCCCGCTTCCCTTCTTCCAGCCCTTCCCCACCGCGAATACTTCAAACACCCACGCTTCTTCCGTATCGGCGACCACCAGCGCCTCCGCACCGTCGCCGGTCGACGGCAGGAACCCGTAAGTCTCCACCAGCTTCCCGATGAACAACACGGCCTCGCGCGCCTTCTTGTAGCGCTGCAGCGCAAACGCCTGCGCCTGCTCGATGGTCATGATCTGCTCGCCCTCGCCCCTCTTTAGATAGAGTTCGGGCCTTTGCGCGATCGTGCTCTCGCCGATCCCAAGCTGATGCTCGTTCAACGCCGGATAGGCGGAGTGGTAATAGGTGTACGTCTCCGCCGCCTGCGGGATCGACCCAATAACTTCCCCCGGCTTTTCGATCGGATACTTCGGGATCCTGCAAGCCCCAGTACACCGGCGCCATCGCGCCAGCCTCGTACTTCCGCCCCTTGACGACATGAATCCGCGAGTTCGGCCCGCTGTCGGTCTGCGACACGATCACGGACCCGTCCCGCGTCGCTTTCTTCCCGATCGCGATCAGCGTGCACGGCTCCGCCACCGAGCCGCACAGCACCATGGAACATAGCAATGCAACAAAGCGAGTCATTGGCACCAGTCTACCGCGCACGCTTTCGCACCTCGAGTGAATCCGGTCACAGCGTTCGCCTTGCCCGTAGTCCACTGATTCCAAATAACTGCACCCAGTTTCAGGCCCTTGAGAACTTGACACCGCCTGCTAGCGTGAATGCGAGAGGATCTCCCGTGATGACCTCCGTCATTCGACACAATTCGACACTTTCGACACCGGTTGCAGATCGCACATCGACGGATCTCACTCCCGTCCAGGCCCAAGTCGTCCAGGCCCTTGCCGCCGGACGCTCCGTCTCCGCCGCCGCGCGCGGGGCCCAACTCCACCGCTCCACCATCCACAATTGGCTGAAAGACCAGCCCGCCTTCGCCGCCGCGGTCAAGACCGCCCGCGAAAGCTACCGCCTCGAACTCGGCGACGATCTCCTCGACCTCGCCGGCGACGCCCTCCAGACCCTCCGCAGCCTGATCTCGAGCCCCGACACCCCGCCGGCGGTCCGCCTCCGCGCGGCCCTCGCGGTTCTCGAGCGCCCCACCTACCCCGACCCCACCTGGAACCTTCCCCTTCGCATTGAACCGCCCGAAGCGCAGCGCGTTGTCGACGACATCAAAGCCGCCAAGGCCGACTACGAAACCACCCGCCTCGAAGGCGCGACCGACGCCATCATCTCCCGCTCCGCCCCCTGCCCCTGCGGCTCCGGCCAAAAGTACAAACGCTGCTGCGGCCGCGACGCCCCGCCAATCCTCAATGGATGAAATGCGAGCCAGTCATGACAGCCGACACACGGGCGTTCGGCAAGCAATAACGAACCGGCTTGCCGATCCTGACCGTCGGCCGCTAACATGAGACCAGGATGAGCGACTTGGAACGGTTGATTGAAATCGCGCGGGCATTGCCGCCGGTGAAGATCCATGCGCTCCTGTCCGTCGCGGAGCAGATGACCCCCGAAGTGACTGACGACGAGTTCCTTCGAAGGATCAACTCCGCACCGGCTATCGACGTCGACGAAGTGACCGCCACGGATCTCCGCGCCGCACTCGCTGAGCGGGGTGCCACAATCGCTCATGAAGATTTGAAGCGGGAACTCGGCCTCGCATGAAGCGAGGCCTGCGGTACGAAGGCCGTATTCTCAAGGATCTCAAGAAGCTCGACGCGGACACCCAGTCGCGCATCGTCGCTGCCCTCGAACGGCTCGCCGCGACCGGTGACGGGGACGTCCGCCCGCTTCGGGGCGAGTTCGCCGGAACCTACCGCCTTCGTGTGGGCAAGTGGCGGGTATTCTTCCTTCTCGAGGCAACCACCATCATCGCTTGCCATATCGACAATCGCGGCGAAGCCTACTAACCGCCGCAGGCCAAACCAACCGGCCGTGGACCAGTCGGTCACAGGCTTCACCCTCCCCACAACCCGTTGATCTCGTTGGCCAACCATCCGCGAGAACACCCGAAACACTTGACACCGCAGGCTAACGTGGAATCGGGGGGACGGGGCAACTTGGGCGGGGTGGTGGGCCTGACAGAACTCGAATCTGTGACCTCTACCGTGTCAAGGTAGCGCTCTAACCAACTGAGCTACAGGCCCGTTTTGCGGGACAGATTCAGGATACCACGGCGATAATCTCATGCAGCGGAACAGCGGGCGCTTCGGCCCATCCCCCGGCGCCTTGCACAAGCGGTTTCCCGGTCAATGCATTGACCAGCTTGCCCCCGCCCGCCAGCTTCAGCCGTACCGGCCCCGCCGGCGGAATGTAGTCCACCGTCGTGTACTCCCCCGCCACCTGCATCGCCGTCACGTTCAGCAGGTGAATCCGCGTCTGCCCGCCCTTCTTCCGGATCACCACCTCCACCGTCGGCGGCGCATCTACCTCCACCATCGGCTTGAACAGCAGCCCGGCCAGCCCCTTCACAAAATCGCGCAAACCGGCCGCGTGCGTCGCCGCATAAACCGCCCCCACCGGTCCCGGCGCCACGATCAGATTTCCCGCCCGCAGCGCAATCGGGAAACCTTCGCGCGTCGTGTCGTGGTCCTCGAACCCTTCAGCGAGAACCTGCGCCGAACCGGCCCGCACCGGCTGCCACAGGCCTTTGCAGTTCACAATCTGCTTGCCGCGCAGGAACACGCGCCGCTCCGCCGCCGCGCCCGAAACCTCATAGCCGCCCGCAGCCGCAAATCGCGCCGCATTAGCCGCTCCCGACACCACCAGCTTCCCGCCGCCCTTCAAATACGCCGCCAGTGCCGCCACAGTTCTCTCCCCCGGCTCGGCCCAATCCGGCAGCACGATCAGCGGATAAAACGAAGCCATCTTCTCCAGCTTCCAATCCGGCAGCACGTCCACCGACCACTGGCACGCCAGCAGCGCGTCGATCCACCCCCGCGCCGGATCGTTCGCCTTTCCCCAGCCTCCGAACAGCTTGTTCTGCGTTCGGTACAGACTCTCCTTCGAGAACACCACGCCCACTTGCGGCACCGGCTCCGACAGATGCGACGCCGCCTGCCGCTGCCTGCAAAACGAAGCCACGTCGGCCAGCGTCTCGATCAGGCTCTCCTCCAGATACCCTGCCCGGCTCGGCACCGAGTACATCTGGAAACCGCCGCCTTGCGCCACCACGATCGACGCCTCCTGCTTCAACTGCAACGCAGTCTTGTAGACGTGGCCCACCGTGTTGGTCCCCGCCTGCTGGAACGCCCACGCCATCAGGTCCCACGGCCGGCCGCTCTGCCCCAAATACCGCGCTTCCAGCCGCGCCGTCGAGATGCTCGCATTGCCCAGGTAGTCGCCCGACAGGAAAGCCACCGGCAGCGTCGGCTCCTCCGGCACGAACGTGGAATACAGCCAGTTGCTCGCCACCTGAAACTGCGGATGGCTCTTCTTCAGCTCCTCGGCATAGTGCCGCACGTACCGCCGGAACTGCTCACGGTTGAACTCGAGCCACTCCTGCCAGTCCGCGTCGGCAGCGGACTTCGGCGCCACCCCGTGCCCCGCCGCCTTCCACGCAGCCAGCGCCATCTCCGAGTAGTCCGGCGCTGTCGACCAGCACTCGCCGTCCACCCACACTCCATCGAGATCGTACTTCGACGCCGCTTCCTTCAACTGCGGAATCATCACCCGGTCCACATACGGCCCGAACACGGACGTGTTCCGCCCGTCCGTCTTGCCGTCCTTGTCACGCCGCGCCCACTCCGGATGCCGCTCCACCTGCTGCCCGTCCCACACGCCCGAGAAATGGATGTAGAGCGCCACTCCGCGCCGCGCCGTCGCCTCGCGCCACATCTTCAGCGAGTCGTTCACGATCCCCGGCGCCGACGGTCCCACTTCGGACGGCCAGCCCAACCATCCAACATGGCCCTTGGCGTCGTACTGAACGTAGTCGGGCTTCACACGGTCCAGCAGATTCAGCACCCGCTCCACCGTCAAATCCCGGCCCAGCTTCTTGTCCTGCGCGTTCGGGTGCAGATCGAAGTGCAGTCCGAAGAACGAGTTAGCCCGGCTCAGCCGCTTCGGCGAGCCCTGCCAGGCCCCCGCCGCGGGTGCCGCCCCGGCCAACGCCAGAAAACTCCTCCGGTCGAGACTCCGCTCCGGGCGTAGAATGGTTGTTCTCATGTCGTTTGAAATCACTGAACGGGAAATCGACGGCGTTGTCATCCTGAACCTCAACGGCCGTTTTGTTATCGGAGAGGCCATCGAGCTGTTTCGAACCAAGTTCGATGAGCTCATGAAGGCGGGCCGCTCGCGCATCGCGATGGATCTCTCCGGCACGGATTATATCGACTCCAGCGGCATGGGTTACTTCGTTGTCGCTCACACCCAGTCCGAAAAGGCCGGCGGCTCGCTGACGATGTACAACCTGACGCAGCGCAGCATCGACCTCATGTTGCTCACCAAGCTCAGCACGGTGTTCAACATCTACGACAACGAAATCGACGCGGTCAACGCCACGTTCCCTGACCGCAAGGTGAAGAAGTTCGACATTCTCGACTTCGTTCAGCGGCAGGGCGAGGACGCCGCGGGCGGCGAATGAGGCTTGTCGTCGTGGGCGGTGTCGCGGCCGGACTCTCGGCTGCGGCGCGAGCCCGCCGTCTCGACGCTTCGCTGGAGATCCTCGTCCTCGAAAAGGGCAGCCGCATCTCCTACGGCGCTTGCGGCCTGCCGTATTGGATCGAGGGCCAGGTCGCCTCGCTCGACGATCTCACCGTACACACCCCCGAGTACTTTCGCAAGGAACGGCGGATCGAGGTTCGCACCAACGCCGATGTCACTGCGGTGCGCCACCCACAGCGCGAAGTCCTGCTCTCCTCGGGCGACCGCATCCATTACGACAAGCTCGTCTGGGCCGCCGGCGCCCGCCCGGTGCGCCCCGCCCGCGCCAATGACCGCACGTTCGTCTTCCACACCGACACCGACGCCGAGCGGCTCGACACATTCCTCAAACAGCGCCAGCCCAAGACTGCCGCCGTCGTCGGCGGCGGCTACATCGGACTCGAACTCGTTACCTCCCTGCGCGCCCTCGGCCTCGCCGTGACGCTCTATCAGGCCGACGGACACTACCTCAACCGCGACGACGACTGGCTCACTAAACGCATCACGGAGCGGCTCGAACGTTCCCGCGTCGCTCTCCACCTGCGCCACGCCGTCGGCTCGCCCGATCAACTCACTGAGGACGTCATCCTGTGGGCCGTGGGCGCGCAGCCCAACGCCGCCATCCTCGCCGACGCCGGCGCCGAAACCGGACGCACCGGCGCCCTCCGCGTCACCGACCGCTGCGAGACCTCCCTCAACGGAGTCTGGGCCGCCGGCGACTGCGCCGAAACCACCCATATCGTCAGCGGCCGGCCCGTCTGGATCCCCCTCGGCACCACCGCCAACAAGATGGGCCGCGTCGCCGGAGCCAACGCCGCCGGCGCCCGTGAGCGCTTTCCAGGTGTCGCCGGCACGGCCATCGTCCGCATTGCAGGCCTCGGTGTCGGCATCACCGGACTCAGCGCAGCCCAAGCCCGGCTCGACGGACTCCGCCCCGCCACTGCATTGATCGAAGCCCCCGACCGCCCACGCTACTTCCGCGGCCGCAAGCTCCAGGTCGAACTCGTCGCTGACCGCGGCACTCGCCGTCTCCTCGGCGCCGCAGTTGCCGGCGACGAAGGCGTCCGCGGCGCCATCAACGTCGTCGCCACCGCACTCACCGCCCGCATGACCCTGGACGACTTCCTCTCCCTCGACCTCGCCTACGCCCCGCCCTACTCCACCGTCATGGACCCCTTGCTCATCGCCGCGCAGCAACTCGCTCATGAGCTCGGCTAAAATGGAATCCATGGGCCCCACCGCCCCCGATTTCACCCTGTATACAGCGGATGGCGAGGCGCGGTCTCGGGATGAGATTCTGAGCGCCGGACCGGCGCTTTTCGCCGTCTATAAAGCAAGCTGCCCCACCTGCCAGTTCACTCTGCCGTTTCTCACCAGGCTGGAGGGCGGACCAATCCAGGTCTTCGCTGTCAGCCAGGACCCGCCTGCGCTCGCCGAGCGATTTGCCCGCGAGTTCGACGCCCCGCTGCCGGCGCTGTTCGACCGCGTCGACGACAATTACCCGATGTCGAATGCCTTCGGCGTCACGCACGTGCCCTCGATGTACCTCATCGAGCCCGGCGGTCGCGTGAGCTGGTCTTCGGTCGGCTTCTTCAAGCGCGAACTGCTTGAGCTCGCGGCATTGGCCGGACGCCCGATCTTCGCGGACGGCGAGAATGTGCCGGAAGCGAAGTCTGGTTGAGGGTCGAGGAACTGAAGCCCCCGTGCGGGGCTCATCATCTGAAGTAGTCTGGGATTAACACAAGGGGAATTATGCCGAATATCCAGGAGATTCTGTCGGGCGCTGCGGCGATCGCCAAAGGGATGAGCGTCACCTTCAAGGAGATGTTGAACCCCGTCATCACCGACGACTACCCCGACGCGCCCCCCAAGTTCCAGGAACGCTATCGCGGCCTGCACGTGCTCCAACGCGACGACGACGGCCTGGAGAAGTGCGTCGCCTGCTTCCTCTGCTCCGCCGCCTGCCCCGCCAAGTGCATCTACATCGAGGCCGCCGACAATACCGCGCAGGAGCGCATCAGCGGCGGCGAGCGCTACGCCAAGGTCTACAACATCGACTACAGCCGCTGCATCTTCTGCGGCTACTGCGTCGAGGCCTGCCCCACCGACGCCATCACCCACGGCCACGGCTTCGAAATGGCCAGCTTCAACACTTCGACGCTGATCTACCGCAAGGAGAAGCTGCTCGTGCAGCTTGAGCCCGGCCAGACCGGCAAAATGATGCTCGACCACCCCATCATGTCCGACGCCGGCCATTAGCTTGGCGGGCCCATACTACTCGAAGGACACTTACCCGGCGCGATCTGGCGACAATGTGTGCATGGATACGCGAGAGGTTGGACGCTACTGGGAATCGAACGCAGGCGCCTGGACCACGCTGACCCGGCAAGGCTGGGACGTCTATCGCGACGCGCTGAACACGCCCGCTTTCCTGGGGATGCTGCCGGAGATCGGGGGCCGCTCGGGTCTCGACATCGGCTGTGGCGAAGGACACAACACGCGGCTGCTCGCCGCGCGCGCCGCCCGGATGACCGGCGTCGACCTCGTCCCGGCTTTCATCAAATACGCGCGTGAAGCGGAGATTGAGAATCCTCTTGGCATTCAGTACTTGATCGGGAATGCACAGGAATTGCCGTTTGCGCCCGGGCGCTTCGACTTTGCGACGGCGCTCATGAGCCTGATGGACATGCCGGAGCCCGAGACGGGTTTGCGCGAAGCGTGGCGGGTCCTGCGTTCCGGCGGATTCCTACAGTTCTCCATCACGCATCCGTGCTTTTTCCCGCCACACCGGAGGCAGTTGAAGAACGAACGCGGCGAGCCGTATGCAGTTGAACTTGGCCGCTATTTCGATCGCATCGATGGCCAGATCGACCGGTGGACGTTCTCCGCCGCACCGCCGGAGACACGGGGTGCGTACCTTCCGTTCGAGATCCCGCAGTTCCACCGTACATTGTCGGAATGGTTGAACGCGGTCGTGGATGTCGGCTTCACGATCGAGCGGATCGGCGAACCTTACGCGGACGAAGAGACGGCCCAACGCGTTCCGCGCGTTGCCGACACGCGCATCGTCGCGTACTTCCTCCACGTGCTGTGCCGGAAGGCCGCATGACTCAATAGGCAGCTACCGCTTCATCGCCGCTTTGAGCGTGCGGACCAGCAGGTCGACGTTCTCCGGCGACGAGCCGTAGCCCATTGTGCCGATGCGGAAGATCTTGCCGGCCAGCGGGCCAAAGCCGCCCGCAATCTCGATGCCTTCCTCGTCCATCAGGAACTTCTTCACCGCCGCATCGTTGACGCCCTCGGGAACCAGCGGCGTGTTCAGCGTCCAAAGCCGGTGAGGCTCGGCGACATGCATCGAAACGCCGATCGACTTCAGTCCCTCGACGAACAACTCGTGGTTCTTCTTGTGCCGCGCCCAGCGATTCTGAAGGCCTTCCTCCTCGATGATCCGCAGCGACTCGTGCAGCGCGTAGAACATCGAGATCGGGGCGGTGTGGTGGTAGCGGTGCGCGCTCTCGTAGTAGTCCAGCAGCAGCTTGAGGTCGAGATACCAGGTAACCGGCGTGGTCTTGCGGTTGCGCAGCCACTCAACACCGGCGGGGCTTACCGTGATCGGCGCGAGACCCGGAGGACACCCCAATGCCTTCTGCGTCCCCGAGTAGGCCACGTCAATGCCCGCCGCGTCCACATCGCAGGGCATTCCGCCCAGGCTGGTCACGCAATCGCCGATCACCAACGCGCCCACCGCATGGGCCGCCTTGGCGATAGCATGGCCCGGCTGATACGCGCCCGTCGAGGTTTCGGCCTGCACGAAGGCGACCACCGAGGGCTTGTTGGCGGCAATCCATGTGGCGGCTTCGATGTCTGAGTATGTTTCGCCCCAGGGCTTTTCAAAGCGCAGGATCTCGGCGCCGTGGCGCTTGGCCATCTCGGTCAGCCGGTCGGAGAAGTAGCCGTTGGCAAAGACGCCGAGCTTCGCGCCCGGCTCGACGAAGTTGGCCACGGCGGTCTCCATGCCGGCGCTGCCGGTGCCGGAGATGACCATGGTGAACTCGTTGCTCGTGCCGAAGCAGGTCTGCAGCCCGTGGCGGATCTCCTCGTTGACCTGGAAGAAGTAGGGGTCAAGGTGCCCGACGATGGGCTGAGCCATCGCCTGGTACACCCGCGGATGGACCGGCGTGGGTCCGGGACCAAACAGGAGGCGCTTTGGCGGCGCGAGGACGGAGAGAGCAGTAGCCATTGATACAAGTTTATGCTCGAACAAGGACCCGGTGGTTTCCCTCTGTTGACTTCTCTCCCCGTCGACGTGCATCTGGCGGAGATCGTCAATGCGCTCAGACTAAGCCCGAACCTGGTGCTCGAAGCTCCGCCCGGCGCGGGCAAGACGACTCGCGTCCCGCCGGCGCTGCTGGCGGCGGGCATGGGCGAGGTGGTTGTGCTCGAACCGCGGCGTCTGGCCGCGAGGCTGGCAGCGCGTCGTGTCGCGTCGGAGATGGGAGAGGATCTCGGAGAAACCGTCGGCTACCAGGTCCGGTTCGATCAGGTCGCCGGGCCGCGCACCAGACTGCGGTTCCTCACCGAAGGAGTGCTGACGCGGCGCCTGCTGGGCGAACACGGCTTGCCGGGGGTGGGCTGTGTCGTACTCGACGAGTTCCATGAGCGCCACCTGGAAGGCGACCTCGCGCTGGCCTTACTGCTGCACTTGCAGAAGACCGAGCGGCCAGACCTGCGTCTGGTGGTGATGTCGGCAACCATTGAGGGCGATAGAGTCGCGGCATTCCTGGGCGGCTGCCCCATCGTGCGAACCGAGGGCCGCCTCTACCCATTGGAGATGCGCTACACGCCTGCGTCATCGGCGACATTGGAGCAGCGAGTGGCGGAAGCGGTGGAGACCCTGCTGGAGCGAAAGGGTGGCGACGTGTTGGTGTTCCTGCCCGGCGCCGCTGAGATCCGCAGATGCCAGCGGCAACTGGAGCGGGTTGCCGAAAGGCACCGCACACTGGTTCTGCCGCTGCACGGCGACCTCGCTCCCGAGGAACAGGACCGCGCAGTGGCTCCGGCGGACCGGCGCAAAGTGATCCTCTCGACCAATGTGGCTGAGAGTTCGATCACCATCGAAGGCGTCACGGCGGTGGTGGACTCCGGGCTGGCGCGTGTGGCGAGCGACTCGCCCTGGACTGGCCTGCCCAGGTTGGAGGTGCGTCGCGTCAGCCGGGCCAGCGCGACGCAGCGCACCGGCCGGGCGGCACGGACCGCGCCGGGAGTAGCGATCCGGCTCTTTCCGGAAGCCGACTTCCTCAGCAGGCCTGAACATGACGAGCCGGAGATCGGCCGCAGAGAGCTTTCGCAACTCGCGCTGGACCTGAAAGCCGCCGGCTTCGCGCGGGCAGGCGAGCTGATGTGGCTTGATGAGCCGTCGCCTGCAGCCGTGGAAGCTGCCGAACGGCTGTTGCGCAGGCTGGGCGCGACCGGCAACGATGGCCGGCTGACAAAGACGGGCCGGCGCATCGCCGGATTGCCGCTGCACCCGCGTCTGGCAACCCTCATAGCCCGGGCCGACGAACGTGGAGCGGGCCATTCGGCTTGCATGGCAGCAGCCGCGTTGAGCGCCGGTGAGCGGCTGCCGGACATATCTCCACATGACAGCCGGTCCGACCTGCTGGTGTTGATGGAAAGCCGGATCGACCCTCGTCTCAAACGGCTGGAGCAGCAGATTCGCCGCATGGCCCGGCCCGGCCGGGAGACGGCTCAAAACGATGAAGGCCTGTTGCGAGCCGTGCTGGAGGCCTTCCCCGACCGCGTCGTCCGCCGGCGCCGCGGGCAGGAGCTCAGGATGGTTGGCGGCATCTCGGTCGAACAGGCTCGCAACAGCACGGTTCGCGCGGATTTGATGGTTGCCCTGGAAGTCGAGGAGCGCCCGGAACAGGGGCTGCCGCTGATGCGGCTTGCGTCGGCGATTCAGCCGGAGTGGCTGTTCGACATCGAAGGCGTTGAGCTGTCCGAGCGCGTCGGCGTGGAATGGAACCGGCAGGGAGAGCGGGTTGAAGCCCTGACGGCGCTGCTCTACGAGGATCTGGTGATCGACGAAAGCCGCGGCGCTGCGCCGCCCCAGGAGGCCGCGAAGCTGCTGGCGGGCAAGGCGCTGGAAACGGGCGTCGGCCGGTTCGCCGATGCCGACAAGCTGTCGGCGCTCAAGAACCGCTGGAACTTCGCCGCAGTCCACGAAGACCTTCCTCTGTTCGACGACGACCTTCTCTCGGCGGCGATCGAACGCCTGTCGCTTGGCTTGAAGAGCTTCGCTGAACTGGAGCGTGCCGCGCGCAACGGCGGGCTCGAGCAGGCTCTGCTGGCAACACTGGACGGCAAGCAACGGCGCGCGCTCGACGATGCTGCGCCAGAGCGGATACAGCTGCCGGGCGGACGCCGCGCGCCGGTGGAATACCGGGACGGCCAGCCGCCGTCAGTGGCGTCGCGGCTGCAGGACTTCTTCGGGATGAAGGCTACTCCTCGGGTGGCGCGCGGCCGCGTGGCAGTGACCGTCGAATTGCTGGCGCCTTCACGCCGGCCGGTGCAGGTGACCCAGGATCTGGAGGGCTTCTGGACGAGGCACTACCCGCAGATCCGGAAAGAACTGATGCGGAAATACCCCAGGCATGCCTGGCCCGAGAATCCATACAATGTCTTCAATGAGTAAGCGAGCTTTTGGACTGGTTTTGGCCACGGCCATGCAGATGGCCGGTCAGGCCCTGACCGGTATTTGGGAGGCGGAGGTGGACGTGGACGGACGGGCGGTCCCGTTCCGGATGGAGTTCGAGGGCAGCGGAACGAAGCTGCGGGCCGGAGTCCTGGATGGCGAGCGGCGGCTGTGGTCGAGCACGGCCAGCCTGGAGCAGAACCGGCTCAATGTGAAGTGGGACTTCTACGACGCCACGCTGGAGGCGAATCTGGAAGGCGGCCGGCTGAAGGGCGTATATCGGAGACAGGGACGTGGCAGAAAGGTAGAGCGCGGCTTCTCGGCCAAGCCGTGGCGGACCCCGGCGGCACCGACAGAAGCGGTGCCCAACATTGCCGGCGCCTGGCGCATGGAAGAGAACTCGCAAAGCCGTTCCCGGGTCATGAAGGGGCTGTTCAGGCAGTCGGGGAACGAAGTGAGCGGAACCATCCAGCGAATCGATGGCGACTTCGGCACCCTCGAAGGCCGCTGGAGCGGGGGCCTGCTCAGACTGAGCCACTTCGACTTGATTCGGGCCACCTCGATCGAGATCCGGCAGACTCAGCCAGGCAAGCTTGAGGGGGTGATGGACGGCAAGTTGGCGTTCACCGCAGTGCCGCTGGCGCAGGCCGAGGCCGCGGGGTTGACAGCGCCGCCGGACCCGGGCCGGTATACGGGCGTCAAGAACCACTCAGAGCCATTTCAGTTTGCTTTTAACAACTTGGAGGGACAACGGGTCTCGCTGGCGGACCCCAGGTTCGCAGGGAAAGCGGTGATCGTCTCGCTGACAGGTTCATGGTGCCCGAATTGTCATGACGAAGCGCCCTTTCTGAAGACGCTCTACGAGCAGTGGCGGGGGAAGGGCCTTGAAGTCGTGAGCGTCTTCTTTGAATACACCGGCGAGGCCGCGAGGGATCACGAGCAGATCCGCATTTTCATGCGGCGTCACGGTATCAACTGGACGGTCTTGTACGCAGGGCTTATCGAGGATGGCGCGGTGGAGAAGGCCTTCCCGCAACTTGCCGGATTCGGGGCGTTTCCGACAACAATCTTCCTTTCGCGCGACCACCGCGTGGCGAGCGTGCACGCGGGATTTGCCGGACCCGCCAACCGCGAGGAACACGAACCGCAGAAAAGGGAATTGACGGAGTTGACCCGCCGCCTGGTGGAGAATCGCTAACCACCACGGCCTCCCGCGCCGATAAGGGCGAGAGATGGCCGCCCGCCCATCAATCTCCGGCACGATGCTCGCGCACCGCGAGATCAGGGCGCGCGCGGAATTCGAATTGGCCAAGAGGGCGAGAGTATCGGCGTGGGGACACCTGATCCTCTTGATCATGTTGGGTTTGGGAGGCGACTACCCCAGCCAGCTACCCGTCGCGTATTGGGGCATGGGCGCTTGCGTGGTGATCCTGGCAGCGAGCCGGTTCGTCCTTCTCTCGAAGTTCTCGACCGAGCAGCACTATAGAAGGGCCGGTCCGATCCTCTGGCTGCATTTCAACACCGTTGCGGCGACGACTGTCTGGAGCATCTTCTTCACGATTGTGGCGCGGCGGTACCCGGTCCCTGAATGGAACGGCAATTTCGCGGTGATGCTCATGATTGGGATTGCGGCCGGGTCGATCGCTACGCTGGTCTCGCACTTCCCATTGCTCGCGTTCAACCTGTTTGCCTTGCCTCTGCCGGTCGCGGTCGTTCTGGGATTGTCCGGGAGCCGTGAAGGGTACGCCTGCTGTGCAGGGATCTTGTTGTGTTCCGGGTTCATGCTGCTGCAGGGGAAGCGAATGCACCACAGCTATCACCGTGGGCTGGAGGACAACATCCTGATGCGGGCGCAGAACCATGAACTGGAGAGGGCGCGACGGGAGGCGGACCGGGCCAGCCGTGCAAAGAGCGAGTTCCTGGCCAACATGAGCCACGAGTTACGGACCCCGATGAACGGCGTTCTGGGGATGACAGAGCTGGCGCTCGACACTGAGCTGACCGCTGAGCAGCGGGAGTATCTGGAATTGGCGCAAACATCGGCGACATCCCTGATGCGGCTGCTGAACGAGATTCTGGACCTGGCAAGGATCGAAGCGGGCAAGCTGGAGATTCTTGACGAACCGATCCTGGTTCGAGCATTGGTGGCGGAAGTGGAGGAGATGTTCCGAGCAGTGGCGGAAAGGCGAGCATTGGCCTTCGCAGCAAGCGTGGAGCAATGCGTTCCAGAAGAAACGTGGGGCGACTCCGGCCGACTGAGGCAAATCCTGATCAATCTGGTGGGGAATGCGCTGAAGTTCACCGAGACGGGAGGGGTCTGGCTGGGCGTATCGGTCAGCACGCGGACAGATGGAAAGGCAGAGCTTTGTTTTGAGGTCGGCGACACGGGACCGGGAATCCCGCCGGAGCTGCAGAGCGCCGTATTTGAGGCTTTCGTGCAGGTGGACGGCAGCCTGCGGCGGCGCAAAGGAGGCACCGGGCTGGGGCTGGCGATCTCGGCCAGGCTGGCCGAGGCGATGGGTGGGCGGCTGAGCCTGAGCAGCGAACCGGGGCGGGGGTCGATCTTCGAGTTGCGTTTGGCGGTGCGGGATAGTCCGGAAACACAAAGTCAGGGAACAAAGCAGCCGGGTGACTCGTCATGTTCAAGACGAGGAGACTCATATGAAGACTTGGACGCTGTCCCTGCTGATCGTGCCGATGCTGGCTGTGACCGCCGGATGTGAATTCGACCCAGGCGATTGGGGGTCGATGGACACCTACAAAGAGGATTTCCGTTCGACGCACAAGCTCAGCGCGGGGGGCGTGCTGTCGGTGGAGGGTTTCAACGGGGGCATCGAAATACTGGCAGGGGAAGGCGACAGCGTGGAACTCTCAGGCACGAAGTATGCGCGCCTCGAGGAGAACATGAAGGGCATCAGGATCGACGTGGTCGACGGCGCGGGGTCGCTGCGCATCAAAGCGATCAGGCCGGTGGAGAACAACTGCAATTGCGGCGTCCGTTTCGCATTGCGGGTACCGCGCCGGGTGAAGTTGGAGGAGATTGTGAGCTCCAATGGCAGTGTGCGGGTGGAAGGAACCGAGGGCGAGGCGCGGCTCAGAACGTCCAACGGTTCCATCAAGGTATGGAAGCTGAAAGGCGATGTTACTGCAAAAACGTCCAATGCGAGCATCGAACTCCTGGACACCACCGGGGCGGCAAATCTGACGACGTCCAACGGGCGCATCAAAGCCGAAGGAGTGCGGGGGGCCTTCGAGGCGCAGACCTCCAATTCGAGCGTCGACGCAACAATCGCCGAGATTGAGGCGGGACGTGGAGTGCGGGTCACATCGTCGAACGGTTCGCTGAACCTGCAGTTCGCCAAGTGGAACGAAAACGCTCTGCGGGCGTCGACATCGAATTCCAGCATCAACCTGAGGCTGCCGGGGGCAGTGAACGCGGAGCTGCGTGCCTCCACTTCCAACGGCAATGTCACAACGGACTACGAGATTACAACCAGCCAGTTCAGCAAGACCAAGCTCAGCGGGCGAATGGGCTCGGGCGGTCCGCTGATCGATCTGACGACCTCCAACGGCAACATCCGCGTGGTTCGGCAATAAGGTCAGCGCCGCGAACAGCTCATGAGGTTCTCGGGAAGAACAGGGTGAACTCGGTTCCCTTCCCAGGCTCGCTGTCGACGACAATACAGCCGTTGCTCTGGTGAACAATCCCGAAGACAGTGGAGAGCCCGAGCCCGGTGCCTTTCCCCTGCGGCTTGGTCGTGAAGAACGGTTCAAAGACTTTCTCGCGGACTGAGGGGGACATGCCGCAGCCGGTATCGGCGAAGGACAGGACCACATATTGTCCGGGGGGGACCTCGCGTCCGGCACGGCTACTGGCGTCCACATCCTGGTTGCGGGTGGCGATGCGGACCGTACCGGCGCCATCGATGGCGTCACGGGCGTTGACGGCGAGGTTGTAAAGCACTTGCTGAAATTGAGTGGGATCGGCAAGGATCGCGACGGGAACCGGGTTCAAGTCGAGATCGAAGCGTATGTCCTCGCGGGTCAGGCGCTGGAGTATCGGCTGCGCATCGAGGATGGCCTGGTTCAGATCGAGTACGACGGGCTCGAGCCGCTGTCTGCGGCTGAAGGCGAGAAGCTGCGGAGGTGAGGTCGGCTGCACGGGTGCCGGCATGCAGATGGAGTCGGCCAGCTCACGAGTTTTGGGCCGGGCTGACGTATCCCTCGGAGATCATGCCGGCGTATCCGTTGATGACGGTGAGCAGGTTATTGAAGTCGTGCGCCACGCCGCCGGCGAGGCGACCGATGCTTTCGAGATGCTGAGAACGGTGGAACTGCTCTTCGAGATTGCGCCGCTCGGTGACGTCGCGCGTCACGGCGATGATATTCGATGTCAGGACGCCGTCAGCAGAGGGCACAACGCGGCTCAAGGTCTCGACCCACACCCAGGATCCGTCCTGCCGGCGAATCCGGTATGTCACTTCCTGCGGACGATTGGGTGGTTGGCGGAGTTGTGCGACGCGCGGATGGCCGCCAGGTCGTCTGAATGGAAGAACTCATAGGCGCTCTTGCCGATCAGGTCCTGCGGCTCGAAGCCGAGCAGGTTTCGGCAGGAAGGGGAGGCGAACAGGTAGGTTCCGTCAGATGAGTGGACGGAAATCATATCGGTTGAATTGTCGGTGATCAGGCGATAGCGCGATTCGCTCGCGCGAAGGGCCTCTTCCGTCTTCTTGCGTTCGGTGATGTTGTTGAACATGACGGCAAGCGAATCAGAGGTGAGGCGAAAGCAGACGACCTCGAACGCACCGGAGATCTGGTTGTCAATGTAGACGATTTCGTCGCGGCGGTAGGGTTGACCGGAAGCGAGAACTCCTCTGTAGGCGGCAGGGATGCCGGTTTCGGCAAGGGAGGGAAATGCCTCGCAGATCGACTTGCCGATGAGGGCCTGATGAGAGATGCCGAGGATCGAATCGGCGGCGGGATTGGCGCCGGTGAAGACGAGCCCGCCCGCCAGGACCGAGAGTAGTAGAAGTGGATGCCAATGGGTGTACGGTCCACCATCATTGTGTAGCGCTGTTCTGACGCCAGAGCGTTCGGTGGCATCGCGCACGACGCTGAGTATGTCCGGCTTCGAGGGCAGCGGTGAAAATGAGAACTCGAGCCAGACCTCACGGCCGCCGGCCAGTTCTGCATGAAACAGTAGGGTCGCGCCGGGATCAGAGCCATCGACGGCGGCGGCAATGGCGGCATCCAGTGCGCCGCGCTCAAGCTCCTTGAACAAGGCGCCGAGCGGAACACCTTCGACCTCCACTGCCGGGAGGCCAATAGTCCGGCAGAAGGCCGGATTGGCTCTCAAAACCAATCCGGAGTTGGAAAGCTCTATCATGCCGTCCCGGGCTGACATCCAGAAGGCGTTGGCCTGATCACGGGCGGCTTCGGCTTCGCGGAAAGCCGCGAGCCCAAGACCGGATGCGATGAGGCAGGCGAGGATGTTGCTGATCACCGCGGCGGACGGGGAAGCATAGCCGGAATAGACCAGGATCCCGGCCGTGGTCAAAGCCACGGCCGCCGAGTGGAACGCAAGCGCCATGATGACAATGGCGTTGAAGAGGCCGAGAAAACCGGTGGCGCGCGTACGGAGGTAGACGGAGATTGCGAATACGGCTGTCGCGGCTGAAGCCAACAACAACGGCGTCGATGCCGGACGTGCCGCGGTTGCCGGACCTGGATAGGCGTAGCCGATCATCAGGCCGGCCACGGCGGCTGCAAACAATCCAGCGCCAACAAAACCGATGACGCGGCGTGAGAGGCGAGGGTAGAGGCTGGCTGCGGCCATACCCATCAAGGCGGGCCGTAGGCAAAGCAGCACCGTGACGGGAAGAAGAACATAGGTTCTGACCGTGGAGGCAGGAGCAGGCCCGGCCCCTGTGAACAGGATTCCGAGGCCCAGGCTGGATGCGGTTGCGACCCAGTAAAGAGCCCAGAACCGCAGGTGTGCCCCGTCACGCTGAAGACGCGAAAACCGCCAGCTTAAAAGCGCAATGAGCAACCCGACTGAGATATTAAGAAGGTAATAGGGTGCAAGTATCTGCATTGCCCGCGCAGGCCCCCCTGGACCGATCAGATCCCCGGCCGCTGAGGTCCCACATGCAGGATAATCCGAATGTTGCCCGGCCGGTGCGGGTATTTACACGAATGAGTGGAGGTGGAGTCATGCCGGAGTTCCTTAAGGCGGTCGCGATTGGCACGGGCATGATGGGGCCGGGCATTGCGGTCACCTTTGCGCTGGGCGGATTGGAGGCGGTAATCACGGGACGGACGGCCGGGAGTTGCGCGGCAGGGCTGGTGAAGGCGCATGATCATCTGACTCAACTGGAGCGGCACGGCCTCATCACAGGCGAATCGGCTGCTGCAGCCGAGGGATTGATCCGCGCCTCGGAGGATGCCGACGGGGCTTGCGCGGAGGCCGACATCATCGTCGAATCGATTCCAGAGAAGCTGCCGTTGAAGCAGGAACTCTTCGCTCACCTGGACCGGATCACAAAGCCGCAAGCGGTGCTGGCTAGCAATACTTCGGGCTTGAGCATCACGGCGATCGCGGCGAACTGCGAACGAAGCGAGAGGGTAATGACCGCGCACTTCTGGAATCCACCGCACGTGATGCCGCTGGTGGAGTTAGTGCGTGGCGAGCGAACGTCGAGGCCGCTGATGGAGGAAGTGCGGGCGCTGCTGCAGCGGTGCGGGAAGACGGCGGTGATCGTGGAGAAGGACAGGCGCGGACAGCTTGGGAAACCGCCTGCAGATGGCTCTGTGGCGTGAGGCGGTTCACATCGTCGAGGAAGGCATCGCGAGCGCTGAAGAGGTGGATCTCGCGGTGAAGACCGGATTCGGCTTGCGGCTGCCGGTTCTTGGCATCTTCGAGCACGCCGACGCAGTGGGGCTCGACATGGTGGCTGACATCATGGATTACGTGGGCGAAGATCTGTATCGTGAGCCCAAGGCTCCGCCGCTGCTCAGGCACACGGTGGGCGAGGGCCGGCTCGGAGTGAAGAGCGGCGCGGGCTTCTACGACTGGTCGCGCAAGAGCTTCGATGAGGTCAAAGCGCGGCGGGACGGCTTCCTATACGAGTTCCTGGCCTCGCGATCACTGAAGAAGCCTGAATGATCAGACCCGCTGGCGGGAGCGCCAGGCCTCGAGTTCTTTCTGCATCGACTGCTTAATCGTGACGAAAGCCTGGTTGCCGTATTGGTTGACGCGCTCGCGGGGATCCACCCGCAGATCGTAAAGCTCGTTCGGGCCCTTGCCGTCGTGGCGGATGATGAGCTTGTAGCGGTTGTCACGGGCCATCTCGGCGTAGCGGAACTGGCCGAAGACGAGGTCGCGCCAACGATCTCCCTTGGCGATCTGCTGGTTGGTGACGACAGGGAGATAGCTGCGGCCGACGAGGTTGCGATCCTTGGGGGCGTCGACGCCGGCAGCCTCGCACACGGTCGGCAGGAAGTCGTAGAAGCTGATGAGTTCGGGCCGGGCTGATTGAGTGGGAATGTGGCCGGGCCAGGACCAGATCATGGGCACCTGCATCACCTCCTCGTACATGTTGATGGGGTTGGAGGCGTGGCCCTTGCTCCAGAAGCCGTGGCGACCGTGAAGATAGCCATTGTCGCCGGTGAAGACAAAGATGGTGTTGTCGAACTGTCCCTTCTCGATGAGCTTCCGCTGCAGCAGATGGAATCTGATCATCGAGCGCGGTGACGGCGGCCGCGGCCTGGCGGAGATTGGGAACGGGGTCGTCCATGAACTGGGCTTCCCTCAGCGCATTCGGCGCCTTGGGCTGAATTCCGAAGGTGGCGAAGTTGCAATCGGCATACATGTCGTAATACTTCTGCGGATGTCCGGTGTAGGGCGTGTGCGGGTTGAGGTAGCCGACGGTGAGGAAGAAGGGAGTGCTCTTGTTCTGCTGGTCGAGGAATTCGAGTGCGCGGCGCGTCATGAGCTCGGTGAGGTAGCCCTTCTCCTTGACGACTTCGCCGTTGAGCGCCATTTCAGGGTCGCTGTAGCTGCGGGCTCCGCCGCTCATCGTGTAGGTGTAGCTGAGATTGTGACCCGGCTTGACGTCGTTGCCCATGTGCCACTTGCCAACGTAGCCGCAACGATAGCCCCCCTTCGAGAGAAGGTCGGACAGCATCACCTCGTTGGCGAAGGTAGCTGGCGGCTCCTTCTGGCCTTGAGGAGGGTCGGCGACAGGCGTGTCGGTGAGGAAGTCCTCGATGCCGTGTTGGCGCGGGGTGCGCCCTGTGAACAACGTGGCTCGGGAGGGCGAGCAGATCGGGCTGCAAACGAAGCTGTAAAGGAAGCGGGCTCCGGCGTCGGCGAGGCGGTCAATATTGGGAGTTTTGACTTCCTGGTTGCCATAGCAGCCCAGCAACCAGGCGGGCAGGTCGTCGGCGAGGACAAGAACGATGTTGGGTCTTGAAGGCGGAGCCTGTTTGCGCTGGGCGAGAGCAGGGAGGGAGGCTGAAGTGGCGAGGAAGGAGCGTCGCGTCTGTTGGTTCATGGGGAACTCCGAAAACACAGGGTATCGAATTCAAGTCAGAGTACGTCCGCAAAGCCTCGTTTGAGATGGCGGAAGAAGAAGCCACCGAGGACGAAGGCGGACAAGGCGATGGCGGCCGGGAAAAGCAGTTCGCTCACGGAAGGCAGGGTCGCGGTGAGCAGTAATTGGCGGTAACCGCGAACGATGGCGGCAAGAGGATTCCAATCGACAAGAAAGCGAAACTCGACAGGGAACTGCTTTTCGTCGATGAAGATGGGTGTCAACCAGAACCACCCCGTCAGCAGGACGATGACGAGTTGCGCGGTGTCGCGAAGAAAGACCTGGAGACTGGCCACAATCCAGGAGATACCCAACGCGAAGAGCGTGAGGATCACCGTATAGAGCGGAAGGAGCAGGATAAAGATCGAGAAGTGTCCCGTCATGAAGCGGATCATGATGGCAGCGATGCCAACAGCCAGGGCATGGTTCATGAGTGAGGAAAGAAAGATCGAGACGGGAATGATTTCGCTGGGGAAGACGGTTTTGGTGATGAGGTTCGAGTGGTCGATCAGGCAATTGGCGCTTCGCTGGACTGTCTCCTGAAACAGCAGCCAGGGCAGGTAGCCGCAGAAGAGGTAAAGCGTGTAGTTGTCGCCGGCGCCTTCGGGGATCCGGACTTTGAGGCACCACTGAAAGACGAAGACCCAGCTAAAGAGGAGTACAACGGGGTGTATGAGAGTCCAGAGCCAGCCGGCGGCGGAACCGACGAAGCGGGTTTCAAAGTCGCGTTGAACGAGTTGGGCGATCAAGCTGCGGCGTTGGAAGATGACACGCAGGAACTGGAAACCCGGCAAGGCAGGCAGTCGAAGGGCCGTAGCGCTCAAACCACGAGTTTAACAGGGTAGAAGGTGCACGCCCGAATCCGGCTGTTGCGCGAGAGCCCGGAACACGAACGGGGCGACCAGGGGGTCGCCCGCAGACCAGGGGGTCTGCCCCACTCAACGCGTGATTGATATAGTGAATTCATGTTCGAAGGCTACGTGCCGATCTTCATTTTCCTGATAGCGGCGACCCTGTTTCCGCTGGTGCTGCTGGTGCTGGCCGGGTTGATCCGGCCGCAAGTTCCCAATACAGTCAAGCTCGAAGCGTATGAGTGCGGCATCCAGGCGGCTTCGAACTCACGCGGCCGGTATACGGTGCGGTTCTATATCATCGCCATACTATTCGTCATCTTCGACGTGGAGACCGTGTTTCTCTTCCCCTGGGCGGTGCAGTACAAGGCACTGGGGTGGTTCGGGATTGGAGAAGTGGCGGTATTCCTGGCGATCCTGGTTGTGGGATACGTGTGGGCCTTGAAGAAAGGCGCCCTGGAGTGGGTGTGAGCCACCCCAGAGCACCCGGCAGCTTCAGAATGTGATCCGAGCCCCCAAGCGGAACATACGTCCGGCATAGTTGCCGTACTGGCCCGTGTTATTGGCATCCATCGTGGTGGCGGTCGGCTTGGGCCGGAAGGTGCGGGTGTTGGCCAGGTATTCCCAAACGCCGTTGGAGCGCGAGTTGGGATTCAGGAACAGCGGCGGGTGGTTCAGGATGTTGAAGGCGTCGGCGCGGATCTGCAGGTTGAGCCGGCCTTCCTTCAGGAAGCTGAAGTTCTTCGAGCCGGAGACGTCCAGCGTGGTGGTTGTGGGGGAGCGGGCGTCGCCGAGGGTACGTGGGGTGTTGCCGATGGAGGGGTTGGCTTCAGTGCCAGGGACTACGAAGGCGAGCGGGTCGAAGTAGGTGCGGCGGAATGGGTCTTCGCGCCAGGTGGAGGTGATGGCCTGGGTGGTGAGGACGCGGTCGGGGCGGACCGTCCAGCCGTCGTTACCCGAACCGCCGGTCTTGGATTCCCACCAGCCGTTGTTGCCGAGATAGACGACGCCGGGCCAGCCGGTCTGGCGCGTGAAGGTGCCGGCCAGGACGTAGCCGCCGACGATGTGGTTGAGCCAGGTTGGGACGCCGGACAGCATGGCCTTGCCCTTGCCAAAGGGCAGCTCATAGCTGAACGACGAGCGGAACTTGTGGGTCATGTCGAAGTTCGAGACTGCACTCTCGCGAGCCTGGGTCTGCTGGAAAGTGACACCGAAGATATCGTTGCCGGCGGGCGCGCCGTCGTCGAGCGACTTTGAGTAGCTGTAGCTGGCCAGGAAGGTGAGTCCGGCGGAGAAGCGTTTCTGCAAGCCGAAATTGAGCCCGTGATAGGTAGAGTTGCCGGAGCGGTCGTAGTCGCTGCCGATGCGGTTGTTAAACCAGTTGGGATAGGGTCGCAAGCTGTTGATGCGCGTGCCGGGCATGACGGCACCGTTGGAGGACTTGAGTTGCAGAGGATTGTACTGCGGGCCTTGCGAGGCGAAATCGAGTCCCGCAGCGACCATCGGCGCGGTGACCGAGAGCGGAACGGCGTTAAGACCCCACGGCTGTGCATAGAGGTGGGTGCCTTTCGATCCGTCGTAGCCGATTTCCAGGGAGAGGTCGTTGCGCACGAGGAACTGCACGCCGGCGTTCCAGCGGTCCACCCGCGGCATGGCGTTGTTCTGCGGGATGTAAGAGAAGCCGAACGAGTTTGTGTCGTTCATGTAGAAGATGGGGTCGCGCGGCAGCGTCTTGGGCGGAGGCAAGGGCGCGATGGGGTTGGTGACCATGTTCACCGGCCCGGGGCTGACGCCTCCGAGGCCGAGTGAGGAGTTGATGACGCTGGCATTGACGTTGGAGTCGGGGTAGAGGCTGTTGCCGTAGCCGGTAATTGGGGCGCGCAGCATGGAGTAGGAGGCGCGCCACACCATCCAGGACTTGGCTGCATAGGCGAGGCCGAGGCGTGGCTGGAAGCCGTTAAAGTTGGTTGGCCAGAGGCCCTTCTGCAGGCCGCCCGTATTGGCGAACACGTAGGCGCCGGTGACCGGAGTGCCATCGATGGCCCCTTTGAGGGTCGGGTCAAACCAGCCCTGGTTGTCGTACTTCTCCTTGCGAGGCGTTTCCATGTCCCAGCGGAGGCCGAGGTTCAGGGTGAGCTTGCGGCTGATCTTCCAGTCGTCCTGGAAGTAGAAGGCGGCGTACTTCCAGCGATAGTAGGCGCTGGATTGCCTGCCCTGATAGGTGTAGCTGGCGAGAGAGCCGGTGATGAGGCCGGCCAGTTGGTTGACGACGCCATTGATGGAGCCGGTATTGGGGGTGATCTGGCCGCCGAAGTTGTAGTTGCCTCCGGTGAGGCCGGCATAGGAGATGCGGTTCAACTGGATGGCGCGATACTCGCCGCCCATCTTGAAGGCGTGGCCGCCGTGCATCCAATTGAAGTCCGAGCCGACGCCGAAGTTGACGTCGAGAGTGCGGCCTTCGCCGCTGGTGCCACGGGAGAGAATCTGCGGGAAGCCGGCGCCGGCTACCGCGGGCAGCAGTCCGAGTTCGACGCCCCAGTCCTTGGACATGGCGGCGTTGTTGGGTCCGCGGAAGGCGTCGCCTCGCGAGTAGGTGACGCGGGTTTCGTTGGAAAGAGTGGCGGAGAAGATGTGGTTGAAGATCAGGCCGGTGTTGTAGGAGGTGATCTTGTCCTGAACGATTGGACCGCCGGGGTCGCTGGGGCCGCCCCAATCGTAGCGTGTGCCGGTGACGGGCGCGGTGGAGTAGCGGAAGGCCAGCCTGTCCTGCGAACCGATGAGCTGGTCGATCTTGAAGCTATAGCGGTTGTCGACGCTTTCGACACCGCGGATGAAGATAGCGTTGTTGCCGTCGATGTCGTAGAGGCCGTCAGGGCGCAGCCATTGGATGTAGGCGGTGTTCTCGCCGGGAGTGAAGGGGTAGAGCGTCTTGATGAGACTCTGCGCCTGCGGGTTTGAGGCGAGTTGGCTGCTCAGGTCGTTGTTGACGATGACGGGCCGGTCAGGGATGGCGAGTTCGGGACCGACGGGGAAACCGGCGGCGTTGCGATTGTAGTGCCAGCGGAGGTCATTGATGCGGATGGGAGAGGCGATGGCGGCGTCGATGTCCTTGGAGCGCAGAGTGGGATCGAGGAAGTCGTAGATGTTATTGAACTTGCCGGCGAGCTCGTCTTTCGTTGGCAGCCGCGCCCGGGAAGCGCCGATCTTGAGCCGCTGCCGCTGGGGCTCACCGGAGGCGAAGAAGAAGGTCTTGTTGCGGCCATCGTAGAGCTTGGGGATGATGACGGGGCCGCCAATGGCGCCCGTATAGGCGCTGTAGCGGGCGGTGGGGTCGAAAGCGGAACCGAGGAAGCGGGTCTGGAGATAGGGCTGGGTGTGATTCCAGTTGCCGGTGCCGTGGAATTGGTTGGTGCCGGACTTGGTCGCCTGGTTGACGATACCGGCGGTGGTGCGGCCGAACTGGGCGGGGACGCCATTGGCCTGAATGGAGACTTCCTGGACTGTGTCGCCGGAGAAGGTGATGACTGCGCGGGGGTTGCCAGCCGAAGTGACATCGGAACCGTCCACCAGGATCGAACCTCCCCCGGGGCGGCCGCCGCCGACGGTGATGGAACCGCCGGGGGTCACGGCTTGTGTATAGATGCCGGGCATTTCACTCTGGACGCCGCCGTTGTATTGGGGGTCGCCCTGGGAGCCCGGAGTCAGGAGGATGGCCGACAGCGCGCTGCGGTCCTGGAAGGGGAGGTCCATCAGGATCTTGTTCTGCACGGTGGTGGTGACGGAGGCCGAAGTGGTTGTAATGAGAGGCGCGTCACCGGTGACGTTGACGCTTTCGCTGACCTGGCCAAGCTGGAGGATGACATTTTGGGAAGTGGTCTGGGCGACCCGCACCTCGACTTTGTCGATCTGTGAGGTCTTGAAGCCCTGGATCGTCACTTTGATTTCGTAGGCTCCGATGGGGAGTCCGGGGACGGTATAGCTACCAGTGTCGGAGGTGGTGGTCTTGAGAACACGATTGCTGGACAGGTCTCTGACTTCGACGGCGGCGTTAACGACGACGGCGCCTGTGGGGTCGGTGACCAGGCCGGTAATGGCACCGCTTGTGCTCTGGCCGAAGGAAAACGATGACAGGATGAACAACAGGGCGGCGACAAGGCGCATGTAGACTCTCCTCAAAAACGAATCTGACTGTTTGTACGCTCATTCAGTGGGGTTGTCCACGTTTCTCTCCCCCGTCAGGTTCGTGAAACCAGGGCTAAACGATTGATTCGCGTTGAAAACCACATTCTGTTGCGATACCGTTAGGACGACCGTTAAAGGGAGTGTGAATGAACCGGACGGCGGGGCTTCGCAGCGACGCGCAGTGGCGAGCAACCGTTATGGAAGAACTGGAGCGGGTCTGCGCGAGTGAGGCTTTCTGTCACAGCAAGCAGTCGGCGCGGCTATTGCGGTACCTGGTGGAAAACAGCCTGGACCACAATGAGGATCAGCTCCGTGAGCGGGCTATCGGGGCAAACCTGTTCGGCAGGGAACCGAAGTACGACAGCAACGAGGATTCGATTGTCCGGGTGAGCGCGGCGGAGGTGCGCAAGCGGCTATCCAGGCATTACCACGAGGGCAGGGTTACTTCAGCCGTGGAGCTGTCGATTCCACTTGGATCGTATCGGGTTGAGTTTCTGACTCCGGAAGCGCCCCCTTCGCCGATCGTTGCCGAGCCGCCGGCTGGGGCTGAAGCGCCGGGAGTCAGGCGGCGGTGGCAGCCCTGGGTGGCAACGGGGGTGGGAGTGTTGGGCTTGGCGGCGGGGGTTTTTCTCGCGTGGCCAGCCACGAGTGTCGAGCGTTTCTGGGGGCCGGCCCTGAAAGACCCTTCGATGGTGGTGATCCTTGCGCCGCACCCGATCGTGTACACGTTTTCGCGAGAGACGTTCCAGCGGTTTCGGGGCGATGCGGCAACGCACGCACAGAGGCAGATCGAGGTGCTGTCGGGCCCTCCGGAGGCGACGATCGCCCTGAAGGAGGTGGTCCCGATCCGGGATCAGTATCTGGGCCTGGGGTCGGCACATGCGATTTCAAGCGTGTCGGCGCTGCTGGCTGTGAAGAAGAAGGAGTACAGCCTGCGATTCGGCCAGCATTTCTCCTTCCAGGACATCAGGCAGGCGCCGGCAGTCCTGATCGGGGCGTATGCCAACCGCTTGACGCTGCAATTGACGGACGATTCAAGGTTCGTTCTTTCGGATCGAAACGGGGCGCCGGAAATAAGCGACAGGCAGACGGGCAAGACGTGGAAGCTGGAATAACCTGAAGGCGGACGGGCGCACTCCGGAGGACTTTGTCATCGTCTCGCGGGTATTTCACCCGAAGACAGGGCGGCTGGTTGTGGCGCTGGCGGGGATTACGCAGTATGGGACGCAGGCGGCGGGCGAGTTCGTGACGGACGATGAAATGCTGGCAGCGGCAACGCGGGGCGCTCCGGCTGGCTGGGAGCGGAAGAACGTGCAGTTCGTATTGCAGGTTCCGGTGATGGAAGGCGTCCCGGGGCGGCCGCAGGTGGTGGCGGCACATTACTGGTAGGCTGTCGGGCAGCAGGTTCACCGATCGTGATAACCTCGCGGTTCAATGACGGAACGGCTCTATTACAGCGACAGCTATCTGAGAAAGTTCGACGCGCGCGTTGTCACGGGCGGCACGGAGGTGGTGCTCGACTGCACGGCGTTTTATCCAACGTCGGGAGGGCAGCCGAATGACATTGGGAGTCTTGGCGGCGTCCGTGTGCTCGACGTGATCGACGACGAGGCCAAGGGGATCGTGCACGTGTTAGACGGGCCGCTCGAGGAAGGCGCCTTGGTCACAGGCGAGGTCGACTGGCCCCACAGGTTCGACCACATGCAGCAGCATACGGGGCAGCATTTGCTGTCGGCCGTTTTCCACGACCTGTTCGGCTGGGCGACGCTGAGTTTTCACCTGGGCGCGGAGACGTCGACCGTCGACCTGGGCACGGCAGCGGCGTCACAGGCGCAGATTGAGCGTGCAGAGGGAGAGGCCAATGGCCGGATCGCCGCCAACCTCCCGGTGCTGGTCAGTTTCGAAGAGGCCGAGAGTGTGGAAGGACTGCGGAAGTCGAGCGAGAGAACAGGCACGCTGCGTGTTGTCTCCATCGAAGGGCTGGACCGATCGGCCTGCGGCGGAACGCACGTGCGAGCCACCGGCGAGATCGGATGTTTGTTGATCCGCAAGTTGGAGAAGATCCGAGGGTCGCTGCGGATCGAATTCGTTTGCGGGCGCAGGGCGGTGGAGCGGGCGCGCGGCGATTACAATGCGCTGAGCGCGGCAGCTCGTCATTTCTCGGCCACGCTTGAGGAAACGCCTGCGCTGGTAGCGGCGCTGCTGGAGCAGACCAAGGAAGCGGAGAAGGCGCGGAAGAAACTGGCGTTGGAGTTTGCCGCAATGCGAGGCCGGGAACTCTACATGTCGACGGAAGCCGGACCGGGAGGACTGCGAGTCCACATCGCGCGGCCAGGCGGATTGGACGATGAGTTGAGGGCATTGGCGCAGAGCTTTACTTCTCGACCGGGTGCGAGGTTCGTGGCCGCGTGCGCAGCGCCGCCCTCGCTCATGTACGCAGCGGCGGATGGCGAGGATGCCGCCGGGTCGAGGATGAAACCGATACTGGAGTCGCTGGGGGGCAGGGGCGGCGGAAATGCGAGACTGGCGCAGGGCAGCCTGCCGGATGCCGATGCGGTGGAGCGGGGGCTCTCACAGTTGCTGGCGGCCTTCACTTAACGAGCGGAGCGACGGAGATCATCGCCAGTCCGGCGACAAACAGGATGAGCATGAGGGCGATGCGGACGCGAACGGCGGGCTCGGCGCCGGCAAACTCTTTCCAGACCAGCAGGCCCCACAGGGTCGAAATGAGCGTTGCGCCCTGGCCGAGCGCATAGCTGATCGCCGGGCCGAGATTGACGGTGCGCGGAGCGCTGGCGGCGGCGAGGTTGGAGATCATCCCGGCGGACCAGATCATTCCGCCGATCCAGCCCCAAAGATGGAGCTTGAAGCCGCCGTGGAAGTACTCGAGGAATTGGACTGGATCGCCCTCGACGGGCAGATTCATGAAAAAGAGGTTGTAGGCCGGCGTAGTCACGAGAACGCCAATGGCAAACAGGAAGGCTGCCGCGTAAGGACCAAGACCGAGGTCGCCCAACTGGCTCATCTGAACAAGCGGATAGAAGCCGCCCATAAGCAGTCCCGCGGCCAGGCTCAGCAGGACTCCCTTCCACGGAGACGGCCCGCGGCGGGCTCCGCGCGTTGTGCGGAGATTCTTTGCTGCCTGTTCAGTGGCCGCTTCCTGGGCGAGTTTCGCAGCGCCGTGAACACGATAGGCAAGCGCGGCCATGATGATTGCCAGCAGTACAACGAACGAGCCGCCGAAGAGCAGCATCGGATTCCCGGCTGGTTTCAGAATGTAACTCAGGATGACTCCCTCGATCAGGGCCAGCCCAATGCCGACAGGGAAAGCAATTGACATACCGGCTACAGCGATCGCGGCGACGAGCAACATATTGGCAAGATTGAAGACCGCGCCCCCGGCGAATGCATAGATCATAGACCGCTTGGGGCTGATGCTCAGGTTGTCGACAAAGGTGAACATCATGCGGGAGGTGTCGGCCAAGTGCATTTCCACGCTGCCGATGGTGAGACCGGCCAAGAGGGCGCCGAGGAAGACTCCGATCGCATAGTCGAAGTAGAAGAGCTCGAACCTCCACTTGCCGGTCATCTTGAGGGTATTGGCCCAGGAACCCCAACAGAACATTGTGAAGACGGCACACAGGAGGGCAGCAATATACGTGGTCGGAATCATATGCGGATTTACACCTCGACGAACTCGGGCAAACTCTGTACTATATAACAGCTAAAGGGGAAAGTCCCCCATCACTGTCGAACTGAGGAGTATCCCATGCGCCGATTACTGATCGTCGCACTGTCGATCGCCGCCATGGTGACGGCTGCGCAGCGGAAGCCATATCAGATCAACGCTGGAACTCCTGAAGGCCAATTGTTGCAGAAGGCCGGGCAGGAGGAGGACGAGGCGAAGAAGATTGACCTCTACCAGGAGTTCCTTTCAAAGTACCCGCAGCACGAGGGAGTAGCTTATGCCTGGACCCACGTGCAGCCGCTTTTGCTGAAGGCGAAGCAACTGGACAAGACGATAGAAATCGGAGAGACGATTCTGAAACTCGAGCCGGAGAATGCCCCGGCAGCCTACAACGCGCTACAGGCGAGCGAGCAGAAGCAGGATGCCGCGGGTGTAATCAGTTGGGCGAACCGGACGGTGGATGCCGCCAGAAAAATGCTGGCCATGCCAAAACCGGCTGAGGAGGAAGCCGCGGCGACGTGGAAGTACGAGCAGGACTACGCGACTCAAGTGATCACGCGGGCTGAGTACTCGTTGTACGCGCAAGGTTTGCAGAGCACTGATCCGGCCAAGGCTATGCAATTGTTCGCGGCGCTTGAGGCGATGAATTCGTCGAGTCAATATATGCCGCAAGCCGGAGCGCGATATTTCATCCTGCTGCTCCAACTGAAGGACCTGGCAGGGGCTCAGAAACTCGCCGAGTCGATGGCTGGGAAGAACATGGCCAACGACGACATGCTGCTTTACCTGGCCGATGTGAATCTGTCGGGCGGAAAGGACCTGGCCAAATCGGTGGAGTACGCCACCAAGCTGACCGAGTCACTGCCTTCGATGGCAGCCCCGCAGGGGATGGATGCAGCGACATGGGAAGCGAAGAAGAAAACCTCGATGGCGCGCGCACTGTGGATCGCGGGAAGCGCCTATGGAGCCCAGAGCAAATGGGCGGAGAGCGACAAAGCGATGCGCGCGGCGCTGCCATTGCTGGCGGGAAATAACGATATGCTGCCCGGGGCGTATTTCTATCTCGGGCTGAGCAATTACAAGATGGCCGAAGGGCCGAAGGGCGATAAGTCGAAGATGGCCGACGCGCGCAAGTTCACGGCGCTTTGCGCGCAGATGCAGAGCGCGTTTCAAGCGCTGGCACAGAAGAACCTGCAGGCGATGGCGGGGAAGTAAGATCGAAGGGATGAATCTGCTCATCCCCAATCTCGGATCGACATCGCTTAAATACCAGATACTGGCCATGCCTGCGGAAGAGACATTGGCTCGAGGGCGCTATGAGCGCGTGGCGGACTACGGAGAGGCAATTGCGCAGATCCGCGCTGGAGATGTGCGCGTGGACGCGGTTGCGTTCAAGGCGGTGCACGCCGGGGCCGAATTCCGCGGCACATTCGTCATAGACGAGGCAGTCGTTGAGGCGATGCGGCGTTTTCTGCCGGCGGCGCCGGTGCACAACGCGATTTATCTGCAGGCGGTGGAGGCATTCCGGTCGGCGATGCCGGGCGTTCCGCTGGTGGCCGCGTTCGAGCCCGAATTTCATCGCACGATGCCGGAGTACGCGCGGGTCTACGGCGTCCCGACGGAGTGGCGGGAACGCGACGGGGTGGAGAAGTACGGATTCCACGGAGCGTCGCACGAATTCATCTCAGGGCGCGCGGCGGAATTTCTTGGAACGGCGCGAGAACGGCTGAAGCTGGTGAGCTGCCATTTGGGCGGCAGTTCATCCATCTGCGCGATCGATGGGGGCCGGAGTGTGGATACGACGATGGGGTTCTCGCCGCAGTCGGGACTGGAGAACGCGACACGGCATGGCGATCTGGACGTGTTCGCGGTGCTGTACATGATGGACCGGCACGGCTGGGACACGGCTGAGGTTCGCAGGCAACTGGCGCGTGAAAGCGGCTTAGCCGGCCTGAGCGGCATCGCGGGGGGCGACGTGCGAGACATCGCGGAGGCGGCGGAGGCAGGCAGCGCGCGGGCGCGGTTGGCGCTGGACGTATTCGCGTATGAGGTCAGAAAGACGATTGGCGCGTATGCGGTCGCGATGGGGGGGCTCGATGCGATCGCGTTCACAGGCGGGATCGGGGAGAACAGCTCGGCTCTGCGGTCGGCCTGCTGCGAGAAACTCGGGCTGCTGGGAGTGGAGCTCGAAGCGGCCCTAAACGAAAACGGCCAAGGAGACCGAGTGATTTCATCCGCTGATTCGAGGGTGAGAGTAATGGCGTTGGCCACCAATGAGGAATTGGTGGTCGCCCGGCGGGCTTATCGCGTCCTGACCGCTGGGCAATGAGGCAGAATCGGCGATCCGTTTACACCACTTGTTACATAAGTTTCCTGGAATGCCAATGTTACAATTGACTCAATAAGAGTCGCTTAGCAATCACTAGGTTGACTCCACTGGTGGAAGGAATTGACTCAAGTGAAACAGCGACTGGTGTGTGCATTCTGGGTTTTGGCCAGCGCATCTGTAGCCCTCGCACAGAACACAGGCCGATTGAGTGGAACCGTCCTTGATGCCTCCGGCGCTGCCGTCCCAGGAGCGACCGTCAACCTCATCCTGGCGGGTGGGAGTTCACCGATTCTGACCATGAAATCCGGCCAGGACGGCGGGTATTTCTTTGCATCGCTTCAGCCGGTCAACTATGACCTCTCAGTTGAGATGGCCGGGTTCCGCAAGGAGTTGATCCGCGGATTGAAGGTGGATCCAGGCGTTGAGCTGTCGATGAAGCCTCTGAGTCTCGAGGTTTCACAGCAAGTTGAAACGATCGAAGTCACTGCCGAGCTCTCTGGTGTGCAGACCTCCAACGCGGAGGTCGCCTCAACCATTACGAATTCACAGGTCCGACGGCTGCCGGTGTTGAACAGGAGCCCGTTGGGGCTGATCAACACGCAAGCGGGCATTGGCAGCAACAACCGCACGCCGACAACAATCAACGGATTAAGGCCGTCGTTCACCAACGTCACAATTGACGGGGTCAACATCCAGGACAATTTCATCCGGTCGAACGCGGTGGATTTTCTGCCGAATCTGCTGCTGCTCGATCAGGTGGCTGAGTTCACCGTGTCCACGTCCAACACGAATGCGGCTCTCGGCAGCGGCGCCGCCCAGGTGACATTCAACACCCCCTCAGGTACGAATGAGCTGCACGGCAATGCGTATTGGTACAACCGCAACAACATCGTCAGCGCCAACACATTCTTCAACAACAAGAACGGCGTCAACAGGCCATTTCTAAACCAGAATCAGTTGGGAGGATCAGTTGGAGGCCCCATCCTGAAGGACAAGCTGTTCTTCTACTCCAACTATGAAGCGCTGCGCCTGCGCCAACAAGCGCCGCAGACACGGACGATCCTGACAAGCGACGCGCGCAACGGGATTTTCACCTACCGGGACGTCAATGGAGCTATTCAGAAGTCCAACGTACTTCAACTGACCAACTCGGCATTCGATAGCGTCACGCGCGGGCTGATCGGACAGATCCCAGGCTTCGAGCAGGCGAACCGGACTGATATCGGCGACGGGCTGAACACCGCCGGCTATGCGTTCAACCAGCGGGATAACCGAACGAGAGACAACGTCACGGGGAAAGTCGACTATGTGCTCTCCATGAAGCACTCGGTGACTGGGACTTACCTGTGGAACCGGGACCTGGACGACCGCCCCGACGTTGCGTACCGAAGGCTACACGCAGGCGCCCCTGCCGAGGGGCGACAACACGACAAACCTCATCTCCGCAGCCTGGCGATATGTGCCGACCGGCAGCTTCACGAACGAAGTCCGCGGCGGTCTCAATTTCGCTCCGGGTTTATTCCTGACCTCCCAGGACTTTGGAAGTTCGGTGTTGGGGATGCCAACCGTTTCGAGCGTGGCATACGTTTCGAACCCGGTGAACACATTTCGTCCTCAAGGCCGCTACACGGACACCTACAACCTCGCCGACAACGCCACAATGATCAAGGGCAAGCATACGATCGCCTTCGGCACGCAGTATCAGCGAACACACATCGAGAACTTCTCGAATTTTGATGTTGTACCGACGTTTACGTTGGGGATGAGCCAATCCAATACCAAGACCCTCGTCTCGGCTCAGTTGCCCGGAGTGCGCTCGCAAGATCTGGCTAACGCCAATAGTCTGCTGGCGCTGACGGGCGGCTTCCTGAGCACCGGCCTGCAAAGCTTCAACGTGACATCACAAACCAGCGGGTTTGTTCCGGGAGCGAGCAACACACGCAACCTGCGCATGCAGAACCTGGCGTTCTACATCAACGACACGTGGCGTGTGAATCGCCGATTCACGCTCACGGCCGGACTTCGCTGGGAGTACTGGTCGCCAGTATGGGAGCGGGACGGCATCGCACTGCTGCCCGTCATACAAAACGACAACGTCATACAGACACTGCTGAATCCCGTGGGCACAGTGGATTTTCCAACCGGCTCCTGGTATGGCAAGGACCTGAACAATTTCGGACCGAATGTCGGCTTTAGCTGGCAACCCTTCAGCGATAGCGGCAAGACCGTCATACGGGGTGGATACTCGATCAATTACCCCAACGACGATTTCATGGTTTCGATGAACAACAATGTGCTGGGGTCCTCAAACGCCGGCCTGAATCAAAACCGCTCAATCACCAACCTGGTGACGCCAGCGGCTTCAGGCATCCCCACCATCGCACCCCCCGATTATAAAGTGCCTCGCACTTACGCCGAAAACGCGGCGCTGGACCCAGGAGGAGTCGCGTTCGCCATGCCCGACCCGAACCTCCGCACGCCCTATGTACAGCAGTGGAGTTTCGGCGTGCAGCGGGAAATAGCTGGAGGCGTCGTCGAGGGCCGTTATGTCGGGAATCACGCGGTCAAGCAGTGGCGAGCATTCGACTACAACCAGATCCTCATCAAAGGCACACCTTTCCTGGCCGACTTCAAGCGCGCCCAGAACAACGGATTGCTGGCACAGGGAGCAGGGCGAGGCTTTGATCCGCGTTACAACCCGGCAGTCCCCGGCAGCCAACCGACCCCGGTCTTCGATTCCATGCCCAGCGGCGGGCTGCTCACCAACGGCACAATCGTCGGACTCATTCAAACCGGGGAGGTTGCCGGACTGGCACATACCTACGTGACCAACCGCCTCAATGGCCCGGTTCAGTTCTATACGAACACGAATTCCTACGGCACCAACGTGATGTCCAATTACTCGGGCGCGAATTATCACTCGCTCCAGTTGGACTACCGCAGGACGTTCCGCAGCGGCTGGCAGTTCCAGACGAACTACACGATGGCCAAGAGCCTGAGCGACTCGCCCGGCGACACGCAGAGCCGGTTCGAGGCGTTCCTAGACAATGACAACGCAGCCATAGAGTACGCGCCCACCACATTTGACCTGCGCCACTCCTTCAAGCTCAACGGCGTGTGGGAATTGCCGATCGGCAAAGGCAAGCTGGTTAACGTGCAGAACGCGGCCATGAACATGATCGTCGGCGGGTGGACGGTCGGAGGCCTGATGATCTGGCAATCCGGCTCACCGTTCTCCGTGCTGTCGGCGCGCAACACTCTCAATCGCACAGGCCGCTCGGCCAGCAATACCGCGACAGCGATCGGGAGCCTGGATGGCGTTGTGGGATTCTACATGACCGGCAATGGCCCATACATGGTTGCGCAGTCGGCACTCGACCCGGCCACAGGGAGAGGCGTCGCGGGCGACGGCCGTCCGACTTTTGCCGGACAGGTCTTTGCAAACCCGGAGGCCGGCTCAATCGGCGCGCTGCAGCGCCGCATGTTTTACGGCCCCAACTTCTGGAACACCGATCTGTCGATCATCAAGCACTTTCAGATCACGGAAAAACAACGGGTGGAATTCCGAAGTGAGTTTTTCAACCTCACCAACACCCCTAGCTTTTTCATCAACGACCAGAACATCAATTCGACGACGTTCGGGCGGATCACCACCACCGTTGGGAACAACACCGGCCGCCGGGTGATTCAGTTCGGCCTGTACTACCGATTCTAGGCCGGCCCATCGAATTCAGGACCGGGGGGCCTGAATCCTCGGCATATCCCCCACCCGCCAAGGAGGCGGGCTGGGCCAATGGGCCATTTCCCCCACCCGAATAGTCCGTCGAGATGCTCTGGAATCAATCACTTCCCGCTAGTTCGGGCGTGGTTCGCGGATTGCATACCGAATAGTATGACCAGCCAATCGTCTCAGCCAGGCGGATATCGGCCTCGCCTGGTGTTCTGGGAGCTGACGACCGGCTGCAATCTTCGTTGTATTCACTGCCGCGCGAGTGCCACCGACCTGATGAGTCCGGACGACTTGTCGACACGCGAGTGCCTGCGCATTGTGGACGAAATCGCAGCATACGCACCCCTGATTCTCGTACTAAGCGGCGGTGAACCCCTTTGGCGGCGCGATGTATTTGACATCGCGAAGCACGCGGTCAGCCGCGGCCTGCGCGTGGCGTTGGCCACCAACGGAACGCTCGTGGATGAGGCAATGGCCGAGCGGATCAAGGATGCAGGCATTGTGCGTGTCGCCATCAGCCTCGATGGCTCGGACAAGGCAACACACGATTCGTTCCGCGGACACGACGGTGCGTACGAGGCCGCGCTGCGGGGCATTCGCTGCCTGCAGGATATCGGGATCTCCACGCAGATCAATACCACCGTTTCCAAGCACAATTCTCATCAGCTTCCGGAGATGGTGGAGCTGGCCAAGAGTCTGAAAGTAGACGCCTTTCACCTGTTTCTGTTGGTCCCGGTCGGATGCGGGCTCACCATCGCTGAAGATCAATCTGTGACCGCCGAAGATGCCGAGCGGATTCTCAACTGGTATTACGATCGCAGCCTGGACAGCGGCATGGAGCTGAAGGCGACCTGCGCTCCGCAGTACTACCGGATCGCGCGGCAACGAAGGGCGGAGGCTCGTCGAGCGGGCGAAGCGGTGCCGGAGTTGACACCGCGCCCACATGGCCACCCGGGCGGACATCCCGGCGGGCACGCCTCCACCGATCTCAACCAGATGACTCGCGGCTGCCTGGCGGCGAGCGGCGTCTGCTTTATCAGCCACCGGGGCTCCATCCAGCCGTGCGGTTACCTGCCATTGGAAGCCGGCGATCTTCGCAGGCAGAGCTTCAGCGACGTCTGGGAGAACTCCCTGCTTTTCGCCGACATGAGGAATCTGGACACGCTGGAAGGCAAGTGCGGCTGTTGTGAATTCAAGCAGGTTTGCATGGGATGCCGGGCGAGAGCTTTCGGCATCACGGGCGACTATCACCAGGAAGAGCCATTCTGCATTTACGAACCGAAGAGCATGCGTCAGGAGGCAGCATGGCAACCACCGTCGTCAAGTCCCATGTAAGCCGACACGGAAACGCGGCAGTGAGGTCAAGCAGGGCAGGAAGGAGCGCCATGTCCTCGTAGTCTGCACGGGCGAAGAGTGCGCGCATGCCGGGAGCCGCGAGTTGCTCGGCGAACTGGAACACGAGTGCCGTCATTCCCGGGCAGACGTCCGCGTTGGCGCCAGCCGCTGCATGGGCCACTGTCAACTGGCTCCGGCGATGATGGAGAATGGCAAGATGTTGGGCTGGGTGAGCCCGAGGCGACTCCACAGCGAGCTTTCCCGGCTGGGAATCAAAGACCAGGCTGCTGTCTAGGCTACTGGCCCCACCTCGACAAGCATGGGGTTGCCGTCGTCGCGGGAAGGCGGACGCCGCCGGTCGATGCGCGATTGCGGCACTGAGACCAGCTTGTCGGACTCGCCGTGTGGATCCGGATAGAGCTGGATGGTGACCGGCTCGACGCCCGCATCGAGTGCCTCCTGCTCTTTCCCCGTCACATAGCCCACGATGGCGAAGCCGCCGCTGGCGGGCTTGTGGACTTCGAAGCAACGGTAGACGGGCTTGAAGAACAGGGGCAGTTCGTCACTTGATGGCGCGCCTGTGAATCCGTATACCCCATTGAGCTGATTCACTATGTTCCGGCCTTCTTCTTCAGACCGCACGAGGCGCAATCCAAGGCGCTCCCGAAATGCGATGCGCTCCACCGAGAGAGCGGGGTGTTGCTCCTGAGACATAAACCTCTTTGACGTCCTCCTTCCTAGAATATCCTGCGGGCCGGAGGCAGAAAGCGACTAGTGAGCCGGCTTTGGCTGAGGAGGGTGCGCAGCAGGGGCGGCGGGCGCGGGCGGACGGTCCATGTACTGCACCAGGACCGAAATTCGGCGGTTTTCTGCGTTGAGGGGGTCGTTCTTGGTGCGAAGCCGGCGGTCGGCGAAACCGCGCACCTGGCCGATTCGTTCAGCCGGAATGCCGGCCTCTGTCAGCAGCCTGCGGGCGCCGTTGGCGCGGTCGGCGGAGAGTTCCCAGTTGGAATAGCCGTTCTCCGACGGATAAGGTTTGGCGTCGGTATGCCCCTCGATCAGCAGGGTATTCGGGAGTTTCGAAAGCTGCTCGGCTAGCAGATGGAGCAACTCGGAGCCCTTGGCGCTCGGCTTGGGACTGCCGCTTTCGAAGAACAGCCCGCCTTCCTTTTCCAGCAGTTCGATGCGAAGTCCCTCATTGGTGATGGTCATTTCGACGTTCTTTTTGAGCTGCTCGATCTGGGGGAGTTCCTTCATGGCGGCCTCAAGTTTCTGTTTGAGCTGATCCATGTCGTCCTCGTTGATGAGAATCCCCTCACCCGCGCCGGCCATGGTACTGCCTGTCTGCTTGCCTTGGCCCGTGGGGTCCTGAAAGTAGCCGCCAACCGCCTTCTTGACCTTCTCATCGCTGGAAAGAAGCCAGAGGACGATAAAAAGGGCCATCATCGCAGTCACAAAGTCGGCGTAGGCCACCTTCCAGGCGCCGCCGTGGTGACCGCCGTGGCTCTTCTTTTTTCTGACGATGATGATGGGCTGGGGCGTCGCTGGGGAACCCATGTCAGGCCTTGGGCGCTCCCTTCACTGTGGCTTCAGTCTCCTTGAAATCGGGGCGCAGATAGGTGGGGATAGCTCGCCGCGCAAACTCAATGGCCAGCGATGGAGCTTGCCCCTTGATGAAGGCGACAATTCCCTGCCTGAGGAACTGCATGTACTCGTGCTCGGCCTGGTTTTGCTTGGCCATGGCGGAGGCCAGGGGCGCGAAGAAGCCGTAGCAGAGCAGGATGCCGAGGAAGGTACCGACCAGCGCCGCGGCGACTTTGTGGCCGATCTCCTCCGGCGGCCCGCCCAGCGCCCCCATGGTTATGACAACGCCAAGCACCGCAGCCACGATACCGAGGCCGGGCAGCGCGTCTGCCACGGTGGTCAAGGCCGAAACGGGCTCGCCATGCTCCTGGTGTTGGATATCCAGGTCCAACTCCATCAATTGGTCCATGTCCAGCGGCGTGACTCCGCCGGAGATCGCCATGCGGACCGTGTCACAGAAGAATGCCAAGGCGTGATGGTTCTTGAGGAAACCAGGGTATTTCGAGAAGAGCTGACTCTTTTCGGGCTCGTCGAGGTCAGCCTCGAGTTTGGCCATGCCGTTCTTGCGGGCGTAGAGAAAGATCTCGCTGAGCATTTTCAATTGTTCAAGATAGAAGGCTTTCGTGAAATGAGAACCCTTGAATGTGCCCAGCAGGCCCTTGGCCAGCTTAGTGAGGATGTGCAGCGGATTGGCAATGAAGACAGTCCCCAAAGCGGCTCCGCCGATGATCACCAGCTCAGCCGGTTGAAGCAGTACGAGCAAGTTGCCGTGCTCGAGGAGGTAGCCCCCGATGATTGAGCCAAAGACTACAACAATCCCGATAATGACAAACATTTGCTTCAGTTCTTCAGTGGAACTCCGGCCTGAACGCCGGGGTGGGGATCGGAATGCCTGCGACGTCCCTCAGAATTCGTATCGGCGGAAAACGGCGGGATTTTACCTGGCTGTAGAATAGGGAGTAAGCGGTCCGGGTCCGGACCGCCACTCTGGAGCTCCCCATGCGCCCCCAACCAGCAGCAGTCCTGCCCCTTGGCATCGAGTCCCTCGACGCCTTGGCCGCCCTGCCGGGGGTGCGGGATTCTTGCCGGTTCTTTTCCAAGGAAAGGCGCTGGATCGACGAAATGCACCTGACGCTGTGCCGGGTGCCGGCACCGACGTTTTTCGAGCAGCGGCGAGCCGAGTGGATGGCGCACGAGTTGGAGCGCTGGGGTTGGGAAACAAGAATGGATCGCGCGGGCAACGTGATCGCAACGCTGCCGGGAACGCCCAAAGACGCTCCGCTGTCGGCTTTGACGGCGCATCTGGACACAGTCCTGGCACCGAAGTCTCCCGAGGACATACGGGTCGACTCGAACGACCGGTTTCGCGGTCCTGGAGTCTCCGACAACGGCGCTGGCTTGGTGGGATTGCTCGCCATTGCCCGCGCCATGACGGAGTGCGGCTTCCCCGAATTTGGACGCGCGCGCGTCCTGCTGGCAGCCACCGTCGGCGAGGAGGGCGAGGGGAACCTGAGCGGAATGAAGTACTTGTGCCGGCAGTCGACGCTGGCAGACCGGCTTCGCTCGTTGGTTGTTCTCGACGGTCCGGACGTTCACCATATAACGGCGGAGGCGCTCTCGTGCCGCCGATACGAGATCACCGTAACTGGGCCCGGAGGACATTCCTGGTCTGACAATGGCACCGCCAACGCTATCCACGCGCTGGCCAGGGCGATCACGTGGTATGGCGATCTGTGCGCGGACCCTGGTCAAGCCCATGAAGGGCGGACGAGCTTCAATTTCGGGGTCATCGAAGGCGGCTCGACCGTCAACTCCATCCCTGCGCAAGCCAAAGTAAAGGTGGATCTAAGGGCTGAGTGCCCTCCGGACCTGGACTCGCTGTCGACCCTGCTGGCCTCTACGCTGGAGCGGGCGCTGCTGGAAGAGAACGAACGGGCGCTGGCCGGCAGGGTCACCGGAAAACTCAAGGAAACCGGCTGGCGGCCCGGTGGGCGGCTTCGCGAGGGGGCGTCGATTCTCAGCTACATCAAGGCATTGGACTCGCATATGGGGATACGGTCCCATCTGGACTGTGCCTCCACAGACGCCAATGTTCCACTGTGGATGGGGTTGCCGGCCATTTCCATCGGCGCGGGAGGACAAGGCGGCGGAGCGCACACGCCGGCCGAGTGGTTCAGCACCGATGGCCGGGACGTCGGGCTTAGAAGGGTTTTGCTGCTTATGGCGCTCCTGTTGGCCGAAGCCGGCGGAAGCGCCGCATGATCTCTTCCGCCGATTGGGCGCTTCTGGCGGTGAGTTTCATCTGGGGCGCGACGTTCGTGGTGGTCAAGGACGCGTTGTCAGGTGTCTCGACTTTCCTCTTCCTGGCACTGCGCTTCAGCCTGGCCGCCGCGGCGCTGGCTTTGATCCTGCGCAAACGGCTCGGCGGGCAAGGGCGCGGATTCCGCGACGAATGGCGCGGGGCGCTGGTGTGCGGGTTCTTCCTGTTTACTGGGCTACGCGCTGCAGACCGCCGGCTTGCGGCTGACGACGGCGTCACGGTCCGCCTTCCTGACCGGCATTTACATCGTTCTGGTACCTTTGCTGAGTTCGTTCGTCCATCAGGGTAGACCGCGACCGGTTGAGTTCATCGGGGCGGTGCTGGCCGGCGGCGGAACAGCGCTGCTCGCGGCAGGCGGCTCGGGCTGGCAGGTGGAGAGCTTCACTTTCAACCTGGGCGACGCTTTGACCGTGTTGTGCGCTTTCGCCTACACCGGCCATATCCTGGCGGTCGCACATTACTCGCGAAGCATGCAGTTTCGAACGTCTGGCGTTGTATCAGATAGGCGGGGTGGCTGTGTTTGCCTGGCTGGCAGTCTGGCCGATGGAAAAGCCTCACATCGAATGGTCGGCGGCAATGGCCTGGTCGATCATAGTGACGGCGCTGATTGCGACGACGCTGTCGTTCCTGCTCTATACTTGGGCGCAACAGCGAACCACGGCCACACGAGCCGCGCTGATCTTCGCTACTGAGCCAATCTTCGCGGGTTTGATCGCATGGCGGTGGGCGGGGGAGAGTTGGACGCTGCGTGCACTGGCCGGGGCGGGCCTGATCCTGTCAGGTATCGTATTGGTAGAAGTGAAACCACGCAGCCTGGTCGAACATCAAGAAGACTAGGGAAAGTGGATCAGTTGGAGTAGCTATGAACTGGATGGCAAAGTTTCGTCAACAGAAGATGTTTTCGCTCAGCGTGTTGAGCCTGACCGTGGCGGTCGGGATCCTGCTGGGAACGGTCCTGACCACCGGGGTCAGCGCGGCGCGCGGACAGGCGTCGGCACCGGATGCGAGCCCGCTGGCGGTCCCGCCGGTCAAGAAACTGGAGAACGAGTTCACCAAAATCGCTAAGATGCTGGAGCCCTCCGTGGTGTACATCACCACCGAGACAGTGGCGAGGAAGCAGCAGACCTCGAACCGGCGGCGGCCGCAAACCGATGAGGATGGCGAGGAAGAGGGGATGAACCCCTTCCGCCAGTTCGGCATTCCGTTCGGCATGGAGCAGCCGCGCAAGCGCGAGGGATCAGGCTCGGGCTTCATCGTCGACAAGAACGGCTACATCATGACGAACCGGCACGTTGTCGAAGGCGCCGACATCATCAGGGTGAAGCTGACCGGCGACAGGACCGAGTTCAAGGCCAAATTGGTGGGTGAAGATCCGGAGACGGACGTCGCCATCATCAAGATTGACGCCGGCAGGGCCCTGCCAACGGTGAAGATCTCGAACTCCGACAGCGTTCAGCCGGGCGACTGGTCAGTGGCCATCGGGGCGCCTTTCGGGCTCGAAACCACCGTAACGGCCGGCATCGTGAGCGCCACCGGGCGTGACATCGCACAGCAGTTCCAGCGTTTCATCCAGACCGACGCGGCGATCAACCCGGGCAATTCGGGCGGACCGCTGGTGAACATCAACGGCGAGGTGATCGGCATCAATACGATGATCGCCACCAGTTCCGGGGCCAACCAGGGCATCGGATTTGCGCTGCCGATCAACATGGCGGCCAAGGTGTACAACCAGATCATCCAGTCTGGACGCGTGTCGCGCGGCTCCATCGGCATTCGCTTCCCGCGGCAGAACATGGAAGACGTTCTGAAGGCCGACGGCTTCAAGAATGGAGTGATTGTCGATTCCGTCAAGCCGGGCGGCCCCGCCGACAAGGCAGGACTGAAGAGCGAGGATGTGCTGCTCTCCTTGAATGGCAAGCCGATTAAGGACGGAGATGATCTGGTCAGCCGCGTCTCGGACATGCCCGCGGGCACCGAAGTGAGCATCGCGCTCGACCGCCGCGGCCAGAAGCTGGAAAAGAAGGTCACTATCGAAGAGCGCGAAAAAGTCTTCAGCGACGAGCCGCAGTTCGCCCGCAACAAGCCGCAGATGACAGACCCCGAGCAGGGCTCGGAGAGTTCGGCCAGGCTCGGCATCGGGCTCCGGCCGCTGACGGCGGAAGAGCGCAAGGCGATGGATACCGAGGTGACGGGCGGCGTTCTGGTCACTACCGTCGAAGACGGCTCCTTCGCCGAGGAGATCGGCATGCGAGCGCGGGACATCGTGGTGAGCATCAACCGGCAGCCGGTGGCTTCCTTCGAGGACGTCAAGTCGATTCAGGCCAAACTGAAGCCGGGCGACACGGTTGCCTTCCGCGTTATGCGGTCGGCTGGAGCGCGTCGTGGCGCACAGGCGCAGTGGGCCGGAATCTATCTGAGCGGTACACTGCCGAAATAAGCCTGAGCCGGACGGGCCGGCGGCTTATACTCGTTGGTTGGCAATGCTCGTCGAACTTGTCGTCGAGAATCTGGCGGTCGTCGAAAAGCTGCGGCTCAGGCTGCACGCGGGCCTGAACGCGCTCACAGGCGAAACCGGGAGCGGAAAGAGCCTGGTCGTCGATGCCCTGGGTCTGCTGCTGGGCGGGCGCGCCTCGGCCGACATGATTCGCACCGGCCAGTCGCGCGCATTCGTCAGCGGCATCTTCGAACTGCCCCGTGGACGCGGGGTTGAGCCGGCTGCTGGCTGGCGCCGGCCTGGAAACCGGAGGACGGCGAACTGCTGATCGAACGGGAAGTCGCCGCTAACGGCAAGTCCCGCGCATTCGCCGCGAGCCGGCCCGTGACAGTCGCGTTTCTGCGCGAGCTGGCGCCCTATCTGGGCGACATCCACGGCCAGCACGATCAGCAGCGGCTGTTCGATTGCGCATCGCAGCGCGACATGCTCGACGAATCGGCAGGGGATGAGGCTCAGTTGCAGAAGGTGGCGACCGCATGGCGAGCGTGGAGAGACAGCCTCCGCGAACTCGAGGAACTCGACCGCGCCGAGCAGGAAAAACTCCGCATGGCCGACTTGTGGACCATGCAGAAGCGCGAGATCGAAAGCCTTGAACTCGACCTCGGCGAGGACGCTCGACTGGAGAATGAGCGGCGGGTGCTGAAGAACGTCGCGAGGCTCAGTGAGAACGCCACCATCGCCCACGAGGCTCTCAGCGAGTCCGAGACTTCAGCCGCTTCCCTGCTTTCGATTGCGGTGAAGCGCGCCGAAGAACTGGCTCGCATCGATGACTCCGCACAGGGGATCATAGAGCTTCTGCGTCCGGCGCAGATCGCCCTGCAGGAAGCGTCCCTGGAACTCGGCCACTACGTCTCCCGGCTCGAAGCCGATCCAGCGCGGCTGGAGGAGGTGGAGTCGCGGCTTGCGCAGATCGAAAAACTGAAACGGAAGTACGGGACGACGATCGAGGAAATCCTGGGCTTCCTGCAACAGGTTTCGGGGCAGTTGGAAGCAGTGGAGACCGCGGCAGAGAGGCGCGCCGCGCTCAGCGAGCTCATCGCCGGCCAGGAGAAGGAGTACCGCAAAGCCGCCCTGGAGCTACGCGCTCTCCGGCAGAAGGCTGCGCGCAAACTCGAGAAGCAAGTGGAGACAGAGCTTGGCGGACTCGCCATGAAGGGAGCGCGCTTTGCTATCGGCATCGAGGCCTCGCCGGCTGCCGAGCACGGGTTGGATGCGGTGCAATTCCTGTTCTCCGCGAATACGGGTGAAGAGCAGCGTGCGCTGGACAAGGTTGCCAGCGGCGGAGAACTCTCACGCCTCGCGCTGGCGCTGAAGACCTGCATCACTTCCCGCGGTGTCCGTATTCCGCGAACTCTCGTTTTCGACGAGGTAGACGCGGGGGTCGGGGGCGGAACGGGGGAGATGGTGGGGCGTCGCCTGAAGCAGATCGCCGAAGGCAACCAGGTGCTGTGTGTGACGCACCTGGCGCAGATAGCCAGTTTCGCCGACCACCATTACCTGGTGACGAAACGCGAAACGGCCGGCCGCACCGTGGCGGGAGTAGAAGAGTTGGACGCGGAGGCGCGAGTTCGAGAGATCGGCCGCATGCTCTCGGGCCAGAAACTCAGCGACGAGGCGCTTCGTCACGCCGCCAAGCTCATTGAGCAGTCCGTGCGCGCTTAGGGCGAGGCCTGGGCGTGTGAGCAGCGTTGCCAATGGCGACCTTCCTCGGCTAACCTAGTGTACGGTGAGGTGCGAGAGTGGTTGAATCGGGCGGTCTCGAAAACCGTTGAACCTTTACGGGTTCCGTGGGTTCGAATCCCACCCTCACCGCCAGATCTTGAATGGGCTTGGGCACAATGGCGGGAGTTTGCCGGATGCTCCGCAAACTTTTTGCCCGCGCGATGCGTCTGACGCCTTGAGGCAGGAAGTGCCATGACCTTTCGCCCCACCTGAGAGGTGCATCCCTTGAAAACCGTCTTCTCAACCGCATTTATCATCGTCCTGCTCGCGTGCAGCGGATCAGCTCAGACCGGAACGCTCTTCAAGAAAGCCCCAGCCGGCGTCGAGGAGGCTTTGCGCGCCCGAGTGACGCAGTTTTTCGACCTGCAAAGTGACAACAAGTTCAGGGCCGCGGAAAGCTTGGTTTGCGACGATACGAAGGACTACTACTACAACCTGAACAAAAAGAGTCCGCGGGGATACGAGATCGACAGAGTCATCTTCGACGACGGCTTCGCAGCCGCGGAAGTGGTGGTGACAGTCGGCGGTGAGGTCGTCACAATTGCCGGCGTCATGCAGGTAAAAGCCCCCGTGGGAACGCGGTGGCGGCTGGAGAACAGCAATTGGTGTTACTACATTCCCGATCGCGACCAGAAGTTCATCAGGACCCCCTTTGGGGAGATCAACGTCGAGGAAGAAAAAAAGAATCGCAAGCCTGGCTTTCAGCAGTCAACGATCAAGCCGGTGACGGTGGGTGACCTGCAACGGGCAGTTTCAGCCTCGGCGCAGACCGTGATCTTCGACGCGACAAAGCCCGCGGCGGCTGAGGTGGAGTTCACGAACACGCTTCCCGGTGTGGCGAAAATTGCCCTTGAAGGTGTCCTGCCTCCCGGCATCAAGGTGAAGATCACTCCCGCGGAAATCAAGTCGCGTGAGGCGGCCAAGGTGAGATTCGAGTTCACGCCCGGGGCACTGTTGCCCGAGAAGCAATACGTCGTCATGTTCACTGTGGAACCGACAAGGCAGCAGATCCCAATGAATGTCGTTTTTGAGTTGAGCGAGGAAGTGAAGAAGAGCATACCCGTAAAGCCGTTCCCGAAGCAGTAGTTCCGCGGGGGCGGCTTTGACAAATGGCAGGGTGCTTGCAGGTACAGGGCAGGCATTGCTATGAGAGTCGCCAGTTCATCCACAATATCCGGCGCCATTGGCGAACTGGGCGCGTCGACGCCCTTCTCCCAATCCTCGGAAACCGATACAACTGCGGAGTTTGCCCAGGAAATGTCATCGGCCGCGAAGGCGGAAGCCGCCCAAAACGGAGCGGACGCCAATCCAACCGTTTTGAAACAGGCGCAGCCCACATTGGAAACCGTTCCGGGATCTGTACTGCCCGTAGTGGGTGGGCTGATCGCCCTGGCGCCTACCAAACCAGATGGAGATCGAGCTTCTGTCGAGGCTGCCGCTCCTCTCCCCGTCTCTGCATTCAACCTGACGACGACCTCTGAATCCTCGGCCGTCGCAAGTGAGTGCCGCGCGGCCGTCGACGGCGCGTTGCGGGAGCGTGGATTGGATCCGGCTCAATTCAAGATGTCGTTCTGGGAAGAGGCCGTCTCCTACCCGGGAGGGGGCTACATGAACCGCTGCATCACCGTGGAGACGCCAGAAGGCTACAGGATGGACTTTGACGCCGCCCTCACGCTCCAAAGCCCGCATGTCACCGCGGAGGGTATCCGCATGTTGAGAAGCGGGCAATGGAGCACGACGGCGGCAGTCGTTTCCTAGAGGTTCACGTTCAGCTTGCGTGCGATCGCCATCAGCAGGTCGCGATCGTACTTGCCGTAGTCGATCACCTCTGAAATCATGTTCTTGTTCAGAACGACGATGCCGGCGAGGTGATCGTAAGCAAGTTCCTCGTCTTCATACAATGCCCGCAGCGGGACTGGGACGGGAAGCTCGGACGCGCCGGGTTCGTTGGCCACAAGCTTCAACGGAATATTGACCGTTGCCGCCTCCTCTTTCTTGAGAACCAACGCTTCGAGCATGGGTCGACCGTCTTCTCCCGGCAAGACGTGGCCGATCTCATTGAGAGCGAGGACGTTTTCATAGACGACCGTTCGCTTCGTGGATTGAGCAGCCTTGGGATCAAACCAGCTCTTCGGCGCTCGTGTGTCATCGAAAGGCGGCGGCTCCATCCCGGTCTCCGCCTTGTATTTTTCACGCGTGTCGTATTGAGGGAACAGGTACAACTCCCTGATCCCGTATTTTGGAAAAGGCAACGCTGGCATAGCAGCACCTCCAGCGACACCGTCTGCAGTGTCAACGGCCGGATCTTGGCCGATCCTCGCAACCTATTGATTTGAATTGCTAATTATTTCCACGAACCCGGCTAACGGGTGGTGCGTCCACACGCCAGGCGCGCGGAGGCAGGATTTCTCCTCGCCGGACTGCAATAACCACATGCCGGGACCCAGGGATCGCCCTCGCCTGATCTTCCGGCGAGAACGCGGTGGCGCCGTTTGGGTGCGAGTGGTAGTAGGCCACCCAATCCAACCCTATGGAGCGGGCGTACCTTGCGCAGGCGAATTGGTCCTCCGGCGCCAGGGTATAGAAGCGGCAGCGGTCTCCGTCATGGACATTGCGGCATGGATAGGCTTCCCGCACCAGATCGTGCTTTCCCAGCAGGATTCCGCAGGCCTCCTCAGGCGCCCTGGATAGGACATCCTCCCGCAGTCTCGCCCAAGCCTCGGGACGGATGAAAATCATCGTCTCAACCATTCTCGCCAATCGACGAGGGCACGACCTAACAGAAGTCAATCCAGCAGGTGCGGATAGGCCGCCATCGTTCTATCGATCTCCTCCATTTGTCCCGGCGAGAGAGTCTCTGCCGGGTTCAGGCACCAGATTCCCTCCATCAGGCCCCGCCTGCGAAGGACTTCATGGATGCCGGCTATGCAGCCGCGGAAGCCGTTGGCAGCATCGAACAGAGCCGCATTGAGATCGGTGAGCTGTGCGCCGAGAGTCAGCATCGCAGGAGGGATGGGAGCGCCGCTTGCGCGCAGCGCATGGATTTCAGACAGCATTCCGACGGCGGCTCGCGTGCCGACGGCCCACTGTCCCAGCAATCCGCCGGCGATATTCAGTTCGACGCCGGCAATCGCAAAGGGAGTGAGCAGGTCGACGACAATGGAATCGTCATTGCCTGTGTAGAGGGCGATTTCATGGTGCCGGCCGGATGCCGCCACCGCGCGCAGGACGTCAAGCGTCTGGTAGCGGTTGAATGGCGCCATCTTGATCGCCACCAAAGAAGGGAGTTCCGCCGCGCGGCGCCAGAAGGCCTCCGGTAACAATCGGCCCCCGACCGCCGGCTGAAGGTAAAAACCAAAAACGGGCAGGACGTCTCCGACCGACTTCAGGTGGGCGATCATTTCTTCGGTTGAGGACTCCCGGAGGGCCGAGAGGCTGACCAGTGCGGCGTGGTAGCCGAGATCCCGCGCCAGCGCCGCCTCGCGAACCGCCTGGGCCGTGCGCCCGCACGCGCCTGCGACGAGGATCGCCGCGGAGCCGCGTGCTTCCTCCGCCGCCAGGGAGAGGACGGGCTGCAGCAGGCCCTGATCGCGGATTTCGAACTGGGTAGTGTGCACTCCCACCGCGATCCCGCCAGCCCCGGAGTCCAAGTAGTAGCGAGTCAGACCCCGTTGTGAAGACTCATTCAGTTTCCTGTCCTGGGTCAGGGCAAGCGGATGTGCGGGAATCACGACACCCTTCAACAATCGGCGGCGCCAGTCTGGCATTGGCATGACCGCATTCTACAGGGTGTGGCAGGGTTCTTAGAAGGCCCCGTCGCGGACTTGAAACTTTGTCGGTTTGCCGAGGCTCTTGCCGCCTGCACTCAGCCACTTTGCGGTTGCATCCAGCATCCAGCCAAGCGGAGTCTGCGGCGGGCCGAGCAGGGTGGCTGACAAGCTCGCATTGGACAGCAGCGCTGTCTGGGCCTCCGCACCCTGCAGAACCGGCTCACGCCCGAGCCTGCGGCCGAGTTCCTGCGCCAGATTTCGAACCTGAAGCGTCTCAAGGCCGGTGATGTTAACCGGCAGGGCGGGCGAAGCGGCGTGGGCCAGCAATCGCAGCGCCGCCGAATTGGCGTCGCCTTGCCAAATGACATTGACGTGGCCCATGGCGAGATCTATGGGCGTGCCTTCCAGGATTTTGCGCCCGAGGTCGTGCAATACCCCATATCGAAGGTCGCAGGCGTAGTTCAAGCGCAACAATGCAACACGCGCTCCTTCGATGGCGGCCTGCTCGAAGATCCTCTCGCGAGCCAGCGCGGACCAGGCATATTCGCCCACTGGCGCGAGCGGGGTGGCCTCCACCGGACCGCCGGAATCAACGGGCGTGAACGCATAGACATTCCCTGTGGAAAAGGCGACGATGCGGGAACTGGCGTAGCGCCTCGCGGCGAGGCCGGGCAGCACGGCGTTGGCAGTCCAGGTGAGCCATGGACTCCCGGTTGAGCCAAACTTGCGCGCAGCCATGAAGATGACGTTGGGGGCATCGGGCAGGCTATCCAGCGCACCCGGCGCGAGCAGATCGCGGCTGATGGTTTCGACACCAAGCGATTCGAGCCAGTCCCGGCCTGCCGGGTCGGAGAACCGGCTCACGGCGATGACGCGGCTGGACGCCCCAGCCTCGCGCACGGCAAGGGCCGCGCGGGCTGCGAGCGTCGGGCCCATTTTGCCGCCCGCACCCAGGATGATCAGCGGGCCATCGAGCGAGCGGGCTGCCTCGATGTCCGCCGCCGATGGTGTCGCCAACAGAGAGTCAAGTTCAACTTCGGTTTGAGGGATCATGAGCGCTCGATTCTAATGATGGCCTGGCCATTGGCCGGAGCATCCTTGCGGGTAAGCCGGACGCGGGTAATCAGTTTACCCCAGACAGGCTGGAGCCGTGCGTCGTCCACCGCCTGCATATCGATTACGGCATTGAAGGCAGGGTCATGGTGCAGCTTGGCAAGGCTGCCGATGGCGACAACTCCGGGCGAGGCGGCGACCTGCAAGTTGGTGATGAAACTGAACTCGAGCAGGGAGGCGCGCTCCAGACTCCAGCGGTCCTCCAACGCGACCGTGTCGCGGGCCCGGTCGAGCGACAGTGTCCGCCGCCAGGAGCGGATGCCTGCTTGCGCCGGGTAGGCCTTTTCCAGATTGAGCGAGAAAGAGGCCTTCGCCTCTTCGGCGACGGCAGCGATACGAGTAGCCTCGAATTTGCGGCCCGGCGCTCTGCATGACACCGTTCACGGTGGGGCAGTTGTGCCAAGCCGACTGCATCGTCCAGATCTCGTACCGTTCGCGAGCTGAAGGTTTTGGCAGTATAAGTCTCAACGCCGATGTCGATCAGCAGAGGACGGCCGTCGAGACAGACGATGAGGTTGCCGACATCGTTGTGATTGTGGCTTTCATTGTTATGGCCGCCCTGCGCCGCGATGTAGAAACCCTCGGGTGAGCCGGACTTGCGTCGGGCGGCGAAGAAATGGCTCTGGGGCAGGAAGACGTCGCGGGCGTACGGCGCTCGCGGCGGCGTCATGTGGAGCCTCTCCCAGTTGAAGATGGCGGACAACTGCCTGTCGATGCTGCCGGAGGCCGAATCGAGGGGCTTCTCGTCCAGAGAGACGACGTAGGCGCCGTGCGACTGCATGGCCGGATCCTTGATGCGCGCACCGTAGCGGTAGATCAAGTCTCCCTGCACGCCGGCTCGCGCGCTGGCATCGGCGAAATTGGTGTACCAGTCCTTGTCGATGTGAGCGCGATAGATGTAGCGGCCGATTTCAGCCACAAGCGGGATGGAGTAGAAGTCCACCTTGCCGCCCGAGGCCGAGTAGAGCAGTTCCAGGTTTTCGAAGAGGCTGCCTCCGGCGTGGTTCCAGTAGCCGGGGCCCTCGTCGCAGCCGCCGTCGTCGTGATAGGAGTCGAGAAACCGGTCGACGCTGCGCAGGACCTTGTGGACCAGCTTGCTGCGCTCGGGTTCGGCGGCCATCAGCAGAGCGCAGGTGAGGCAGTTCGAATTGATCCAGGGATTCCAATTGTTCATGTCGCGCGAAAGGCCAGGGTCGAGGCCCATCCACCAGAAGTCGATCCGCTTCGCATAGGGGATGAGGATGCGGGCCTCGACTTCGCGTGCGGCGCGCTGCCGAATCAGCGGAGAAACCTTGTCGAGCGAAGGGTTGAGCAGATACCAGGTCCAGGCGATGAGCGAGCCTGTGTCGGCGGCGAAGAGGTCGACGATGGGCTCAGCTATGTCGGGGAGGTTGTTGCCCGCCTTCTGCACGGAGATATGCGCGGGAAGGCACCACGTAGACTCTTCGCAGATGGCCCAGACGCCATTGGCGATGTCGTCGAGGAATCGGCCCTTGTTCTCGAGGCACTCGGCGACGACCAGGTTCTTGAGGCGCAGCCTGACGCTCCCTGAAGTGCTTCTCGTATTGCGCGCGTGTTCCGGTGCGTTTGTAGTCCAGGTAGAGGGTGGCAGGCAGCACCGGCCACGGCTGTCCGAGAGCAGCCTCTGCGTCTTGCATGCAGCGCGCGCGAAGGGGGGAGGCGACCTTGTCCCAGGCGGCACGGTCGGCCGCGGTGGGGAAATGCCTCCACTGCGCCGGCGGGATGAGCGCGGCGGCCAACTTTTCCGGCGTCCAAGGCGATTGCAGTCTTCGATGCTCGGACGGCGCCTGGTTGCGGTCGACCACATCCTGAGGGAGTGGCGAGCGCCGCCGGTGAGGCAAGCATTGTGCGTCTGGTGAATTCCGGCATTCCTATATCCGCAATTACTCTATCGCAGGCCCGGCGCCCGGTTGATAGGCTGAATGGGAAATGACAGTGAAGCTGCCTGGTGGGCATGTCTATCTGCACAAGCTAGCCCCTACACCGCTCGTGCCGATTCAATTGGAGGCGGGAGGGCCGTCGATCTGGACGAAGCTGGAGTTCATGAACCCCAGCGGTTCGACCAAGGACAGGATCGCGAGGCACATCCTCTCAAAAGCCTGGCGAGAAAGCCGTGTCCGAGCGGGGAGCACAGTCATCGAGGCGTCCAGCGGTTCCACGTCGATTGCCATGGCGCTGGCGTGCGCCCAGATGGGCCTGCGATTTATCGCGGTGATGCCGGAAGGAGTGAGCAGCGAACGAGTTCTGATCATTCGAGCCTACGGCGGCGAAATCAGGCTCACGCCAAAGCAAGCGGGCATCCGGGGCTCAATCGAGGAAACGGAGAAGCTGGCCGTCGAGTTGAATGCGTTCCTGCCGAGGCAGTTCACCAATCCGGAAAACGCCGCCGCCCACGCGGGAGCAACAGCGAGAGAACTGCTCGACCAGATTCCGGGAGGGACCGTGGACGCAATCGTCAGCGGGGTGGGAACCGGGGGAACGCTGGTGGGACTCTGGCGCGGAATCTGCGAAGCAGGGTGTGACACCATACCGGTTCTGGCGCGCCCTGTGGAGATCGGGCCCGGAGAAGGCTCTGAAATCGAATGCTGCAGCTTCTCCTGCCGGATCCCCGGCGTGATGGAGAGCATCTCGACAATCTTCCAGCCGGAGTCAATGAGCGGACTCATGACAGTGGAAGTGCGCGATGATATGGCCATTGAGGTAACCCGCGAGTTGATGCGCCGGGGCTTTCCGGTGGGGCCAAGTTCTGGTCTCAACTATGTCGCGGCGATGGAAGCCGCACGGAGACTGGGCCCGGGAGCGCAAGTAGTGACTGTCTTTCCGGATCGTATGGAGCGATACTTCACAACAGAGCTGTTCAGGCCGATGAAGGGGTAAGCGATGACAATCAAAGGGATGATCTTTGGAATGGCGGCGGTCCTGTGCGGTGTCGGTTTGCTGATGAGCAAGCCGGAGCCTGCCAAACCGTCCGGCAATGCGGTCCGCGCTGAAAAGAAGGGCTGGATCGAGGTGCGGCTCGAGGGTACGCCGCGCGAGATCGGCTATCAGCACGGCTGGCTGCTGGCGAATGAGATCGAGGACGCGCTCGCTGTGGCCAAGCTGAATCTGACGCACGACGGCAAGCGTGACTGGACCTTCTTCCGCGAAACCGCCAGGACCGTGCTCTGGCCCCGGGTCGGCGTGGAATACCGCGAGGAAATTGAAGGGATCGTGGACGGATTGAAGGCGCGCGGATCGAAGGCCGACGTGTGGGACCTTGTGGCGCACAATGCGCAGCTCGAACTCGGCTATTACACGTCATGGCTGGACAAGCAGAAGGACAGGTCCGCGCCATCGGGCGCACAGGATCGCTGCAGCGCCTTCGTCGCAACGGGGTCGATGACCAAAGACGGCCGTGTGGTGATAGGCCACAACAACTGGTCGGGGTATCTGGAGGGCGCGCGCTGGAACATCATCTTCGACATTCGTCCCAAAAGCGGCCATAGGATACTGATGGACGGCTATCCGGGCTTCATCCACTCGGGAGACGATTTCGGCGTGACTTCGGCCGGAATCGCGATCACTGAAACGACGATTACCGGCTTCCACGGATTCGATCCCGAAGGCGTGCCTGAGTTCGTGAGGGCGCGGGAGGCCATGCAGTACGCCTCGACGTTAGACGAGTTTGCCGAGCTGATGAAGAAAGGCAATAACGGGGGATATGCCAACGCCTGGCTGGTCGCCGACGTCAAACGCAACGAGATCGGGCGGCTCGAGTTGGGCTTGAAGCATGTGACTTGGGAAAAGAAGAAGGACGGCTATTTCACGGGAGCGAACTTCCCGATCGATCCCAAGCTGACATCGGAAGAGACCGATTTCGACATTAAGAATGCGGGGCTCAGCCCGAACGCGCGCCGCGTCCGGTGGGAGCAGTTGATGGCCGAATGGAAGGGCAGAATCGACGTCGCCGCGGGCAAGCAGTTTCTGGCCGATCACCACGACGCGTTCGAGGGGAAGGCCAACTCGCCGAGTGAGCGGACGTTATGCGGTCACAATGAGATTTCACCGCGAGGGATGCTGCCCTGGCAGGAGGCTTTCGGGCCCGCCGGCGCGGTCCAGGGGAAGATTGCCGACGCCCGAATGGTGGAGCGGCTGGAGTTGGACGCTGTGATGGGGCACCCGTGCGGGACGGCGTTCAGGGCCGGTGAGCACCTGAAGAAATACGCGCAGTTTGGCTGGATGCGCCCGCTTCTCAAGGACCTTCCTACCCCGGGATGGGCGCACTTCAAAGCCAAGTAGCCCTGCTGAATCTTTGAGATTTCTTCGCCCTGGCAAGCACTCACTCCATGAGCGTTGCCGCGGCATGCTGGATCGAATCCTCTGGCTCTATTTCTTCATCACGCCTTGGTTCTATGTAGGCTCGGCCGAGTCTGAATTCCGGTTGACCTTTGTGGACGCGATGCTGCCGATAGGCTTGGCGCTTCTGCTGTGGGCGCGCCCGGCGAGGACACCGTGGTGGTTGAAAGCGGGATTGCTGCTGGCGCCCTGGGCGGTGATTTCCACCCTGCAAAACCTGTCGGAGCCGAAATACCTCAGTTATCTCCTGAAGGCCATCCGCCTAACGGGCGTATTCCTGCCCGCACTCCTCATTTGCCGTCATCGATTCGACGCCGCAGCCGTGCGGAGGCTGGCGAGAGCATTCGCATGGGGCGGGTTTCTTTCTGTCGCTGCGGGAATCGCCGGGTTCCTGCTCGATTGGGAGTGGACCCGCGCTGTGCAGACCTACGATTACGGGGAAGGCCGGCTCACCGGCCGGGCGGGCGGCGTCTTCCGCGATAGCGGAGCTTACGGCCACATGGTTGTGACGTGGATGGCATTCTTCTTCGCTTTCGCCTGGCCGGGCATACGCCGGTTTCGCTGGACCCTTGCGACTGCGGTAGTGGGTACCGGGGCAGTTGCAATTTATGTATCCATGTCGCGCGCTGCGATGCTGGACGTGATCGTGATGGCTGCCGTGCTGTCGGTGGCGCTGCTCATGCGAGCGGGCCGTGTGCGTTATTTGGCCACAAGCGCGGGTCTCGCTCTTCTGGTTCTTGCCTGCCTGCAGGCCACCGAAGTGCTGGATTCCGGCGGACTGCCGGAGAATCGTGCGGCGCGCATCTTTATTGACCGCTTCGCCACGATCGCGCAAGGGCTGACGACAGACACTGACCAGATCAATGCGTTTACGGGCAATCGCCTGAGATCATGGACCAACTGCGTGTCACTATGGCTCGATCATCCTCTGAGTGGCGTGGGATATAAGGCCGCATACCCGCAGTATGGCCTCATCCCGGACAACGTCTACATGATGGCGCTCCTGGAGATGGGGGGCATGGGGTTTGTGTTGTCCGCCGCCCTTTTCGGCGGAATATGGATCTGGCTGCTGCGCCGGGCGGCAGCGGGCTCCCGCGTCGGGCTGATGATGGCGGTTGCATGGTCGGGGCAGTTGGCCCATGGATTCACCGCCGATACTCTCACGTTCCCGGCAAGCATCAGTCTTGCCATCGCATTTGCCTGTTTGGCCTGGCGAATTGAGGAGATCGCGGCGCAGCAGAGGCGCGCTGCCGCGATCTACTCAATGGCCGCGACTTCGTAGTCGACGACCCCAGGAACGGTGAACTCCACAGTGCGGCCGTTCTGCTTGAACGGAATCGGCTTCTCTGCTCGCAGTGCGGTAACGTGCCGGACCTTCATTTCGCGCGGCAACTCCAGTCGAACAGCCTGCGCGCCAATTGGCGAGTGGCGCAGTGTCACCCCGCGGTGAAGGTTCGGGTTGTTCAGGTTGAGCAGGTGAACGGCGAAGCCTGGCTCGGTTTCCCAGGCGAAGATCTCAACGAGCCCTTCTCCCGAAACTTGAACGGGACGGCGTCCCCGGAGGAGCCAGTCGAGTGAGTTTGTAATCAATCGCAATGGGTCGGGATGACCGCAGCGCCAGAATGTTCGACCGACGTCTCCGGCGAAGTAGACGACGCGGCTCGCCCCGCTCTCGCGGGCAACGACCGCGGCCTCGTTCGTCTTCATGTTGGTCGTGTAGACCACTTCCGTCGGGTAGGCCGGATAGGGTGGAACCACGGTCATGATCGGAGGGACATCGGCTCGCACGGGAACACGCCACTCGGCTCCGGCGGTCCAGTTGGCGCCTTCGAAGCCGCGCACGATTTCGTGCTGCCGCTCGATTCGCGCGTAGAAGGAGTTCTCGAAACCGCGCGAGCCGGCGCGATCGCCGGTCTTGGAAATACCAAATAGATCCCGCAGGCCGAAGTCGGCTCGCGGCCGGCCCTGCTCGTCGTAGAGGCCGGTCTCGAACTCGGCCATGATTGATCCGCCAGACTTCGCGTACGCCTCCAACTGCCGGCACTGCGCATCGCTGAGGAACGCCACGTTCGGCAGGATCAGGGCGGCGTACCTGCCGGTCGTCTCCGGGCCGAGGTCATCCTCATGCACAAAGTCGAATGTGTGCCGGCCTTCCAGCAGAGCCGAGTAGTAGCCCTGCACGTACTCGCCGGCGTCGCCTTCGCCGGGGGGACGATAGAAGGTCTGTGTCCGCTGCCCCATCACGATGCCGATGTTGGCGATGGAGCGGACATTCATAAAGTGCGAATTGTGTTTCGCATGCCACTGCAGGAAGCGCCTGCCCGTTTCCTGCCAGCGGCGGTCCTCGCCCAGACCGGTCTGCGCCCCGAGCCAGTGATACCAGATGGCCATCCCGCTGGCAGCGGTCTGGGCCATCCACATTTCCGCTTCGGCGGGACTCTTCGTCGCATTCCGCCACATCGGGCTGCCGGTTGACCAGGCGGCCGTCACGTTGGTGATGGTTCTGCCCTTCATCACCGCTTGCGCCACACGCCCCTGCTGAGATGCGCCCCAGGCTGGCGAGGCGCCGGTGCGGCCCTGATTGTCGGCGTTGAACCATTCGCAGTGTTTGCCCAGCCGCAGCAGATCCAGGCCGGACCGGTAACCCCCGCCGAGGTTTCCGAAGAAGATGTTGTCAGGGCTCTTCTCCTTTGCGATGCGGTCGTAGAGGGTCCAGATCTCGATTGCGCGCTGCATGAATCGCTCGTGATACTCGCGGCTGCCGGGCGTGGGCAGCTTGCGGCACACGTCGCAGTAGCACACCGGCATGTTCCAGTTGGGCCAACCGTTGGCGTACAGCGCATCGATGTCGTAGCGCGAGTTGACCTCACGCATCACAGCCGGCGTCTGCTCGGTGTAATACGTGGAGAACATGCAGGTCTGAAAGAGGCCGGGGGTGCGGCTGAAGGGCGGGACCGGGCGGCCTTCGCGGTCGCGCAGATACCACTCCGGGTGAGCCTGCAATGCATCCTCCCATTGCAGGTCAGGGCTCATCCGGCCGATCACGCGGATACCTTTGGCCTTCGCCGCGCGGCAGCACTCGCCGAAGAAGTCGCGATCGCCCAGGAAGCGGCTGCGCTTGTGAAACGGGACCTGCGTCGGATAGAACGCGATCATTCCCGTGACGTTCACTTGCACGGCGTCCACCTTCAGGCTGGCCCAGTAGTCGGCCCAGGCGGGGATATCGGCTTCATTGACATCCTTCTCGCTGAAGTTGACTTGGCCGACCCGGCGCACTCGTTGGTGCCAGGGCGCCGCCGCTGGCGCGGCCAGCGCCGCCGTCCCTCCCGCAATCAGAAGTTCACGCCGTGATAGTCCGATCATGTTTCCTCTCCCTGCTGCAATGCTACTCGCGGCCGCCCTCAGGCCGGCAGCTCCCGCCACGCGCGTAGGAGCGGCAGCGATCGCAGCCGCTTGCCGGTTGCATTGAAAATGGCGGAAGCGATGGCAGGCGCGACCACTGTGATGGGCGATTCGCCGCATCCCGCAGGCTCAACGTCGCGACGGTCGATCAGATGGACCTCGATCTTCGGTGCGTCGCTGAAGCGCGGCACGCGGTAGGAGGAGAGCCTGCGCGAGATGAACTGTGCGCCCTCCCATCGGATTTCCTCGAATAGCGCACCACCGATCCCTTGCATGATCGCGCCTTCAATCTGGTTCTTCAGGTGATCCGGATTGAGGACCGCACCGGGGTCGAAGACCATCACCGCGCGAATGAGCTTTGCGATGCGCTTGGCCGGATTGACCTCGGCTTCGACACAAAGGGCGAGCCGGGCGTCCTTCTCCAGGTTCGCCGCCAGCCCGATCGCCCGTCCCTTTCGCGCGGACCAATTGCCGAGCGACGCCGCCCTCTCAATCACCTCGCGAAGCCGCGCATCGGTGATGTTGCGGAGTCGCACTTCGACCGGGTCGAGGTCAAGACTCCCCGCTATCTCCTCCATGTGGCTTTCGCGGGCAAATGTGTTCGCTGCAGCCGCCAGCGATCGGTACGAGCCCTGCCTCAGCACAGCAGGCGCGGCGTGGAAGCCGCACCAGGAAGCCTGCGCGTCGTATGGGGTAGGCAGTCCGGAGGCGCCGGAGTTGTAGTTGTGAAACTCCCAAGCCAGCAGCCGGCCCTTGGCGTCGAAGCCGCTCTTCACGTCAAGCACGCCCGCAGGGCGAGAGTAGGAGACAGTGAGTTCCTCCTCCCTGCTCCACACCAGCCTGACCGGCTTGCCGGCGCCCCGGGCCATGCGCGCGGCTTCCAGAAAGACCTCGCCCCTCTGCTTGCTGCCGAATCCGCCGCCGCAGTCCAGCGCGATGACACGGACTCGCTCCGGAGGCAGGCGAAAGGCCTCGGCCAACTCCATGCGGACCACGAATGGAGCTTGCGAACCTCCGCGAACCGTCAGGAAGTCCTCCCCGTCCACCTTCGTCCACTCAGCGATGGCCGAGCGCGGCTCCATAGGAACGTGGGAGATGGGGCGCACGGAGTAAGTCGCCTCGAGCTTCCGGGGCGCACCCTCCAGCGCTGCGGCAACGTCTCCGCGCGTGACTAGCGCGGGGTAGCGTGTGCCGGGCCGCGGGGGCACCGGCGGCTTGGCTTCGCGCCGAAACGCCTCCAGCATGGTCTCGAACACCGGCAGGGGCGTCTCCTGCCATTGAGCGTTGGCCGCAGCCGCGGCGCGTCGTGCCGAGGCCGCGTCAGGCGCCGTGACGGCTAGAAAGTCGCCATCCCGGATGACTCGGATTCCGGGCAGCTTCGAAAGCGCGGCTGTATCAGCGCCTAGCAATTTGGCGGTGTGTGCTGCCGGGCGAACCACCGCGCCGTGCAGCATCCCCTCAGCGGGAATGTCGGCAGTGAAGCGGAGTGCGCCGGTGACTGCCTGGAGTCCCAAGGCTTGGCCTGCTGGCTTCCCGAGGAGCTTCCATTCGGCTGGCGCAGTGAGCGGCGCACCTGCCGGAATCTCCTTGACCGCGACTCGAAGCTCAGCGAGTTGACCGTAGCCGATGCGGTTCGCGCCACTGATGCAGGCGCCAGATTCGAGCCGGATCGCGCTGCGCTCGACCTTCCAGTGAGCTGCCGCGGTGTCGAGCAGCACCTCCCTCAAGGCCGCAGCGGCCCGCCGGACGGCTGGAACGGTCTGCGGGGTGGTGAGCGAGGCCCACGTGCCGCCATCGTCGGGGACCAGGAGGGTATCACCCATCACCGCCGTGACACTCTCCTGCGGAAGATGGAGTTCCTCCGCCGCCGCGCGAAGGAGCAGTGTCCGCACACCTTGGCCGAGTTCGACTTTGCCCGTTAAGAGCGTGACGATATTGAGGCTGTTGATGTGAAACCGGGTCGAAAGAGCGTCCTTCGTCTGCGTCTGTGCTTGAGCCGGCACGGGGGCGGTGAACACGAAGAAGACTCCTGCGCCCAAAGCCGCCATCGCCTCGCGGCGGGTCGGCTCAAAATGCCAAAATGGCGGGCTAAACAGTTCATAACGCTCGGGTTCAAGGTCGAGTTCAAGGGATGCGATGTAGCGGGCCTTGAGGCTATCCACGTTGCGCCTCCCGTTGCAGCCTGGCTGCCAAACGGACCGCCTCGACGATGCGCGGATAGGTTCCGCACCGGCACAGGTGGCCGTTCATCCTGGTCGTGACCTGTTCCTCGCTGGGATCCCGGTTTTGCCCGAGGAATGCGGCGGCCTCAACAATCATCCCCGGCGTGCAGAATCCGCATTGCAGCGCGCCGGTGTCAAGGAAAGCCTGCTGCACTGGATGAAGCTTCCCCTGGGTGGCAAGCCCTTCAATCGTAATGACTTTGGCACCCAGTCGCGGCCGATGCCGGGGTAACACAGGCGTTGACGGCGCGGCCATTGAGCAACACGCTGCAGGCTCCGCATTGGCCCTCCCCACAGCCGTATTTGGCACCGGTAAGCCCGGCGTAATCGCGGATGAGGTCCAGCAGGCTGAGGACGGCGGGCGCCTCGATTCTGCGCTCGGCGCCGTTGAGGGTCAGGCGGTATTCCGGCATGGCGAGATTGTCTCAGTCTAAAGCTTTTCCGTCGCGCGTCCGATGGGGCAATAAGGACGTCGCTCTATGACTGCTCTTCTTTGGATTCTCCTCCCCCTGATTGTTGCTGCCGGGAGCGCGCTTCTTAGCTTCTACATTATGCAGGCCAAGCTGGAAGTAGCCGTGGCCAAGGAACGCGAGACGATGGCCGAGGTTTCCGCTGCGCTGAAACATGCGGAACAGATGACCGAAGAGCGGGTGCGAGCGGCCGAGGAGATCGACGCTGCGCCGGGCGTTCGATCAGTTCCTGGCTGACTTCCGGGTGGAAGAGCGCCACTACATGCGTGAGAACAAGACCGTCTTCGCTAATCGCAAGTCATTGATTCTGCAGGAGAGGCTGTATTTCCGAACGGTGCCGCTCTCCAACTGGATCGAGCACGAGATGGTGGTCGAGGAAGGCACGGATGCCCAAGCTCTCGCAGCCCAGGCGTCGGTCTTCAGCACACGGTCGCTTTCCATCGATGAAGTGCGCCAGAACGCCAGACTGCTTAAGGGCGGACAGCCCCAGGCGGCACGGACAGCTTAGAGCCTCAGACTCATTTCCCCCAGATCAACATGCGCGTCGCCACGAGGATGAGGAAACCCGCGTAGAGACGGCGGACGATCACAGGGGAGAGCCCCAATGTGATCTTGGCGCCGAAATAGGCGCCGACGAACAGCCCCAAGGCAATCAGAGCGGCATACTTCATGTTGATGTTGCCATTGCGGTAATACGCCATCGCTCCCAGCAGCCCGACTGGCGGGATCAGCGCGGCCAACGATGTCCCGATGGCCTCGAACTCCTTCATTTGGACCAGCAGCAGGAGTGCAGGCACGATGACGAGCCCGCCTCCAATACCAAACATTCCAGATAGCACTCCGGCGATGAGTCCGATACCGAGCAGCATGAAGACCATGCGGGTAGCCTAACAAAAGACCGCCGAACGTGTAATCCAAAGGATTTCCCCTACCGTCTTGAGAGATGAGAGATGAAGGCTTGATGAAGAGGTTCAGGCTACGATGGGGCTGATGGCGGACCAGATTGCGGCGGCCGCGGCGGTATTTGAGCCGGTCGGCGACTTCTCGGCGTGGATGCGCACCGAGCAGCGACGCGTCTTCCTGCTCTGCCAGCGGATGCTGGGAGAGGCCGACGAAGCCGATTCCGCGACGCAGGACATCTTCCTCAAGGCATACAAGTCGATGTGCCAGGATGGCCAACGGCCGGACGATCCGGCGCGCTGGTTGACTCGCGTGGCAGTGAACACTTGCCTGGACAAGCTTCGCAGCCGGCGCTGGCAGTTCTGGCGAAAGCGTCCCGCGGCTGCCGATGAAGCATTGATTTTGGCCATGACTCCGTCGGGTCTTCCGGATGCGGAGCGCATGGCGCTCTCCAAGGAGATCGCGTCGCGGCTGGGCTTGGCTCTGGAGAAGCTGAGCGCGCGGCAAAGGGCTGTTTTCACGCTGCGCCACTATGAGCAGAAGAGCCTCGACGAGATCGGGGAACTGCTGGAGCTCGATACCGGCACGGTGAAAGCCCACATGGCGCGCGCTCTTGTGAAGTTGAGGGAAGAGTTGAAGGATTTGTATCAGACGAGGAAACTGCGATGAGCAACGGGCACTGGAGCGACGAGGATCTGATCCACCGGATGTATGGCGTGGGGTCTGAGGATGCGGCGCGTTTGTCGCACCTCAACGCGTGTCCTGAATGTGCTGCGCGGTGGCGATCGTTGGAACAGCGGCGTGAGTTGTTCGTGGAATCCGCCCAGGCGGCTGAGGTGGACGAATCCCGGCTTCGGGCGCAGCGCGACGTCGTTTGGCGGCGTCTGGAGGATGCGCGGCGCCCGCGGCTGTGGCGGATGGCCCCGGCCGGCGCGACCGCGCTGTTGCTCTTGTTCGGCGTTCTCCTCCATCAACCCTCGCCCCAGCCGGAGCCGGCTCAGATGGCAATGAACCAGCAGATCAGCGACGAGCAGTTGTTTACCGAGATCGCGACAATGGTGGACGAAGCGGCGCCTCGGGTCGCGCAGCCAATCCAGGGATTGTTTGACCCCAAGGCCGAAAGGGAGGCTCAGTAGGCCATGCTACGGATCATGTTGGTGCTGATGTTTTTGGCGGGCTCTACACTCTCCGCCCAACCGCCGCGCGGCTTCTTTAACTGGTGGGATTCGCCAATCGCGAAGGACCTGAATCTGAGCGACGACCAGATGAAGCAGATCCGCGCCACTGTCCGCGACTACCGGGCTAAGCTCATCGACGCGCGGGCCTCGGTTGAAAAGGCAGAAGCCGAAATGGAGGATTCGTTCAATGACGAGTCGTTCAGCCAGGCGCGGGCCGGGGACGCGATTGAGCGGCTCGTCGCGTCGCGCTCTGAGCTGACGCGCACCTTTTCTCAAATGAGCATGCGCCTGCGCGGCGTGTTGACCAACGAGCAGTGGAGTGAATTGCAGAAGCGCCGGCCGCGGGTTCCACCCGGGGAGATGATGATGCGGGAAATGCAGCGCCGGGGACGCGGTCCCGACCAGCAGCGGCGGGATGACCGCAAACAGCAGCAGCCTCCCCCACAGCCTCAGCTACAACAGTGAGGGGTTCAGGCGCGCAGTGCCGCGAGAACTTCCCGTCGTGCAGCCGACCAGGCCGGCATCAGGCCTCCGACTCCACCCATCACCATCGCGAAGACCAGCCCAAGTGCCATCCTGCCGGGCGTGACCCGGAACTGAAACGCCACTTCGCTGAAGCTGACCAGGCTGCCGATGGAGGATCCGTACCCGTTCAGGGGCAGCACCAGGAGACACCCCAGCACTCCTCCCATCAGCGACAGCAGCATCGACTCAAACAGGAACGACATCATCACTGCCGATCGCGGAAAGCCGAGTACGCGAAGCGTGCCGATTTCCGCGCCGCGCCGCGCGATGGCAGTGTACATCGTATTCATCGCAGCGAAGCTTGATCCCAGGGCCAGTAGAAATGCTACAAAGAGACCCATGGCCTGCACCGGCGCGGCCGAGACCATTTGCGAAGCGTAGTATTCGCGCTGAGGAACGGCTTGTACGTTCAGAATCGGGTCCTGCTTCAATTCGGCGGCCAGTGCCACCAACGCGACTTCGTCCGCTGCGCGGACCAGGATCGAGCTGAGCCCCCCTGTCCGGTTGTACCCCGCCGACGCCTGATTCAAGTCGACGAAGACCTCATTGTTGCCGGCCGAATCCCCGGTATCCACGACGCCGGTGACCAGCCACTCTCCTCGAGCGAATTTCACTGTATTGCCCACACCTAGCTGGCGGGTGGCGCGCGGCAACAGTGGCCCCAATCACTACCTCCCTGCGGCCTGTTTCGAACATGCGGCCTTCGACAAGCCGCGTCTTCTCCCGCAACGCCCATCCGGCCGGGCTCACGCCGCGCAAAGTGATCGTGAGCGTGCCGCTGCCTTGTCTTGGGCTGGGCCAGTCCGGTGACGAGTTCCAGCGACGCCATGGGTTCGCCTTGCGGCGTCTTGGCGATGCCCGGCCGGGCGCGCAGCCTCTGATAGACCGCCGGCGTGAGAATGCTGGTGATCTCAGCGGTAGCGCCCTTGCGCGTGACCAGCAGATTCAACGCGTGTCCGCTGGAGTCGAAGCTGTGGCGCAGCCCGTCGACGAGCGCGAGCACGGCCAGCAGCACGGCCACAGTGAGCGCGATCCCCGCCGCTGTAAGGATGGTGGTGGTCCAACGGACAAACAGGTTTCGCCAGTTGTACGCAAGAGGAATTGCCATGCCAGGTTCCTAATCCACCACCCGCAGGGCTTCCGTAATGGGCCGCCTCGCCGCCTGCCGCGCGGGAAAGAAGCAACTCGCCGCGCCGACAAAACCCGCAATGCAGAGGCATGCCGTTACCACCGTCGGCGTCAGCGCCAGGGGCTTCAGGTCGACCAGCATTGAAGGGAGCGTGCGGAGGTAAGACATGACGAACGCGGCCATCACGAGCCCTGTGATCCCGCCGATGAGTGCCAGAACGATGGACTCCGACAGGATCAACGCCAGCACGCCACCCTCGCTGTAACCCAGCGTCCGCAGCACGCCGATTTCGCGAGTCCGCTCGCGCACCGTCATCGCCACGGTGTTGGCGTTCACCAGGAGAATCGTAAACGCCAGCGCCATGCTGATGGCGAGAATGAACATCTTGACGTCGCCGATGTAGGAGAGGAAGCCGACTTCGAAGGCTCGCTCAGTGTCGGTCTTGGTCTCAGACGGCCAGTTGCGAAAACTGTCGTCGATCGCGCGGGAAACCTCGGCCAGCCGTGTCTGATCGTCGGCCAGTACGATGAACATGGAGGCGAAATTCTTGAAGACCGGATAGCCCTCCAGGATGTAGTCGTGCTGGAAGTAGAGGTCCTCGACTTTGCGATCGCTGTCGTAGATGCCGCGCAGGATCAGGTCGAGATCCATCGGAAAGATATCGCCCTTGACGTAAATGCGGTCTCCGACCTTGAGGTTCAGCCGATCTGCCAGCGGCTTGCCGATGATGCAGCCGCGTCGGTCCCGCAGGAATGCCTGCTTCTGGTCGTCCGGCATCTTGTATTCGGAGAAGATCGTGAACAGCTTGCTCGGCTCGATGCTGAAGCGGGCGAACATGTTGCGCATGTCGCGGCTGTCTTTGTAGACTCCGCCGAACCACTGCATCACCATCACCTCGCGCACCCCCGGAACGCTGCGGATTCGATCGCGGTAGGAGATGGGCATGATGTTGGTGATGGAGACGCGGTCGATGGTGATGAGCCTCAACGCCTGGTCGGCTGTCGGCGTCACGGAGGAAGAAGGACCAGTAGAGGGCGAACATGGTCGCCAGCAGGCAGATCGAGATGGAGATGCTCAACACTGTGAGCAGGCTGCGACGCTTGTTGCGCAGGGCGTTTTTGACAATCAGGGGGCCGTGGCGGAGCAGAGTCATGCCGCGTCTCAGCGAATCCAGATATCGAGCGGGTGAGAACTCAACGCATCAGTCATTATGACGGCAGTGGTCTGCATCGCCGGCAGTTCCAGCCGGCACCTGGACGCGGACCAGTCTGACACCAGGTGCGCCGCCGTCCTCCGAACGGGCGGGCAGATGTAATGTCGTGCAGACGAACGGCGAGCGTCATTCCGGCGGGAATTCCCGTCACGTAGAGGTCAATCGACTGACCGCCTGCGGCGGGTGTTGACTCCCCATTGCGGTCGCCGTCGGAGTTGAGTGCGAAAAGGGCTACGGGCGCGACCGGTACGACATCGAGAAACCATGCGGCGCTCGGTTTGCCGTTCGAGGTGACGACCAGCGGGACCCGTCCGGAAGCAGTGCTCTCGGGGATGACAATGGACAGTTCAGTTGCCGAGGATGCCAGTATCGCCGCACCTTTCCCAGCCACGGTCGCCGACGGCTCGGCACCGAGTTCAACGCCGGTGACAGTGATGACGGAGGAGGGGGCGAAGGGAGCTCCGAGGAGTGCAGGCCCAACAGTCACGTCCCGGATGACCGGAGTGGGCGGCTGCGGCATCGGGTTGACGGGAGGTGTGACAGGAGGTGTGACGGGTGGCGTCACTGCAGCCGGTGTCACCTTCAGCAAGATCGGGTAGATGCGCTCGTCCCGGCGGCCATTGGGCGGCGCCATGTGCTCGAAGGCCAGTTCGGCGGAATAGTCGCCCGTCGCGAGTCCGGCAGGATTGATGTCGAATCGGACTCCGCCGTTCTGCACGCCGCTGCCGGGGTCGACGGAAAGCCATGCCGCATTCTGCTTCGAACGGACGGAGACCCGCCATTCGAGCAGGCCCCCGCCGTCATTGCGGATGCCCGCGTAGCCGACTTGAATTCCACTGCCCGCCGCGGCCGTGAAACTCAGTGGTGTTGGTTCCACAAGTCGCATCTTGGGGAACCATGCGGCGCCGCAATCGCCGGCCAACTCGCAGTCCGAACCGGGATTGACGGGGCGGTATCGTGGAATCGGCGCAGTCGGGTGGGCGCCCTCATTTTCACTGACGGGGCCAGCAGAACTGTCGCCCGGACAACGCTTTCTCCATAGGGCGTATCGAATCGCGGCGGAACGGCGACCCAGGCGGGAATCTCCACCGACTCGACGCGCGCCGGATCGCTTCCTGTCACCTCATAAACGACGTATGGAGTGCCACGGCTGAATGCGGCGGCACGCAGGCGACCCAAGGCTTCTCCCGGAGTTCCTGGATTGGCGGCGAGCCGCCCACCTTGCCCGTTGATCTCGGCGTCAATTACGCGCACCAGAACCAACTGTTGGCTCCCCATTGGCGAGCTCAAGCCGGCGCTCGGTGCGCTGCCAAAGCCGCCGCTGCGCGTCGGAACCATTCCGGTCGAGCCGATGACGACATCCGGCGCCAGCATCCGGACTCCTTCGGGGACGCCCGCGAATCGAACCAGAAACCGTGTTCCCAGGCTGGCAGCCGCCGAGGCGGCCGAGAATGCGCTTGCGAACCCCTCGCTCAATCTCACTGCGGTGAAGGGCGAGCCAAGCCTGGCCATCGACTGAAAATCGGCGTCGTCAGGCGGCGATGGGCCGCGTGTCGCCAGGGTTGGCTGCAGCGATGCCGCCATCGCTGGCCCACCTCTGGCCACAGTCACCAGGAAGGACGTCGCTTCGATCCGCTCGCTGAGATAGAAGCGAACTGCAGCCTGGATGGCCTCCGCCGCGCCTTCAATCCGAACGCCCCGCACTCGAAGCGAGAAGGACCCTGAGGAATCGGCGGTCCAGCGGAGGTTCTCAAAGCTGATCGTGGAAGCGTCCGACAGAGTCGCCCGTGACGCGAACGGACTCCATACTCCATTCCCGGCGTCTAGCTCCACAACGGGACCCTCGAGGAGTTCGCCTGCGCGCCGGTTCGCCACCCGCTTTGCGAAAGCGACTGCGAGCGTACCTTCAATAGAACGCGCAGGCGTCGCTCCTGAACAGGCCACAGTGATGTCGCCTGCAGGTTCCGCGGCGCCCTCGGCTGCGATCTGCTGTGAAACCGCCGAAAGCGTGCAGTGCGTCGTTGCTGAGAGGATTCCCGGTAAGAAGCAGTAGCGAGAGTAGTCTAATCATTCCAGTTCTCTACCAAAAGACTAGCGCTCTTGGGATACTGGATCATCCGGCCACCGCCGGTTCAGGGTCACCCATGCGCTGTCTCCTCACCTTTGCACTTCTTGCCTCCGCTTGCCTAGCGGCCGATACGCCCAAACCGGCGTGGAACGAACTGAAATACAGGACGATCGGGCCTTTTCGCGGCGGCCGGGTCACGGCAGTCGCCGGCGTGCCAGCGGCCAGCGCGACGTCTATTACTTCGGCGCTACCGGCGGCGGCGTCTGGAAGACCACGGACGGCGGCGACACCTGGGTGCCGATCTCGGACAAATTCCTCAAGACCGGCAGCGTCGGCGCCATCGGCGTCGCTGCCTCGAACCCGAACGTGCTCTACGTCGGCATGGGCGAAGTCTCCGATCCGCGGCAACGTCAGCCATGGCGACGGAATGTACAAGTCCGTCGACGGCGGCAAGACGTGGAAGCACGTCGGGCCTCAGCGACTCGCGCCACATTGCGCGCGTGCGCGTCCATCCCAGGAACCCCGACGTCGCCTAGGCGGCCGTCGCTCGGCCACATCTTCGGCCCCAACGAAGAGCGCGGCGTCTTCAAGACCGCCGACGGCGGCAAGACCTGGAAGCGCGTGCTCTACAAGTCACCGCAAGCCGGCGCCATCGATCTTGTCCTCGATCCCTCGAACCCGGAAGTGTCTGTACGCCGGCTTCTGGGAGGTGCGCCGATCCCCCTGGTCGCTGGAATCCGGCGGGCCCGGAGAGCGGCATCTGGAAGTCGACCGACGGCGGCGACACCTGGACCGACCTGACCAAGAGCACCGGACTGCCCAAGACGATTCTCGGCAAGATCGGCATCACCGTCTCGCCGGTCAATCCGGAGCGCGTCTGGGCCATCGTCGAAGCCGAGGATAGGACGGGCGGCGTCTTCCGCTCCGACGACGGCGGCGCGACCTGGCGACGCACCAACACGCGACCGCAACCTCCGCCAGCGCGCCTGGTACTACTCGCGGATCTACGCCGACCCGCAGAACGCCGACCGGTCTACGTGCTCAACGTCGGCTTCTACCGGTCCGACGACGGCGGCACCACCTTCCGCACCGCAGCCGACACCGCACGGCGACAATCACGACCTGTGGATCGCGCCCGAGGACAACGCACCGCATGATCGAGGGCAACGACGGCGGCGCCAATGTTTCCAACGACGGCGGCCGCAGCTGGACTGCGCAGGATCAGGCCACCGCGCAGTTCTATCGCGTCGCGCTCGACAACGATTTCCCCTACAACATCTACGGCGCGCAGCAGGACAACTCCACCGTTCGCATCGCCTCGCCGCACGGCGGATTCGCGGCATCAACGAGAAGCACTGGTGGGACGTCGGCGGCGGCGAGACCGGCTGGATCGCGCCCGCACCCCAAAGACTCGAACATCGTCTTCGCCGGTTCCTACGGCGGCTACCTCACCCGCTACGATCATCGCACCGGGCAGACGCGCGCCGTCAATGTCTGGCCCGACAATCCGATGGGCTACGGCGCGGAGGGAATGAAGTATCGCTTCCAGTGGAACTTCCCGATTCTCTTCTGCCCGCACGACGCGAATCTGCTCTACACGGCCGGCAACGTGCTCTTCAAGACCACCAACGAGGGCCAGTCCTGGACCGCCATCAGCGGCGACCTGACGCGCAACGACAAGTCCAAACTCGGGCCCTCGGGCGGGCCGATCACCAAGGACAACACCAGCGTCGAATACTACTGCACGATCTTCACCGTCTCCGAGTCGCCGCTCAAGGCAGGCGTCATCTGGACCGGCTCCGACGACGGTCTGGTGCACATCACCGCGCGACGGCGGCAAGAACTGGACCAACGTCACGCCCAAGCCGCCGGAGATGCCGGAGTGGATTCAGATCAACTCCATCGAGGCGTCGCCGCACGACGCGCAGAAGGCCTATTTCGCGGCCACGATGTACAAGCACGACGACTTCCGCCCCTACCTCTACAACACCATCGACTACGGCAAGACCTGGAAGAAGATCGTCAACGGAATTCCCGCCGGCGCGTTCACCCGCGTGATTCGCGAGGATCCGCGAGTCGGCGGGCTTGCTCTACGCCGGCACCGAAACCGGCATGTACGTCTCGTTCGACGACGGCGAGAACTGGCAGCCGCTGCAGCTGAACCTGCCGGTCGTGCCGATCACCGATCTTGTCGTGCACAAGGAGATGAACGACCTCGTCGTGGCGACGCAGGGGCGCAGTTTCTACGTGCTCGACGATCTGGCCGTCCTCCAGAGCTTCGCCTCCGGGCCAAAGCCCGACGGCGATTTCTTCTTCGCGACTGAACCGGTGTATCGCACAGCCGGATTTCGCGCCACCGCCTCACCAGGCGATACATTCGGCGAGAATCCGCCAGCCGGCGCCGTGTTCCACTTCCAGATCGTGGGCGAAGTGAAAGGCGAAGTGACGCTGGAAATAGTCGAGGGCGCGTCGGGCAAGGCGATTCGCAAGTTCACCACCAAACAGCCGGAGGGTGAAAGCGAAGCGCAACCGCAGGGCCGACGAGCTGGACCGGCCGGGGCGCGATTCGCCGCAAAACAGGGCTTCAACCGGTTCGAATGGGATTTGCGCCACGAAGACTCCAAGTCCTTCCCCGGTCTCATCATGTGGGCAGGCTCCACGCGCGGACCGCGAGCCGCGCCCGGCAAGTACCAGGCCAAGCTGAGCGCCAACGGCAAAACGCTCACCTCGGACTTCGAGATCCGCAAGGATCCGAGGCTCAAGACGACGCAGGAGGAGTTCGACAAACAGCTCGCCTTGCTCACTCAGATTCGCGACAAGCTGACCGAAACCCACGAGTCCATCATTCGCATTCGCGAAGTGAAGCGGCAGTTGGACGATTGGTCCGCCAAACACAAGGAACTCGAACCGCAGGCCAAGGAGATCTCCAAAAAGCTCACAGCGGTCGAGGAAGAGCTCTATCAAACCAAGCTCCGCTCCAACCAGGATCCGCTCAACTATCCGATCAAGCTGAACAACAAGCTAGCGGCACTGGCCGGCATTGTCGGCAGCGCTGACGCGGCCCCGACCGACCAGAGCTACCAACTTCACGAAGAGCTGACTTCAAAGATCAACGCGCAATTGAAGCTGCTCAAATCGACCATTGATACCGACGTGTCTGCGTTCAACAAGACTGTCCGAGAGAAGAATCTCGCGGCGGTCAAGTAATCAGGCTGATCGCGATCAGATCGCCTTGTCCGCTCCACGTAGAGCGGGCCCAATCAAGATACTCCTGCACGGTGTAGAAGGTGCGGTGGCGGTAGAGACGCCCTGCATCTTCCACCGGATGCGACCAGTTGACCGACCACGAATCGCCCGTCCTCTCCATCCATGCCTTCAGGAGCCGCTCCATCTCATCCTGCACTGAGCGGGCCGACGCCTCACCGGCCAGATTCTTCTCTTCGAACGGATCGGCCTTCAAGTCGTACAAGCACCCACGGCTTGTCTTTGAAGCGTGCATACATGTAACGCTCGGTGCGCACTCCGCGCCACGCGTCGGCCGTGCCGTCGCCTGCGTACGGACCGCATATTTCGAAGTAAGCGGAATCCTCCGCTTGACCTTTCCCCGTCAGCAGCACGGACGCCAGATTCTGCCCCTGCATCTCCCGCGGCACTTCGACTCCCGCCATGCCCAGCAGAGTCGGGGCATAGTCGACGTGCGTGAAGAAGGTAGAACTCTTGGAGCCCGCGCGGAGCTTCTCCGGCCAGCGCATGAGGCCCGGCACGCGGATCGACTCCTCCCACGGCTTCCGCTTCAGACGCGCGCCTTGCGAGCCCAGCATGTCGCCATGATCGGAGGAGAACAGGACAATGGTGTTCTCGCGCAGACCGAGATCGTCAATGGCGTGTACAATCTTGCCCACTGCATCATCGATAGCCGATCACCATCCCGTAGTATTCGGCAATGTCCTCGCGGCGCGTGCCCGGACCTGCTTCGCGCCAGTTGGGTCTCATCGTCAGTCGCGCCGGGTCGTACATTTTCGAGTAGTGTGCCGGTGCCTTGTACGGATCGTGCGGAGGGCCCCACTGCACAGTGAGATAGAAAGGGGCGAGGGTCAGTCTTGGCCTTGCGCAGGAACTCCACACCTACATCCGCGTAGCCGTCGGCTTCAAATGTGTCGAGATAGATGCGTTCCGCGCTGTCACGGTAATACCAGTTCCTGAAGTGCGTGTGACTGCACTGATTGCCCGCCCAGAATTCGAAACCTTGGCGCCGGTCGCCCGGCGGGACGAAGCCGGGCAGTCGCGGCCCGCCGTCGAGATGCCACTTGCCAACGAACCCGGTCCGGTAGCCCGCGGTGCCGAGAGAGCGCGCGAACGAGACGCTCGTCTCACGCAGTCGCAGATCGTTGGCGACCATGCCGTTGCGATGGGTGTATTGCCCGGTCAGCAGTGTGGCCCGCGCGGGGCAGCAGACAGGCGAGTTCGCGAATGTGTTCTCGATCGTCAGCCCGTCGGCCGCAAGCCGGTCGATGTGCGGAGTCCTGACTTCCGGGTTGCCGAAGCAACCAACTGGAGTGGTACCCGGTGCTGGTCTGGCAACAGGAAGACGATGTTGGGCGGCCTTACCGGCGGCGGCGCGTGGGATTCCTGCGCGAGCGCTGCAGCGGAGAGCGATCCGACGAAACTGCGACGCGTGCTACTCATCGTGGTGTCACAGTATCAGATCCGTCTTTTGCGGCGAGGTCGGAGCGTCGCGACACGTAGAATGCTACCACAGGAGTCAGGAGTTTCCTGAACCGAATGGAACTAGTGGGCGTGCTTCTCGTTTACAGCGGGGCAGTGTTGCTCTGGAGCGCGGTGATTCGCAGTCTGTGGCACGTCTGCCGGGGGCGCGTCGACTGGCTCAGGCATCTGATTCTGCCGGCAGGCGCTGCGGCGCTCCTCATCCTTGCGGCCGCGGCGCTGCCCTCCACCGAGTCTCGGGTGACGACCGTCTCGACGCTGCACGACAGGTTCGCACCGGTCTATCAATTCAACGAGGTTCACCAAATCGAGGTCAGCGCCAATCGGGAGCGCGTGTACGCCGCTATCAAGGCCACCACCGCCGGCGAAATTCCGCTGTTTCATGCGTTGACCTGGCTCAGACGGCTCGGACGCCCGGGTCCCGAGAGCATCCTGAATGCGCCCGATAAGCAACCCATTCTCGACGTCGCGACACGAACCGGGTTTCTCACTTTGGCGGAGGAACCCGGCCACGAGATCGTGATTGGCACATTGGTACAGGCTCCGCCTGGTGCGCGGGGCAGGCTCAAACTCACTCCCGACGAGTTCGCCGCTATCCAAAAGCCGGGCTACGCGAAGGCCACGATGAACTTCCAGGTGGAAGAGATTGGCCCACAACTCTGTCGCGTCCGCACTGAAACTCGCGTTTTCGCGACGGACGGCACTCCCCGGCGGCGATTCGCCGCGTATTGGCGCACCATCTACCCGGGCAGCGCGCTCATCCGCAGAATGTGGCTGCGGGCGATCCGCGCTAGAGCACTCAGCGAAGTCAAAGAGCACGCCACGCTAGAATAATAGATTCCGATGTCTCACCTGCTGAAGAATAAGACTGTCCTCATTCTGGGCCTTGCAAATCGTTGGTCGATCGCCTACGCAATCGCCAAAGCTTTCCGCCGCGAGGGCGCCACCCTGGTCCTCACCTACCAGGGCGATCGCCAGAGAGACACCGTCGAAGAACTCGCTCGCGAGCTGAATGTGCAGCGCATGCTTCCTTGTGACGTGACCCAGGAGGCCGATGTCCAGCACCTGAGCGAAATACTCCGTGCCGAGGGCGAAAGGCTCGATTGCATCGTTCACTCCATCGCCTTCGCCAACAAGGAAGACCTGGCGCGGCCGTTCTACGAAACCTCCCGCGACGGGTTCCTCCTCGCCCACGAAGTGAGCGCATACTCCCTTGTCGCGATATCACGAGCCTGCGCGCCGGTGATGACAGAGGGCGGCTCGATCATGACGCTGAGCTACCTGGGCAGTCAGCGCGTGATGACCAACTACAACGTCATGGGTGTGGCCAAGGCCGCGCTCGAGGCCTCAGTCCGCTACCTGGCGTCGGAACTCGGCCCCAAGGCCATCCGCGTGAATGCCATCAGCGCAGGCCCAATCAAGACCGCGTCGGCTCGCGGCATCAAGGATTTCTCGAAGATCCTCGACCGTGTCACCGAAGTCGCTCCTTTTCGCCGTCCGACCGAACCCGCCGAAGTGGCCGACACCGCCGTTTTTCTCGCCTCCGACCTTGGCCGCGGCGTCACCGGGAACATTCTCTACGTCGACTCCGGCTATCAGATCATGGGACCGTCGTCGAGGCGGTGGAAAAGTGGGAATCGCCGGAGGCGATTTCCAAGGGGCGCGGGGAGCGGTGGGAAACCGCCGGGCGGTTTTCCACGGCTTCCTTCGACCCGGCTTTTCCACGGCCCGCTTTGGGCTCCTGGATAGGTTGGCCCTCCTGGGAGTATCGACCTACAACGTGAGGACCGTAACGGATCGACACTGTCGTATCCAAGTGCTGATGAATGGTGACTGTCTGGCCGGCCAGTGAATGACGCCACCGGCATTTCTCGATCTGCCACCACCGCTCTGCAATGGCCACGGTGTTGTCTTTGCTGACCACGCGTTCGGTCTGGACAGAGAAGATCCAATCCAAGTCGCTCCGGCCACACTTGCGGAAGGCCGTGCCCTTCTCGGTGGCCAGGGCCTGGAAGCTTTGGTTGAACTCGGCGATATAGCGCGCGCGCAGGAAGCCGTTGGCCGCTTCCAGGGTGGTGATCTCCGCCAGGCGCAGTTCCTGTGGCAGGCGTCCTTGCCAGGTGCCGAAGTTGCGCTCGCTGCGCCCCCGCGCCTGCGGCGAGTACGCCGGGATCATTTGGATGCCGAGTTCTTTGAGCGCGCGCCCCACCTGCGTCAGCCGCGACTTGTCCACCGGCTCACCCGCCTTGGGCGTGACGAAGAAGTGGCTCGCCCGGTCGCTGTACAGCGCACAAAACAAGCCCTTGGTCTCGATCACTTCCCGAAGCGCGGCCATCACCGTGCGCGTCGACTCTTCCTCTACCAACTGCGCGTAGTAAATCTCGCTGGTGGCGTCGTCCAGCACCACGATCAGGTCGTAGTAGCGGTCGTCCTGAAACCAACGGTGCTTGCTGGCATCGATGTGCAGCAGCATCCCGGGTAGTGGACGCCGCGGCCTCCGGCGCCGGTGCGGGCCTCGCTTGCGCCGCCGGACTACCAAACCCGCGCCCTGCAGCGCCTGCTTGACCCAGCTGTAGCTCAGCAAAATACCCTCGTCCCGCTTCAGCTTCTCGTGGAAGTGCCGCACGCTCAGGTCGAAGTACTTGTCCTGGTACAGCGCCAGCACCCGTTCGCCGGTTTCCATCGGGATCCGGTGGATGCTCCGCTTACCCCGCCTCTGGTCGAACAGGCCAGTGTAGCCGTGCTCGATGTATTCCTGCCGCTTGCGCTGCATGTTGCGCACGCTCATGCCCGCGATCTCGGCCGCCTCGATCCAGGTCAGCTTCTTCGCCATCGCCTTCAGAATCACGTCTTGCAGTTTCATCATCCGCTCCGCTTCTCGGGCGGGGATCGCTCGGCTGGTTGGTTTCCACCTCGCCAGCATCCCCTCCCGGCCTGGACCGGACAACTCACGTGCTAATTAGACCGGACAACTCACGTGCTAACGGCTCTGATCGCCGCCGGTCGCCAGCGGTGATAGGATGAGGCCGTTCCAGGAGGGTCACATCCATGTGGAGCCGCAGAGACTTCCTCTCTTCCGCCGCAGCAGCGCCGCTGGCTCTGGACGGCGGCACGCCCGTTCGCTCAACGCCGCTGCGAGCCCGGCACTTTGGGCCGCTGTACTACGACAACTTCGAATGGAGTTTCCTCCAGGAGGTGCTGAAATCGCGCAGCCCCTTCCGCTTCTCGGGATTCTCCGGCCCCCAGCCTGACAAAGTCACCACTCTCGAGCGGGAGTTCGCCGCCTGGATGAAGACCCGCTTCGCCCTCGCCGTTACGTCAGGCACCGCGGCGCTGGAGACTGCCATCGCCGCTCTTGGCGTTGGGCCGGGCGATGAGGTGATCATTCCCGCCTGGACCTGGTACTCCTGCTTCCATGCCGTCGTCCGCGCCGGCGCGCTGCCCGTCTGCGCCGAGATCGACGAGACTTTCAATCTCGACCCGGCCGACGTCGAGCGCAAGATCTCGCCTCGGACCAAGGTGCTCATGATCGTCCACCTCCAAGGCAATCCCGCGGACATGGACGCGCTGCTGCCCCTCGCGCGCAAGCGTAATCTCAAGGTGCTCGAGGATGTCTCGCAATCCGTCGGCGCCAGCTTCAAAGGCAAGCCGCTCGGTTCCATGGGCGACATCGCCGCCGCAAGCCTGCAAGTGAACAAGACCATCAGCGCCGGCGAAGGCGGCATGGTCTATACCAACGATCCCACGCTCTACGAGCGCGCCTGCCGGTTCCATGACGTCGGCTTCTTCCGTTCCCCGCATCAGGATATCGCCGGCGGCGCGAAACTCGAGCCGATGGTCGGCGCGAATTTCCGCATGAGTGAATTCACAGGAGCGGTGCTGCTCGCGCAGGTGCGTAAACTCGACCGTATCGTCGGCGACCTCCGGGCGGCCGCAAAACGCGTCTATGACGGCATCGACCCGATCCCCGGCCTCAAACTCAGGAAACGCCCCGATCCGGCAGGCGAATTGGGCGCAGGCGTCTTCCTCGAATTCCCGTCCAAAGCCAAGCGCGACGCGTTCATGAAAGCTATGAACGCCGAAAACGTTCCGGCGCGCCCGCCCGGCGGCTCTGTCGTGTTGCCCGTGCAGCCCTATATCGAAGGCAAGCGCGGAGTCCACGCCGGCTGGCCTTCGTTCACCACCGGACGAGGTCCCGAAATCAAGTATGGCGCGGCCTCCTGCCCCAGAACCCTCGATATCCTCGACCGCTTTGCCGGACCGTCTCTCGACCCGCGCTTCAGCGAATCCGACACCACGGACATCGTCGCTGCGATCCGCAAAGTCTACCCGCGAGTGGTCTGATAAGAAGTCATGCTGCGACTCACGCTTGTTCTCGCCATCCTGGGCGCATCCCTCGCGTCCGCTCAGCCGGCGGCCGCTCTGCCCGCAGATGTTCTGGCGGACAAGATTCGCGGCGGGCTCCTCGGCCAGATCCTCGGCGACCTCAATGGCCTGAAGCACGAAAACAAATACGCCGACGATCCTGGCAACGTCCAGAGCTACGTCCCTGCGCTGCCAGAGGGCGCCTGGACCGACGACGATACCGACATCGAGTGGATCTATCTCATCGAAATGGAGCGCAGCCGCACCGTGCTGCTGCCGCCGAGTCGCATCGCCGAATTGTGGAAGGCCCACATCAACCGCCGCATCTGGTGTTCGCACAAGTACCTTCGCCAACTCCTCGAACTCGGGATCGAGCCGCCCTTGACCGGCTTCGTTCGTCTCAACCCGTGGGCCTCCTTCAACCTCTCCGGGCAGTTCGTCAGCGAGTCGTGGGGCTTGATCGCTCCAGGCATGCCGCAGACCGCTTCGCGCATTGCCCTGCACTATGTCCACACCAGCATCGAAGGCGAGCCCGCGCAGTCGGCGCAGCTCTTCGCTTCGATGATCGCCACTTCATTCAACACCGCGGATATCAATACGATCCTTGACGCAGGCGCCGCCTCCGTCGACCCCAAGAGCCGCATGAGAGAGGTCCTCGATGACGTTCGCCGCTGGCATCGCGAGAACCCCGATGACTGGCGCGCCACCCGACGCCTCATCCGTGACAAATACACGCTCTTCCCCGGCAAGCGCCACGTCCTCGACATGAACGGCGTCATTCTCAACGGCGCGGCTACAATCGGCGCCCTGCTCTACGGCAAGGGCGATTTTGTCGAAACGCTGCGCCACGCCTTCAACTTCGGCTGGGACGCCGACAACAACGCCGCGACTTCCGGCACGATCATCGGCGTGATCAAAGGCCACAAATGGCTCTCCGCGCAGCGGTGGAATATCGCTGATGTGTACCGCAACACCAGTCGTGACGGACTTCCGGACGAAACCATCACCCGTTTCGGCGACCGCCTGGTCACGTTGGCTCAGCTTGTGATCAGGCAGAATCACAAATCTCCGGTCCCACGACCCGCCAACGTCGAGCCGCTCGGCGACCCTGGGGCGCAGTTGAGCAGCCTCCGCGCGAAGCTCCGCCCGCAGATCGAGAAAGACCTCGCCGGCAACTCGCAATCCCAGGCCCGCGCCGCCTACCTCGCCATTGCTCTCGACCTCGCTCCCGCGCTCAAACAGCGCGACTCCGCACAATGGACAAAGGCCATCGGCGCCCTTTCCAATTACTCCGGCCTCATGCAGGTCCTCTTCTACGACTCCCCCGGCGACCCCGGCCGCATTCTGCGCGAACGCGCCCTCGCCGCAGGACTGAACCAGCCGCAAAAACAGCCGGCACAGTGAGCGCCTGCCAATCTACTCGTCAACCTGTCGTACCGCCGCGCTTGTCATCGTTGCGTCCACCTGCCTGGCAGGCCAGCAGCAGGTCAAGCCGGAATCGTGGACTCCTCTTTTCGACGAAAGTCCCTTAGTGGCTGGAAAGAGACTCCTGTCATGGACCGCGGCCCGGTCCAAGTGAAGGCTTCTCCAGAAGACCTGGACGGTGAAGAACGACCCCGCGCGCCGTATATCGTCCCGGCGAAGGCCTGAGCCTTATTCTCTTTCATAGCCGCTCGGCAAGCCGCTTCGGTATTCAAGTTCCTGTCTTGAACAATACCGAAAGAATGACTGTAAGTCCTTCTTGACAAAAGCCTTCCAATCTACCTTGCATTGCGCTACTATGCGCCATGCCCGGAGGGCTTCACATGCGTATCAGAACCATGACTTATACCGCTGCGAAGAAGTTCATCGTTCTTTCCGTGCTGCTGTCGACCTCGGCGACAGCCGGCGAGAAAGTGCTGATCCGTACAGCAAAACCCTACGACAAACTGGTTGCCGCAATTCAACAGAACGGCGGCACCGTCACCCATCAGTTCAAGTACGTCCAGGGACTCGCCGCCGATATCCCGGCTGGGGCCTGGGTCGAATTGCCTCCATGCTGCCGGCCGGCGCCGTCGGCAAGGACATGACCGTCGCCGCTCCAAAGCCGGTTGACACGATTGGCTTTCGGCGGTTGACGTCCCCGGTGGAGGATTCACACTCAATTGCATCCGACGCCGTCCAGCCTCTTGGCGCGGTCGAACTCTCCGCGTTGGCATCGTCATCGCCCAACGCTTACCTCATTAACAATTCCGGCACCGGCGTCTCGAGCCTCATTGGAGCGGGCTACACCGGCGCTGGCGTGATTGTTGCCGTCATCGACAGTGGCATCCGTCCCGGCTTTCCACATATCTCACTCGACGGCTCAGTCGTTGGATGCGAGGACTTCGTTGGCGATGGCCTCGGCTGTTCGAACTTCGCCAACGGCGGTCATGGCACTTTCGTCGCCGGGATGATCTCCGCGAATGCCAATTTCACATTCTTAGCGACGTCATCTCTTCGCAACGCCGTCCTCGCTGAATGTCCGTCATGTTTCGCCAATCCTCCCACCAATACGCAGATACCCATGATCGGCAGCGCTCCTTTGTCGAGCATCTACGCCCTTCGTGTGTTCGCGCCGACTGGCGGTGCGCCGACCTCGCGGCTCATTGCCGCTGCCGAGCGGGCCATCGAACTCAGAGAGATGTTTGATGCCGGCACGCCAGGAGGCGTGAATATCCGCGTCGCGAATCTGAGCCTTGGAGGCGCCACTCTCGCTCCTGGAATCGACCTTTGGGACTCCGTCATCGACAAGATGCTGGCCAAGGATATCGTTCCGGTTGTTGCCGCCGGCAACGCCGGTCCGTCTTCGCTAACCGTAGGGAGCCCCGCTACATCCTTCAGTGCCATCACCGTCGGTGCCGCCAGCGTTGCGACTAATGAGCGGATTCAGCGCAGGGCACAGAGCCCCTCGCAGGGCGCCTTCTTCCGGCCCTTCCTCGGCACCCAAATGGCCTACTTCAGCTCCCGCGGTCCTAACGCCGACGGCCGCAACGATCCCGATGTGGTCGCCAGCGGCTTCTCCAACTATGGTCAGGGTCTCGGATCCACGGTCAACAGCATCTCCCTCGCTAGTGGCACGAGCTTCAGCTCACCCACCGTTGCTGGAATCGCAGCCGTTCTGCGGCAGAAGCATCCGGGAGCCACGGCGCGCCAGATTCGAAACGCAATCCTTCTATCGGCTGATCCGTCCGTGCTCGCCGATTCGCCGACGACACTGGATCAGGGCCGCGGTTTCGTCAATGCCGCTGCCGCGTCCAGCCTGCTTGCCGCCGGCGCCGTGCCCGATACAGTGGATACATCGTCCGTCTCTAACCAAAGCGTTAAAGTCAACATCGAGAACGGCTCCATTCTGAATGTTCGCGACGGCTCCATCACAGTGTCCGCCGCTGGGTTGAAACCTGGCCAAAGGCAGGACGTTCTGTATCGCGTCAATCCGAACACCAAACAGGTTGTGGTTGCCCTCGTCGGCTTCAGCGCGTCCTTGCCGCCCGAACAGCAGAATCAACTCTTCGGCGACGACATCCTGCTGACTGTTCACACCGCCAAGACCTCGGCCATCGGCGAAGGAGATTACCCAATCTTCACCTTGACGTCAGGGGGGGTCTTCACCGTGGAAAATCCGGAAACCGGCATCATGCGAATTACGCTGAGCGGCGACTGGACAAACGCCGGGGCCGTTTCAGCGCAAGTGACCGTCTTCTCCCTCACTGAACCGGTCTCGCAACTGACCTCCCAGGGGAAAGTCGCGAGTGGTGAATTGATCGTAATACCTGTCAACGTTCCCGCCGGCGTCGGCCAGGCCGATTTCCGGCTCGGTTGGCGCGAGGATTGGGCCAGTTTCCCAACCAATGACCTGGATTTGATCCTCGTCAACCCCAGCGGCGGAGCCAATTATGGCGGGGCCACGTTGAACAATCCAGAGATGGTCACCGTCGCCAATCCCACTGCAGGGCAATGGCTCGCTGTCATCTCGGGCTTCGAGGTGTATGGAGGCAGCGACAAGTACGAGCTGCGAATCGCACTCGACGGCAAAGTAGTGAAGTAATCGACCCACAGCGGCTGAGGCGTCAATCCCTCCACGGATTCCGCTGACGCCTCGGCCGCGCCCCCTTGATCTCGCGCCCTATAGGTGGTAAAGGTCTCGTTATCCCTAAAGCGCGGGGGAGGTGACCAATGTCGCCGGAACCTGGAAATCCAAAACCACCCCATGAGGACCCGGGGGAGCCTACTGCGGATGCTGCGAAGCTCTTTGACGCCTCAACCGTTGCCGCTGAGTCCTCCTCTCCCCACCCCTTCTTCATCGGTAACTATCGGGTTATCCGAAAGCTCGGCGAAGGCGGCATGGGTGTCGTTTACGAAGCCGAGCAGCAGAGCCCCAAACGCGTCGTCGCACTGAAAGTCATCCAGGGAGGGCGCTACGTCGACGAACACCAGGTCAAGCTGTTCGAGCGCGAGGCACAGGCTCTGGCCCGCCTCAAGCATCCTTCTATCGCCTCCATTTACGAGTCCGGCCGGACACCGGACGGCCAGCACTTCTTCGCCATGGAGATCGTCCGTGGTGAGACCCTCCAGAAGCACCTCAGCAGGCAGGACGAGCATGGCCCAATCACTCCGGCTCAGGTTCGCGAGCGGTTGGCGGTCTTCCGCAAGATCGCCGATGCCGTCACGTATGCCCACCAACGCGGCGTCATCCACCGCGACCTGAAGCCGTCCAACATCTTCGTTCAACGCGAGGTCGTGTCTTCAGATTCAGGGAGCGCCACAGCCGTTCCCTCGGTTAAAATCCTCGATTTCGGTCTCGCACGAATCACGGAAGCCGATATAGGCCGCGGTAACGGTCGCCTCCGAGCTAGGCCGCATCCAGGGCACCCTCCCGTACATGAGCCCCGAACAGGTGCGCGGCAACCCCGACGAGATCGATGTCCGGACAGACGTGTATTCACTCGGAGTCATACTTTACGAGATGATCGCCGGACGGGCGCCCTACAACGTCCACAAGGCGATGCTGCATGAAGCCGTCCGGGTCATTTGTGAGACCCCGCCTGCCCCATTGACCAAATCCTGGTCCGGCACGGGGCGCCTGGACAAGGACCTCGAAACGATCGTCGACAAGGCTCTGGAAAAACAGCCGGTCATGCGATACCAGAGCGTCTCCGCTCTGGCCGATGACATCGGCCGGTTCCTGACGGGGCAGCCCATCCAGGCTCGGCCCCCCAACGCGCTCTATCAGCTCCGCAAGCTCGTCACCCGGCATAGGTTCGGTTTCGGCGCCGCCGCCGGGCTGATCCTTCTCATTGCCGCTTTCGCCGTCGTGATGTCGTTTCAGGCCGAGCGAATCGCTCGGGAGCGCGACCGCGCCAATAACCAGGCTCGAATCGCCCATCAGGTATCCGAGTTCCTCGTCAGCCTCTTCGAGGTCTCCGATCCCATTCAAGGGCAAGGCAAGGACGTGTCTGCGCGCCAGATCTTCGATCAGGGCTCTCAGCGGATTGCCAGCGAACTTCGAGATCAGCCCGAAGTTAGTGCGGCGCTCATGCACACCGTCGGCCAAGTGTACAAGCACCTCGGCCTGTTTGACCGCGCCCTGCAGTTGACCAGTACGGCCCTCGAAATCCGAGTCAGGACCCTCGGCCGAAACACGCTGGAAACCGCGGCCACTCTCAACAATCTGGGCGCAGTCAAAACCGACATGGGTGACTACCCCGCGGCAGATGGTGCGATCAGGGAAGCCTTGGAGATCCGGAAATCGCTCGCCGGCCTGGAAAGCGCCGAGGTGGCCGACACTATCTCGAACCTCGGGGCGCTTCGATGGCACATGGGCAATCTGCCGGAAGCGGAGCGACTACTCCGCCAGGCATCCGGGATCTACCGAAAGGTCCTGCCGCCCGAAGATCTCCGCGTCTCATCAAGCCTCAACAACGTCGCCTTGATCCTCTCGATCCTGGAGAAATTCGAGGAATCCGAGAAGCTCTATCGTGAAGCCTGGGATGCCCGTGTCAGAATCCTTGGTAACCAGCACCCGCTTGTCGCTCAAAGCGTCAACAATCTCGGAATGATGTTTCATCGGCAAAAGAGGTATCCCGAAGCGGAGGCGCTTTTCGAACAGGCGCTCGCGATCAACCGGAAGGCCCTTGGAGAGGTCCATCCCAACACGATCTCGAACATGAACAATCTCGCGCTCGTCAATTTGGAGCAAGGCCGCCTTCAGCGCGCTGAAGATTTCTATCGCCAAGTGCTGGACAAGGACCTGATCACCTACGGCAGGGAGCATCCGAAGGTTGCACAGACCACTCAAAGTCTGGGTGTCGTTCTGAGCCGGCAGCGGAAATTCGTCGGAAGCCGAGCGCTGCTTCCGCGAAGCGCTCGCGATGAAGCTGGCCCGCTTTTCCGACAAGCACTGGGAGGTCGCCACCACCAGGAACCTGCTTGGCGCCTGCGTGATGGACCAGGGACGGTTCAAGGATGCCGAGCCGCTCCTGACACAGAGCTACGAAATCATCAAACTGGAATTTGGCCCTCGCCACGACCGTACCCGGCGGTCGGGCTCGCGCCTCATCGCGTTGTACGAGAAGACCGGCAACCCTCAGCGCGCGGCGGCGATTCGAACCGAGATCGAGGCCGCGACGCAATAACGTGGCAGATGCTGATTGAAACGGACAGTTTTATCTGATACTGTTCCGTCATGTTGACAAATATGCTTTCCCGCCGCGATTTCACACTTTGTCTCGGCGCGACTGCGCTGCCATTGTCGGCCGCCTCTGACTCCGACCCCTGGAGCGGGCCCGCTATTGTCAACAAAGTCTACCTGGCATCGCCAACGATCACTTGGCCTTACCCCAAACTCAACCTGAAGCAGGAAATCGAAGGCATAGACAAACGCCTGGCCGAACTCGAGGCCAAGCACCCCGGTGTCGTCCGCTTCACCGGCGGCAGCCTGTTGGTCACCGAGAAGGACATCGAGCCCTGGCTCAAGTCGACCGCCGGCGCCGACGCTATCCTGGTGCTCGACCTCACCACCAGCACGGGCCCCCAGTTTCAGGCGCTCGACAAGCTCGATACGCCGCTGCTTCTCTTTCAGCGTCCGCTCACCAGTTGGGCCTACATGAACTTTGCCGAGTACATCCGCAAGGGCAAGAAAGCGGACATGGTCAACAGCAGTGACTACAACGACCTTGTGCCGCACCTCCACATGCTCCGCGCCATGCACCATGTCGCCAACAGCAAGATTCTCGTCGTGCGTCCCGGCGAGCCCAAGCCGGCAGCCTTCGAGCCTTGGACCAACGAATTCGGCACGCGTGTTGAACTGCCGCCCTACCAGGAGTTCAAGGAAGCGTACGACCAGGTCCAGAGCCGCGAAGCCGACGAAGCCGCCTCCGAGTTCAAGAAGAACGCGCTCCGCATCGTCGAACCAAAGTCTTCCGACATTCGCGACTCCATGCGCTTCTATCTCGCTTCGCTCGAAGTGCTGCGCCGCCGCAAGGCCAACGCCCTCACCATCGATTGCCTGGGCGGATTCCGCCGCGGCGACCTGCCCGCCTATCCCTGCGTCGCCTTCTCGAAGCTCAACGACGCCGGCATGTACGGCGTCTGCGAAGCCGACTTCCCCTCCACGATGACCCAGCTTCTGGTCACTTCCTTCTCCGGCAAGCCTGGTTTCGTCTCCGACCCAACCTTCGACACCAGCCGCAACGAAGTCATCCATGCCCACTGCGTCAGCGCCACTCGCCTGAAAGGCCTCGACGGCGCCCCCTCGCCTTATACCCTCCGCACGCACATGGAGGACGAGAAGGGCGTCTCGATTCAGGTTGAAATGCCGGTCCGCGAAACAGTCACCTGCGGCAAGTTCGCCAACCCGAAGAGCTTCCTCGTGTCAACTGGCGAAGTCACATCCAACCTCGACGACCGCCGCGGCTGCCGCACCAAGATCGTCACTAAGGTCGCCGACGCCCGCAAGTTCGCCGAAGGCTACTCGGGCGGCCTCCACCGCGTCATCTTTTACGGCGACCACTCCCAGGCCATCGAGCGGATGGGCCGCCTCATGGGCTTCAAGACCGTTCGCGAGTGTTAGCGAAGACTCGCAACGTGCAACTGGCGCGTCCAGGTCTCCTGCTCCAGCGCATCGAAACAGATCTGTGTCCCCGTCCGGTTCCATCTCGGATGCAGGTCGCAGCGCAAATCGCTGCCCAGGTAGCGCGCTTCTTTCATCGGCATCCGGGCCAGCTCCTTCCCCCGCTCCGTCGGCAGATGGAACAGCAGAAGCCTCTTCTCAATCGTTGACGAGACGTTTTGATCCGTCACCATCCACTGCTCGTCCGGGACTCGTGCTGCAGTGCCCGTCGCTGGTCAGGAAGCTCCTGCCCCAGAATCCTGTAGTCGCCCTCGCCATCGTGAAACAGCACGTGCAGCTTTTCGCGGCTTCCACTCATGCGGAACGTTGCTATGATTTCCCGGTCGTTCCGCCATTCGAAGTGGGACACGGCCCGGCCGAACGGGATCACCTCGCGCAACCCGGAGCCGTCGATCGCCGCCGTAAACATCGCCGATTCCAACTCCGCCTTCGGCGGGTCGGTCAACACTCGCGCCAGGAAGAAGAACCGCGAATCGCTCTTGTTGAACACGGCGTGCTGAAAGAACATATGCCGCTTGCCGTCGATCAGCGGATGCCCACGCAACTGCTCGTACACCTGCGCGATCGAAACCAGCAGCGTCGACTTGCCGGTCTTCAGGTCCATCCGCCAGATGCCATCATCCCTGGGCGCAGGCTGCGACGCGTACGGATCCTCAGCCGCTGCGTAGCCCACCACCTTTCGCATCCGTCCCTGCCGCCCGTAGTCGATACACAGCCCGTACTGCCCCTTGTGCCCGACCGCGGCGATCGCCCGCGGCAGTTCCCGCTTCTTCCCGCTCTCGACGTCCATCACCACCGTGATCACGTCGTTCCCTGAACGGTCGTTGAACAGCAGCTCACGGTCGGCGGCCAGCGGATGCCAGTGCAGCATGCACCCTTGCTGCAGGTTCCACGTCGCGGTCTGCGTCAGCTCCCTGAAACCCGCCCTTCACCGCATCGACAAACCCGATCCGCGCCTTCTCGCCTGCTTGTGGCAGCCGGTCCTGGAAGTCCACCTCCAGGCACACCAGCCTCGTCTGGGACTTGTTCCATGGAGTGATCCCGTAATATCCGAAGAAATGGTGCTTCGGCGGCTGCGTCATCACTCGGACAGTCGCCGCCGGCATCGCCGCCATCGCTGGCGCCGCTGCCATAGCTAGAAATTCCCGCCGGTCCATCCGCACTTCTAAACCTCAAAACCTGTAGTTCAGCTCAATATACCCAAACGAAGCGTTGTCACCCTTTGGATAGATTTGCTGCATTACGGCCTTGCCGTCCGCGAACCCCACATACCCGTTCAGATTTAGCCGCGCATTCACGTTCCAATCGACGCTCATGTCCCATTGGTTGGCGAACGACCGCGCCCCCGACGCGTTCCTCCCTACATAGCCAAACGTCCCTGGCTGATACGCGCCGCCGCCCAGGTACCAGAGGTCGTTCCTGTCGGCCAACCTCATCGCGTGAAACTCCCCGCGCAATGTCCAGTCCTTGTGCGGCCGCGCGATCAGGTGCACAAAGAAGTCCTCGTTGTTCATCATGTTGTAGAACGGAAACCGGGCGAACGGCCTAGGCGTTGGCAGCACTTGAAAGAACGTCCCGTGCTTCCCATCCTCCGGGTCGCTGTCCCCCGAGCCGTGGAAGTATCCCGCCCGCAGCCAGGGCTTCAGCTTCGGCAACACCTTCGGCTGCCAGCCCAACTCCGTGTTCACCGCCCACGCTTCGTGGTCAATCCATCCCCATTGCCCGAACTGGCCGAGTCCGTAGAACATCGCGTCCACCGCACCCGCGTTTGTCTCGGCCTTGTGAATCCAGTGGCCGCCGTACGTCGCCACCCGGATGTTGTTTAGGTCCTGCTGACGAGTCGCCACGTGCCGCGAATCCGTCTTCATCACGTGCCTCCAATCGTGATAGTAGATCGCCAGCCCTCGCACCTCGCCCACGTTCTTCCCGTTGCCGTACTGACGAGTGAGAGCCAGGTAGTTCACGTTCACCTTGAGATTGCCCCATCCGTCCACCTGGAACGCGCCCCGCGTCGGCAGCGCCGACACCAGAGTCACCGTCGTCTTCCCTTTGTCGAATGCCCCAAGGTACTGAAACCCGTCGAAACTCCTCCCCACATGCGACCACCCAAACGTGCCCACCAGCCTCTGGTTGATCCGGTCCCGCTTGATGGCGGCAAGCGTCGCATCCTTCGGAGTAGCCTCCGCTCCATCAATGAATTCAAACCGCCCCACCCGCAGGCTCTGCGCGCTGCTGCCAAACAGGCCCTTCCACCTCACGTAGCCCTGCTTCGGGAACAGGCTCATCGCATTATTTCGGTTGGCGTTCGACGATGAATACGTCGCGCCCAATCCAAACTGCCCCTGAGGCGCCGCCGCGATCCCGTTCGTCGGCATCTGCAGCAGGAACGGCGCCGCGAGTTCGATCTGCCAGTCGTACTCGTTCGTCTGCTGCGCGATACTCATCCGCAGCAGGTTGCCCATGTAGGCGTAGCTTCCGTCCGCGTCCCCGTCGAACCAGTTCCAAATCTCCGGCCGCAGCCGGATCGTACCAGTTAAATTGACCGGCTCGGCCAGAGCAGTCGCCGCTGCCAGCGTGAAAAGCAATGCGAAATGATAGAGTTGCATTTGAATCGGGCCAATTTCAGAGTAATCTGACTGAAATTAGGTCTTCTGTGACATCGGTCACGGACCTTTCCGTTCCCCTCGCCATAAGATAGAGTTGAACACAATGAAAGAGAAAGGGATCGCCACACCCCTTTTGCTGGGCATACCCATTGGCCTCCTCATCGGCGTCGCCCTGTTCACATTCGGCTACGCCAGAGGCGCTTCCTACATGACCGACGATCCCACCGCCTGCAACAACTGCCACGTCATGAACGAGCAGTACGACGGCTGGCTCAAATCCAGCCACCGCAAGGTCGCCGTCTGCAACGACTGCCACGCCCCGCACTGCTTCATCCCCAAGTACTTCACCAAAGCCCTTAACGGCTTCAACCATTCGCTGGCATTCACCACCGGTCGCTTTCCCGACCACATCCGGATCACCGGCCGCAACGCGCGCGTCTCCGAAGAGTCCTGTATGAAGTGCCATCAGGAAATCACCGACGGCATCCAGGGCGGACGCGCCCACGGCGAAAAGGTTCACTGCACCACCTGTCATCGAAGCGTGGGACACGCTCACTAGAGCCATTCGAGGTTACTAAGCCATCATGACTTCCAATCGGAAACTGGTCCTGGCGGTGGGCGCCACGGCGCTCGCCACCGTCGGCGTCACCGCGCTGCTCGTCAACATCTTCGAACACAAGCAGGAGGCGCGCAACCCGTTCTTCCGCGTCGTCGAGCTGACCGACGAAACCGACGATCCCGCGGTCTGGGGCAGGAACTTCCCCCTGCAGTACGACGCCTACAAGCGCACCGTCGACATGACCCGCACCCGCTACGGCGGCAGCGAGGCCATGCCCACGCCCCGACGCAGGCCGACCCCCGCGACAAGGTCGAGCCAGAGCAAGATCGACGAGGATCCGCGCCTCAAGCGCATGTGGGCCGGCTACGCCTTCTCGGTCGATTTCCGCGAGGAGCGCGGCCACGCCTACATGCTCGACGATCAGCGCAACACCAGGCGCGTCACCGAGTTCAAGCAGCCCGGCACCTGCCTCAACTGCCACGCCTCCACCTACGTCTACATGAAGAAGCTCGGCGACGGCGACCTCTTCGCCGGCTTCGAAAAGATGAACCAGATGCCCTACGCGGAGGCCACCCAGGGCGTCAAGCACCCGGTGGCCTGCATCGATTGCCACGATCCCGCGACCATGAAGCTGCGCATCACCCGCCCCGCCTTCCTCGAGGGCATCAAGGTCCTCAAAGCCAGTCAGGGCGTCACGGACTACGACCCCAACCGCGACGCCTCAGCCCAGGAGATGCGCAGCTACGTCTGCGGCCAGTGCCACGTCGAGTACTACTTCAAGGGCGACGAGAAGCGCCTCACCTTCCCCTGGCACAAGGGCCTCAAGGCCGAGAATATGTACGACTACTACGAAGAAGTCGGACACAAGGACTTCGTTCACAAGGAATCCGGCGCGCCCGTCCTCAAGGCCCAGCATCCCGAGTTCGAGTTCTACACCCAGGGCATCCACGCGCGCTCCGGCGTCGCCTGCGCCGATTGCCACATGCCCTACAAACGCGAGGGCGGCATGAAGATCAGCGACCACCAGGTGCGCAGCCCGCTGCTGAACATCAACCGCGCCTGCCAGGGCTGCCACCACTTCTCCGAGCAGGAGATGAAGGACCGCGTCGAGCAGATCCAGATGCGCTTCACGGAGTCCCGCAACATCGCCATGGACGCGCTCATGGATCTCGATCGAAGAGACGAAGAAGCTCCGCGAGGCCGGCGCGACCGACACCGACCTGAAGCCGGCCTGGGCCGCTCAGCGCAAGGCCCAGTTCTTCATCGACCTCGTTGAAGCGGAAAACTCCGTCGGCTTCCACGCGCCCGGCGAAGAACTCCGAGTTCTCACCGTCGCACTCGACGCAATCCGCAAGGGCCAGGTCTCCCTCAGGAACGTCAAACCCGCGGCCAAAGCCCAGACGGAACCTGCCAAGGCTCAGCCGAAGCGCGCCGGCTGACCTACTTCGGCCGGACACGTATGTCCGTTGCGCGCAGCTTCACTCCCTCGAACTTGCCGATGGCGACGATTCGCATCCCATCCTTGATATCTGCCGCCGTCCCCGGCTTGTCAACCAATGTAACTTTAGTGCTCGCATCCCAAAACACGGTGCGGACGGCTGAGGGCGTCTGGCTCATGTTGACTTCGATTGACATGGCCTTGGCGTCCACGCTTCTCACCGTGCCGGAGATGCGGTCAGGCTTTGCCTCTTGCGCGGTGCCCGTCAACCCCAGGGCGAGTACGGCAATCAACGCGACAAAAACAGATCGTTTCATGCGAAACCTCTCTGCGCTCTTGAAGTCTGGCCCTACGGCCAGCGATCCAGTTAACCATCACCGGGGCCGGGAATCAAGCCATCCCAGGAATCGCTTCGCGTACCGGTCCAGGTTCTCCTCCGCTCCGCCTCCCAGCAGCGGGGAGCACATCTCATACGCAACGCCGCCGTTGTATCCGCCCTCGGCCAGCGCCCCCAGAAAGCCCCGGTAGTCGATGAATCCTTCGCCCATGGGGACGGCCTGCGTCCATGGCTTCTGCTCGGCGAAGTTCACCACGTTCGGTTGATAGTGATACCGCGGACGAAGCTGATAGTCTGCCACTGTCGTATGACAAGTGATCGGCGCCAGCTTCTTCGCAGCCGCCACGATGTCCACCCCGTGCAGTGCAGGCGTCCAGGCGTCGAACATCGCCCGGCAGTTCTTCTCGTCCACCGCCTGAATCAGGTCGAACATGCTGTCGTGGTGCGACGCCAGGTCATGGTGGTTCTGTACGCCGATGGTCACCCCGAGATCCGCTGCCCGCCGCGCGCACTCCCGCAGCGCCTCCACGGTGTTGTGCATCAGCAGCGAATAGCTCACCGCCGTGTGTTCATACGCCGTAAACACGCGCACAAGCCCGCAACCGAGATCTTTGCCCATTTGGGCGAGTTCTGTCACGTGCTGGATTTGGATCTCCCGATGCGGCACGTCGCCGTGTTCAGCGTCGGCCGAGAAATTGTTGTACCCGGCGATCACATGGACTCGTAGTCCCCGGCGCTCGATCTCTTCGCGCAGCCTCAGGCGCGCTTCCCGCCCATAGTCGAGCACCGACAGATGCGGCCGCTTGGCCATCAGCATCACCGCCGGAAACCCGAGCGCCGCCGCCTTGTCCAGAAACCCGATTAAGTCCAGGCGCGCCTGTCCCGGCCAGACGCCGGCATAGCTGACTGAGTGAAGTACAGGAGTCATCGTTGCTCGCAGTATAACCATCTCACGTCACACGCTGAAATCGAGCTTCACGCTCGAACCGCCGTCGACCGTCAGCACCTGCCCTGTCACGAACGAGGCCTCGTCTGACAGCAGAAACGCCACCGCCGCAGCTATGTCCCCTGGCTGCCCTACGCGCTGCGCCGGAATCAGCTTCCCCACCGCCGCGGCGTCGTAGCCCGGAATCGCCGCCCTGCTGCGCTCCACTTCGATGAATCCCGGTGCCACTGAGTTGACGGTGATGCCATGCGGACCAAGCTCCAGCGCCAGCGACCGTGTCAGCGCCTCCAGCCCGCCTTTGGACGCCGCATACGCCGCCCGGCCCGCGATCGTAATCTTCGCGTGCACCGAGCTGATGCTCACGATTCTTCCCCCGCGCCCGCCTTCGATCATGTGCCGCGCCGCGGCCTGCGCAAGTTCGAACGCCGCAGCCAGGTTCACGTTGAGAATCAGATCGTATTGCGCTCTCGTTGTTTCGAGCAATCCCATCGGACCCAGATCAACTCCCGCGTTGTGCACCACCGCGTCGATCCGCCCCATGTGCTCCACCACCCGCTCCACCAGTGCCGCGGCCTCCCCCGGCTTCGACAGGTCCGCCGCCAGCCACTCTTCCCCTCCCCGCCCCTCGTCCAGGTAGTGCGCTGCCACCCGCGCCCCACGCCCTGACAAATCAGCAGCCATCCCCTGTCCGATCCCGCGTCCAGCTCCCGTTACCAGGACGACCTTGCCTTCGAGCGCCATGCACTCAGTCTAATGTGCGGTTGAGCCGATCGGCTTACCCTGCGCCGCCAATTGGCCGCAACGCCAGGTAGTCTTCAATCGTATCGACATCGGCTTCCGCCTCCGGGCAGTCGAAGTGAATTGCCCTCTCTGCGTACTGCAGGATCACTCCCTTACAGCCCTGTGTCGGCTTCAGGGCCTCCAGCACCGGGAAGAAGTCGCGCGAGAAGAACACAGGCACGCCGACTGTGTCGGCATACCGCGAGGCGACGATCGGCTGTCCGGATTCAATGTGCCCTAGAACAAGCCGATTGAAAATCTGGGGAGTGATGAAGGGTTGGTCGGCCAACGCCAGGATCAGGCCATCCACGCCTTCCAAATCGGCCGCTTGAACCCCGGCGTGGATTGAAGTCCCCATTCCCTCTTGCCATTGCTCGTTCACCACGATCGTGACCGGCAAGCCCGCTAATGCTGGCCTGAGTTCATCTGCTGTCGCCCCAAGCACGACGATGACTCGCCTGCACACTGAGGACAGGGCCGCCATTGCGGCGTGGCGCAGCAATGGCCTCCCCCTAAATTCGAGAAGTTGCTTCGGGGAGCCCATTCGCGACGAATTCCCGGCTGCCAGTAGCACGACTGTGAATTCAGGCATCATCGAATCTCCCTTGACCCCACTTCACAGGCCGTGAGGTCCGTTTGCTCGGCTGGAAATCGGCTCTCAGCGCCCACTTCGGGGACCGGCGCGTGGATCGGGCCGCGTCGATGGCGGAGTTTCATTCCATTCCGCCCCGAAAGTTCGGCCTGGATTTCCGCCACGATCGAAAGCGCGATCGCTTCTGGCAAGATCTCCGCCGATGTCCAATCCCACCGGCGCGTGAACATCCACGGGGCCTCGGCTGATTCCCAACTCGCGAAATAGGTTTTCCGCGCGCTTCGCCGGCCCAAGCAGCCCCAGGTAGCGCGGGCTCGCCGGCAGAATCTGCCTCAGAAGCTGCTTGTCCTGTTCGTAGTTGTGGGTCATCATCACCACGACGCTGTCGTGCGTGATCTCGATCCCTTCCAGCAGGCGCCCTGGCTGCATGACCACCACCCGGTCCGCCTGGGGAAAACGCGCTTGAGTGGCGTAGGCCGGCCGGCCATCTGCAACCGTCACCTGCCAGCCCAACTGCTTCGCCATGGAAACAACCGGAATCGCATCGTGCCCGGCGCCGAAAACCACCAGCGGCGGCGCTACGCCGACATACTCAACGAACACCTCGCATCCCGGAAGACAAACGAGCCGGCTCTTCTTCTCCCGGAGCGCCTGCTCAGCGTGTGGCTGGAGTTCGACCCACCTTCTTCTCAACGCCCCGCCCAGGAGACCGCACTCATTGGCAAAGAGGCGGTCTCCGGTCATTACGCCGGCGGAGTCTCCTGCGCGAATCGCCACGGCCATCACAGCCGGTTTCCTCGAACGCCGGCAGGAATCCAGGAACTCCAGCGCTTCGCAGGTGGCATCCGTCTCCACTCGCTCCAGCATCACTTCGATGACGCCGTTGCAGCCTAAGCCGAATTCCCACACAGCGTCTTCGTTTGAAGTAGTGTCGTAAACCCGGACCGACGGTCTTCCCTTTTCGGTAAACCACCAGGCCTTCCTCGACACATCGCCCTCCAGGCATCCGCCGCTGATTGAGCCGATTCGCCGCCCATCGGGCAAGATCAGCATCCTTGCTCCGGGCCGCCGGTATGCTGATCCTCTGACGTGGACTACCGTTGCTAGTACTGCGCTTCGATTCGCTTCTCCGAGCCCGCGCCAGGCTTCGAGAATGGCGTGAAGTTCCCGCATGGCGATCAGAGCCCGCCCATTGTTGCGCCGGGGAACAACGGCAGCGAGCGCACCCGTTTCCCTGTGAGTTTGAAGTAGGCGTTCGCAAGCGCCGGCGCAAATGTCGGGACCCCCAATTCGCCTACCCCGCCGATGTTCACGTTGCGGTCCGACGCTGCAGGGCCCGGAATGATCTTGATGTCGACCTGCGGCATCTCTCCCTGACGGATCATGCGGCTTCGGTTGAAGTTGCCTGCTTGAGCCACGCCGGCTACGAAGGTTTGTTGGCCGTAGAGCGCAGCATTCAGCCCGTGCACGATGCCGCCCTGAAGTTGTGCCTGGATCGAACCTGGGTTCACCGGCACATAGCAGTCGATCGCGCAGCTGACCCGATTCACACGCAGGCTCGTTGAAGTCACTTGCGAGATCTCCACAACCTCCGCGACAATGCTGTTGAAAGCTGCCCCAATGGCGATGCCGCGCGCGCGCCCTGACGAAGGCGGAGTATTCCAGTTCCCCAGGCTCGCCGCGGCGTCCAGCACGTTGATCCAGCGAGGATCCGTCAGTCGTGCCCTGCGGAACATATAAGGATCCTGGCCGGCGCTCTCCGCAAGCTCGTCGATCGCGCACTCGACGCCGAACGTGTTCAGCGAGGCTCCGACGGAGCGCCAGAAACCCACTGGAATCGGTGAAGGATGTGAAACCCACTCGGTCACGCGGGCACCCATGATGTAGGGCAGGCCAACTGCGCCCTCGATGCCTTGGCTGTCGCCCTTCGGCCCCAGCGGCACGCCCCGCTGGCCCAGTATGGACGGTGAGACATTCCGATAAGACCATCCCAGGATGTTTCCCGCGCTGTCCAGACCTGCCTTGACACGCATCACTCCCATCGGCCGGTATTGGTCATGCTTGAAATCTTCCTCGCGCGGCCACATCAGCTTCACCGGTTTGTTCACCGCCATTGCCACCTGCACGGCCTGGCTCACAAAGTCCACTTCCGACTTCCGTCCCAGCCCGCCGCCAAGGTACATGGTGTGAACTGTGATCGCACTTTCCGGCAGCTTGTCAGCGTCATCACTAGCGAGAGCACGGAACGCGCTGATTGAGTCGGCGCCCAGACCTCACAGCTCACGCCCGGCACGTAGTTGACCGTGCAATTGAGCACCTCCATGCACGCATGCGCGACATAAGGGAGAGCGTAGGTCGCATCCACTGTCTTGGCTGCGTGTGCGTTCGCGGAATCCACCGCAGCCTGTGTGCCCTCCACCGTGTAGAGGGTTCCGGGAGGGTTCGCTGCGCCGGCGACATAGGGCGGGGCAGATGACAGAAGCGCCTGTGCATCGCTCAGGAACTTCGCATTGTTCAGGCTCGAAGCGAATGAAGGCAGGTTCCAGGACACGGACAGCCGTTTCGCTGCCTGCCACGCATCCCATGTATTGGACCCGACAACCGCGACGGCGTTCACGTTGCCAACAGCTTCGCTGCCCCGGCCTGTTCCAGGCATGACGGAAGTCGGCACCACCGCCAGCATTCCCTGAGGAACTGCGGGCAAACTCGCCAGCGTTCCCCCGAATGTCGGGCAGTGCTTAATCACCGCATAGCACATTCCGTCGACTCGAACGTCCAGTCCATACTTCGCCTGACCATTCACCTTCGACGGAATGTCGACTCGCGCCACCGTCTTTCCGATCACTTTGAACTCGGCGTCCGGAACCAATGGGGCACTCGCCGGCGGCTTGAGCAACGCGGGATTCGATGCCAGCAGCCCGTAAGTCATGGTCGTCCCGGAAGGCACATGCTTGACGACCCCGTTGGTCACTGTGTAGTTGCTGCGCGTCTGGTCATTCTTCCGGTCCATCGCTGCCTGCACCAGGGTCTCCCGGGCAACGGCAGCAGCGTCCCTCATCTTCCAGAAATTCGCGCGAATCACGCTGCTTCCAACCGTGTTGATCGCTGCTCCAACCGGCACGGGCGATGCCATCGTCGGCCCGCCCTGCACTAGCTTCACCCTCGCGTAGTCGATCATCAGGTCCTCAGCCAGAACCTGCGCCAGACCGGAGAATGATCCCTGCCCCATCTCCGACGAACCGACGGTCAGCGTAATGCTCTCGTCGGTGCCGATCTTCAGCCACGCATTCACTTGGCCGGGCACTGGGGCGGCAAAAGCCTCCCCCAGGCGCGACAGCTCTGGCATGAAGAAGCCGATCGTCAATCCACCACTGGCCGCCGCCAGTACATTTCTTCTCGCAATGCCCGTCTTGGCCTGCTTCGGTGAGCACACTTCTGGTGTATTGGTCGACATGGTGTCTCCTATTTCTCTTAAAGTTTCGCTACGGCTTCTTTAATCCGCTGGTAAGTGCCGCAGACGCAGAGATTCTGCAGCTCAGAGAGGATCTCCGTCCCGTGATGGCCTGCCGCCATCGCCCCGGCACAAGTCATGATCATGCCCGACTGGCAGTAGCCGCACTGCGGCACTTGGTTGGCGACCCACGCCTTTTGCGCCGGATGGCTGCTGTTCGGCGACAGGCCTTCGATCGTCACGATCTTCTTCCCTACTGCGGAAGATGCGTCAAACACGCACGAATGTTCGCGCTGACCATCAATCAGCACGGTGCATGCGCCGCAGACTTCGATTCCGCACCCGTATTTGGTCCCCGTCAAACCGATGAGATCTCGCAGGACCCATAGCAACGGCATACCGCTATCGTTGACGTTGACTGTGTGGTTCGTCCCATTGACGTTGAGTTGTAGAGCCGGCATAGCCCTCTCCTTTTCATTACCCCTGGCGCCTGTTCCCAGCAGTGCGCTGATGCAAATTGAGTCGGAGTCTCACAGCACTTGGCTTGCCAAACCAATTGTGCTTATAGGCAATGGGTTTCCTTCGCAATCACACTATCCTCAAAGTAGTGAATCAATGTAATTTCTGCGAATGCCCCCGCAATCCTTACTGGCTATCGGGAGATTGCACCCAGCAGGAGCTTCATCGAATACGCCAGCGGCGTGAGCGAAATCGCTGCCACCGCCCCGACCACCCACCACCGCCCGCGACGCGACTGATTGCAGCAGCGCCCAAACCATCCACGGCGATTGCACTCGCCCCCAGTGATACGGGTCCGACATTACGTTCAGCCCTCCCAACGTCATTCCCCCGACTAGAAAAACCATCGCCGCTGCCGCCTGTAGTTCTCGACCCAGCGGCCTCGCAGTTCGCACCGTCCAGACAATCAGCGCCGCCAGCGCCACCAGCGCAACTATATCCAAGCTGCGCAACAGTCGCTCTGCCACCGGGTCGGCCAGATGCCGCGGATTCCAGAGCCGCCGCACCCACTCGGCAGGCAGGAATCCCAACTCCCGCGACCGCCCCGCCAGCGGGTAGTACGCCACCACAAATCCCGTCCACAATCCGCCAGGTAGAAATGCCGCCAACCCCTGCCTTCTTCGTCCCGTCAGCAACAACGCCGCCGGCAGCGCAAACCCAGTCTCACGCACCAACGGAGCCGCCGCCGCACACGCCAGCAACAACCTTCCATTCCCCGTCTCCGCCGCCAGCATGAACCCTGCCACCAGCGCGCACAACGCCACGTCGACCAGCATCCGGTCAATAGAACTCACCGTCGCCGGCACGATCAGAAACAAAAGGCCCGCCCACCCGCTCACCCCCCGCGACTCCAGCCAGCGCCCCGAGAAGTAAACCCCCATCGCCGCGAACACGCCGATCAGCGCCACGTACACACCGTCCGGCGCCGCCCTCCCGCCAAGCGACAACGCCCACGCCAGTCCCGGCACCAGTACCCTCGACCCTCGCTGCGCAGGCGCGTCCATCCACTGGCGGAATGCGAATGGAGGAATCGGATCGCGGGTCAGATAGCGGTAGTATTGGCCGTCGTAGTCCCCGCCCGGCGGATGCAGGTAGGTGCCCTCGAACCCTTGCGGCAGCGCCGGCACGGCGTCGTGATAAAACAGCGCCGTCCAATTGCCTCCGAACGCGGCATACACCTGCGCCGCCTGCCAGCCAGCTACCAGCATCATCGCCGCCAGCGCTGCTAGCCTTGCTGTGCGCTCGCCGATTTGTTGGGAGACCACAACACCTCTTCCGCTCCCATCACCACATTCGCCCACCGGCTCATCACGAAGAATGCGTCGCTCAGCCGGTTCACGTACCTGATGTTCACCCCGTCAATCTCCTCCACCCTTGCCACCGAAACCAGCAGTCTTTCCGCTCGCCGGCACACCGTCCGGCAAACATGCAGCTCCACATTCAGCCTCGTCCCCCCAGGCAGCACGAAACTTCGCAGCGCCGGCAATTCCGCGTTCATGCCGTCGATCTCTGACTCCAACCGCGCCACGTCGGCATCGGTCACTCTCGCCTGTTTCGGATGTGCCTTCCCAGCCGCCGTCGCCAGAATCGAACCCAGGTTAAAGAGCTCATGCTGAATGCGCGCCAGCGTGCGCGCCAGTTCCGCCAACCTCGGCGACTTCTCCGCCGCCCCCTCAGCCTCCAACCGCGCCGCCCCGACAAACGAGTTCAACTCGTCCACCGTGCCATAGCACTCCAACCGCGGGCTGTCCTTCGGCACCTTCTCGCCGCTGGCCAGGCGCGTTTCTCCGCCGTCCCCCGTCTTCGTGTAGATACGGCTCAAAGTCAGGTTCGGCTCGTTGTATGTCGAATCGTCCATGAGAACTCTCATTGTAGGATGTGGGCATGGCCAGAGGCACGGACAGGGGCTACACAACCCTCAGCGGCATCCCGCTTCAATCGCACTACGGACCAGAGCCCCCGGGCGCCTTTCCCTACACCCGCGGCATCCACCCCGCCATGTATCGCGGCAAGCTCTGGACCATGCGCCAGTTCTCCGGCTTCGCCACCCCGGAGGAAACCAACCGCCGCTACCGCTACCTCCTCGAGCAGGGCCAGACCGGCCTCTCGCGTCGCCTTCGACCTCCCCACCCTCATGGGCTACGACCCCGACCACCCCTCGGCCCTCGGCGAAGTCGGCAAGTGCGGCGTCTCCATCGCCTCCCTCGCCGACATGGAGACCGTCTTCGACGGCATCCCGCTCGACCGACGTCAGCGTCTCGATGACCATCAACTCGCCCTGCCCCCGTCCTGTGGGCCATGTACCTGGCCGTGGCCGAAAAGCAGGGCGTCTCCTGGCAAGCCCTCAACGGCACGCTTCAGAACGACATCCTCAAGGAGTACATCGCCCAGAAGGAGTTCCTCTACCCGCCGCGCCCTTCCATGCGGCTCGTCACCGACGTCATCGAGTTCGCCGCCAAGCACGTCCCCCGCTACAACCCCATCTCCATCAGCGGCTATCACATTCGCGAGGCCGGCTCCACCGCCGTCCAGGAACTCGCCTTCACCCTGCGCGACGGCATCGAGTACGTCGATTGGGCCCTCGCTCGCGGCCTCGCCATCGACGACTTCGCCCCCCGCCTCAGCTTCTTCTTCAACGCCCACAACGACTTCTTCGAGGAGATTGCCAAGTACCGCGCCGCGCGCCGCCTCTGGGCCCACGCCATGCGGGATCGCTACGGCGCCCGCGACGAGCGCAGCCATGAAACTCCGCTTCCACGCCCAGACCGCCGGCTGCTCCCTCACCTGGCAGCAGCCCTACAACAACGTCGTCCGCACGGCTATTCAGGCCCTCGCCGCCGTACTCGGCGGCGCCCAGTCTCTCCACACCAACTCCCTCGACGAAGCCTACGCCCTGCCCAGCGAGCAGGCGGTCACCCTCGCCCTCCGCACCCAGCAGATCATCGCCCACGAAACCGGCGTCGCCGCCGTCGCCGACCCCCTGGGCGGCTCGCATTTCCTCGAAGCGCTCACCGATGAAGTCGAGTCCCGCGCCGCCGATTACATCCGCCGCATCGACGAAATGGGCGGCATGATTCCCGGCCATCGAGCAAGGCTATCCCGCAATCGGAAATCGCCAACGCCAGCTACGCCTACCAGCGCGCCGTCGAGACCCAGGAGCGCGTGATTGTCGGCGTCAATCAATTCTCCCAGCCGGAGACCGCCAGCATTGATGTCCTCAAAATCGACGAATCGGCCGCTCGCCTGCAGCTCGAGAAACTCGTCGAGCTCCGCCGGACTCGCGACGCCTCTCGCGTCAACGCGGCACTCGACAACATCCGCCTCACGGCCGAAGGCACCGGCAATCTAATGCCCGCACTGCTCGAAGCCGTCCGCGCCTATGCCACGACTGGCGAAATCTGCTCCGCTCTCGGCACCGTCTTCACCTACTACCGCGAATCCCCGGCAATCTAGGTAGGGACAGTCACCCCTTACTCCCCGGACTACTCCGGGCCTACCCCGCGGACTAAGGAGGGACTGTCCCCCCTTAGTACTCACTTCGCCAGCATGAACTCGATCGCCTTCGACAGCTCCTCCCGGTCGAACGCCTTCCGCCAGTCGGCGCTGATGTAGTTCTTCGTCCCCCACACCACCGCCAGCTTCGCCGCATCCGAAAACGGCGCTTTCTCAGCCCCGAACGCGATCGCCAGCGCGATCTGCGCATGACCCGCCATGAACGCCTCAGCGGCCTCTCTCGGCACGCCCCGCGCCACGGTCTCTTCCAGCGCCTCCTTCATCCAACAGCACGCCGCCGCCACCAGCATCTCCGACATCGCCGGCTCCAGGAACGCAAACTGCTCCGGCGTCACCCGATGCGCCTTGCCCACCGGCGCGAACATATCCCGGCAGACCTCCGTCCCTTCCGCCAGATGCCCTTCCTCCCCTTCAATCAGCGAAACAATGATGTCCTGCTTGGCCACTCCGCCGAAATAGTCAACCTGCGCCTCCTTCGTCGGCTGTGCCGTGAAGAACGGCGGATGACACGGATGCGCGATCATCTGCGTCACCCCGGCCCGCGACGGCAGCTCCCCAACGTAGGCCGCTGCCGCGTCCAGCATGATCAGCGTCCCGCCCTGTTTCATCCGCGGCACAAGATCCCGCGCGATCCGCCCGATCAGCGCGTCCGGCACGGCCATCACGACATGGTCGGCCCGACCCATAGCCTCGTCCACCGGCGTAATCGAGAGCCCTGCCGACTTCCCCGGATCGCTCTCGCACAACAGCAGCTCCCACCGTTTTCCCGCGGCGAGTTTCTCCACCGCGCGAGCACCCATCTTTCCGCCCGCGCCGATAATTGCAACTGATTTCATGACATGACTCCATTAATTCGGAATCCAGCCGCGCAGCGTTTTCACGCTCTCCACGGCCCATTCCTGTTCAAGCCTGATCGTCTCTTCCTTTGTCGCCTGCTCCGGAGGCCACAACTCGAGAATCGCGCTCTGGCATCTGCCGCCCAACTGCGAAAGGATCCACGGGATATCCAACTGCCCCTGACCCGCCTGCCGTCCCTCCACCCTGAACCCCATCTTGTGCGACTCCCGCCGCACGATGAAGTCCTTCACGTGAAAGCACACCGTCATCGGAGCCAGGTGTTCCACCACGTGCCGCCACCCCTCACAAATCGCCAGTGAATTTGCCGTGTCCAGCGTCACCCCAAGCCAAGGCCCGTCCAACACTGAAGCCAATCCCGCCGCCGGCGTCACCGAATTCTCCAGCGCCAGCGGGATCCCCGACTTCTCCAGATGCGGCAGCGCCGCCGCGAGCCGTTCCTCGATCCACCCCAACTCCGGCGCTCCCTCCGCAGCCTCCTGCAGCACCGTCCGCAGCAGCGGCGAACCCACCTCACGGCACAACTCCAACTGCTCCCGGATCTCCTCCAACTCCAAACCCGCCATCCCGATCTCCAGCGTCAGCCCCCGGCGCTTTGCCTCCGCCGCCACCTTGTCGACGTTGCCCTCAGATAGCGGATAGTTCGGCCCGAACTGCACCCGCTTCACTCCCAGTTCCGTAGCCTTGGCAAGCAACCCTTTGGCGTCCATCGCCTTGGCCCCCAGCGACCACATGTACGAATACGTTCCTATGCCTAGTTCCATTCGTCCTCACGCGTTGCCCAATGAGATCACCACAATCGCGACCACCAGCATTCCAATCCCCGCTCGCGACAACATCACAGCCTTCGCCGGCGCGCCCTTCCACTCTCCGCTCAGCTTCCCCAACGTGTTCGACGTGATCAGCGCCATCGACATGAACAGCGGCCATCCCACCACTGCCCCCAAATCCCCCAGCGCGCTCGCCCCGAACCCGTACACGAGAAAACTCGCGAAGCACAGCACGCCCATCAGCGACGCCCAGAACCAGTTCGCCCCGGCATGGTTCTCGAACTCTTTCATCGCGTTTTCATCGCGCACCCGCTTCAGCGCGTACAACGCATTCGGCAGGAACCCTGCCACCAGCGTCACCAGCCAGATCGTGTTCGCCGCATTCCCCGGACTCGCCCCCAACTCCTCGGCCCGCTTCTGCATCCCCGCCGCAAACGCGAAACTCAAATTCAACATCGGCGAAAACACTCCGGCCAGAAAACAGATCAACAGCGCCATCCCAAACCCCTGCCTCGGCCGCACAGCGCCGCCCCCCGCCTCTTCCCGGATCTTGCCCGCCTTTGCGCAAAGGTAAATCCCGCCCAGCACAATCAGCGTCCCAATCAACAGCGCCCCGCCCTGCTTCGTCCACAGCCTGTCCGGATGCAGCACCAGCAGTGGCACGAATGTGCCGATCGGCGCGATCAGCCCCAGAATCAACCCATAGCCCACCGCCAGCCCCATCCTGTCGACGCCGATGCCGAACAGTACCGACCCCACGCCCCATCCCACCCCGAACAGAATCGCGCTCCACAACGCCGAACTCGGCGCCGTCGAGATCGCTGTCCACAGATCCGGCACCGTCAGCCATGCCGCCGCCAGCGGCACAACAATCAGCCCCACCAGCGAATACGCCAACCAGCCGTGGCCCCACCGCCACCCGTTCAGCTTCTTCATCGGCGCCACAAAGCTGCCGTTGAAGATTCCGCCGATCAGCACGGCGATGATGCCCCACACCAGTTCAGGCTTCACTCTGTCGCTCCTCCTCCGAACAACCGCTCCAACGCCGGCGAAGCCAGCACCGCCCCGACGCGTGTGCACCGTCACCGAAGCCACGCCCAGCCGCTCGAAGTTCGCCAACGCCCCGCGCGTCCACGCCGCGCCGAACCCTGTCAGCAGTCTCGGATCCGTCTGCCCCCGCGGACCAAAGGTCACCGGACTCAGCACCACCGGCGCCCCCTTCGCAAAGGCCTGCACTGATTCCATCAGCGAATCGTGCGACGCCAGGTTCGCCATGATGGTCTCGTCATCCACGGCGTGCACCTGCGGATGCAACCCGAATGCTACTCCCTGGCTGAAATCCGTCGGCCTGTTTCGATTCAGCTCCGCAAAGTTCTGGTTCGACCCGGCCAGCACTTGCACACCAGGGAACTGCCCTCGCACCAGCGCCAGCCACTTCGCCGCCGCAATCGGTTCATCACTCCGATACACGATCACGCGCGCCAATTGAACCCCGCCCACGGCTATCGCGGCCAACTCCTTCTCCGGTTCCGAACCCAGCGTCAGCGCCAGCTCGATCGGCATGCTCCAACGTGCCGCCTCGGCCAGCCTTCCAGGCTCTTCCACCCTCAAGTGCGCCAGCCGCAAACGATGCAGCCTCTCCACTGCCGCCGGCTCCGGTGCTGTTCCGTCCAGCGTCAGCCCCACCGGCAGTGCCCGCCGCCCACCCGTGTACCTCAGCCTGATCTCCACCGTTTGTTCGATCTTCGTCCCCGCCGCGACATCCACTGGATAAGGCAGCGCCAACGGTGTCGGGTACGTCTTGAAGCTCGCGTCCGACCAGTTGCGCTGATCCTCCATCTCGTACACATCGCCGCTGAAGCGGATCTCCGCCACTCTCCCCGGCCCCGCGTCGTAAGCCATCGCGCGAATGTTCAGCGCCGGTTGATGCGGGCTGATCAGCTTCGGAAATGCTGCCGCGGACGCCGTTCCGTCCGGATGCGTCACCGCCACCGCACGCCCCGCGCACGCCAGCGGATGATGGACGCACAGCCCGATCCTGTTCCGCTTGAAATTGCTCAGCGCCTCACCGGACGCCTTGTATCTCACCACGCCCTCGGCCAACCCTTCGATCTCGCCCCGCCACCGGAAGTGCACCGTATCCTGCTTGTGCTCCGCATCGAACGAAACTCTGAATCCGCCGCCGCTCACCTCTGTCTTCAACCCCGAGATTTGGAACGGCACGGTTCCCCACTGCCCGTCCCGCAGCGCGTAGTAGATGCGCTCAACCGCATCCACCCCCGCCAGCCGCACATGCCGCAAATCGCCGTCGCGGAACTCCAGCGACCACTCGCCCGCCTGTAAATGCATGTTTACTCCTGAATCGCGATCGCCGCGCCTCGCGCCGCCGACTCGTACGCCGCGAAGATCAGCCGCACAGTGCGCAGGTTGTCTTCGCCCGACGTCTCAATCGCCCCCTCGCCTCGCAAGCCGAGCAGAATGTTCTCGTGGCACGGCACGATGCTTGAGTGCACCACGTCGTACGCCGGATTCGCCCACGCATACCGCGGCGGCGGCAGCCTCTGAATCTGCGTCCCGCGCTTTGTCGTCAGCCGCAGCCAGAAATCCGGCCCCAACTCCAGCGATCCCTGGCTCCCCTCGGCAAAGATGTACGTCTCCGGAAATCGGTCCCGCTCCAGGTAGTTCTCCGCGTACCCCATCTCCACCGTCGTCGTCGCCCCCGACCGCAGCCGCAGCATCACCGTCGCCACGTCCTCGCCCTTGATGTTGGAGTGCACCCTCCGCGTCTGGCAGTACAGCCTGTCCGGCTCGCCGCCCAGGAACCGTGCCACGTCCAACACATGGCTCCCGATATCGGTCAGGATGAACTGCGGCAGCTCTGCCAGAAACGGCTGGTTCTTGAACACGGGGAACCCCGACACCATCGTGATCCGCGTCCGGAACACTTCCCCGATCGCCCCCGAATCCAGCGCCTGCTTGAACGCCCTGATCGGCGTCTGCCAGCGCCAGTTCTCGTTGATCGCCAGCTGCACTCCGCGTTCCTTGCAGAACCCCACCAATCCTTCGGCATCGGCCAGTGTCGGCGCCATCGGCTTCTGGCACACCACCGGATACCCCATCCCCGCGGCCATCCGAACATACTGCGCGTGTGTGTCGACATCGGTGAGCACATCGACAAAGTTCGGTTGCTCTCTGGCGATCATCTCCCCCGGATCGTCATATACCCTCTCGACCCCAAACTCCGCGGCCAGCCTCTCCGCCTTAGCCCGCGTCCTGTTGTAGATCCCGGTACAAACCGCGCCCCCTGTTTCGAGCCATCCCGCCAACTGGTACCGCGCCCAAAAGCCGGCGCCGATCATTACAAAACGCAGTTTCTGCATCTAAGTCTTCCCTTGTTGTCCTCAACACCACATCACAGCCGCCCCCCCCTGTCAACTCAGTACTAAGTAGGGACAGACACTACTTAGTGCTCTTCGCGAGGGACTACCTCTATGGCCTACTTCCTTCGACTTGCTCCCTGGACGAGCGTGAACAACGACTCCGCTCAACTTCGGGGTAGACTCGGAGGATTATGGCACTGGGCGGTATCCGCAGTCTCTGGGATATTCCGGGTCTGGAACGCGTCAAAAAGGTCTGCTCCACCCAGGGAGTGCACTTCACCGCCTACGGTGGGCTGGTCCGCCACCTCCTTCTCAAGCTCATTGAGACGGCAAACTCCGGCGACCGATGGGACCTTTTCGATATCGTCCCATTCGCCAGTGACATCGATCTCATCCACACCGGGACTCCCGAACAAACCCAACTCTTGCAGCGCGCCCTGGTCTACGAGGTCCCGTTCGGAGAATGCTTTCGATGGCAGCTTCGCTCAGTGCATGACAACGCCCTGTACTGGGACTCGATGAAGGTCAACAATGTTGTCCCCGCCTCCTTGATGACGCTATCCACCAACTCCAACGAAGGCATCTACGACCGCTGGGACGCTTACCGCGACTATTCTTCCAGGAAGTTCCGCTATATCCGCAACGGCTTCTATAGCGAGTCCCCGCTGTTCAAAGCGGGAAAGGATCTGGAGCTGTTCTCTGCGCTGCTCTACTACCGCGTGCTCTTCGAAGCCGGCCTGCACCCCGATGAACTTGAAGGTCAGCCCGGACTTCCGGACGCTCGCGCGGTGATGGTCGATGGCTGCCGGGGACAGGATACACAAACGCGCTTGGAAGAGAGCGCCTACCTCAGGGCCCGGCTTCGCTACCTATGCGCAGCGCTCGGCGCATCAGCGCGTCCGGGCTACCTGGATGCTGCGAAGGAAACCCTTGCCCTCGATGAATTGCTCGAATACCTCGGCGGATATCTGGGCATAGACGACATTCTTTTCCCCGAAAGCACTCTGACGATTGCCGCTCACCTGAAAGGAGATTCTTTCCGGCTCCCCTTCTCCACCGGCAATTGGATGGACGCTGACGCCGCCCAAACGCGCTTCGATGAGGTTTTGAAGGCACTTGCGGGCGTCGGCCAACAGGCTAGGCTCGGTCCGGGGCAGAAGGTCCTCTTCGCCTCGCCAGAACATTACATCGAACTCGGCATCTCTTCCTCCAGTCATGCGGGGAGCGATTGGCTTCACGAATTTGTCCATTTCGCGCTCCCACTCATCCCTGATATTTCTTCCCAGGTGAGCCCCTACCTGCCCGATGGCCTGGCCGTGCTCGCCTCCTTCTGCGTCACCTCTGGCTCCACTGAAGACACTGATAGCGATGAAGCGGATGAAGAGAATGAAGGGAGCAAAACTGAGGAAAGCAGCAGGACCATCCTGGTCCCTGTGCCATCGGCAGTGCAACTCGGCGATGAGGGCCTGGACTCCAAGCAACGTAATCTCTTCATCCGCGTGAACTGCGGCGGATTGTTCGAAGCCACGCCCGCCCTGGAGTCCGCACTAAGGGGGGACATCACTGTCCAGTTCTTCCTCGTCGGCTGGAAAGGATTCAAGTGATGCGACTCGACCAATTGATCGGTGTGCTCGACCTGCGCCGGCGCCTGACTCAGAGCGCGGTCGACCACGATGTCTTCACCGTGCTGGCCAGGCAACTCGAGGAAGCCTCACCCTTGGTCACTCCCGTCCCGCATGGACTCGATCCAGACGTGTTTCACGCGGCCAGGAAGTTCGAGTCCATTCTCGTTCACGGAACAGGAGCGCAAACAGGCCGCCGCGAAACTACGCAGCGCCGCCCTGCCCGCCAATTCAAAGATTCCCGTGCTGGTCTTCGTTCACGGCATTTTCTCCACTGCGGAAAAAGCGTTTTCGGAGATGTATGCCGAGTTTCTGCAAAACGACAAGTATTGGTGCGGCCTCTTCGACTATGATTTTCACGCCCAAATGACCTCGAACGGCAAAAATCTCGCCGAAAAGCTCAAAGCCTTGAACGAAGACTGCGACGTGACGCTCATCTGTCACAGTATGGGGGGCCTGATCGGACGGCTGGCCGTGCTCACCGGAGAGGCTAAGTGCGTGCGCCGTCTGATTATGATCGGAACCCCTAATTTCGGCGCATTGCGGACTGCTCAACTCGGTCTTCTTTCACAGCTCATGCTCGCCTCTTCCGGTCTCGTTTACGGAGTGTTCCGCAAACCCGGCGTGCGGGACCTGACCCGCGTGCCCGATGTCTTTCGCGAGCCTGTTCGACAGGGAGCCAGGCACGCCGACGAAGTCGAGTACGTCACCATACCCGGGGCCTACTTTCACGAAGGACGGCGCATCTGGGAGATCGGCGACTGGGGAGAGTGGCAGCTTTTCACGTCTGTTTTCGCCGCGCTGAACCTCGGTTCGGAATTCCTTTCCGCCGTCCAACCCCTCTGGAAGGTGGGCTTGGAAAAGCCCCATGACGGCATCGTGGAGAGACGCAGCAACTGCTTCGTCCCATCCGGCCCTGGAAGAAACTCCGAAAAGAAGGGTGCGCTCTCAGATCCGGCTAAATTTGGCCGCACCTATCTTCACGCCGAACACGTCTCGGCCGAGCGCCTCACTCATGTCGAAATTCAGCACGACCCCGACATCATTCGCCTCGTCCGGAGCATCGTCGGCTCCCCTACTCTGTCTGACTGGTACAACAGCCTGCCGAAAGAGCAACTCCGCGATCTCGACATCACTTTCCCCTGACCGCTGTGCCGATGGCTGGGATACTTGGTCATGCTTCCCGGATTGGCGCGGCTCTCTCTGCTGCTCCCGCTTGCCCTGCAGGCTCAGGTCACCCATTATGACGTCAAGCTGACCGTGGATGCTGAGGCTCGCCTCCTGCAGGGTCACGAGACCATACGCTTCAAGCGCCAACCCGGCCCCATCCACCTGCAGAAGCAAACCGGCCTCAAGCTCTCCAGCCAGCATTCCCCGTCGCTGAAACTCACCACCTCGAGCACCTCTCGTCGACGCCGTCATCCCCGACGGCGAAACGCATACCATCACCTTCGACTACACTGCCGCGGCCACTCGCGGCTTCCGCTGGCTGACTCCAGGATCAGGCCTCTTCACCACCTTCTACTGCGAAGCGTGGATGATCTGCTCCACCGCGCCGGATCAACGAGCCACCCTCCGGCTCGAAATCGTGGTGCGGGACGACAAGTTGCGCGCGGTCGGGCCGGGCACCCTCAGCAAGCACTGGCGCGACCCCGAAGGCAATCATTGGCTCTTCGAGACTCCCGCTCCGGTTCAAACCTACCTGTTCAGCTTCGCCGTCGCCCCGCTCGTTCCATCCGTTCGCGACCGCCTTGAGATCTTTGCTCCCACCTCTGGTCACACAACCGCGCTGCGCCACACCGCGGATGCCGCACAGTTCTTCCGCCAAAGAACCGGCGTCGACGCAATTGCTGAAGGCTACCGGCAGGTCTTCCTTCCCCTTGCCGGCGGGTTCGGCCAGGAAGCCGCAGGACTCGCCCTCATGACGGATGCCTACCTGGAAAAACTCGAGTCCGGAAACGACGTGGTTCTCATGGCCCACGAACTCGCGCATCAATGGTGGGGCGTCTCCGTCGCGATTCGCTCCTGGTCCGACTTCTGGCTCAACGAAGGCGTCTGCGAGTATGTCTCCCTGCTCTACCTGGAGCATTCGCGCGGACGGGATGCCTTTCTCGACGCCATCGCCAAGCTCCGCACCCGCATGGACGAACTCCGCACCGCAGGCCGTGACCGTCCGCTTCACTTCGAAGGCTGGAAGGACGCCGCCGAAGCCCTGGGACCTCTGCCCTATGTCAAAGGCGCGCTCTTTCTCCATCGCCTGCGCACGGAGGTCGGCGACGAACTCTTCTGGCGCGGCCTGGCACTCTACACCAAGCGGCACACTGGCCGCTTCGTCGACTCCGCCGACTTCCAGCAGGACTTCCAACAGGCAACCGGCCGCGATCTCGAGTCGCCCTGTTCAGCAGCGAGGTCTTCGGCCGCTAACGACTATAATCCTGGAGTGACCCGCCGCACGGTTCTCGGCTTGCCTTTGCTTGTTGAGGCGATTCCCGCCGCCCCTGCCAAGCGTTGGCGTGCCGAAGAACTTCGCCGCATCTCTGCCCCCGAAGCCGCCCAAGCCGTCGCCGCCGACGCCGATCACCTCTACGCCATCGGCAACCACGTCGTCGCCAAGTACAACAAGGCCACGGACAACGCCTTGCCGCCTGGGAGGGCGAGAAGGGTAAGCCGCTCATCCACCTGAACAGCGGAATTGTCCGCAATGGCGAACTCTATTGCGCCCATTCCAATTACCCCGGCGTCCCGATGACCAGTTCCATCGAGATCTGGGACACGAAGACGATGCGCCACCTGCGCACGCACAGCTTCGGCATCTTCACCGGCTCCGCCACGTGGATCGAGTTCTGGAAGGGCTACTGGTACGTCACCTTCGCCCACTACTCCAACGCCGCAGCCGAGCCCAACCGCGACCCCCGCTATACGGCGTTGCTGCAGTTCGACACCGAGTGGCGCCGCCTCCAGGGCTGGGTATTTCCCGCCGAACTCGTCGCCAAGCTCGGACAGTACTCAATCTCCGGCGGCGTCTTCCACCCCTCCGGCACTATGCTTTGCACCGGCCACGACAACCCCGAAATCTACGCCCTCGCGTTTCCCGATGGCGGCTCCTCCCTCGTCCTCCTTGACACCTTCCCCGCTCCCATCAAAGGCCAGGGCATCGCGCTCGACCCCTCGCTCCCCAACACTCTCTATGGCATCGACCGCCCCACCCGCGAAATCGTCGCCATGCGTCTCCAGGAACTCTGAGCTATGAACACAAACGCAATACACGAAGTGATGGCACAGTCGCAGTCAGGGCAGTTAATCTTCCCGGAGGTCGTGCGCCGGCTACTTGAAGCCGGTGTCGAATCCTATTTCATCGATTTCGCCAAAGGGGAGGAGACGTTCTATCTGCTCGATGGAACTACGCACGACGAGAGAATGATGCTCCCTTTGAATGCAATCAATGAGGAGTTTTCTTCGTCCGGAATCGTTTCGGCCATTCGCGCCGCCCAAGCGGATACGATTCGTTATCCGGAGTTCGTGTCGCGCGCTACAGCGGCCGGAGTCATCGGCTACTGGGCGTTTCTAACGGGCAAAAAGGTAATGTACTTCGGCCGCAAGGGCGAGGTTCACGTCGAGGAATTCCCCCGCCCAAAGCCATAGGCTCCCGCCCTCGGTCACTCGTCTTGGTCGGTTAGTCTGAGCAGACTCTGTCGAGAACAGTCAGCATCCTATCGGCATGTGGCGATGCTTCCCTAACTCTCTGCGGATCGATCAACTCAAGAATCTTGAAAGAGTGCTTCCCTTTTGCGTACTCGCCCTTTTGGCAACCGTGAGTCGCCCGCGCTAGACCCGCGAAGAGCTCGTCCTTGGGAATCTCTTCGATCTTCGGCCGCTGATTAAGAGCCCCAGCGCGGAAAGCCTGACCGAAGTACTCTCCGAGACTCGCTCTCTGTCGGCATGGAACCATGCCTCCATGGTCTGAACCATCAGGTGGATCTGGTCGTCTGTTGATCCCGGCGGTTGTAGCCAACCGTCACCCACTCGAATTCTGACATGCTCCCACGGGCCTGATCCACTGACCGGCTCCTCACTATCGACAAGCAGGATTGCCTGCTCGTCTCCGGTGGCAGTCTTGTGTGCGGTTCGAAAACTCTCAAAGGCTCGGCCCCGTCCTCCGCACGCCACTACTCGTGGCATTCTTCCTTCAAGCCCTGCCTTGCGGAAGAACTCCGAAAACCCTTTGCGGCATTCAGTCTGCAGGGATTTATTGTGGTCACCGCCACCTTCGACGTACACTTTCACCGTCACCAGCGATTCCCTCCAATTTCACCTCGCCGCCACAGTTGTCCCAGCCCGTATTCCTTGAGCCACTCTTTCAGGTCCTCTCCGCTGCGCCGGCTCATCAGCGTCGATCCACGCTTCTTCTCGCAGATCACAACGGCTTCGGGTGCTTTTGTCAACCCATCCACCAGAACGTCCGAATGCGTCGTAACGACAAGCTGCACGCGGTGCGAAGCTTCAACCATGAGTTCCGCCAGACCCTGCAGAAGATCTGGATGCAGTCCCAACTCCGGCTCCTCAAGGCAAATCAGCGGAGGTGGATCTGGATGACAGAGCACCACCAGTAGGCAAAGGTAGCGGATCGTCCCATCCGAGAGCCGCGTGGCGGGTACCGGGGTCCGCAAGCCTGAGTAGTGTAGATACAACTGGATCGTCCCGCCTAGGACCTTGGTCGAAAAGTCTTCGATCGACCCGTCAGCATCCTTCAGCTTCTCCAACAGAATCGATCGAAGATTGGTACGGTGCTCGAGATCGTTCAGAACCAGCGCCAAGTTCGCGGCGTCCTCGCTCAGGAAGTCCCCAGGCAGATCAGTCGGCTGCGGCCTGCGTGGCTCGGTATTGCGCCCAAGGTTCCACTCCCGAAATAGCCTGATCTTGGCGTACTGGCTGCCCAAGTAGGTCACTTCCGGGTATTGATCCGGATCCTTGCGCTGTGAGATGACGGACTCGGCAGGTGTCAGGTCTTCCCGCCGAAGGGCACGACGCGCGCGTCCATCAGCATCCGCAGCACCCGTCTTCACATTGAGGACGGGATGACCGTCCTGGTAGCGGTAGTAGAAGAACACGTCCGTTTCGCCCGAGCGGCTCGGATGCTCGTTCTCAATCGCTTCATCCATGAGTTCAGCGCGCTGTCCAACTATCCCAATCTCCAACCGATGGCGGAGCGGCATAATGCCGTGGGGGTAATAAACCGTGACATCAATCTTCGCTCGTCTCTCGGGTTGGTGCCCCTTCCAAATCCACTCCGTCACACCGCCGCCAGTTTGGATCGGTCCAAGCAACTTCCCAGGCGCCGATTGAAGCAGGCTGATGGCCTCGAGCAAGTTGGACTTCCCAGCTCCATTTGGGCCGACGAACACGTTCAGAGACTCCAGTTCCAACTCTGCCGTCTCCGGGCCGAACGACAGTAGGTTCTGAAGTTTGATCGTTCTGAGGAATCGTTTGTCGCCCAACATAGTCGTCTCATTCTACTTGAACGAATGGGCTTATCCCCTTCAACGACCGACGGCCGCGCAGATGCCTTGCACGGCCTCGCCACACAATGCGATAACATCCGACGCGGAATGTTCGACTCATGCTTGAATAAGACCGCTAGAATCGCAACCTGGAATCTAGCTCGCCCAGCGCCGTCTGGCGTGCGAAGAAGTGCACTGCTCAGCTACATTGCTGACATCGACGCCGATGTCTGGATCCTGACCGAAACCCGCGTTGATCTGCGGCCCAGCGCCGGGCACAGACTGGCTGCCCACTCCAAACTCTCGCCGGACCGAACACCTGATGAATGCTGGACAGCCATCTGGGTCCGCGACTGCATCCAGTCAGCGCCCTTCGAAACGAGCGACGAGAAGCGTGCTGCTTGTGCCAAGCTCGTGTTCCCCGGTGGTCAGGCCATGAATGTGTTTGGAACTGTCCTTCCATGGCACAATGATCGGAGTAAACTGCCGCTCAAAGGGGCAGACGCATTTACCGCCGAGCTGTCGATCCAACAGCGCGACTGGCGTCTTCTTAGGCAGTCCTACCCTGACACCCCGCTCTGCGTCGCGGGCGACTTGAACCAGGATCTCCTCCCCTCAGGCCACTACTACTACTCTGCCAAGGGCCGAACCGCCCTTCGCGCTGCATTAGAGACCTGCGGACTCACATGCCTAACTGGCGGCGCCTGGGATCCCCTGGCACGCGAGCGTAAAGGGGCCGCATCCATCGATCACATTTGCCTCACTGGAATTCCATCGACCGACCCCTCAGCGGACGAACCCGCCATTTCCCCTGACTCTCTGGTCCTCCACCGGCAAGGATGGAAAACGCCTCTCCGATCATCGCGGCGTCGCAGTCGACTTGCCCTTCCCCATCGACCTGCTATCGTGATTGGACCCATGCCATTCCCACTCCAACACGCGCTGCTGCTCGGCCTCACTCTCTGGGCCTGCCTTCCCGCCGCCGCCCAGGGGAACGTCAAGGTAGCCGGCATGAACCATTTTCTCGTCCTGAAGGATGACGGCACCGTGTGGGGATTCGGCGACTGCATGGAAGGAGAGTTGGGTCCGGCAATAGAAAACTGCAAGTATGTGGCGAAACCCATTCAAATCGAGTTGCCCGGGAAGGTCATCGACATTGCCGCATCCGACCGGTCATCGTTTGCACTCCTCGAAAATGGCACTGTCCTCTCCTGGGGCAGTGATCGCGACGGCGAACTCGGCCGCGGTCCCGCATTTCTGCTCGGCAAGAACCGCGCCCCGCAGCCCGTTCCTGCCTTGATCCCCGGCCTCACTGGCGTTGTGCAGATATCGGCCCGCGCATCGAACGCCGCGGCGGTCAAGTCCGATGGCTCTGCCTGGTACTGGGGGCCTCAAGTGACGGCCGACCAGCGCGATCCTCCGTTGGTTGCGCCTACTCGCATGAAGAGCCTGCCTCCCATTCAGTCCATCTCCGTCGGCAGAGGTCATACACTCGCGCTGGCGCGCGACGGAAGCCTCTACTCTTGGGGTTCCAACGGCAATGGCCAACTCGGCGACGGCACTACCAGGACGAGCAATGAACCAGTTCGGGTCGGCCCTATCCCTCCGGTGGTCGCCATCGCGGCGGGCTTTCGAAATTCTGTTGCCGTGCTGGCTGACGGAACTGTCCGCGCGTGGGGGCCAAACGGGTCGGCGACCATGGGCAACGGTGAACGCGTCACTGAAATCAGCGTGCCGGGAGGCCTCTTCAGCACTCCAACCGTCGTCGCCGGCGTGACTGGAGCCAAAGCCGTGAGTTCCGACAACGGGACAGTGATCGTCCTCCTCAAGGACGGCACGATACGAATCTGGGGCCATGACGGCTGGGGACAGGGCGGCGTCGGCACCTCCGGAGGCTACCAGCCCAAGCCGGTCAAACCGAAACTGACAGGTATAGCCGGTGTCTTTCTGAACGGCTCAAACTGCTTCGCCGTCACCGCTGACGGCCAGCTCTATACCTGGGGATTTGGCCGCTACAGGCTGCTCAGCGTCATGAAGAACCACTTGAAGGTGCCGACGCTCCTGGTCGTCCCCTAGCGGTCACGTCGTTCGCAAATAGTCTGCAAGCCTCTCTCCCCGCTGCCCTTAGCCAGCTCCAAAGCTCCTTCGCAAATCCGGAAATTTGGTCCCCTCTCTCTACCCTGGAATGAGGAGGGAACGATATGTCCACCTTTGATTCGAACCTGAGCAGGAAGCAGGACCCCGAGCGCGTCGCCGCTCGCCGCACCCCGCCGCCTGCCTTCGCGCAGACCGCACTTCTTCACTACGAGGACCCGGCCGAATTTGAATCCCTGCGCAATGCCTATCTCGACGAACACATGCCCGGCACTCCCACCGAACATTACTTCATCAACGAAATGGCCAATGCCCAGTGGCGTCTGCGCCGCATCCGCCTGATCGAATCCGACCTCATCCGCATTCGTCTCTCCACCGACCCCACCATCGACGATCAGGCCGCCCAAGCCGAAGCCGTCCGCCTCGCCGCCGACAAGACGAAGGCTCTGCAGTTCATCCTCCGCCACGAAGCCGCTCTCCGCCGCCAGTACGAGCGCGCCCTTAAGATGTTTTGGGAGTGCCGCAGCCAGCAGGACAAGCGCCGCGAGCCTTCGAAAAGGCCGAAAAACAAAAAGTGCAGAAACGAAGCCAATTGAGCCCCGCCCTCGTCGCCTTCGAGCGCCGCCTCAGCGAGTTCTGCTCCGCGCCCCCGCCCCTGCCGCCCACGCAGCCCTCAATTCAGCCCCAGACCACCCCTCGCCTCTGAGCACAACAAGACGCGGCCTTCTGCAACGTGGTGATCTTTGACAACTGAATATTCGAATTCCGGCTGCCCGGCTATGGCCCGGCGCCTAGCGCCTTCACCGGCACTGTGAATGCGGCCGTGTTCACAGTGCCTGCCCGCTGGAATTGGGCCCAGACACGATAGTTGCCGGGCCGCGGGAACGTGATGTTGAACTGCATTTTCGGCCCGCCGTCGGCGATGAACGGGTGTGTATGGATCACGTCGATCAGGTCGGTCGAGACCGCAATCAAATGTCCCCAGGCACCGAGATACGTCTCGATGCCCGCCGCCGGCGCAAGGTCGAACAGCAACATTGTCGTGAGTCCGGCAATTGGCGTCCCAGGCGCTGTCCGCATTGAGATCTTCAGATTGGCCGCTTGCTTGGGCGCAAGATCGGGCAGGAGTCGCGGCGACCGGAAATCTGTCTGCTTCGCGCCGGCACTCACGATCGTCTCAACTGCCAACTGCGGCACGCCGCCTTCGGGATAGTAGTCGCCCGCGATGCGATAGAACCCTCGCTTGGGCAGAACCATCTCGAAGAGAAACGTCCCGTCCGGCTGCGGCTCCGGATGCTCGTGAGCGAAAAAGGACAAATCGCCGCTGATCAGAAAAAGGTGAAACAGCTTCTCATGGATGATCTGCAGCCGCCGAACCCTCTTCCCGGTCTTTGGATCGAGAACCTCGAACCGCATCCGTACGCGCTGCCCCGCCCTCCAGTCCGCAGGCTCCACGCGTCAGCCGCATCGGCCATTCCACTGGCGCCGGAATCCCCGCCACCAGCGCCATCTTGCAGCGTGGGCAGGCGCCTGGGTTTGGGCTCCGGACGTCCGGATCCATCGGGCAGACCCACTCCACCGGCGGCTCAGCCTGCTCTTGCGCCCCCAGCCAGGCAGCGCTCGCCAGCCAGGCTCGCCGCGTGATCATTCCGCAGGTTCGAATGGCCATACGGCCGTCGTCGAGGCGCCGCCATCAGCCGCAATCACCTGCCCCGTGATGAAGTTCGCCCCCGGGCTTGACAGGAATACTGCCAGCGAAGCGATCTCCTCCGGCGTGCCCGTGCGGGGCATTGCCTGGACCCCCTTCAGCCAGGCCAGCAATTCCGGAGCCTTCCACATCTCCCGGTTCAGGTCCGTGATGATGAATCCGGGCGCGATGCAGTTGACCTGGATGTCGTAGCGGCCCCACTCGGCGGCAAGCGACCTTGTCATCCCCGCCAGTGCCGACTTGGTGATCGCATAGACCGTGACATAGGGCAGCCCGCTGACTGACATCAGACTCCCGATCGTGACAATCTTGCCCCCAGTCCCGCGCTCCACCATCCCGCGGCCAACCGCCTGAGTCAGTTCGAATACGCCAGTCAGGTTGGTGTCGAGTATGCGCTGGTATTCGGCTGGAGAGTAGTTCTCAAATCGCTTTCTGAAGTTGATTCCCGCGACGTTGATGAGGATGTCCACCGGCGGCAGCGCCTCCACGGCGCGCTCGCGCGAATCGCGGCTGGCGATGTCGAGTTCCAGCGCTTCGGCTTGAAACCCTTCACCGCGCAGGTTCCGGGCCGCTTCGGCCAGCGAAGTCAAAGAACGTGAAGCTAGAATCGTGCGCGCTCCGGCCCGCGCGACGCCTTGCGCGATAGCCAGTCCAATGCCGCGGCTGGCGCCGGCGACCAGTGCCGTCTTTCCGGCGAGTGAGAAGGGATTCGGGGTCGTCATCTCCAACAGGCTAGCAGCCCTCGCGCCCCCCTGGAGTGAATACGATGGTAGGCATGAAATCGTACTCGATCGCCCTTCTGCCGGGCGATGGCATCGGTGTAGAAGTCGTCCCCGCGGCTCGGCGAATCCTCGAAGCGGCGGCCGCGGCGACAGGCGTGCGTTTCGACTTCACCGACTACGAGTGGGGTTCCGAGTACTACTTCCGGCACGGTGTCATGATGCCCCTGGACGCGCTTGAGCGCCTCCGCGCACACCATGCCATTCTGCTTGGCGCCGTCGGCCACCCCGATATCCCCGACCACATCACCCTCCACGGACTCCTGCTGCCCATCCGCCGCGGCTTCGATCTCTACGCCAACGTCCGCCCCGCCTTCCTCTACCCCGGCCTCACTTCCCCCCTCGCCGCCTGCGAGCCCGGCTCCATCGACATGGTCGTCGTTCGCGAGAATACCGAAGGCGAGTACGCACCCGTCGGCGGCTTCCTCTACCACCACATGCCCGAAGAGGTCGCTCTGCAGACCAGCGTCTTCACTCGCTTCGGCTGCGAGCGCATCATTCGCTTTGCCTTCGATTTGGCGCGCGGCCGCGGCCTCAAACGGCGTGTCACCTCAATCACCAAGTCCAATGCCCAGGCTTACAGCATGGTGCTGTGGGACCGCGTCTTTCGCACCGTCGCCGCCGAGTACCCCGATATCGCCGTCGAGTCCCTGCTCGTCGACGCCGCCGCCATGGACTTCGTCCGCCGTCCGTCAAGCTTCGACGTCGTCGTCGCCTCAAACCTCTTCGGCGATATCCTCAGCGATCTCTCCGCTATCGTCACCGGCGGAATCGGCCTCGCCCCAAGCGCCAACCTCGACCCCTCGCGACGCAATCCGTCGCTCTTCGAACCCGTCCACGGCTCGGCGCCCGACATCGCCGGCAAGGGCCGCGCCAATCCCCTCGGCGCAATTCTCGCCGCCGCCATGATGATGGAGCATCTCGGCGAAGGCGCCATCGCCGCCCGCATCGAAGCCGCCGTCCGTGCCATGCTGGCCGCCGGCCAGGCCCTCACTGCCGACCTCGGCGGTGCCGCTTCCACGTCCCAGGCCGTTGCCGCCGTCGAGGCCGCCCTCCTGCCCCCGGCCTGATTCCTCGCATTTGCCTCAAGTCCCTCCCCCCGCTGCCGATGAGGCCCAATGAAGGCGGAGGACTCTTTCCCTTATGTCCCTGGATGTGCTGATCGTCGACGATTCCGCGGCGATCCGGAAGATTCTACAGCGTGTTCTGATCCAAGCCGAAGTCCCGCTCGGCCGGGTTTACGAGGCCGGCGATGGCGTCGAAGCGCTCGCCTGCCTGAAGGATGTGACTGTTGGCCTCATCCTCAGCGATATCAACATGCCCAATATGGATGGGCTCCAACTCCTGGGCGCTCTTAAATCCCAGGAAACCACCAAAGCAGTCCCCGTCATCATGGTCACCACCGAGGGCGGCAGCACCAAGGTCATGGAGGCAGTGAATCTGGGCGCGGCGGGTTACGTCCGCAAGCCGTTCACGGCTGAACAGATCAAGGAAAAGCTGGCCGGCATCGTGTGAGGCTGCAGGAAGGAAGCTGAATGATTACCCACGAAGAAGTCACGGTCATGATCCGTGAAGCAACCTTGAACGTCTTCTCAATGATGCTCGGCCTCGAGTTTGAAGTCGGCACCTCATACGTCGAAGAGGATCCTCCCGGCCCCAGCGAAGGAGTCCTGGCGCTTGTCGGCCTCGCGGGAAATTGGGCCGGATCGGGGACGTTCTCCTGCTCGGCCGAAATGGCTCGCAAGATCAGCTCCGCTCTCCTGATGACCGAATACGAGTCGATCAACGACGAAGTCCTCGACGCCATCGGCGAGGTCACCAACATGATCCTGGGCAACGTCAAGACCTCGCTCGAAGAGAAGTTGGGGCCTATGGGTCTCAGCATTCCCACGGTCGTCTATGGCCGCAACTTCACCACACGCAGCATGGCCAGGAGTTCCTGGACCGTTGTCCCGTTCAAACTCGGCGAAGACCAGGTCCTCGTCCACATCTGCCTGGCGCCCAGCAAAGAGACTCCTCGCATCGCCACCGCCGGCGATCACGGCCGCGCCTGTCTCACCCTCATGCAGTGAGGTCGCTCAAGTGGTCGCGACCGGAGTTCCAATTTCGAAGATCGCTTCGACGCCGGCCCGGCAGTCGCCGCGCCCCGGCCGCGAACGCTTCCTCATTGTGCGCCTGGCAGGGAAAGAGTTCGCCCTGCAAGCCCGCCTCGTCTGCGGCATGATGCAGATGCGCGGCCTCCCCGTCGAGGATTTCGGTGGCCCGGCAGGATGGGGCCATCAGGTTGAGCTTCACGGGTGTCGTCTCCCGGTGTTCACTCCAAACCGGGCCGCCGGCGTCTGCAGCCGTCCCGTCTCCGCCCGGACTTGTCTGTTACTCATCGAATCGGACAAAGACCCGGGCCATCCTGGCTTTGCCGTTCAGGTCGATTCCGTCTCCCGCTTCGAGGACATCCCCATTGCCTGGGTTCGCGGCAACGCCACCGACGGCCGCAGGGTCCGCCTCGGCGAGAAGTGGCGTCCGGTGATCAGCCTGAGCGATCTCGCCGGCGCTTTCTACAGGTGGAGTCGCGATCGCAGCGCCACCACCATCTGATCCACGCTCGGCCCCTTCTGTACGTTGCGCCGCTGCAGGTCAACCAGCTCGTCGATGAGCTTCACAGCCTCTTGAATCCAGGCGAAAGTCAACCCGCCGCGACAGGTGCTCCAGCTCGACGCTCATGTCAGGGTTCCGCAGCCGGCTGCCTCCCGACTTGATCGTCAGCATGTCTTCCAGCAGCGAATAGGCCGGCCTGAAGTAGAAGTCCAACTTCTCACTCTTGCTCGCCAGGAAGCTCTCACTGGCCTTCACCCACTGGGCGAAGCCGTGCGCGCCCGCGGCTGTTTCCAGCAGCGCGAACATGACCGCGCGCCGCTTGTCGTTCACTGCCAGGTCAAGCGTCACCGCGAGGCCCGGCGATCCAGCGGCCAACACCATCCGTCGCTCACCCGAGGGCAGGCCGCGCTGCGCGATGAACTCGTTCATCTCGTCCTCACTGAGCGGATTCATGTGGAAGACGATGGACCGCGACCGGATCGTGGGCGGCAGGTCGAAGGCGTTCTCCGCCGTCAGGAACAGCAGCAGGTGCGAGGGCGGCTCCTCCAGCGTCTTCAGCAGTGAGTCCGCCGCCTGAATGTTCGCCCGATCGATCTGGTCGATCAGGAAGACCCGCCAATTGCCCTTGAGCGGCCGCATCAGCGCGCGCTCTTTCACCAGCCGCATCTGCTGAATCGAGAGCTGCCGCAACGGGCCGTCCGGGCAGAAGGTGACGAAATCGGGGTGCGAAGAGAACAGCAGCGGATCCTCGCCCCGCTTCTCGCTCGGCCACTTCTCGCGCTCGGCGATGATGTCGCGGTTCTCCGGCCGGCTCAGGTCGTCCTGTTCGATCTTCGCCGCGTCGCCGAGCAGCCGCGCGGCGAATCGGCGCACCAGCGTTGCCTTGCCGACTCCCTCCGGTCCGGCCAGCAGGATTGTCTGGGGAATCCGCCCGCTGTCCATCATGCTGACCAGCGCCTTGGCGACCTGCGCATTCCCGCGGAAGTCCGGAAACCCGTTATCGCTCATGCGAACTCCGCGCTGCCTCAAAAGCCCGCCAGACACGATCGGCCACCGTCTCGGCATCGCCGCTGCCATCGATCCGCACCACGCGTTCAGGCTCTCTCTCGGCCAGCGTTCTGTAGCCCTCCAGAACGCGCTCGAAGAAGGTGCGGCTCTGATCGTCCATGCGCGTATCCGTGGCCGCTTGGTCGCGGTTGCGCGAGCGCGCCCGGCTCAGGCTTGTCTCCAGATCGATGTCGATCCAGAGGGTGAGGTCCGGTCTGCGCCCGCGGCATGCAATGGCGTCGAGATCCTGCACGATCGTAGTGCCGAGGTTTCGCCCGAAGCCCTGGTAGGCCCATGTCGAATCGGTCCAGCGGTCGCTGATCACGATTTCGCCGCGTTCGAGCGCCGGCAACAGGATTTCGGTGACATTCTGCGCGCGCGCGGCGAAGTAGAGCAGCATCTCGGCACGCGCGTCGAGAGCCGCGTTGGCCGGATCGAGCAGGATCCGCCGGATCTGCGATCCGATGGCCGTTCCGCCCGGCTCTACGGTCTCGACCACGCGCTCGCCGGCCTCGCGCAGTCGGTCTGCCAGCAGGCTCATTTGTGTGGTCTTGCCGCAGCCGTCCAATCCCTCAAAAGTCAGAAAGAGGCCGCGGAGGGTCGTCATAGACATAGTGCAGAACTTTCTTCAGGTCTTCCCAGGCTTCGCGCTTGGCGTTCTGATTGTAAGGCCGCAGCAGGTAGGACGGATGGTAGGTCGGCATCACCGGAATGTCGCGCCACTAGTGCCACTTGCCGCGCAGCTTCATGATGCCGTCTTTGGTGCCCAGCAGCGCGCTGGCCGCCGTCGCGCCGAGCGCGCAGATGGCCTTCGGCTGCAAGACTGAGGATCTGCCGGAACAGGAACTGCCCGCAGGTCTCCATCTCGTCCGGCTGCGGCGTCCGGTTCTCCGGCGGGCGGCACTTGACGACGTTGCAGATGTAGACGTCCTTGCGGCTGATCGGGATCCCTTCCTTGGAGGCTGTTCCGTCGATCATCTGGGTGAGCAGTTGGCCCGCGCGACCGACGAACGGCAGGCCCTGCGCGTCTTCGTCCGCGCCCGGGCCCTCGCCAACGAACACCAGCCGCGCCTGCGGATTCCCTGAGCCGAAGACGATGGTTTTGCGGCCCTCGCAGAGCCGGCAGCGCGGCAGTCGCCGATGTCGGCTCGGATTCTGTCGAAGGAGTCTTGCTCCTCGACGGCGGGAAATAGTGAAGGGAACATTGGTGAAGCGGTTGGCGGCGGCGGCTCCGCGATACACTCTTTCGAATCAACGAACACGTTGCCGATGCCGAGATCGCGATAGAACTCCAGGTACTGCCGCAGTGTTTCCCGATCCATTTGCCCCGCGCTCATCTCAGGACCGGTGATGCAGAGCCAGCCTCAGTTTCAGCGCCTGATCCAGGATCTGATCGGCGATCCGCCGCTTCGAGGCCCATCGGCGGAGACGATGTCTCGCCCGTGCGCATCACCAGCACCACTTCGTTCTCGTCGCTCTCGAACCCGATGCCGTCCTGCGAAACGAGGTTGCCGACGATCATGTCGCAGTTCTTGGTTTCCAGCTTGCGCCGCGCCTCGGCGATCAGGTTCTCGGTCTCGGCAGCGAAGCCGATGAGCAGCCGGTCTCCCTTGCGCCGCCCGATTTCGGCCAGAATGTCCGGCGTCGGATCGAGTTCGAGCGACAGCCTCATCGCCGTCTTCTTCACCTTCTGCCGGGGGACTTCGGCTACGTGATAGTCGGCCACGGCGGCGGACTTGATGACGATGGTGGCTTCGTCCAGGTGGGCCATTACAGCGCTGTGCATCTCCGCCGCGGTCTGCACCTGCACCAGTTGGACATTCTCCGGCGGGCTCAGGTGGACCGGACCGCTGACCAGCACCACTCTCGCGCCGCGAAGCTTCGCCGCTTCCGCCAGCGCGTAGCCCATCTTGCCGCTGGAGCGGTTGGAGATGAAGCGAACCGGATCGAGCGGCTCCCGCGTCGGGCCGGCGGTGATCAGCACCATCTCGCCGTCCAGGTCGTGCCGCTGTGTGAGCAGGCGCAAAGCCGTTTCGGCGATGCGCTCGGGGTCGGCAGCCGCCCGGCGCCGACCGTGCCGCAAGCCAGCGGTCCGTCATCGGGCGCAACCACATGCGCTCCCCGGCTTCGCAGCAGGGCCAGGTTGTCCTGCGTCGCCGGGTGATCCCACATTGCTGTGTTCATGGCTGGGGCAAGCACGACTGGCCCTGGAAGGCCAGGTAGAGCGTCGAGAGGAAGTCGTTCGCCAGGCCGTGCGCGAAGCTTAGCCAGCAGATCCGCCGTCGCAGGTGCGACGACCAGCAACTGGTTCTCCTGCGCCACCCGAATGTGCTCGACGCTGGAGGCGAGCACCTCGTCCGATGTCCTCGACGCGAACATCGATGTGATCACCTTGTTGCCCGTGAGCGCCGCGAAGGTGAGCGGGCGGACGAACTCCTGGGCCGCGTCGGTCATCACCGTCTGAACGGAGAAGCCCCGCTCCATCAGGGCGCGCGCCAGCTCGGCAGCCTTGTATGCCGCGATGCCTCCGCCGACGCCCAGAACCGCCTTGTGTTCTGCCATGGGCACGCCCGCCGCTCCCGGTTAGGACTGTTCGCCGGCTTGCGCCAGGTGCTCTTCGTCGGCGACTGGGTCGTAGTAGCTGACCAAGCCTCGCCGCGTCTCTTCCATCGCCGCAACGGTCGGCTTCTTGGAGGTGCTCGGCAGATAGCTGCGCTGCCCCGCCTGCAGTTGGCGAGCCCGTTTGGCGGCAACGATGATGAAGCGGTAGGTGCTCGCTTCCGGATCGTCCGGGATCGAGTGAATGGGTGTGCGCGGGCTCATGTCAGCCATGGTATGGGTTCAGATCTTTCCGACGGTTGTAGGTCGCCAGTATTGCGGCAACCCTCCTTTTCATTGTAGAGGGTTCCGGGCGCGGTTCAACGTCCTGAATGATCCGGAAGAGCTTGGCGGCCGCGTCTTCTGACTTCCCGCGCTCGTTCACCACGACGTGATCGTACATCCGGTAGTTCCGGATCTCCTCGGGCGCCTCCTCCACTCTATTTCGTAAGTCCTTTGGATTGTTTTGTTTACGGTCAAGAAGACGGCGGATCTGCTCGTTCCGGTCGGGCGGAAGGATGAAGGCGGAGGTGAAGGGTGGGAATTCCGGGTTCAGCTTGAGCTTGCGGGCACCTTTGACCTCGATCTCCAGCAGGACATCCAAGCCAAGCCGTTGAGCTTCAATGACATAACGCTTGGGCGTACCATACCAGCGGTCCGAGAACGGGGCCGTCTCGTAAAATCCTTTGCTTCCCTCCAGGGCCTTGAACTCCTCCACGGAGACGAAGTGGTACTGGACGCCTTCCTGTTCCCCTTCCCTCGGTGGCCGGGTGGTGTAGGAGACCGAAAGAACCAGATCTTTGTCGAACTTCTCGGCGGTATTGCTCGCAGACAGAGCTGATGAGCGTGCCCTTCCCTGTACCGGAGGGCGCGGAAACGACGAAGACTCGGCTCATTCCAGGTTCAGCCCCTGCTCGCGAATCCGCTCGATGTTGGCCTTGACGTCGAGGCCGATGGAGGTGATCCGCAAAGCCGCCTCACCGGCGCCGGAGGTTTTGGACAAGATGGTGTTGGTTTCCCGGTTCATCTCCTGAAGGAGGAAGTCGAGCTTCTTGCCGAGTTCGCCGCCCTTGTCGAGCAGGACGTCGAGTTCGACGGAGTGCAGGTCGAGGCGTGAGATCTCCTCGGCGATGTCGCCGCGATCGGCGAGCAGGGCGGCTTCCTGGGCGAGACGTTGCGGGTCCAGTGCGACGCCGCCCAGAATCTCCTTGAGCCGCTCATCGAGGCGGCGGCGCATGTGTTCCACGACTGGCCCACGCAGTTCGGCGATTGCGGCGGCATCCCGCCGGATGATCGAGTTCAGTTGCTTGAGTTCCGCGACAATGGAGGCGCCTTCCCTGCTGCGGAACTCCCGCAGCGTCTCGAGCGCCTCTTTGGCCGCATCGAGCAGCAGCGCTTCCAGCCCAGCCGGACCTTCGCCATCGCTGGTGGGAGCTAGCATCGCGGGGATGCGCAAGGCGGACTGCACGTCGGGCTCGGCCTTGAAGCCGTAATCGGCAGTCTCCTGCACGGCGGCGAGATAGGCTTCGAACAACGGCCTGTTGAGGGCGTTCGAGCGCGCCCCGGGGGCGGGTGTGAACCCAACGCGGACATCGACGTGCCCGCGAATTACGCGGCTCTTGATGAGGGTTCGCAGAGCTGGTTCGAACTCATCGAACTCGGCCGCTGCGTGGATGTGAAGATCGAGGGCGCGGTGATTCACGCTTTTCAGCGTCACCACGACTTCGCCTGGCTCACCGGCGCGACGGGCGCGGGCGAAACCGGTCATGCTGCGAGGCGTCATGCTTGGGGAATCCGGGAATCAGTGTTCAAGATCAACATACTGTAATTCGTGGAGGCGCTGATAGATGCCACCCTGTTCGATGAGCTCCACGTGGGTTCCGATCTCGCTGATGGCGCCGGCATCGAGCACGATGATGCGGTCGGCCCGGCGAATGGTGGACAGGCGATGGGCGATCACGATCACGGTGCGGTTGGTCATCAGGTTGGCGAGCGCTGTCTGCACGAGCACCTCGCTTTCGGTGTCGAGCTGCGAGGTGGCTTCGTCGAGGATGAGGATCGGGGCGTTCTTCAGCAGGGCACGGGCGATGGAGATGCGCTGGCGCTGGCCTCCGCTCAGTTTGGAGCCGCGCTCGCCGATCCTCGACTTGTAGCCGTCGGGCATGGAGAGAATGAACTCCTCGGCCAGTGCGGTTCGGGCAGCTTCCTGGACCTCCTCGCTGGTGGCATCCGGCCGGGCGTAGCGGATGTTGGCCTCGACGGTGTCGTTAAACAGGAAGGTCTCCTGGCTCACCATGGCGATCTGCTTGCGCAAGCTTCGCACGCCGACCTCGCGCACGTCGCGGCCGTCGATGCGGACCGCGCCGCCGGTGGGGTCGTAGAAGCGAGGCACCATGCTGGCGAGCGTGGTCTTGCCCGAACCGCTTGGCCCGACGAGGGCGACCACTTCGCCGCGCTTGACCTCGAGCGACAGGTTTTCGATGGTGAAGCCGTTCGGGTGGTTCGGGTACTTGAAGCTGACGCGATCAAACAGGATGGATTCGCGGAACGGTGCGAGCGCCGGCGCGCCGGGCAGTTCGCGGATGAGCTGCGGGCGGTCGAGGTATTCGAAGACCCGCTGGCTCGCGCCCGTGGCCTGCTGGAAAATGTTGGCGATGCCGGTGAGCCGTTTGACGGGCTCGTACAACAGCAGCAGAGCGACGACGAAGCTGGTGAACTGGCCGTCGGTCATGGCGCCGGCCTTGATCTGAGAGCGGGCGTAGGTGAGCAGGACGACGATGGTTACGGCGCCGAAAAACTCGATGATCGGCGAAGGCAGCGCCTGCACGGCGATGTATCGCAGGCTGCTGCGCTTGAACTTCTTGGCCGCGGCGCGGAAGCGCGCCGCTTCCAGTTTCTCGCCGGTGAAACTCTTGACGATGGAGTGGCCGGAGAATGACTCCTGGAGGATCTCGCTCATCTCAGCGGCATTGTCCTGGGCAGAACGCGTTGAACGCCGGATGCGTTTGCCGAGCCGCGCTGTTGGCAGCAGCACGAATGGCAGAACGGTGATTGAAGCGGCTGCCAGCCGCCAGTCTGACTGAAACAGGACGTAGAGCATTCCCATGGCGGCGAAGGTTTGCCGCAGCCAGTCGGCCAACATCTGCGAGACAGCCAGTTGGATCTTCTCGATGTCGCTCATGATGGAGGACATCAATCTGCCGGTGGAATGCGCGTGGTAAAACTCGTGTTCTTCGCCGATGACCTTCTCGAAGGTCCTTTGACGCAGGTCAGTGATGGCCGAAAGGCCCGCGTAGCTGATGAGGTAGTTGCCGAAGTAATCGGCGATGCCCTTGGTGAGAAAGACCAGCAGGATGGAGACCGCGACCAGTGTCCAGACATTGTGAATGTCGAAGGGAACAATCTGGTCGAGTGTGATCTGCACACCGAACCACTTCGGGATGGGCAGGGGGATAGGCGCATCGGGTGTGGACGGCTTGAGCACGCGATCGAAAATGGGCCCAAGCAGGATAGGCAGCATCGCGTGGGCGACACCGGCGATGAGCATCAGGATCACCGATAGCGCGAGCGCCCACGTGTAGCGGCGCGCATAGGTGAACAGGCGGAACAACTCGGGCATTCGCCTTCAGGTCCTCAGGAGCAATCTTTTCACGGTATCGAGCACCTCCTCAATAGTGAGGGATTGAAGGCCGTGAGGTCGATGGAGCACTTCGCTCTCAGTGCGCCATGGCCCCCAGATCGCGGGGTTCGAGTCGCCAAACAAGACCGCCGCAGGAACACCGAAGGCCGCGGCCATGTGCGCCGGCCCGCTGTCGTTTCCGAGAAACAGCCGCGCTCCGGAGAGCAGACTCTTCACATCGCTCAAGGCGGCTCCTTCCATTGTGTTGAACCCGCTGAAGGGCGTGAAGTCGTCACCGTGGGCGCCAATAACGACTGGTTTCAGGCCGTGCCGGCTCTGTACTTCCCGGGCAACGGCTGCAAAGCTCGCAGGCGGCCAGGCTTTCGGCGCCGCTGACGCGAACGGGTGGATCACTGCGTACGGAGCGGACTGCGCAGCCGGTTTGGCAAACAGCCGTGCTCGCGGAATGCCGACCAGCGGTACGCCCAGATAGAACATCGCCGAGGCAACATGCTCGGCGGTGTGCACTGTGCGATCCAGGCCGAGGATCGCCTGAGCCGTGGGAATGGGGACATTGTAGATCCACTGTGCCGACAGGTGGGAGTAGCCGGCGCGCCATCGCGCCATCGAGGCGGCCGTGAGCATCACGCTGCGGCTGCCGCCATGCAGATTGATGGCGAGCTTGGGCCGGAATGAAATGGCTTCCCTTTTCGACGGGCCGAGAATCGCGTCGATGTCCGGGTTTCCCTCGAAGACAGCGCGAAAGCGGTCCTCGACGGCCACGCCCAGAGTCAGGTCCGGTCGATAGGATTTGAGGAGGTGCAGCGCCGGGGTAGTCAGAACGCAATCGCCCAGCGAACGGAGGCGAATGACGAGGACTCGCGCGCCAGTGGGGAGGCGCTCGAGGAGCGGTGTCATGCCGGTGGCGAGCCTAGTCCTCAATGCGCGCTTCGTCGACGAGCATCACCGGGATATCGTCGCGAATCGGATACACGCGGTGGCACTCGGCGCACTTCAGGCCCTTCTGGTCCGGGGTGACCGACAAGGGCGCCTTGCAAACCGGGCAGACCAACAAGTCCAATAAATCCTGACTGACAGCCATGATCGATCTCGATGGTATCAAATGGGGCAAAATATCACTTGACTAATGTACTAGTTAACTAATACATTATTGCCAGAAGGAGCCTGTCATGGAAGGCCAGGCAGAGGGGCTGACACGGCGGCAGTTGCTGGGAGCAATGGCGGCGGGCGGCGCTCTGACCGGGCGGGCTGGCGATTTGGTTGTGCCGGTCCACCAGATCTTCGATGGCAGCACCAAGTGGAACCAGGAGCGGCTGAGCTGGTTCAGATCGAGACTATGGCCCGAGGCCGAGGGCGACCTGAAGAAGTGCGGCATCCGGCTGCAAGTCACGTCCGCCACTGGCGATGTAGAGCGGCCTGCCTGGCGCGAACCGGTGGTGAAAGGACTGCAGCGGGGCGTGATCAACTTCGTCATCACAGGGCGCATCCCGATTCTGTGGGACCGCGGACGCGGATTGAGCGGCGTATCGTCGCTGTATCGGGGGCACCACATGTGCATGATCGCGCTGATCCGGGCAAATATGCATCAGGCGCCGTTTATCTCTCGTCAACAGTTGTCTGCACGAGCTGCTGCACGTGCTGCTCGGAGATATCTACGAGTCGAATCCTGCAGGCGTGCAGCGGCAGCTGCGCGAACTGCGCGTAGATTCGCTGGCAACGCAACTCTGGCTGTTGGGAGAAGGGGCAACGATCAGGGAATCAGCGACTGTCTGTGTTGCCCGGCTGAACGCTACTTCATCTCAGCGCGCGCTTTTGCGACCACTTCCAGGAACTGTGCGGCGCGCTGGGTGAAGACTTCGTACTTGCCTTCCTTGATGGTCTTGGCGTCGACGAGTTCGCCGCCGACGGCGACGGCGCAGGCGCCGGCCTTGAGGAAGTCGCCGGCGGTGGTGAGGCTGACTCCGCCGGTGGGGATCATTTCGATCTGAGGGAAGGGTCCTTTGAGAGCCTTGATGTACTTGGCGCCGCCGACGTTGTCGCAGGGGAAGACCTTGACGATGTCGGCGCCTGCCTGCCAGGCGGCGAGGACTTCGGTGGGGGTGAGGGCGCCGGGGCAGATGGGCTTGGAGTAGCGCTGGGCCATCTCGATGGTCTTGAGGTTGAGGGCGGGAGTGACGAAGAACTGTGCGCCGGCCAACATGCACATGCGGCAGGTTTCGGGGTCGAGGACGGTGCCCGCGCCGAGGACCATCTTGTCGCCGAACTTGTCGGCGAGTTGCTCGAGGACTTTGATCGCGCCGGGGACGGTCATGGTGACTTCCGCCGCGCGGATACCGCCCGCATAGATGGCTTCGATGGACTTGAATGCGCTCTCGGCTGAAGGCGTGCGCACGACGGGCACGATGCCGATTTCTTTCATTGCGGAGAGAATGGTCCCTTTATTCATGCCCTGATCGTAGCATGAGGCTTCACTGCGATAAGCTGAGTCAATCGCGATGCCGCTTTCGGCGAGCGGAGCTGGGCACATGAAGCTATTCAATAGGACAGTGCTGGCCTTGCTGTTGGCGGGATTCGCCCGGGCGGGAGACATCACTTTTGTCTTTGCCGGGCTGAGCCTCACGCCGGAACCCTGGAACAAAGAAGCCAATTTCGCCAAGATGGAGCGCTACGCGCGCGAGGCTGCATCGCGCGGCGCCCGGGTGATCTCCACACCGGAAGGCTTTCTTGAGGGCTACGTCGGCAACGAGAAGCGGACACCCGATCTCAAGCGCGAAACGTATGCCGCGGCCGGCGAGGAAGTCGGAGGGCCGATGCTCACTCGCATCGCGGCCCTGGCGCGGGAACTGAAGGTGTATCTGCTGATCGGATTCGCCGAGCGCCGCGAGGGGAAGATGTATAACTCGGCGGTTATATTTTCGCCGGACGGCACAATCGCCTCGCAATATTCCAAGAGCCACACCGCTGCCGACGAGCCTTTCAATACGAAGGGCACGGAATTCCCTGTGGCTGAAACGCAGTTCGGCCGATGGGGCACGCTCATCTGCTTCGACAGGCAGTTACCCGAAACGGCGCGCATCCTGGCATTGAAGGGTGCGCAGTTCATTCTGGTGCCGTCCTGGGGAGGCTACGGCGAAATGAACGACGTGATGATGCGCGTGCGGGCCTATGAAAACGGCGTGTGGCTGGCCTTCGTCCATCCGAAACGTTGCCTGATCATCGATCCTCGCGGAACGGTGGTGGCGCAGAACTCGGGCGAGAGCGATCAAGTTGTGATGGCCACCATCACGATCCGCGGCGACAACAGGCAGTTCCTGCTTGATCAGCGCAGGCCGGAGCTTTACGACGAACTGATGAAGCCGCAGAAGTGAAATCCACCTGAGTCACGACTGCCGTTGGTACCTCACCCGTCCGTACTATTGGCATGAGGTTTTTCTGTTGCGTGCTCAAGGTAAAGCTGGCTCAAGATGCTCCCGATTAAACGTGTGATGAAAGAGCGCAGGGCGCATCCCAGATATCCCACCCGAGAGTATGGCGTGCTCCGACAGCTTGAGAATGGGTCAGAAGTCAGCGAGCAAGTCGCCTGGGTCACGAATGTTTCGGCATTCGGGCTTGGAGTTCAGCTTGATCGACCGATACGAGTGGGCGCTCATGTCACGGTATTTGCGGCGTCCTATTCTTTCGTCGGAACAATCGTCTATTGCAGAAGAGACAGCGACGGCTATGCCGCGGGCATCGCGCTGAGCTGCGACACAGATCAGGTTAACCGACTGCTCGGCGATGCCCACGACCGCACCCACCCGCCGGTATCCGCTGGGCGCGGCTAGCGTTCCTTACTGAACCGCGATCTGCACCGCGTTTCCAGCAATCCAGGCTGCGCTCAACTGCACGGAAGCCGTTCCGGCCACCATGCCCGACGGAACCCGGAAATCCACGCGATACGTATCCACCAGACCGGGCCATCCGACAGCGCTGACCACTTCCGCATCCTGACCATTCACCTTGACGGAAAGCGGGGAATTGACCGGTAGATTTGCGTCAGTTGGAAACGGCTGGCCAGGATCGACACCAGGAACAGTCGGGCCAAGACCAGTCGCCTGCACGATCAATATCTCGCCGGACTTGGCGGGGCGGGCTGCCGTGACCGGCGTGAAATCAGAATGGAATACAGCCGGCCCGTCGGCACTGGTCACAACCTGAGGCGCTGACATCGGGATCACGTGGGCTATCCACCGCCAGGTTCGGGTCCGCCTCCATTGCGGCGGCGGTTCGCGGGGTCCTCCGTGATGGAGGCATTCCGTGACGACCCGGCGGCGCAGCGACCCGACATCTGCCCCCGAGCGCCGAGAAATGCTCCCGTACCACCGGTGATCGACGAGATTGTGTCCGCCTGGAGAATCGTCGATAGGCAGGGATCCTGGTGGCGCAGGCCCGCGGTCAATCCACTGGCGATAATGGTCCCGATCGGGGTACCGTCGCTTTTCAGGATTTCGAAGGTGATCGACGGCCAATAGCATTCCGCACGGTGTCAGCGATTGCCTGACCGGGGGTGGGGCCGTTCTCAAAACCAACCGCCGCTGCGGCGTTTGCGAAAGTCCCCTTCACCTGGCTGGCCATTGACTGCCACAATGTCGGCGATGGACCTGCACCCTGTAGAAGTTTCGCAGGCTGGCTGTGAGCGGAGTGACGTTGGGATCAGTCGCATACTTGGAAAGGTCGGAGGTGTCTTCCGAGTACAAAACGTAGTTTGCCAAGTCGATCTGCAGGATCGTAGGCGGCGCGACTTGCGCCGACCTGGTTGAGAACACGCGGCGGCGCAGAGAGCCATCGCAAGAGCTGTTTTCCCTCTTCGCAGGGTGTGAAGGTTCATAAGGAGTCTCCTTTTGGTTGATTGATTGAGCGGCCAGCCCAATTCGGCTCACCTGGCACGAATAAGGAATCGCGGCGCGTGAAGGTTACAGCGCCCGGAGCGAAAGGCGTAAAATAGGCTCTGCAGACTTTGGTCCAGATGCCAAACTGCCCTCAGTGCGGAGCGGAATTGGGTTCCGGCGATCCCGCCGGACTGTGCCCGAAGTGTCTGATCCAGGGCGCTTTCGATAGTTCGGCCGGCGCGGACGAATCCGGAACTCAGACCATCGATACAGCAACCGCGGCAGCCGGTGATGACGACTTCGGCCGTTATCGGATCGTTCGGCCACTCGGCGAAGGCGGCATGGGCACCGTGTACCTGGCCGAGCAGCGCGAACCCATTCGCCGGCGTGTGGCTCTCAAGGTCGTGAAGCTCGGCATGGATACCGCCCAGGTGCTCGCCCGCTTCGACAACGAGCGCCAGGCGCTGGCGATGATGGACCACCCGAACATCGCCCAGATCTTCGACGCCGGCGCGACCACCAGAGGGCGCCCGTACTTCGTGATGGAGTACATCGAGGGCGCGCCGATCACCCAGTATTGCGATCGCAAGCGGATGACCACCAGGGAGCGGCTCGCGTTATTCCTCGCGGTCTGCCGTGCGGTCCAACATGCGCACCAGAAGGGTGTGATCCACCGCGACCTGAAGCCGTCGAACGTGCTGGTGACGGAGCAGGACGGCGCGCCGGTTCCCAAGGTAATCGACTTCGGCATCGCGAAGGCCACCGACAAGTGGGCCGTCGAGAAGACGCTGCTCACGCAGTTCGGCCAGATCGTGGGGACACCGGAGTACGCCAGCCCGGAGCAGGCGGACACGATGACGGGAGACGTCGATGAGACTCTCGGATGTGTATTCGCTCGGCGTGCTCTTGTACGAGCTGCTGATCGGCGCCGTGCCGTTCGACACGGCCACGCTGCGCAACGCCGGTCTGGCGGAAATGCTGCGGATCATCCGCGAAGACGAAGCGCCGTCGCTGCCGCGCAAGCTCACCTCGATGGGCGCGGCGGCGACCGACATCGCCGCGCGCCGCCAGACCGACCCGGTTTCGCTGCGCCGCCTCGTCGACGGCGACCTGAACTGCGATCACGATGAAGGCGCTGGAGAAGGCGCGCGAGCGGCGCTATGCTTCGGTGTCCGATCTCGCGGCCGATATCCAGAGGCACCTGGAGGACCGGCCCGTGCTGGCCTCGCCTCCGGGCCGGCTGTACCGAACGCGCAAGTTTCTCCGCAGGCACAGGCTGGCCGCCCTCGGCACAGCCGCCGGAGCTCGTATTCCTCGTGTTGAGCGGAGTGACGGTCTGGTCGCTTGCGCGCGATTCCGCGCGGAGACCCAAGCTGACCGACGAAGGACACCATTGTCCTCGCGGATTTCGACAACAAGACCGGCGATCCGGTGTTCGACGACACGCTGCGCCAGGGACTGTCCGTGGAGCTTCAACAATCGCCGTTCCTCACCCTGATTTCGGACAGGAAGGTCCAGCAGACGCTGACTCTGATGGGACAGCCCAAAGACGCGCGGCTGACTCCGGAAATCGCTCAGCAGGTCTGCGAGCGAACCGCAAGCGCGGCTGTCCTGGAGGGCTCGATCGCACGTGTTGGAAGCCAATATGTCTTGGGCCTGCGCGCAAGGAACTGCAACACCGGAAACATTCTGGATCAGCAGCAGGCGGTGGCCGCACGGAGAGAGGATGTCCTGAACGCTCTCAGCGAGATCGCGCGCAAATTCAGAACCAGGGTGGGCGAATCGCTGGCCACGGTGGAAAAGCACTCGATGCCGCTCGCCGAGGCCACGACACCTTCGCTCGAAGCCTTGAAAGCCTACAGCACCGCAATGAAGTTGAGCCTGTCCTCCGGGAAGCGTGAGCGGTCCATACCCTTTCTTACGGCGCGCGGTCGAAATCGATCCCAACTTCGCGATGGCGTACGCGCATTTGGGGCTTACGTACAGCGCGATGGAGAGTCCGTGCTGTCGGCCGAGAGCACTACGAAAGCCTGGCAACTGCGGGATCGCGTCAGCGATCGGGAGAGGTTCTTCATCGACTTTATCTACGACCGGCAGGTGACGGGAAATCTGGAAAAGGCGTACCAAACCCTCGAGTTGTGGATTCAGACTTATCCCCGGCGAGGAGCGAGCTCGCAAATGCCCAGGGTCTGCTGGGCGGGCATTTCCACCCATGGGACTGGCCGATTCGAAAGGGCGATCGAAGCCGCGCAGGAAGGAATCGCGACGGATCCCGACTCTGCCATGTCCGTATGCCAATCTTGCGTCGGCTCATTTCTTCACCGGACCGCTTCCCGGAGGCCGAGAGCACGCTTCAGCGCGCCTGCCGAGCGCAAGCTGGAAATGCCCACGCTGTCTCGTCCTGCGATACAACATCGCGGTGCTAAAGGGAGACCAGGAGCAGATGGACCGGATTGCCGGCTCTGGCAAGAGGAAATCGCGCGGCGGAACACTGGATGGCCCACGCGGAGGCTCTCGCTCTGGCTCGTTCCGGCCGCTTGCAGGCCGCGCGGCGGTCGTCCAGCCGCGCCGTGGAACTGGCCCTGCAAGAAGGGGAACGCGAAGTCGGCGGCGAGTTACCAGGCCGCACGAGCGGTGTGGGAAGCCGTTTGCGGGAATGCCGCCGAAGCGACGGAGGACCGCCATGGCGGCGCTCGAGCTTTCCAAGGGCCGGGATGTCGAATACGCCGCCGGCCTTGCCCTGGCGTCTTTCGGGAGTTCTTCCCGATCCGAGGCGCTCGCCGGCGATTTGGAGAAGCGCTTCCCGGAAGATACGTTTGTGAAATTTACCTACGTACCGGTTCTTCGCGCGTTAGCCGCACTGCGGAACGGGGCAAGTCCGCCGACAGCGTGGAGCGGCTGGAAATCGCTCGTTCGTATGAGCTGGCGGCGAATGGCCTCAACTTTCCGTATCTCGTATCTTGGCGGTTTGCACTCGGCCTATGTGCGCGGCGAGGCTTTGCATGGCCGCGCACCGGTATGCGGAAGCGGCGGCCGAGTTTCAGAAGATTCTCGATCATCGCGGTATCGTGGGCGCTGGATCCCATCGGCGCACTGGCGCACCTGCAACTCGGGAGAGTGTTCGCGTTGTCGGGAGACAAGACCAAGGCGAAGGCTGCCTATGAGGCTTTCCTCGCACTTTGGAAGGACGCAGATCGCCGATATCCCGATCCTGAAAAGCGCCAAAGCAGAGTACGCGAGGCTGTAGCGACCGCGCTGTAACCTTTGGCTTCCGATTCCTTATTCTGTTGCGTAGCGGAGTAAGACCATGACGAACGGCCCAGACCATGCACACGCTGCCGGGATCATCCCGGTTTCCGACCACGCGGTGGACCCTGGTGGTCGCCGCCGGCGATCCCCATCGGAAGGAAGCTCGGTCCGCTCTGGTTTCTCTGTGTGAGAACTACTGGTATCCGTTGTACGCCTATCTGCGCCGCCGCGGTTATCCGGCCGATCAGGCGCAGGATCTCACGCAGGACTTCTTCATCCGGGTGTTGGAAGGGCGATATCTCGATCGCGCTGACCCGGAAAAGGGCCGGTTCCGGTCGTTTCTGTTGACCTCCTTGAAGTTCTTTGTCGCCGACGAAGAAGATCGCCAGCGCGCGCAGAAACGCGGCGGCGGGGCGGTTGTGTCGCTCGAATTCTCGTCCGGCGAAGAGCGCTACCAACGCGAGCCTGCGCACGATGAGACGCCCGAGCGGATCTTCGAACGGCGCTGGGCGCTTGCGGTGCTCGACCGGGTCGTGGAGAGATTGCGGAACGAGTTCGTGCAACACGGCCGCCCGGAGCATTTCGACCGGTTGAAAGTCTTCCTTCTCGGGCAGTCCGATGCGCCGTATGCCGCGCTGGCTCGCGAAATGAACACCTCAGAGGGAGCGCTCAAAGTCGCGATTCACAGGCTTCGCAAGAGGTATCGCGAACTCTTTCGCCAGGAAATCGCGGATACGGTGGCCGATCCCGCGGAAGTGGAGTCCGAACTCCGGTTTCTGGCTGCCGTGCTGACGGGGAAGTAGCGGAAGCGAACGCCAGATTAGGGCCGGGGGAACCGGTTCAGCGGCGTTTGCCGCGGTTGACGGAAGTGGACATGCCGCCGCGGGGCTTGCCGAGGAGGGAGCGGGCGATCTCGATGCGGCCCATGAGGACGAGGTCGGGGTCGTTCATGCGGGCGAGGAAGGTGTCGGCGTCGACGCCGTCGATCTGCGCGGCGCGGTAGAGGGTGTTGCGGAAGTGCTGGACGGAGGGCCAATGCTCGCGTTCGGCCATGTTGGGCTTATCGGCATCGGTGTCGAGCTTGTAGAGTTCGGCGCAGGCGGAGAGGCCTTTGTCGATGGCGAGGCGGGCGGTTTCCTCGTCTTTGGCGAGGCGGGCAGCGTCGGCGATGGCGGCCCAGGCCTGGGCGTTGAGGCGGGGATCCTTGATGCCCTTCAAGATCGTGATGGCCTGGCCGATCACGCTGCGGGCCGTGGCTGGGTCCTTCTCGGCGGCTTGCCGGGCTAGCTGCGTCAGAGTCTGGATCTGCCTGGATTCGAGCGGGATGTCCTTGACGCGGGAGATGGCCGACTGGATGTCCTTCTGGGACAGGGCGAGGATTTCGAGCGAGCGTGTTTCCGAGAGAGCTTCGAGACGCATATTGGCATCGGCTTGCGGATCGCGCTGCTCGCCTTTGCCCGAGCTGTGGATGTTCGTGGAGATGCCTTCCTTTTCGTCGGTCATCATGGACTTCCTACCTTCGGGGAAGCGCAGGACGACTTCGCGGAGGCCGGGACGCTTCTCAAGCAGGTCGGCGGCGCGTTTGGGATCGATCTCCTGCAGGACGTGGATGAGGTCGAAGAGCTGATAGTCTTTTCGGTTTTCGAAGTTGGCGGTGCCTTTGGAGGCGGCGAGGGAGATGATCGAGGATCGGCCATCGTCCTTCTGATCGAGGATGGCGTTGACGAGTTTGGTCAGAGCGGCCTCGACGACAGGGCGCGGCAGGAATGCGCCAGTGTTTGGCGATGAGGTCCTGGAAGCTGACGCCGGAGTCGAGCTGAACGTTCATGAAGGCGTTGGAGAAGAGCGAGAGGCGGCGCGGGTCGTCCGGCGGGAGAGTGCGGAGTAGACTGTCGATGGCGCGGAGCGGAGGGTAGCCCTGGCCGGAATTCTCTTCGACGACGCGGGCGGCGCGGTCTGTCTCCTTCTTCGCGATGAGGGCGAGGGCGATGCGCTCGACGGCGTTGCCACGGCGGTCGACGGGGAGGCCGGGGAGCATCTCAATGGCCTTGTCGACATCGACGTCGGCGGCGGCGAACACGACGCGGGTCTGGAGACTGGCCGGGGTGACGTTGCTGCTTGCCTCAGGCGGGACGGCACCGGCGGCGGCGAAGGCCTGGTCGAGGAGTTCGAGGGTCTTGGCCTTGTCGAACTCCGGGTAGAGCTGGATGATTTCGAGAAGAGCGGCGACCTGGATGGCGGGGGAGGCGGAGGAGAGGGTCTCGAGCGAGGAGTCGAGGAGTTGGCGGGCTTTGATCTGCGGTGTTGGCTTGGGGTCGGGGGCGGCAGACTGCTGGGCCATCAAAGCACTGCCGAGGAGGAGGAGAATAGCAGGTCGCATATTCTGGATGGGTGACTCGAGCGATCATACTCCTCGGCGATTTCCGGATTGGCGGTGGGCCAGCCGGCAATTGGACGCGGCCGTATCCGGCGCACAAGATAGCGGGCAACGTCTCTACGTCGGGACCGAGGACTTGGCTTGCTTTCTGGTGACCGACCCGGCGGGACACATTCTCATCAACACCGGGCTCGCCAACTCGGTGCCAGCAGATCCGTGAGGGCGTCGAGAAGTTGGGGTTCCGCTTCGGCGACATCAAGATCCTGCTGACGATGCAGGCACACTACGATCACGTAGCTGGCTTTGCGGAGGTTGCGAAGTTGACCGGCGCGAAGGTGTACGCGACGGAGGGCGACGCAGGCGTGCTCGAAGATGGCGGGCGGAGCGATCGGGGCTGGGTTCCGGAGGGATGCTGTTCCGCGAGTGAAGGTGGAACGGCGGCTCAAGGACGGGGAGTCGGTCCGGCTTGGGGGGACGGTGCTGACAGCGCGTTCGACGCCGGGCCACACGCGCGGTAGCGTCGCGAGCTACTCGACGACCGTGAGTGAGGGAGGGTCAAGCAGTTGGATTTCTTGTTCGTGAACATGGACACGGTGGTGATCCCGCTGGTGGGCAATGCCAAGTACCCGAATATCGTGGCTGACTTCGAGAAGTCGTTCACGGCGCAGAAGACGTGGCGGCCCGATATCTGGGTGGCTGCGCACGCGTCGCAGTATCGGACTGGCGGAGAAACACAAGGCGGGCGCGTTCGTCGATAGGGCTGGTTACTCTAAGGCGGTAGCGGAGCACGAGAAGCAGTTTCGCGAGAGGCTGGCGGTGGAGTAGGCGAGGAAGAAGTAGCGACCGGCGAGTAGTCCCTACTTGCGCATGTAGCGCTCAGTCTGCTTCGGGGGCGCGGTGTCGAGGTCCACGACGATGAGGCCGTCCATGCAGTTGCCGAAGGCCGGGTCGATGTTGAACGCACAGAATTTTCCATTCAGTTTGAGGTAGTGCCGGAGCAGGACGGGAATACCCTTGCCGTCGGGTTCGATGTCGCGTACGAGGGCATCAAGGTCGTCGAGACCGGCGGGTTCGGGCCAAGGCGCGTTGGGATGAATGGCGAAGGGCTTGCGTGGGTTCACAAGCTCGGCCAAATCACGGTCGAAATGATGCGCCTGCAAGAAGCGTGCGATCAACGAGCGCGACGCCTGCCGGTAAGAGGCGCTGACACTGACGGGACCGAACATCCGGCGGATAGCGGGGTTGCGGACGAGATACTCGCCGATGCCGCGCCACAACAGCAGCAGTGCCTGAAAGCTACGCTGCGTCTCGGGACGGATGAAGCTGCGCCCGAGTTCAAAGGCCGATCCCGGCCGGGGAAGAACTCCGGGGCGAACTTGAACAGCGTCGAGGTGTAAAGCTTGCCGCGCTGGGGTGTGGGCGTCATGCGATAGGCGCCTTGAACCTGTCGGTTATCGCGGCACCACAGGATGAGGTGGATGTACTCTTCGTCGAATGAGTCGAGATCGTAGGCGTGGCCGGTGCCTTCGCCGACGGTCCGAAACGCTATCTCCCGCAAGCGGCCCAGTTCGCGCAGCGTCAGCGGGATCTCATTGGCGCGGGCAAGCCAGATCTCCTGGCTGCCGGAGGAAACGAGCTTTGAATCCCGGGCAGCGCTTCGATCTCCGAGGCTCACCCAATCGTCGGGGACACCGGCCCCGATCGGCGCCATCTTTCTGACCGGAGGTGCGGTGGGTTTGTCGCGGCGGAGCTTGAGCCAATCCGTACGGCGGCGCAGTTCGTGATCGGGTGCGGCCGGGCAGGCGTGGCCGATTCCCATTTCGAGGGTGTTGCGTTTGTTGAGCAGTTCGCGGGGAAGCAGCACGGTTCGCAGCGTTGGGTGCATCAGGCCGGCGATCTGAAACAGCGGACCGTTGGAGCCGAGGAAGTGGACGGGCAGCATTTTCGCGCCGGTCTGCCGGGCCAGACGAGCGGCGGCCTCATTCCAGGGGGGGTCTGAGATGCCCCGGCGGTGGAAGATGCAGGTGGGCCACTTCCACGGCAGGGAAGACGGCCAGTAAGCGGGACTCCAACCACCGGAGCGCCTCACGGAGGCCGCGCCGATTGGAGCGCAGGCCAGCTTCCTCTCCTCCAAAGGGGTTGACAGGGATCACGTGTCGATCGAGTTCAGGCACAGCAGACAGAATCGAGTTTGCCAGGACACGAACGTCCTGCCGGACCTTGAGCAAGGTGGCGTTGAGCGCCGCCGCCTCGATCAAGCCGAAGGGGTGGTTGGCGACAACCACGAGCGGGCCGTGGCGCGGGACCTTTTGCAGGTCCGTGTTGGCGACATGAACGGCGACGTTCAGGGTTTCGAGCACCTTGTCGGCAAAGGACGCGGCGGTCGGAATACTGGAGCATGGGAATTCGAACCGTCCGAACTCGTTCGAGCGCTTGAGCAGTTTGCCGATGGCCTCGCTCACTGGCGCCGGAAACTTTATTGGCTAACCACGGCCCAACATGCCGCGGAAGACGGAAGGTTGTGTCATCCTCACCGCCAACGTAAAGGGGCGAGGTCAATTCCGCGTGAACGGGAGAACAATATCGCGAGAAAGCGTGCGTCGCTGTTATGCTGTCAGCATGTTGAAGTCCCTTATCGTACTCGCCAGTCTCGGCGCGGCACTCTCAGCCGAGGCCCAGACGCCCGCCGCGGCTCCCGCACCCGCGGCGCCGGGAACGCAGAGCCTCGTATTACGCCATCATGCAGACGTCAATGGGCACGATCGTCATACGCATGTATGAGACCGAATCGCCCATCACAGTCAAGAATTTTGTCGACCTTGGACTCGGACTGAAGTACTGGAAACACCCTAAGACAGGAACTCTGGTTGAAGAGGCCGCTGTATAACGGATTGACCTTCCATCGAGTGATTCCGGATTTCATGATTCAGGGCGGCGATCCGCTTGGAACAGGGACCAGGCGGAACCGCGGAGATCAAGGACGAGTTCAACCCGTCGCTGAACTTCAACGTCCCGGGCAAGCTCGCGATGGCGAATGCAGGCCGGGCACGGGATCGTGTCAGTTCTTCATTACGGAGTCGGCGGAGCGGACCGAGCGCCTGAAGGGCCTGCACACGATCTTCGGCGAGGTGACTGGAGGGAGAACTTTGGCTTGGTGGCGAAGATCTCCAGGGTGCCTACCGGGGCGAACAATAGGCCGGTGACACCGGTGATTATTCAGAAGCTGACCTTGAGCGAGTGGGCGCGGTGCCGCCGGGCGGAATTGTGCTCCCGGCGAAGACCGCGCCCACCGGCGACGAAGAAGGCCGCGCCCAAGACTCTGGCGCTCCTGCTACAAAGAGCACTGCTCCGGCGACGAAGTCCACAACGACCGCACCGAAGACCACGACAACAGCGCCGAAGAACCACCACGCCAGTCGCCGACGAAGAAGTAGGCCTCAGGCGGAAGGCGGATCGAGCGGCACCTCGACGAAGAAGAGGTCCTTGCCGCCGGGTCCGCCTTCGCGTATTCCGCTGATGAGCAATTCGTCG
>CAVQOO010000010.1:0-204527 GCA_963714395.1 Bryobacteraceae bacterium
ATTCGAAGCGGGCGCCGAGTTGGATGCTGCGGTTGCCGCTGACGCTGGTGACCTGGCCGAATTGCGGGCTGGTGACCGAGGTCTGGATGCCGCCGTAGGCGTGGCGGTTGAAGCCGTTCAGGAATTCCGCCCGAAGTTGCGCTTTCATGCGCTCGTTGAAGCGGATGTTCTTGAGCAGGCCGAAGTCCTCATTGACCGTGCCGAAGCCGCGGATGATGCTGTAGCGCATGGCCGAGGTACCGAGGGTGAGAGAGGCCGGGTCAGAGAAGAGGCTCTTGTTGAGGTAAGTGTTGGCCGGGTCGGTGATGGTGGCGAAATTGAAGTTGTCGGGGTTCCAGGTGCTGGCTTTCAGCTCGCCGGCGGCGACGTTGGGGCGCTGGCCGCCGTTCCAGCCGTTGGGCAGGGGGGCGGTGGCGCCGCCGAAGCCGATCGGTGTGCCGGAGAAGTAGTTGAAGATGGCAGAGATCTGCCAGCCGCCGATTAAGCCGTTGACCCATTTGTTGGCGTCGGAGCCGAAAGCTTTGCCCTTGCCGAACGGGAGGTCGTACTGAACGTAGCCCTTGAACATGTGGGGCGTGTCGAAGGTGGCGGGGGTCTTCTCGAGCTTCAGGTTGTAGTAGTCGAGCGAGCCGCTGTTGTCGCCTTCGAAGGAGGACTCGATGTTGCCGAGGGTCTTGGACCAAACGTAGTTGGCGTACATCGAGACGCCGTTGGAGAACTGGCGGTCGAGGGTGACCTGCAGGGAGTGATAGGAGGAGAAGCCGAGCGGGGCGGCGTAGGCGGACCAGGTATTGACGCCCTGGATCTGCGGGTAGTCGCGCAGGGCGCCGGCGACGGTGCCGCGGTAGCCGGGGTAGGGGTACTTGATGCCATTAGCGGCGGCCTGGGCTTCGTTGGTGACGGCGTTGGTGAGATTGCGGCCGTACTGCTGGACGATGGACCAGGGCAGCTGGTTAAGGCGGGAGAGAGTGGTGTTCTTCAGGCCGGAACTCTTATTGCCGACGTAGCCGGTGTCGAGGAGGAACTTGCCGGGCAGGCGGCGCTGGATGTTGAGGTTCCACTGCTGCGTGTAGCCGACCACGCCGTAGTTGGGGTCGACGTAGGAGGGGCTGCCGCCGAGGTTGGCATAGGAGGGGTTGAAGGACGGCGGGACGTAGGCGTTGGTGGGGAATCCGTTATCCCAATTGAAGATGCCGGCCCAGGGGTTGACGGGGTCGGCACTGAGGAGGTAGCTGCCGGCCCACGGGAAGGCAGTGGCGCCGTTGGTTGCGCCGTAGGAGTTGTTGTTGTCGCCTTCGTAGAAGAGCCCGTAGGCGGCGCGGACGACCCACTTGTCGGAGGCCTGCCAGGCGAGTCCGAAGCGGGGACCGAAGTCGTTGTAGCTGCGGGTGCCGAAGTAGCGGCGGCCCATGCAGGTACTGCAGTTGCCGGCGAAGTCATAGGCCCCTTTGAGGCCGCTGGCGGGGTCGGTCTTGGAGAGATTCCAACTGGCCATGCGATCGGCGACTTCGAAGTAGGGGAGTTGGAGGTCCCAGCGCATGCCGACGTTGAGGGTCAGGGTGCGAGTCATTTTGAAGTCGTCCTGGATGAAGCCGGCGTAGTAGTGGCGGCGGCCGCCGCGGCCTACGGGCTCGCTGAGACCGGCGGAGTCGACGATGCCGAGGAGGTAGCTGGCGAAGGAATAGCCGGTCTGGGAGCCGGAGAAGGTTTCGTTGGGGATGGCGGTGCCGCGGGCGGCGAAGGTGAAGCTGCCGCCGGGGCCGGGTTGGGTGTTGAACTGGTTGCGGCGATGATCGAAGCCGATCTTGATGAAGTGGCGGCCCTTGGTCATGGAGAGGGTGGCGAGGAGGCCGCCGGCGTTATAGGCGTCGAAGCTCTTCTGGGGATCGCCGGGGGTTTGCAGGGAGACGTAGGGACCGCCGCCCCAGTTGATGGTGGGGTAGCCGTAGGTGGAAAGGTTCTTGATGCCGAGGGCCTTGGCTCCGTCGACGTCGACGTGGGTGCTGTTGTTGGGGTTGGGGAAGCGGTTGTAGGAGGCGTTGACGTTGAGCAGGGTGGTGGGGCCCATGGTCCAATCCCAGGCCACGCGGCCCAGTTTGGAGTAGGTGTTCTGGAGGCGGGCCTTGGAGAGCTCGCCGCCGAACCGATCGGAGACATCCCACATGCCGCCGGCATCGAGCAGGAGGCGGGGGCGTTTGGCGGAGCTGTAGGAGGCGGAGATGCGGTGAGTGGAACGGATGATCTGGTCGCCCTTAATGGAGAACTGGTGCTGGTCGAATTCGGGCGTGGTGGCGACGGGGAAGAGCGCGTTGTTGACCAGCGGGACGACGCCTGAAGCGTCCTTGACGTTGGGCAGGTAGGCGGGGCGGGCCATCTTATTCAGGTTGTTTGCGACGGTGCTGAAGCGCGCTTTCGGGATGATGTTGCCGGGAAACATTTCGCCGACCCAGCGGCCGCCATCGATCTGGCGGAAGGTTGTGGGGTCGTAGATGGCGCCCTGGTAGACGGTACGGCCGAGGGCGTCCTTGGTGGCGATGGCGGGGCCGAGGAGGCGGGAGAAGTCGCCGTCGTAGAAGGCTTCGATGGGGACGTTGCGGTTGGGGGCGCCGTAGCCGCCGGTGCGGTCGCGGTAGCGTTCGTAGGTGACGTAGAAGAAGGTCTTGTCCTTGCCGTTGTAGACCTTGGGGATGATGACGGGGCCGCCGCCGGCGACGGCGACGTTCTGCTTGCGGTCCTGGGAGCGAGGGACGCCGCGGAAGTTATTGACCCAGGTATTGGCGTTGAGGGCCTCATTGCGGAGTGCGCCATAGACGGAGCCGTGGTAGTCGTTGCTGCCCGACTTCATGACGAAGTTGAAGATGCCGGCCTGGAAGCGGCCGAATTCGGCGGACATGCCGGAGGTCTGGATTTTGAATTCCTGGATGGCTTCGAGGGAGACGGCGGATTCACCGTTGTGGCCGCCGCGATTGGTGATGGTGCTGGCGCCGTCGAGGAGGACTTCCTTCGACGCGGTGGTGGAGCCGTTGATGTGGGAGGTCCAGGAACTGCCGGTGACGCCGGGGGTGAGTTTATAGGCGAAGTTTTCGGGGTTGCGTGCGCCGGAGAAGCTTAAGGGCAGGTCAGTGAGTCCGGCGTTGGAGAGGGAGGTGCCGACCTGGGGGGAATCGGTCTGGACGCGGTCGACGGTGGCTTCGACTTCGACGGTTTCGACCATGGAGCCGATGTCGAGTTTGGCGTCGACGCGAAGGACGTCAGTGACGCGCAGTTCGACGTTGGTGAGGACAAATTTCTTGAAGCCCTGGGCTTCGACGGTCACGTCATAGGCGCCGGGGGTGAGGTTGGGGAGGTTGTACTGGCCGACATCGTTGGAGACGGCTTTGGTGATGCCGTTGGTGGTGGTGAGGCGCAGTGTGATCTGCGCACCGGGGACGGCGGCGCCTGAGGCGTCAGTGACCTGACCGGAGATGGTTCCGCGATTGAGCTGTGACCAGGCAGGGAGGGCGAGGGTCAGAGTGAGGGCGAGAGCGAGCCAACGAGACATGCGAGTACCTCTTCCAACTATCCGAAGACTATCTGCGGTGACTATATCAATCGGGGGATCGGCCAGTCAAGACTATTTGGTCCGGATATCCTAACTCCGGCAGTTCGCGAGTGCCATTGAGGGCAGTGCTCCGTCCCCCAACTGACGTCGCCCCGATTCAGCTTCGGCCATTGCTCGCTCGGCCACTTCTCCTGCCACGCCCACAAGCCCGGCTGCGCATACTGTGACGCCCTCCGGTTGCCGGCCTGCACTTCCACCTCCAACACCATCCGGATCGACGCGATGATGTAGGTCTGGTAGACGTGCGACGGCCGCCCCATCTTGGTCGGGTTGTAGCCACGCACGGCCTGCTCCTGCTGGCCGTACAGCGGCTTCACCGTTCCGTCCATGTCCAAAATCCAGGGCTCCTTCAGCAACTCGTCGTAGCCCTGCGCCTCGCCAGACTGGAAGGTCCGCCGCACCGGGTCTTCGCTGCTAACGCTTGTGCCCCGCCAGCACGCTCAACAGAATCCTCCCCAGGATGTCTTGCTTGGGCGGCGCGTTCGGGCTGCGGTAGGCCAGCGGGCATTCTGTTACCCACTCCTGCCAGAGCCCGTTAGCCTTCAGAAACTCGATGAAATACGTCATCGGCCCGAATGCCGTCACCGCCGCATCCGGATCCCAACGTACAATCACCTTGCCGCCCAAGGTGTCCACCGCCCGACCCGGCTCGACCAGATCGCTGCGCTCTTCCGGCCGTAGCTCTTCACCCACCGGGTCAGCCGGCACGCGAGAGATTTCGTCGTCCACGTCTCAAGATAACAACGACTTCAACATCCCCTGGGCCTACTCAACTGCCGGATTTAGGATGAATAAGTTAAGCCAACCCAGAACAGGAATCGGAACACAACAGGCAGGGGAACTCCAACGAGCGATCAAGTTGAACTGTTCCGCGCGCCGCGCCCTGGTGGAGAGATTAGATACGATACAGCGGAAGCTAGCCCATGAACGACGTTAGACCTGTCATCCTGGTCGTCGACGACGAGGCCGACTCTCTCAAGCTCCTAACGGACATCCTCTGCGCGGAAGGCTATGAGGTGCGCGCTGCGAATAGCGGCAAGCTGGCACTGGCATCAGCAGCCGCCCACACACCGGATCTGATCCTGCTTGATTTTGCGTATGCCCGGGATGGATGGGTTGGAGGTTGTGCCGCCGGCTGAAAGAGTCCGAAGCGACGCGCGAGACTCCGCTCATGTTCATCAGCGGCACCGTCGGATGTCGAGCACCGCCTGCAAGGTCTTGCGCTGGGCGCCGTCGATTTCGTCACAAAGCCATTCCGCCGCGAGGAACTGGCGGCCCGAGTTCGAACGCATCTGGAGTTGGGGCGTCTCCGCGCCAAGCTGGAAGAAGAAGTTCGGTTACGCACTGCCGAACTGAGCGCAATGGCGGAAGAGCTGCGAAAGGGCAAGTCCCGGCTCGAAGCGGCCGCCGACCTTGCCGAATTGGGATACTACGAGTTCGACTTCTCCGGGGGGCGGGTATTCTCGGATACGCGGGCGCGCTCAATTCTGGGGCTTCCCCCAGACTGGCGAGATGGTATGGAACTGTCGGACTTCTGGCAGGAACGAGTGGCTCCAGACGACTCCTCGAAGGTTCTGGACATCAGGAACCGGCTTCTGTACGGCTCGCTCGACCGCGTTGAAGTAGAGTATCGCTACCAGCACCCGGTGGAGGGGAAGCGATGGATTCACCATCATGTCGACGTGCCCCAGCGGGACGCGAGCGGAACAGCAATGCTCCTGTGCGGAGTTCTGCAAGACGTCACCGAGCGCAGGCAGGCTGAGGAGAAGCTGCGGCAGTCTTACGCCGAGATCGAGCGATTGAATGACCGGCTGCAGGCGGAAGGTGACTACCTCAAGGCCGAAATGAGGCTGACCGAGGACCAGGGTCCCATCATCGGGCAGAGTGCTGGACTTCGGAAGGTATTGCGATTGGTGGAGCAGGTGGCACCCACGGACTCCTCGGTTCTCGTGAGGGGCGAGACTGGCACCGGCAAGGAACTCATCGCCCAGGCCATTCACCGGCTCAGTCCCCGCCGCAACAACCTATTGGTGAAGGTCAACTGCGCCGCGCTGCCTGCGGGGCTTGTGGAGAGTGAACTCTTCGGACGGGAAAAAGGTGCATACACAGGCGCCATGGCTCGCCAGGTCGGCCGCTTTGAGGTGGCGGACGGTTCGACCCTGTTCCTCGACGAGATCGGCGAGTTACCCCTGGATCTCCAGGCGAAGTTGCTTCGCGTACTGGAGTCGGGCGAGTTCGAGCGGCTCGGCAGTTCCAAGACCATCAAAGTAAACGTGCGTGTGATCGCGGCCACGAATCGCAATTTGGCGGAGGCCATCAAGCAGGGAAAGTTCCGGGAGGACCTTTACTACCGCCTTAGCGTGTTTCCCATCCAGGTGCCTCCGTTACGCGAGCGGGCGGAGGATGTCCCGCTGCTGGTCTGGGCCTTCCTGCAGGAGTTCTCCTCCCGCATGGGCAAGAAGATCACGCAGGTGCCGCGCAAGACGATGGACGCGCTGCAGCGTTATTCCTGGCCCGGCAATGTCCGCGAGTTGCGGAACGTGATCGAACACGGCGCCATCATCACCACGGGCGACATTCTGACGGTCCCATTGCTCGACGAGGCCGACTCTGTCGCCGCGACGGACAGCCAGACCCTGGCTGAGGTGGAGCGGGCGCACATCCTTCGAGTCCTCGAGAGGACAAACTGGCACATCAAGGGTCCGAAGGGCGCGGCGGCGGTACTGGGGATCAACGCAGGGACGCTTTACGGCCGAATGAAGAAGTTGGGCATTCGACTGCGCCAGCGGCGGAAAACGGCCAAGAGTGAGCCGTGCGGTCACCCTCCTGTTAGGGGCGACAGGAGATTGCATTTCAACCCGAAGAACTCATTCCAACCGGCTCCCTCACGCGCTGGCGGAAAGCTCGGCGCCCTGCGGCTCGGTCAAGCTGAAATGAATCAGTAAGTTAGTCCTGGTCCCGCTGCCCCGACTAGTTGTGGCAAGCCCCTTGCATCAGAATTCGGCGTGGTTATCGGTGTGGGCCGAAATCGCTCCTACCGCAATGGGGTGATGAATCGCTGTCAGCTCGCCGAGGTTCTTCCTGCGAACGAGCTCAGGCGGCGTTCGTTGAGGGGCGCAAGTTCGCCGCACAGGCTCGTGCACGACGCGAGCGTCTGCGCGTTTCGACTGAGAACGATTTCGTCGGAGGTCGTTGGTCTAATGAGAGTCTGTATCGAAACAGTGGATGCGAATCCATGAAGCGCAGAAAACTCTTCATGGCCCTGCTCATGCTGCTGTGCCTGGCATTGCCGGCAAGGGCACAAGAACCCGACAGCGCCAGCGAGTTCTGGCCCGAGTTCGACATCTTCATTAAACTCAATGAAAAGTCGCGCATCTTTGTTCTCTACACCGGGACAAAGCAGGAGAACCTCGGGTCATTTGCCGACGGACAGACCGGCGTTCATTTTGACTTCTACACGATTCCTGCATTCCGCCCCGTTATCGACCTCAATCGACCAGTCCCGCTCCAAATTCCTGATGGTGCGCGTCGGATACCTCGTATCGCGCCCGAAGAACAACTCCGGGACGTCAACGGAGCACATGGTGACGGCCGAGGCGACCGCGCGGGCCCAGCTCCGAGGTGGCCTGCTACTCAGCGATCGAAACCGATTCGATTTCCGATGGGTCGACGACGATCCCAAACACCGTTACCGCAACCGGCTGAAGCTCGAAAGCACCTTCGGTATCGGTAGGTTTCAATTCACGCCGTACGCACACGCGGAGGTCTTCTACGACCTCAAACCCCGTGACTGGAGCCGGCTGAGGTACGCTGCGGGCGCAGAGTTCAGCATTACAAAGCGTATCGTCCTGGAGGGATACTTCCTTCGACAGAATACGTGGGCGTCCGTCCCGCAGTTCGTGAATGCATTGGGGACGGCGGTGCAGTTTTATCTCCGGTAGCGCGAATCCGGGACTTGCATGGCCGAGATGCGCGGCCTCTAAACTGGGTTCCATCCCACGCGCGCTCCGGGGCCTCTTCAAGCAAGCGGGCACTCCATCATCCAACCGCGGGAAGCAGTGGGGGATGGAATTCCAACTCCAAGAACTCATTTAAACCTTTCGCAGTGCCCCCGGTACCTCGATTGATTCAACCCAACGCCACCTGATTACTGAGGAGTCAATGAGTTAGGCCCGGTCCAGTGGCCACAAGTGGCTGTGGCACGTTTCGTGCAATCCCACAGGCATGATCGTTGGCATGCTCAGAATCCCACTGGCGCCTAACCGGCATGCCGAAGTGCTGGAAGTGCTGCGGTCGATCCAAGGGCCAGTGCTGGCGCAACCGGGCTGCAAGGCCTACCACATCTATGACGAGCAGGGCCAGGAGCCGGCGGTCGTGCTCGTCGAACGGTGGGAATCCAGGGCCACACTCGAGGCGCATATTCGATCGGACATCTATCGCCGTATTCTTGGCGCCATCGAACTCGCGGGGGGCACCACCCGAGATGAGCTTCGAGGTCGTGTCCGCCAGTGAAGGAATGGAGATGGTTGAGCGACTACGCATGCTGGGCGGCTCGGACAAGGCCCCTTAGTGGCCTCCCCGCACCAGTCTTGACGGGCCGCAGGACAGAAGGTTGGATCGGCGCCCTACTGAAGAATCTGGTTCCAGGAACAGCAGGGGATTGTTGAGCAGGAAATGGTGGACGAAAATGACAGTGAAACACTTTGGATCGAGGGCACAGGGTCAGCCCCTGAGAATCCGGGTAGCGATTCTTTGCGTCCTGCTGATCTTGCCGGGCCGTGCTTCACCTGGTGGGTCGATGACGTTCTAATGCTGGAGCTCGATCGAGTTAAGAAGAAGATGCAGCCTCCAGACGTCCAGTCCTGGAACGACCAGATGGAGATTGTCCGAGTCTTTGATCAGCTCATCTTCAATACCGACCGGAATCTCGGCAATCTCGTCATCGACAAAAGATGGCGAATCTGGATGATCGATCATAGCCGGGCGTTTCGCATCTCACATGACATTCGCGAATGGAAGAACCTCACGCGGTGTGATCGTGCATTGATGGGAAAGATGAGGGAACTGACCGAGCCTCAATTGACAAGTGCGATGGGAGAGTACCTCACAAAAATGGAGGTCGAGGCGATTCTGGCGCGACGCGACAAGATCGTCAAGCACTTCGAAGAAAAGGGAAGCGGCTTCCTGTACGATTCTCCGCGCCGGCCAGCCTGACACGGTCCCGCCTGGGAGTGCGCGGTCGGTGCGAGAATTCTGGGCAAAACGGAGGATGTCTCGATGGAAATGAAACAAGTCAGCGACAACTGCTTCGCGGTTCTGAACGAGAAGAACCGCGTGTGTGACGCCAACTCCGGCCTCATCAACCGAGCCGGGGGCGTTGTGATCGACACGCAGTCGGACTTGGCTCATGCGCGGCAGATGATCGAGTTGTTCGGAAGGTGTGGCCCGCCATGCCGAAACGCGTCATCAACACGCACGAAGACGCGGACCACGTCTGGGGCAATCAACTCTTCGAGGGGGCGGAGATCATCGCTCACCGTTCGGTGCCCGAGCGGATGAAGCACGTCGCCGATCCGGAGGAGATTCAGAAACTGCTGCACGGTGTCGGCCAATGTCCTCACACGCCAGGCACTCAAGGCGCTCCACCCCGGCCTCGTGGCTGCGGGGCAGCAATTGCTGGAGGACTACAACTTCGACGGGATCGAACTCGTGCTGCCGACGACCTTGTTCGACACGCGCTACGAGCTGGACCTCGACGGCACGGAGGTCCACTTGATCTATGTCGGGCCGTGCCATCAGGTCGGGGACACGATCATCCATGTTCCCAAGGAGGGCGTGGTGTTCGCCGGCGACGTGCTGTTCCGGCAGTGTACGCCGATGGGCTGGACGGGATCATACGAGAAGTGGTTCCAGTGCCTCGATCTGATCATTCAACTCGACCCGGAGGTCATCGTCCCCGGCCACGGCCCGCTCTGCGGGATCGAAGGGGTAATGGAGATGAAAGCGTACCTCCAGTACGTCCGTGACGAGTCGAAGAAGTGCTTCGACGACGGACTCACTTCGCTGGAGGCCGCCAAGCGGATCGAGTTTGGCCCCTACGGTGAGTGGCGTGCCCCGGCGCGGCTGTACATGAACGTCGAACGGGCGTATCGTGAGTTCCGCAACGAACCCCCTGACGCGCCCTGGGATACGCCAGCCACCTTCGACGCCATCTACCAAGTGGCGAAGGCGAAAGGGATCGAAGTCGAATACTGATCCAGTCCAGAAACAGTAAAGGAGCACCGCCATGAAACTGATCCGCTTCACCACCGCCGACTCGCCGAACCCTTGTTTCGGCGTCGTCGTCCGAGACCAGGCTGTCCCGTTCGCCGTGCTGCAAAGCAAGGCGGGGAAGTCCTGCCCCTCACCTGGCCGACAGCCGATCCTACCTCGCCAATCTTCCCGACAGCGAGCGGGCGGCAAAGGAACTGCTCGCCTGGGGCGAACAGCACCTCGGAGAACTCGGTCAAGGCGAACGCTTCCCTCTCGACGCCGTCCGCCTGCTGGAGCCGGTGGAGGTCGTCGCCCTGTTCGACTTCGGCCTGACGCCGCGGCATCTCAAGAACTCCGGCGAAACCATCATGAAGTATGAGAAGGATAACCCGCAGACCGCGCCGCTGTTGCAGGCGTTCGCCAAGGCCGTCATGGCCCCGAAAGCCAAGCCCGCCCGCCGGTCAGCCCGAACCGCTGTCGTATTACAAGAGCAACATGAACACCATCGTCGGCGACGGGGAAACCGTCCCCTGGCCGGCTTACACGTCGCGGCTGGACGTCGAGCCTGAACTGGCCGTCGTGTATGGGAACGAAAAGCAGCCGGTGGCGGGCTTCTGCATCTTCAACGACATCTCGGCCCGCGACGTTCAGGCCACGGAGTTCGTCGGCGGATTCTGCCTGACGAAGGACATGGCGAAGGGCAACCAACTCGGGCCTTACCTGGTCACGCCCGATGAGGTTGGCGATCCGTACAACCTCAAGGTGACGGTCGTGGTGAATGGGCAGGTCAAGTACCAGGGATCAACATCCGAGATCAGCCACAAGGCCGAAGACGTGTTCGCTTGGCTGGGGTTCATCGCTCCCCTCAAGCCCGGCTCCGTGATGGGCTTCGGCACCATCCCCGACTGTACCGGCTGTGACCACGACGACTTCATCGACCCAGGTGCCGAGATCCAGATCACGTTCGAGCGACTCGGGACGCTCCGCTGCCGGTTCGCCGAACCGACGGGCAAGCTGCTACCGAGCCGCTGGCCGGTGCGCGAGCCGTTGCAGAAGTACCACGGGTAGAACCTGCCCTCGCACGCAACAGAATCCTCATCTCTATCTGACTTCACCGCCCTCTCAGCCAGATGAAGTTGTAGGAAATCCCGATGGAACGCATGTCGGATCCGACGCGAGCGATCACGTTGCGGAAGTAGACGACTTTGATTGCGTGTCGCGGATGAAGGTTCCATCCCCAGGTGGCGCCCAATCTGGTGTTGCCCTGGTAGTCAGCGTTGTCCTTACCATCAATCTGAGTTCGCCCCCCTGTGTAGAGAGTCCAGTCCACGCCCGCCCACATTCGACGCGGCAGCGAACGCTCGATGTGGAACTGCAAGCTGCCCAGGGGAACCTGCCTGCGCACCGAACTTCCATTGAACCGGCTGTTCGCTTTGTACAGCCATACTCCAGCGGCGCCCTCAAACGTGTACTTCCCGACGGCGCGGGATAGGCCGATTTCCGGTTTGAATGCCCATCGGTTCAATCCAAGATTGACAATGCGATTAGAGTCGTACTGCCCAGTCGGAGCCGATACGGTGATGCTGGCTCCCACGATCGTCTTTTGACGGTAGGCCCTGAACTCTTTGAGGTCCATCGCCGGCGCGCCATAGATATTCATTGCGTATCGAAGGGTCACATCGCCAAGCCCCGAATAGCGGGTCCGGATCTGCGAACCGTCCAGATTCGACCCGCCTTCCGCCACGACATATGGCACGCAAGCCAACAACTGCACGGTGCGCCCCGCCAGTCCCAATGTCTGTCCGAAGGCGAGAGTGGAGGCAAGTGCGTTAAACCTCACGTCTTCCAGTGCCAGGCCCGGATCGACAAGCAATCCGCCTCTGTTGTTCGTGTAGCCGATTCCGAAGTAGTTGAGACCGACCGGAGCAGGAAGGTATGCGCGAGGCTGCAGTTCCTGGGCGACCGAACAGGCCGCGAGGCAGGTGAACAGCAGAGCGTGCAGGGTAAATCGCCGGCAGTGATCCAGCCGACTCCGCCTCACGATTGAGGCGGATCGACTCTTGCCATGCCCGGCATCAGCCCTTTTCACGAAGGACTGCCTCCTCTCGCTTCAGATAATCATTTCGCCAGCAGAGCCCAAACCGCGACAAGACCCGCGATGGCCAGGAGCATCGCGACCGTGATGCTCAATGGCCACTGGGCCAGGACTGGAGTCTCATTCCGGCTGAGTCTGCGCAGCGTGCGCCAGTGAGTGAGTCCTGCCAGCACCGTGGCGGCAATGCCCAGGAAGACAAGCGCAAATCCAAACCTGATCGCGCCCTCATGCAAATGAATGGCCTCAGGGCCCGGCGACTTCTCTTTCAGGGTCCGAAAGAACCCCACAGTGCCGAAGCCGAATGTCGCCATGGTCAGCGTGGTTCGAATCCAGGCGAGCGTTGTGCGGTCGAGCGCGAGTTGAGTTCGGAGCTTGGCCAAGCCAGTTCGGTCACGAGCCAACTCCGTATTCACTTGGCCAGCCGGCTGCTGATCCATCTCGTCCTGCCCGGTTCCCCCAGTCCTACTTCTCGTGTTTCAACCGTCGCGAACCCTCGACGAGCGGGTGCCATCCGACCACGAGGGAGACCATGAAACGATCCATGCGCAGATCCGTGGGGGCACTATCGTTAACCGTCGACTTGTAGCCGAAGGTGAGACCCAGGTTGTCGTTGATTTGATAGCCGAGCGTGAGTCCGAAGCCCAGGTTGTTGAGCTTCTCTCCCGCGACGCCGTTGATGGTCGCCCGGCCTCCGTAGAACCACGTCCCGTCGAGCGACCCCCAGAAGTTCTCGGTGAAGTCGCGCGTCAGGTGTCCATCCACCTGGAACATGGGATCCGTCTTCATGGTCTGCCCGACATAGTTGCCGTTAGTCCCAAACAACCATACGGCTGGCAGGAATTCCAGGGTCGTGCGGCGGCCCGGCACCCATGGGCCGAGTTGCCAGAGGACGGGCGCGCCAACCCGTCCGTACCAGCGGTTCTGTCCAAGGTTCAGGGGCTGACTGCTGTTGTACTCCCCGATCGGGAAGGCCAGGTCGGCGAGCAGGTCCAATGAGAACTTCGGCTCGTACCGAAGAACGTCGGGGATGTTCTTCTGCGCCTTCGGGCCGAGCACGTTGAGGTCGAACTCGATCATCGGGTCGCCAAATCCCCGGGACGACTGGCTGAATGACTTGCCGGCCGTCGTCACCTCGCCCGACAGTCGCCCCATGGGTAGTATGACCGCAGCCATCGCCGAACGATTGTGCAAGGTAAAGGTGCGAGCATAGCCTGCCAGTGCCATTGTCGCGTTGACATTCGCTCCTGCCGTCACTGTATGGGCCGGGTCGAACGGGTTCGTGTTGCCGCTGAGCGACTCGGCGATGAGCGGTACTGCGTTCGCATTCGACAGAGTCTTCCAGTAGAAGCGTGGCGGGACCTGTGCCAGAGTCTGCTGAGGGCAGAGCGCGCCCAAGGCGAGCATCGCTGCCACCGCTAATCGCAAGCGAGCAACCTGTTTCATCGAACCTCCTTCAATCTCCATGAGGGAAAAATCTTCGTTCTTTCATTCCCGGATCGGAGACGCTCAACGCTTCTTGGGCTCAGCCATCATGTCCTTGGGCGGTATGAACTGCCGCTTGTTGACAAGCGGCGGGAAGCCGGCGTCGACCGGGACCCTTGGCGGAAGCTGGTCTTCCAGTGTCTCGAACACCGAGCGGCTTGGCAGAACGACGTTGTTCGTCCGGACATAGCCTTCCCAGATTGCAAGCAGCTCCTTCAGCTTGTCCGGGCGCTCCGCCGCGAGGTCTTTTCGCTCGCCAGGATCAGCCGCAAGGTTGAAAAGCTCCCACTCGCCCTTGCCAAATGACTTGTATTGCCAACGGAGCTTCCACTCTCCCTGCCGCACCGCTCGATTGCCGAAGATTTCCCAGGCGAGAGAGTCCTGCTCCGTCCGCGGCGACTCCGCCTGGCCCGCCAGCACCTGGCCCCAGGACTTGCCCATAAGCGCGGGGAGCTCACGTCCCTCGTGGGTTTTCGGGTAGCTGGCGCCGGCGACATCGAGCAGAGTCGGCATGAGGTCGGATACATGCATGAGCCCGTTGTTGATGCTGCCTTTGGGCCGCTTGACGGCTGGACCGCTGACGATGAGCGCGTTCCGGATGCCTCCCTCGGCCAGCCACCCCTTGTACTGGCTGAAGGGCGTCATGGACACCTGCGCCCACATCGGGCCGTAGCCGACGTAGGAACCCGGATCGCCCCAGGCGTTGGGATGAGTCTGCGACCACTTGATCGCAGCGAATAGATAGTCGCGCGTTCCCGGCGAGCCCGCGATCATCTGGAAGAGGTCGGTTCCCTCGGCGCCGTTGTCGCCAAACACAATGAAGATCGTGTTCTCGTACTCGCCGATCTCTTTCAGGTGAGCAATCAGACGGCCGACGTGGAAGTCGAGGTTTTCCATCATGCCGGCATAAAGCTCCATCTTCTTGCCAAGGATTGCCCTGGTCGCCGGCGCCAGCACGACCGGATCGGGCAGGAACCACATGCGCTCTGAGAGCTGCGTGCCGGCGGGTACGATCCCGAGTTCGATCTGCCGCTTCAGACGTGCCTGCCGGACCGCATCCCAACCCATGTCGTATTGGCCAACGTGGCGATTGCGCCACTCCCTGGGCAGGTGATAGGGATCGTGTGGCGCCTGGTGGGAGACGTAGGCGAAAAAAGGCTTGCCGTCACCGCGGTTGGCGTCGATGAATTCGATCATCTTGTCCGTATACGTTTTCGTTGCGTAGTAGTCTTTGGGGAGCTTGGTCAGATAGCGTCCGTCCTCAGTGAAGACAGAGCGCGGCGACGCTCCGGTGAAGTTCGTCATGTCCCAGTAGCTGCCGGCTCCGTCGAGCAGCGAGAAATCGCGCTCGAACCCGCGCGCGGCCGGGATCTGCTTGGGATCCTTGCCCAGATGCCATTTGCCTACCATGTAGGTGTGGTAGCCGGTGTCTTTGAGCAACTGCGGCAGCGTCGCCACCCGGTTGTTGAGAAAGCCCTCGTAGCCAGGCAGACCGTGCTGATTCGGCGCGGTCCACTCGTCCATGTTGCCCAGGCCGTTCAGGTGCGTATCAACGCCGCTCAGTAGCACCGATCGTGTCGGTGAGCAGCTTGCGTGGGTGTAGAAACTCGTGAAGCGAACGCCGTCCTTCGCAAGTGAGTCGAGGTTGGGCGTCCTGATCTCGCCTCCGAAAGAGCCCATGTCGGAGAATCCCATGTCATCGCCGAGGATGATGACAATGTTTGGCCGGCGGGGTGGCGCCGCTGCGGAGGGAATGCCAAGTGGCCACGACGATGCCGGCGATGCACAGCTGCGTTGATCACCCGGCTCAGTCTGCGCGGCTTGCCGGGTGCTGTGTGGGCTGAGCGCTGCGGAAAGCTCTCCATTGTCCTGTCCCTCCTCCATCGATTGACCTGAATTCCACGGATCATCTCCAATTAGATCATTCGCACGCGACGTGCCATCCACCTAAGACCCAACTTCTGCCCAGCAAGCCATTTACAGTGAAATACATAGGCTCATCGCCGGGCATTTACCTGCACACGGATGGAGGGGAAAGAGGTTCGTATTTAGTCTCGCGGTTGGAATGCCGACTCAGCCACGCCTCGTTTGATCCTCACCGGAGAGGTGCGCCGAGCATTCTATCGGTTAGTGGTGCTGTGTCAGGCGGGGACGCGTTGGAGGCGGGCGCGGTCGAGGTCGGGGCCGAGGCCGGGCTCGGTCGGGGTGTCGAGGACTTCGTTGGCGGGGCGGAGGATGCGGGTGCGGAAGGCCATCTTCTGCTCGGTCTGGGTGTCGTTGTATTCAACGAACGGGCAGAGGGTTGCCGGCTGGGAGGCGACGCACTGGACGTTGGTCATGAAGTTGTCGCAGTGGGGGACGACGCGGACGCCGGGGTATTTGCGGGCCATGTCGGCGATGCGGAGCCATTCGGAGATGCCGCCGCACCAGTCGGGGTCGGACTGGACCCAGTCGAGGCACTTGCGGTCGAGCAGGCGTTTGATCTGATGGCGGGTGAAATGGTGTTCGCCGGCGGCGATGACGAGGCCGGATTCGCCCTTGATGCGGGCGTAGCCTTCGGTGTCTTCGGGGGCGGTGGGCTCTTCGAGCCAGAAGGGCTTGTACTGGGCCATTTGCTTGGCGAGGTCGACGACCCAATCGACGCCGATTTCGAAGCGCATGGAGTGGTTGTCGAACATGAGGGCGGCTTCGGGGAGTTCTTCGCGCAGGGCGCGGACGAGTTCGAGGTTGGCCTTGAAGCCTTCCTTGCCGTCCTTGGGGCCGAAGACGAAGTACCATTTCTGGCGCTTCTGGCCTTTGTCCCAACGCTCGCGGGCCTGGCGACGGGCTTCGGCGATATCCTTGCCTTCGCCGACGCGGGAGTAGACATCCAGCCGGCGGCGGTTCTGAGTGCCGACGACCCGATAGACGGGCCGGCCGATGATCTTGCCGCGGAGGTCCCAGAGTGCGTTGTCGACGGCGCTGAGGGCCATGATTTTGAGGCCGGTGGGAGAGTGGCGCCCGCCGCGGGTGGTGCCTTCGATGTTCTGGCCGGTCAGGGGGTCGACGGCGTCGGCGTAGGTGCTCAGCTCTTTGCCGGGATAGAGGGCGTTCCAGAGGCTGTCGAACTCGACGCCGCGGTCGAGAGCGTCTTTGCCCAGCAGGTATTTGGTGATTTGCGGGAGGTCGGCGGAGATGAGTTTGGGGAGGCCCCAGGCCAGGGTGCCGAAGACGCCGATGCGGCCGCCGCCGGCTTCGATCTCCAGGTGGTCGCCGGTGGAACTGCCGGTTTTGTAGGTGACGATCTCGACGCGGCGGATGATGGAGCCGGCGGCCGCGGGAGCGAAAGCGGCCAAGGGCAGGGTGATCAGGTCGCGGCGGAGCATGGCGGAATAATACAACATGGGATCAGGGGAATGATTCGCGGCTTCCTGTGGTTACTGTTGCTTTGGTTGATGCCGGCGTCCGTGCCGGCACGCGGCCAGTCGAGGCTTGTCTTCGATTATCCGCAGGAAGGGTCTGTGTTTCCGCCGGATATTGCAGCACCGACGTTTATTTGGCGGAACGGGGAGCAGGGGGAAGCGCGCTGGAGCATCGAGGTTGGTTTTCAGGCCGGTGGGCCGCTGCGTTTTGCGTTTTCCGGTTTGCCCTCGTGGAGGCCCGATGCCGCGGGATGGGAGGAGATGAAGCGGCGGTCGACGGCGGATTGGGCCTCAATAATGATCACGCGGCTGGATGAGAAGGGGCGGGAGGTTTCGCGCGGGCGGCTGAGGTTCAGGACGTCGAAGGACCCGGTGGGGGCGCCGATTTTCTATCGGGACGTGCCGCTGCTGCCGTCGCGAACGAAGCTGGGCGTGATCAAGCCGCTGGCGCCGGATGCGGTGAGGCTGGTGGCGTGGCGGCTGCGGAGTGTGGGCGAGTCGACGAGCCGTCTGCTGCTGACCGGGCTGCCGACTTGTGCCAACTGTCATTCGTTCTCGAAAGACGGGCGCACGATGGGGATCGATGTCGATGGGCCTGACAGCGACAAGGGCACGTACGCGATATCGCAAGTGGAGCCGCGCATGACGATTCGCAATCAGGACGTGATGACGTGGAACTCGTTCGAAGGGAGGATTCGGGGGCAGAGCACGATCGGGTTCATGTCGCAGATATCGCCGGACGGGCAGTATGCGGTGAGCACGGTGAACGAGTCTGTCTATGCGGCCAATTTCATGGACTATCGCTTTCTGCAGGTGTTCTATCCGACGCGCGGCGTTTTGGCGGTGTACAGCAGGGCGACGGGGCGGATCGAGGCGCTGCCGGGCGCGGATGATCCGAAGTATGTGCACACCGGGGCGACGTGGAGTCCGGATGGGCTGAGTCTCGTGTTTTCGAGGGCTGAAGCGAAGGATCCGTATCCGGAGGGACGTCCGCTGCCCAAGTTCGCCAACGATCCGAACGAACTGCCGGTGAAGTATGACCTGTACCGAATTCCGTTCAACGGGGGCCGGGGCGGGAAGGCGGAGCCGGTGGCGGGGGCGTCGGCGAATGGGATGAGCAATACGTTCCCGAAATTCTCGCCCGATGGGAAGTGGATCGTGTTTGTGCGGTGCAGGAACGGGCAGCTCATGCGGCCCGACAGCGAATTGTACATTGTGCCCGCGGCGGGAGGGCAGGCGCGGCGGATGAAGTGCAACACGGCGCTGATGAATTCGTGGCACAGCTTTTCGCCGAACGGGCGGTGGATGGTGTTTTCTTCGAAGAGCCGTTCGCCGTATACGCAGATGTTTCTGACGCACATCGATGAAGAGGGCAACGACAGCCCGCCGATTCTGATTGAGAACGCGACTGCGGCGAATCGGGCGGTGAACATTCCGGAGTTCGTGAACATCGCGGCGGAGGGGCTGTTGAATATCGACGTGCCGGCGGCGGAGTTCTATCGTTTGTATGACAAGGCGTCGGAGTTGACGAGTGCGGGGGATTTCGCCAAAGGGGTCGGATGCGTGGCGGCAGGCGGTAGGCTCTGGAACCGGATGATGCGCGGGTGCACAACAACCTGGGTGTGGCGCTGAGCAAGCTGGGGCGGCGGGATGAGGCACTGAAGAGCTTTCGGCGCGCCGTCGAACTGAAGCCGGAATATGGGGATGCGCAATTCAATCTGGGTGCGGCGTTGTGGGCGCGCGGGGACAAGCAGGAGGCGCTGGAGGCGTGGGAGAAGGCGTGCGCGGGCATCGGGGCAGGATGATCCCGCGCTGCTCGACATGCTCGCGGGGGCATACGCCGCGGCGGGACGCGGGGAGGAGTCACGCAGGACGGCGGAACGGGCGCTGGCGCTGGCCGAGCGGCTGAACGACGAGAAGTTGGCGGCGGCAATACGGGCGAGGCTCAAGACCAGCCGGTAACGGCTGGTGCGGCCGCGGCAACTGGATCATCGAGGTCGAGAGCCGCAGCAGAGCGCGGCCGCCAAACTTCGCAGCTTGCCGGGGCGCAGTTGCCCGACGTAGCGCGTGAGCATGGATTTCGGAAGACTCACCAACTCGTCGCAGTGAATGCTGGATTCATGCTTGAGGCCATCGTCGACGTCCAGTCGCACCTGGGTGCTGAGGCCGTCATGGTGTGAATAGACCGGCGCACAAATCGCCGTTGAGAATTTCGAATCGAGAAGCACCTGCCTACTGACGATGACGAACACGCGCTGCTTTTTCGGGTCGCGCGCGCCGGGCTTGGACACCAAATAGAGATCGCCCCGCCTCACGGCAGATCCTGGTACTGGAGAACATCTTCGGCTTCACGATTGAGGCGGCCTATATTGGCCTCCAGGAGGGCCGCGTCATGGGCATCCCGGCGGGATTTTTCCAACATTGCCAGGTAGTGTTGGGCTGCCTGTTCCAAGAACTTTGACCGGTTGGGTTCAGCTTGGTCGATTCTCTTGAGGATCTCATCCGAAAGGGTAATGGATGTCTTGACTCTCACAAGATAATCATACTCCAACATGGATGACAATCATACTACAGCGGCAAAGCGGGCTGGCCGCTGCTGCGTCTGGGAGGGTTCTGCCGGCGAGCTGAGCGAGCCGATATCTAGCTTTGCTGCTTGCAGTTGGGATCCAAACAGGGGGTATCTGCGTCTAATCTTGACATGAACCGCCGGTTATTCCTGATGATGGCGGGCGGGGTGTCCGTGCGCGGACAGTCCGGCCAAACAGCTTCGTGGACGCAGTGGGGTGGGCCCAATCGGAACTTTCAGGTGCAGACAAGCGGGTTGAAGTCGCAGTGGCCGTCGTCCGGTCCGCCGGTGCTGTGGAAGAGAACGCTGGGAGATGGGTACTCTTCGCCAGCGGTTGAGGGCGGGACGATCTACACGATGTACGGAGTGTCGGGCAAGGAGATCGCGACTGCCATCTCGGCCAGGACAGGCAAGACGATTTGGGAGACGGAGAATCCGAGGAGCGTTCAAAGCGACGCGGCGCGGGATATGGGGAACGGGCCGTATGCGACACCGCTGATTGCGGGCGGGAGGGTATTTACGGCCGGAATCGCTGGAAGGCTTCAATGCCTGGAGGCGAAGACGGGGAAGCTGATTTGGAAACAGGATTTGTGGATCGATCATGACGGGACACGGCTCATGTACGGCTATGCTTCGAGCCCGATCGCGTTTCGCGAGACGGTGATTGTGCCTGTCGGGGGGAAGGGCAAGTCCGTCATGGCGTTCCGGCAGGAGGATGGGAAGCCGGCCTGGTCGCGAGGCGACTACCGGAATGCGTACTCATCGCCGGTGCTGATCAACGTGGACGGACTGGAGCAACTGGTGACGGTCATGGACGGGGCGGTGCTTGCGGTGAACCCGAACAACGGGGATCCTCAATGGTCGGTTCCGTTCAAGGCTGAATACGGGATCAGCGTGTCGACGCCGGTGTGGGTGCCGGGGAACCTGCTGTTTGTTTCGGCGGAGTACGACGCTGGTTCGAAGATGATCCGGATAGTGAGGGAGGGGCAGCAGACGAAGGCAACTGAGGTCTGGACATCGAACCGGCTGCGGGTGCACCACGGGAACGTGATGTGTATTGACGGAACGCTGTACTTCTCAAGCGGCGGGAAGGGAAGCGTAGCGGTACTGAGCGCGGTTGACGCCAATTCCGGAAAGATCCACTGGCAGAACAGGGCTGTTTCGAAGGCGACGTTCGTCTGGGCTGACAAGAAACTGATCACCCTGGATCAGGACGGGAACCTGATTCTGGCGGAGCCGTCGCCGGCGGGTTTCAAGATACTGACGAAGGCGGAACTGCTGACGAACCTGTCGTGGACGCCGCCTGTGCTGGTGGGGACGAAGCTGTATATTCGCGACCGGAGGAGCTTGATCGCGGTGGAGTTGGGGTAGGGCGGCGCACAGGGCGAGAGTTTTGACCGATGATGGAAGTCATGCTCTCAACTTGCCGAAGGCTTTCGGCGTTACTGTCCGGTCTCCTCTTGTGCGGTCTGCTGATTGAGGGCAAGACCAAGAACGACTTTGACCCGGATGCCGATTTCACAAAATTCAAGACATTCAGTCTCGTCGCGGGCATTGACCTTGGCAAGACGGGGATCATGGACGACCCCGAAAAGCGAATGCGGATCGCCAACTTCGTCAGCGGAACGTTGGAGCGGCGCGGGCTGAAGGAAATCCCCCGCGATGAGAAGCACGACCTGGCGGTGAGGGTGTGGGTGGCGGTGCGGGACCGGCAAAGCGTGACGACTCTGGGCTATGGGTCGATGGGGATGTGGGGCGGCTACGATCCTTACTGGTATGGTCCCTGGGGCTACTGGTACGAGCAGACCATCGTCGAAGATTACGTGGAAGGAACGCTGATCGTCGATCTGCTGAATCCGGTGAACAAGGAGCTGGTGTGGCGGACGTATCTGAAGCGCGACTTCAAGGATCGGGAAAAGGCATACAAAGAAGCGCGGAAGGACCTGGACAAGGCATTCACGGAGTTCCCGCCATCGGACAAGGAGAAGGCGGAGAAGCGGCACGAGCGGGAGAAAAACAAGAAGTAGGCGATTGTCGAGTCCGGCCACGCACGATCAGCTCGTCGGGTTTTGGGGCGCAAGGCGGTTGTACGATTTCATCAATGGCGTTACGGAAACTCCGTGTGCCACAATCGACACCGCAATTGCGGACAAAGTGAGGCCTACGAGAAGCTTCGCGTCGGACTCCGGCAGTCCGTGCTCCACCGCGTACATCAGGTAGTAGAGAGAACCGATGCCGCGGATTCCGAACCATGACGTGAATTGCCTTTCACGGGGTGTCACGTCCGAGCCCAGAAGCCCAATCGCTACGGCCGCGGGTCTGACAACCAAAAAGAGCAAGGGTAAGAACCATGCCGCCTGGTGTGGGATGAGCGTCCAGGACAGCATTGCCCCGATCATGACGACAACAAATCAACTCTCCTATCCGTTCCAGTTGCTCATTGAAGTGCAGCAAGGCTCCGGGCCATTACCGCTGGAGCTTTGACCGGATCCGTGGCCATTTCTTCAGTAGGTTGTCCATCGTCAACGGGTGGGGGTGGCAGCTCATTTGTCTCTCCGGACATCTCCAGACGTTCCACCCGGCGTAGCGCAAGACCGGCCGCAAAAACAGCAAGAAACCCGTAGGTGCGGCAAATCAGGGCGACTCCGTAACAGACTCCGATCAACCCCATGCACAGAAAATCATCGAGTCCGGTGGCTTCCCGATGCTGCCGGCGAAGGTAGAGCACGAACTTGCCTATTGCCGTTCCGAGCAGTGCACCAATGACAAACGCCCCGCCGATGGCCCACAGCACGTCGACACCAATCCAGCGAATGCCGAACGGACCCAAATCGTGCAGACCAAGCAGACCCATCCCGAGCATCACGAAAGGGAAAGCAGTGCCGTCATTCAAACCTGCCTCACCGGTGAGGGAGAAGCGCAGAGCGTCGTAGTCAAATGGATGCTCTACCTGCACGTCGCTGGCTAACACCGGGTCCGTCGGAGCAAGGATCGCCCCCATGAGGATAGCGGCGCCCCAGGAGAGTCCCATTCCGTAGACGCCTGCGGCCGCGATCGCAGCGACCGTCAATGTCATCGAACCGAATGCAAGCCTGACGGGGCCTCGCCAGCGCCTGTCGCTCAGGGGTATTCGCAGCTTCAGTCCTGCTGTGAACAACGAAACGATGACTGCGACTTCAGTCACTCGCTCGATAAAGGCTGCCTGCCGGATCGGGTCAATATCGATGAGGCCGAAACATAGAGGTCCCAGGCTGTAGCCCACCGCGAGATAAAGGATGGCTGTAGAAAACGGCAGGCGTTTTACATACGACCCCACCAACGCGATGCCCAGCAGCAAGAGTCCGGTTACAAGAAACCAAATGGTGGCCATAGACGGCGAGTCTTCCGGCGAACCTGATTGGCCAGCACGTCCCCGTCGCATCCTTCACGAAGGAGTATCCGGCTGACCCAGGAATTTCATGATAGCCCGTGGCGGTTCCGGCTGCCTGGCAAGCTTTACCCGTCTTTATTCCTCAGGAACCTTAAGCGTCGCCTAAGGGTAAACACCTAGGCAGCCGTCGCGGCCGCCTTAGTTCGGATTGGCAGGTCGAGCAGAAACTCTGGCAGGAACAGGTCTTTAGACCACCGGGACTTCGGTACCAGCCTGACATCATAAAACCAACCGAGCTGGTCATGCTGGATGGGGTTCTGTGCGTGGCCTCGCAGTCTATGTCCCTGACACAGAACGACTACCGGACTTCCATGGGGGACCTCGGAGTCAGAGAGAATGGACAACTTCGCCGACGAGATTTCTTCAAGGTTACAGGTGAGACTGTTATCGTGACCCGTCTGGTCGACGTATTCGACCGTTACGAGTTGCGAACAGAGGTATTGGTGATTGTTGCCGTTCTTCCTCATGTGATGTTTCTTTGCATGAATTGGGCCGTTCCGGCGTTCCGGGCGCGCGCGAGTTTCACTTGAACGCTGAAGCCTGTATTATTTGAACCAGATGAAGTCAAAGTACCGGTCCTTATTCATGGTTGTGCTGCTGTGCTGGAGCTCGGTGAGCGCATTGGCGGAATCGAGACCTCTGGAACTGAAGTGGAACGAAGTAGGCCCGATGGTTGTGAGCCAGCGCGTGGAACTGACGCTTGCCGACGGATCGAAGGTCAAAGGCGAGGCTGCGGCGGTCAGGGAAGACTCATTCGTGATTGACGTCAAGAAGTCGTCGGGCGGAAAGAAGTACGAGAAAGGGAGCGCGACAATCCCGTTGAGTTCGATCGGGTTGATCCGGCTGGATAGGACAAAGAGCAGTTGGGGAAGGTCGATGGGAACGATCATCGGAGTGGTGGGCGGGTTGGTGTTGGGCGGTTACGCAGCCGTGCACACTGACGGGGCGGCTGCCGGCATTTCGGTGTTCCTGGCTATCACAGCCGGGACTTCCCTTGTGGGCTACTTCACCGGGAGGGAACTCGACCGTCGAGTCACGCTGATCAAGATAGTGCCATAGGAACTTGCGGAAGGCCAGGAAGCCCGCGGCAGGCGGGCCAGGGGGCCCGCCGCAGGCGAGGGCGCCTGCCCCAGTGTGCCCAGCATGGGCAGAATCTTGTCGGATGAAAGGAGCCGACCGGAGCCGATGACGGCAACCGTAGCGAAACGCAAGGCGTAACCGCGAGGTGAAGCTGAAAGAAGCGCGTAGCAAACCTCTCGACCGTAGGAACACGAACTGGCAGTGAGGCCGGGTGCGGGCGGCAAGCTGGCTGGGAACAGCGAAGCCCAAAGGTCATCAAGACGCATCAGGTAGAGCCAGACGGCACGAGGGGACAGATTCTGCACCTTACCTGGGGAGATCTTCTCCGTGAGAGCGGGGAAGAAGTCAGCAGAGGCCGTAGTAGCGAAGAAGGCGCGGTAATGCCGGCTGGAGCGAAGGGCCGAAGAACCAAAGAACGGAGCTAGAGAAGGAACTGAAGACCGGCTGCGATAGAGGACTCGAATCGACGGGCGCGACAACTACGGTCGCCACCCCGGAGAGCGCAACGGGCAGAAGCGGTGAAACCGTGGCGAGCCTGACGGCGGCGAGTCCCGAGGCCGGAACTTTGCGGAACCTTCCGACAGAAAGCAATGTACGAGAACCTGATGGAAGAGGTCGTCAGCCCGGAGAACTACGGCGCAAGCCCTGGGAGCGGTGAAACGCAACCAGGGAGCGCCGGGGATCGACCGGATGACGACGGAAGAGCTGGAGCGGACATCTTCAGGCGCACTGGCCGAAGATCCACGCCAAGCTGCTGGCGGGAACCTACGTGCCGAGCCCTGTGAGGCGGGTAGAGATACCGAAGCCGAACGGGGGGACGCGGATGCTGGGCATACCGACGGTGACTGGACCGGTTCATCCAGCAGATGCTGTTGCAGGCGCTGACGCCGATCTTCGAGCCGACGATTCAGCGAGCACAGCTACGGATTCCGACCGGGGCGCAGCGCACAGGATGCGGTGCGAGCCGCGCAAGCGGTATGCGCAGGGAGGGAAGGACTGGGTGGTGGATTTGGACATCACCAAGTTCTTCGACCACGTCAATCACGACATCCTGATGGGCCGGATCGCGCAAGTGATCCGGGACAAACGGGTGTTGAAGCTGATCGGGAAGTACCTGCGGCGCGGGAGCGATGGTGGACGGGGTGGTGGCAGGCCAGCGTGGAAGGGACGCCGCAAGGCGGGCCGCTGTCTCCGCTGCTGGCCAACATCTACCTGGACGCACTGGATCAAGGAACTGGAACGGCGAGGGCACCGCTTCTGCCGGTACGCGGATGACTGCAATATCTACGTAGGCAGTCAGGCGGCGGCGGAGCGGGTGCTGGCGTCGATCCAGGGCTGGATCGAGAAGCATCTGCGATTGAAGGTGAATGCCACCAAGAGCGGGACAGGGAGGGTCTGGGAACGCAAGTTCCTGGGCTTTCGACTGAACCGCGAAGGGCAGATCGGAGTAGCGCCGGAGAGTGTGGAGCGATTCAAAGCGAAAGTGCGGGAGATGTGGCGGAGCAGCCAGAGCCGGACCAGTAACCAACTGCGAGACGACTGGCAGCGCTACGTGCGCGGCTGGTGGGGCTACTACCGACTGGCCGAAGAGCGCCGGCCGATCTTCCGGCTGGAGGGATGGATTCGCCGGCACATCCGGAAATGCTTCTGGCTGCGGTGGCACGACGCCGCAGGGCGAGAGCGCGCAGCTACGACGTCTTGGGTCTGCGAGGCCGCATGCTGAAGGTGGCGCAGCAGTTCGCGGGGAGCCTGGCACGTGGCCGGCACCGGCAGCCTGCAGACCGCGCTGTCGCAACGCCGCACTGCGCCGCTATGGCTTTCTGATGCCATCGGATCTTGCGGCGCAGTTAAGGCCGCTGGGTTCAACCGCCGGATGCGGAAAACCGCACGTCCGGTGGTGTGGGAGGGTGACGGGGCGCAATCCCCGTCACTCGACCCGATCACTTTCAGGATTTGCGGGAAGGGCGGAGGGGCAGGGAGCGGAGGCGCTCGCCTGTGGCGTCGAAGATCGCATTGGCCATCGCGGGGGCGACGGCGATGATGGGCGTCTCGCCCGCGCCGACGGGTTCGAGGTCCTTGCGGTCGAGGAAGACCAGATCCATCTTCGGCACGTCGCGGAAGCGGGGGACCCGGTAGGCGGAGAAACGACCGTTTGTCAGTTTGCCGTTTTCGAAGAGCATCTCCTCGCGGAGCACGGCGCCGAGGCCCATGATGATGCAGCCTTCCACCTGGGAGCGCAGGCCGAGAGGATTCAGAACGGGGCCGCACTCGAAGGCTTCACAGATTTCGACCAGGCGGAGTTCATTGGTCTTGGGGTCGATTTCGACCTCGACGCAGGCGGCGACCACGGAGTTCTTCTCGGTGCCGCAGGCGAGGCCGAAGCCGCAGCCGGGTTTCTTCGCCTTGCGCCGCTCATCCCAACGGAACTTTTGCACAGCGGCGTTGAGGACGTCCTTGATTCGCTGGTTGTCCAGGTGAGCCAGACGGAAGGCGAGAGGGTCTGTGCCGGCCGCGGCGGCGAGTTCATCCATGAACGATTCGCGGGCAAAGTTGTTGGCTGTCGCGGCAAGGCAGCGGTAGGAACCCTGACGGAGCGGGGAGTCCGCGGGGATGAACTGATGCTGCGTGTTGGGCAGGCTGTAGGGGCTGACGAGGGCCGAGCCGCCGGAATTGATGTTGGTGAACGACCAGGCGTTGATCGCGCCCTTGTCGTCCAGGGCGGCTTCGATGTCGATGAGCGCGGCGGGGCGGACGTAGGCCCAGGAGAACTCCTCGGCGCGCGTCCAGCGGAGGGAGACGGGCTTGCCGGCGGCCTTGGCCAGGCGGGCGGCTTCGATGGCGACTTCGCCGGTGTGCTTGCCGCCGAAACCGCCGCCCATGTCGGGCACGATGACGCGGACACTGGCGACGGGAAGGTTGAAGGCCTTGGACAGCTGGTCGCGGACGCTGAACGGATTCGAGGTGCCGGTCCAGACGGTGAGTTTGCCGCCGGACCATTCGGCGACCGCTGCGCGAGGCTCCATCGGGGCGTGCTGGACGTACGGCGTGGTGTAGGTGGCCTTCAAGCGCTTGGCGGACTTTTCGAGGGCGGTGTCCGCATCGCCGCTGATTTGGGGCTTAGCGCGGCCCTCTTTCAGTGCGGTGGCGCGAAGATGCTCGAACAGGACGCTGCTGGAGGGATGCGGATTGGTTTTCCAAGCCGCTTTGGCTGCGAGCGCCTCGACTGCCTTGCGCGCCGCGTAGGATGTAGGCGCGGCGCAGCCGGCGAAGTCGCCGTCGTGGACGACCACCGCGCCGGGGATCGATTTGGCGGAAGCGGTGTCGACGGATTCCAGCTTCGCGCCGAACGAAGGCGGACGCAGGATGGAGCCGTAGAGCATTCCGGGCCGGACGGTGTCGGATGGGTACTTGTGGGCGCCGGTGACGATGTTGCGGGCGTTGACAGGGCGCCTGCGGCTTGCCGAGGATCTTCCACTCGGAGGGAGGAGTCAGAGTGGCCAGGGCATCGCGGGCAGCGGCTGCGGCTTTTCTGACAGCGGGGACAGTGGAGGGGGTGGTGCGGCTTCCCGCGGTGGTGCCGTCGTTGGGGGTGAGGTCGGTGTCGGCGGTCACGACGCGGACTTTGCCGATGGGGACACGGAGTTCTTCGGCGGCCACCATGGCGAGTTCTGTGCGTGCGCCCTGGCCTTCTTCGATCTTGCCCGTGAAGACCGTGTAAATACCGTCGTCGCCGACGTGGATGCGGGACTCGCGCGGGGCGGGGTTCTGGGCGTCGGCTGGCAGGGTGAGGACGAGCAGGAGGCCGGCGCCGGTGATGCCGAGCATCTCGCGGCGGGTGACTGTGAAGCGATAGGCCGGCGCTTCGGCGAGTTCGTAGCGTTCGTGGCTCAGTCATTGCGACGCCCTCCCTTGGCATTGAGCCTGGAAGCGAGTTGGACTGCGGCCACGATGCGGGGGTAGCCATTGCAGCGGCAGAGATTGCCGTTGAGGCCGTCCACGATTTGGGCTTCGGTGGGCTGGGGCGTCTTCTCGAGCAGTGCCACCGTCCGGAGGATCATGCCGGGCGTGCAGTAGCCGCACTGCATGGCACCCTCATCGACGAAGGCCTGCTGGACCGGGTGGAGCACGCCGTTCAATTCCAGGCTCTCGATGGTGCGGATGGTCTTGCCGGACACGCTGCGGACTGGGGTGGTGCAGGAGACGATCGGGGAGCCATCGAGCAGAACCGTGCAGGCGCGGCACTGGCCTTCGCCGCAACCGTATTTGGTTCCCGTTACGCCGAGATCCTCACGTAATACTTCAAGCAACGAACGGTCAGGCTCAGTGTCGACACTGCGAGCCTGACCGTTGACTGTGAAACGGTATGTGGGCATAGCGGGTGAACTCCCGCGGCTATTATAAACTGCGCGGCTATTTTGCGCGTTTGGCGACGAACGAGATCGGCTCGCCCTGACCGCCTTGGCGCTTCATCTGGATTTCGTCACCGACAACCTTGCCGGTGTAATTCAACTTCACAGTATTGTCGCCCATTGTCCTTGTCACGGTAAAGGAAATGGCATCGCCTTCGATCTTGCCATCGGCGATCGGAGTCGGCTCGCCACGGCCGGACATTGTGCCGGTCAGGGTAGCGCCGGCGGCCTTGAGGTCAAAGGTGGTTTCGCGGGTCTGGCCATCTCGCCCAGGAACCTGAGCAGTCCACTTGCCGGTGAGATCGGCAGCAACGCAGAGGGCTGACAACGCGAGGAGACAGGAGAGAACGATAAACAGACTTCTGGACATAGTACTCGGAGAGACGGTATTGCGGACAGTGTTGTTACAGTCGGGGAAAAACGGATAAGTATTTGTTCATGCGCCAACAGGGTATGGGGGACCACTGGGGGAGTCGCGGCTTATCTCACCCGTGACGGTAGTTTACACAAAATAAGATACTTGTAACACTTTGGTGAACTCGCTGGGGGCTCTAACACCCGACCCCGCGCCGATGGGCAAGTCCTGTATCTTCAAACACGTGTAGAGTATTCGGCAGCTCGACATTGAGCAAACTAAACTTGTGCTACGCCAACGCCACAGTTTACAATTTCGTACCAAGCAGAGTCTTTTGACCAGGTTGGTCCGCCTGCCCCGGTTCTATATCAGCACTTCGATGGATTTGGGAGGATTATATGCATAACCGACTTCGTCGGCTTGGTCTCGCCTTAGTTGCCTTCACTTGGCGGTCACTTTCCCAGCGACCGCACAGGTATCGACTTCGCGTCTGGATGGCGTCGTTCAGGACGAAAGTGGAGCCGTTGTTCCGAAAGCGAAGATCGTGGCGGTCAACGAACAGACGCAGGTCCGCTCGGAAACCACTTCGAACGCCGATGGGCAATACGTATTTCCATCGCTGCAGCCGGGGCGCTATACGATTTCGGCTGAAGCGGCGGGCTTCCGCAAGGCGATCGTGAGCGCGGTTGAGCTGAATGTGTCGGTGACGGTGACTCAACGCTTCAAGCTGGAAATCGGGCAGGTGACGGAAAGCGTGGTGGTGGAAGGAGAGGCCCTGCGAGTGTCGACGTCGGACGCGCAACTGGGGCGGTCAGTGACCTTGCGCGATATCGACACGCTGCCGCAGTTGGCTCGCAGTCCGATTACGCTGGCAGTTTTTCAGCCCGGCGTGCAGATCACCAACCCCGGCGACACGACGTTTTCGAGCGTGAACGGGCAGCGGCAGGGAAGCAACAACGCGACGCTGGACGGCATCGACGTGAACGACGCGACGGCGCCGCGGCTTGGCCTTTCGATGACGGCGAACAACACGGACTCGGTCGGCGAGTTCCGCATGGTGACCAGCGGCGGCAAGGCGGAGTACGGACGCAACGCGGGCGGACAGGTGGAAATGATCACGCGGTCGGGCACGAACGATTTCCACGGCAACCTGTTCGAGTACCTGCGGAACACGGCGCTGCATGCCAACAACTTTTTCAACAACGCTTCAGGCGTTGGGCGGCCCAAGTTCATCCAGAACGTGTTTGGCGGTTCGGTTGGCGGCCCGGTGATGAAGAACAAGCTCTTCTTCTTCTTCAACTATCAGGGCAACCGCCGGTACGGAAGACGTTACTCGCAACCGAACGGTTCTGACGCCGCTGGCAAAGAAGGGCATTTACCAGTGGAGGCCACCGGGGTCGACCGCAATTTCGACGTTTGACATCGCCGCAAACGACCCGCGGAGACTCGGCATCGACAAGGAGATGGCCAAGATCTTTTCTGTGCTGCCTGACAACAACAACTGCGACATCGGCGATGGATTGAACACGTGCGGTTTCCGTTTCAACAATCCGAACGGCAGCAAGAACAACCAGTACACGGGCAAGGCGGACTACACGGTCAAGAACAACCACATGTTCTTCCGCTACAGCTGGTTCAAGACGTATTCGCTCGACGGGTTGAACAGCGAGGACTCCAGCTTTCCCGGGTTCCCGTCGGGCTGGCAGGGCGGCATCCGCGCCGGTTTTTCGGCCGGGTCCGACTGGGTGCTCACACCGTCCATCGTGAACGAACTTCGAGTGGGAACACAGAGCGCGGACAGCCAGTTCGCACGTCCTGCACGCTTGCAGGGGTCGAGCATTATTTCCAACACGTTTTACGACCCCTACGATCCAAGTTTCCCGCAAGGGCGGAATTCACCGGTTTTCGAGTTCACCGACAACCTGACCAAGCTCATGGGAAACCACACTTTCAAGGTTGGAATGCAGTATCGCCGTACGACGCAGTGGGGTTACAACGAGGCGGGGTCGGGAGGAGGCATCTACCCGAACGTGACGTTGGCGACAACTCTCGGCAATGCGGTGCCCGCGACGATCGGCCCGAACGGTTCCACGGTCATTTCGTCGGCGAACCGGCAACAGTTCGACAACCTGTACAACGACGTGCTGGGCCGCATGAACCAGGTGGTCCAGGTCTATTTCAGCGACCTGCAGACCTGGCAGCCTGCCGGCACACCCAGAGAACGGAACTTCAGGTTCCAGGAGCAAGGCTACTTCTTCCAGGACGACTATAAGATCAGACGGAACCTGACACTCAACCTTGGACTTCGTTGGGAGTTCTCGGGTGTTCCGATTGAAACCAACGATTTGATGGGCACCTTCGACCGGGTGGCGGAGATCAACACAGTGAGCCAGATCTCGAACCTGACCGTGCAGAAGGGCGGCAGGTGGTACGGGAGCGACTGGAACAATTTCGCGCCTCGGGTCGGTTTCGCCTGGGATGTGAAGGGCGACGGGAAGACGGCGGTGCGCGGCTCATGGGGCGCTTTCTACGACCGGCTGATCGGCGCCACGACCAGCTCGGTGGATGGCGGCACACCCGGCTTCGGGCAAGCCGTCTATGTTTACCCGAATCAGAGCGGCTCCTCAGACGTTCGCGTGAGCGACGGAATCCCCAGCACGGCTCAGCCGGCGGCGCCGCTGTTGACTTTGCCGACGACACGATCGACGACCATCGTCAGTCTTCGATCCGAACCTGCGCTCCCCTTACGTGTTCCAGTACAACCTGAACATCCAACGTGAGATCATGCGCAACACAGTGCTCGAGGTTGGCTATGTGGGCAGCCAGGGGACCAAGCTGTTCCTGAACTACAACCCCAATCAGCAGCGGATCTACGGGGACTTCCTGACCTCGTTCAAGGAACTGCAGGCTTACCAGGCCAACGGCTCCGCTCCGTCCCCAAACAACACCCTGGTCAGGATATTCGGCACTCCAGCCGCCGCAGTCACCGGCGTCGGGGCGACCAACCTCACTCAGGGACAGGTGGGGGTCGCGGCAACGAACGTTGACCGAACCAACTACACACGCTATGGCCAAGCCGGTGTGTCGCCTTACTATTTGCGGAACTATCCGCAGTACATCGACGTGCAGCAGGGCACGAACTCCGGCCGGTCATACTACAACTCCCTGCAGGTGAGCGTCCGGAGGTCGATGGGCGCGTTGAAGGTGTTCGCCAACTACACCTTCAGCAAGAGCATCGACAATTCCTCTGTCGAAGGCAATGGCTACACAGCTCCTTTCGACAGCTACAACCTGGCGCTCGATCGCGGCCGGAGCGACTTTGACCGGCCCCATTCGTTCAATATGTCCGCCTCCTATATCCTGCCGGTCGGCAAGGGGAAAGCAGTCGGCGGCGACATGCCGCAGTGGGCCGACAGCCTGATTGGCGGATGGGAAGTCGGGTCGCTCATGATCTGGCAGAGCGGCAGTCCGTTCACGATCACCTCCAGCCGTCAAACGACGTGGGGCGGCACGACCTGGGCCAACTACTCGGGCGACCGCAACATCGGCAGTGTCGAGCGCAAGGGCGATGGGGTGTGGTACTTCCCGAAGGACGAGACCTTCTCCCAGTTCAGCTTCCCGCGCGGCCGGGGAGACCGGGCACGACGGGGCGCAACTCATTCCGCGGCCCGCGCTACTTCGGGCTCGACATGTCGATCGTGAAGCGCTTCAAGCTGTATGAGAGGCACACGATCACGTTCCGCGCTGAAGGGTACAACATGCTCAACAACGCCAACTTCGCCAACCCGACCGTCACGCTGACGACGCCGGCAACGTTCGGCAAGGTCGGCTCGATTGTCGGCACCCCGCGCATCTTCCAGATGGCGCTGCGGTACGACTTCTAATCGCGACAGTCTGAGCGGTCTCCGGAACAGATACTGCGGAGCGAGGCAAACGCTTCGCAGTATCTGTTTCAAGCTTTGCCCGACTTGGGGTATTCTGCTATACACCTCAGGAGGGCTGATGCGGATACTAACGACATTCGCGCTGGGAACCTGCCTGCTGATTGGAGCGGGCAACGAAAAATACGAGGTCTGGTCGATCGACCAGTCCGATTCCTTCGGCAAGACGTACGGAGGAACACTCTACATCTGGGACGGCCAGGATCTGGAGAAGAAAAACAAGGCCGCGACCGCGCCGGTTGAGAAGGTCGATCTGAGTGGAGACGCAGCCGCGGTTTGCTTCGCCAAGACCGGAGTGAATCCAGTCAGGCCGCACATGCTGGCGATCAATCCGAGCCAGACGCACGCGATCATCTCGTTCGTCTCGACCGGGCATGTCGTCATCCTCAACGCCAAGACACGCAAGACCGTCGATTGCATCCGGACTTCGCCGGGGGCGGGCGGAGCACGGCAGGTTCATTTCGCCATCCCGTCGCCCGATGAAACTTACATTGCGGTGGCAAACCAGAACGGCAAGCTCTTCGAACGAATCAACACAGACTATAAGACGAACACCTTCAAGCTCGACACAGGTGCGGCGATCAATCTGGCTACGTGTGTGACCTCAAACGGAATCCCCTGCCAGAATCCGATGCGGCCGGACAACGCCCCCATCTGCCCCATCATCGAATCGAAGAGCCGGTACACGTGGGTGACGCTGCGAGGGGGCGGGCTCTTTGTCGTCGATTCCAAAGCGACTCCGATGAGAATCGTCGGCGAATACGATACGAGCTATGTGGCCGGCAACGGGTGCCTGGGCGCGGAGGTGACGGGAGAGAAGATGTACATCGACTCCGGGGCCGGGTCGATGGCAATGAACCCGCATCAGGCCGACTTGTATGCTTTTCCAGTCACGGGCTATTCACCGGCGAATCCGCCAAACACGCCGCCGCCAAAGCTGGTCTTCAGGGAAGAGCAAGACCCCTCGGACGCGCATGGCGCAGCGCTCACGAAGAAGCAGAAATACCTGTGGGTAGCTGACCGGGGACGAAACTTTCTCTGGGTGGTCAAGACCGAGACCGACGAGCTCGTCAACCGCATCTTTCTCATAGGCGGAATATCGAGCGATCCGACTCCGGACCTTCTGGTGGCTTCGCCCGACTTCACACACATCTTCATGTCGCTGAGAGGGCCGAGCCCACTCACGGCGGACCCGCATGTCAGTACGGGCTCGACTCCAGGCGTCGGCGTCATGAAGGTCAGAGAAAACGGGCGGGACGGCGAGTTTGAGTCCGTGGCGCCGATGTCAAATCTCGATGCTGGTCGAAACGAGCGCGCCGATGCGCACGCCCTGGCCATCCGCTTGAAACGGCCGCCTAAGTAGAATCGGAACGCTCAAGGTTCCGTTTGATGCGCATGCCGGCGAACAGGGCAATGCCGGCGAAGAAGGCCATCGAGGACAGGACGAGGATCCGGCCTTTCAGCGGGTCGGCGCGGCGAACCGGCTGCGCCGGCCCTTCTCCGTAGACCAAGCGGACGTAGAGGGCCACGCGGACTGCCGTTGCGGGGTTGTGCCGGTTGTCCAGGACGAGCCTGTATTTGCCGGGGCGAGCCGGGCGGGCAGACAACCCGCCGTGCAGTTTTGGCTGCGTTTCTGCCACCACTGTCTGGTCTTCCGCCACAAGTTGGGCACGGATGCCGGCTTGGCCGGTCTCTACTTCGAAGGTGCACAGAACGCGAACGGGGAAGGCCGGCATCGCGATATCGAGATAGCGCATGCGCCCCGGGCCCACGTTGTAGACGTCATCCACCAAGGTGGAGGTTTTGGTCGCGGAGGCGAGGACCAGAATCAGGAGAGCAGCGGCGTTCATTTACCTTCATGAACGATCCTACCGCCGAGGACGGTCATGCGCACCTTGGCTGTTGGAATCTGTTTTGGCTCCACAGTCATGATGTCGCGGTCGAGCACGATGAAATCGGCCAGCTTGCCGGGTTCGAGCGTGCCCTTGAGCTTCTCTTCGAAGGCGGCGTGGGCCGCGCCGACGGTGAAGCTTTGGAGCGCCTGTTCGCGGGTCATGCGCTGATCCGGGGTCCAGCCGCCCGGAGGCTCTCCCTTCACGTCCTGGCGGGTGATGGAGGCGTAGAGGCCGAGCATCGGGTTCGGCTCCTCGACGGGGAAATCGCTGCCGTTGGCGACGGGCACGCCGAGCTTGAGGAAGCGCTGCCAGGCGTAGGCGCCGGCGACGCGGTCCGGCCCGACGCGCTGTGCGATCCAGCGCATGTCGCTGGTGGCGTGGGTGGCCTGGATCGAGGCCGTGATCGAATAGTCGGCGAACATTTGGAAATCGGGCAGGGAGACGACCTGCGCGTGCTCAACGCGGAAACGCTTGTCGTTCCTGCCTCCCAGCGCGGCGGCGTAGGCGTCGAGGACGATGCGGTTGGCGCGGTCGCCGATGGCGTGCGTGCAAACCTGAAAGCCCTTGGCAGCGGCTTCGCGGGAGACGCGCTCGATGTCTTCCTTCGTCGTCATGAGCAGGCCAGTGTTGCCCTTCTCGTCCGAGTAGGGCTGCCACATCGCGGCGCCGCGCGAGCCGAGCGCACCGTCGGCAACGAGCTTGATCGCTCGCACCGTGAGCTTGTCGCCGATCTCGGGACCTCGGGCGAGATACTCCTTCCAGAGGGAGCCGTCGCCGCCGATCATGGCGTAGATCCGGAGGGGGAAGCGGTCCTCCGCGATCAATTCGCGGTAGGCGCGCAAATCGTCGCGCGACACGCCGGCGTCGTGCACGCCTGTCAGGCCGAGGCGGGCGCATTCGCGGGCGGCGAGTTCCAACTGCTGCTTGGTCTGGGCGTAGGTGGCGGGTGGGATCTTTGAGCGGACCAGTCCCATGGCGCGGTCGATCAGGACACCGGTGGGGTTGCCGTTGGCGTCGCGGATGATCTTGCCGCCAGGGGGGTCCTGTGTCTTCGAGGTCACTCCGGCCAGGCGGAGAGCGGCAGAGTTGGCCCAGGCGGCGTGCCCGTCGACGCGAGTCAGGTAGACAGGATGATCCGGCGCAGCCTTGTCGAGGTCGGAGGCAGTGGGCAGACTGCCGCCCCAGTTGGTCTGGTCCCAGTTGCGGGCGGTGACCCATTCGCCCTTTGGTTTGGCGGCGGCGAGCTGCGGCGACGTAGGCTGCCACCTCGGCGATGGTTGGGGTGAACCGCAAGTCGCGCGACTCCAGCAAGCCTCCAAGTCCGCGCATGTGTGCATGCGCGTCGATGAGGCCGGGAAGGACCGTCGCGCCTTGCAGGTCGACCCGCCGCGTCTTCGGACCGATTTGCGCCGACAGGTCATCGCCCGCCGCAACGATCCGGTCGCCCCGGATTGCCAAGGCCCGAACCTTTGGCTGTTTTGAGTTTCCGGTATAGACAACCGCATTCTCGACCACCCAGTCCGCTGGTTGGGCCGTCAAATGAAAGGAGATGGCCCCCAACAGCAGGATTACAATCGGAAGCATGGACCACAGTATGGCACAGGGCGAAGTTGCGCCTTCCAGTACGCTCGAGATTGCTGCGTGGAAGCAATGGAGCGGCACGATTTGCGCTTGGGCTCTTGCCGTTATCTTCCTCGTCGCCGGCTTCTGGAAGCTCAGCGATCCACTGGCTACGAGCGCGCGTATGGCTCAGGCGCTAATCCCCGGGCCCCTGGCGCTGAGCGTGGCGCTGCTGGCCGGAATCACAGAAGCATGGGCAGGCGTGCTGGTTGTTGTCCCACGATGGCGCCGGTGGGGAGCCTGGCTCTGCGGAATCATGCTGCTGGCATTCATGGTGTACATGGGAGTGAACTACCAGGCGCTGGCCGGGGAGGATTGCTCGTGTTTCCCTTGGCTGAAGCGCGCGGTCGGGCCCGGCTTCTTCATCGGCGATGCGGTGATGCTGGTCGCCGCAGTAATCGCCGGGATATGGGCGCGGCCTTCGGAAAGTCCGAAACAGGCGATCATGGCGCTGGCAGCCATCGTCGTTTTCGCCGGCGCCGTTTACGGCATGACCCGCGTCCGGCAGACCGGCGTTGAAGCGCCGCGGGAGATTATGGTTGACGGCAAACCTTTCGACCTTCATCAGGGCAGGGTATTCGTCTACTTTTTCGACCCTGAGTGTTCTCACTGTGACGAGGCCGCCAAAGTCATGAGCAAGCACAAATGGAATGGGGTGCGGATTGTTGCCGTGGCGACGGCGAATCCTCATTGGGGCGGACAGTTCCTGCAGGCCACTGCATTGAAGGCTGGCCTTTCCTCGGATGCTGACAAGCTCAAGCTAGTCTTCCCGTTCACTGACCCGCCATACGGGGTGGCTCTCGAACACGGCCGCCAACAGGCGGCGTTTCCGTTCTTCGACAAGGAGGAGCCGGCAACGGGGTTGAAGAAGTTGGGTTGGATCGAATAGGGGCCCGATTGCCGCCTAAGGGGATTTAGCGGACTCGCTAAGGTTTCCCTTCCGTGCCTTCTGTCAGGGTACGACCGTACTCTGGGATTACTTAGTCCTAGGGTGAAGTCCGCAGAACTTTCGTAATGCGAGTTCTTGAGGGACTCCATCCTCGGACCTTAGAGGATCGGATGGCTTCCGGCGGACGAAGATCCGCGGAAGGAACCCTGATGAGTAGTATTTGCAAGTGCGCATGGGCGGCCGTTCTTTTTGCGGCAGCGAGCGCCAGTTCAGCGGCGGCGACATTCAGTTTTTCGGGAACCCTCGATTCGACAAGTCCCACTTTTCAGCGCCCCGAGGACAACGGGGTCAATCCGCCGCTCATTCTCGCAATGGGTGATGGCCTGGTGGTTTATTACATGCCGATCACGTTCGAAGTGGCTGTCACCGGGACATACAGGCTGAGGATGACCGGGGCCGACTTCTACGACACGAAATACACCCCCGGAGACTCGAACTACACGGATGACGGCTTCTTCGTCCTCTATGCGAGGTCATTTAACCCGGCTTCACCGCTGACCGATGCGGTTCGCGCCTTTGACGATGTGGTGATGGGTGTGCAGCGACTGCCCGATATCACTCAAACCCTGATCGCGAACCAGCGCTACGTACTGGTGACGACCACCTACGGTTCGACGGCGACCGGGACATTTGCCAATGAGATCTCCGGCCCTGGGAACATCGCGGAAATCCCGGAACCTTCGTTGATGCTGATGATAGGAACCGGCCTGAGCCTGGTCGCGTTGAAACGCTATAAAGGCTGAATGTTCAATGGCCGACTTATGGCCGCGGTTAGTTGCGGCGCTTTAGCGTGGGGCGCTCGTCGGGATCTTCCTTGGGCTTCTTTTCGCCGTCTTCACCTTCCGCGGTAGTGGTTCCGCCGCCCGGAGCCTTGCGCAGGCGCGGCCGGTTCGGGTCTTCCGTGGAGTCCAGTTTGCGGCGGTTGTTCTGCGCCATGATCCGTTCCTTGACGTCCTCGAACTCAGAGGTCGTGACAACGTACTCGGGCTTCTCTTTGAGCAGTTCGCCGACGTTCTTCTGGGCGGTCGTGATGCGATCGCCAGTGGGAGGGTGTGAGCGGAAGATCTTGCTGATGGCTCCGGGCTTGCGTTTTTCCAGCGACTCGAGGCGTTCAAAGAAGTCGATGAAGCCGTTGGGATCATAGCCGGCCTTGTACATGTACTGCAAGCCGAGCAAGTCCGCTTCCGATTCAAACGCCCGGGAGAATTGGAGGAAGCCCATCGGGATCAGAATCGATGCGGCCTGGCGGATTCCGTAGCCTGCCCAGCCGCCCATGAAGATCAGGGGGATAGTGGCGAGATTGGCGATTTGGCCGCGCGTGGCCTGCTTGGTGCCGTGGCGGGCGGCGATGTGGGCGATTTCGTGCCCCATGACGCCAGCGATCTCGGCTTCGTTCTCGGCCAGGGTGACGAGGCCAGTGTTCACGTAGAAGAAGCCGCCCGGCAAGGCCATCGCGTTGGGCTCGTCGGTGTCGATGACCTTGATGGTCACCGGGACCTTGCAGTCGGAGTTGCGCACCAGGTTCTGACCGACGCGATTGACGTACTCGGCGATGACGGGGTCGTCCACGATCTTGGCCATGCGCTCGATCTCCATGGCGTACTGCTTGCCCATGGCGATTTCCTTCTCGATCGAGTACATGTTGAGGCCCTTGCCGACGTCGCGGTTGCCGATCTCGTCAGGGTCCTTCTTGGCATCGACCTTCTTCTTCTTCCCAGGTTCAGTTTTCTTCGCCGGTTCAGTCTTCTTTTCCGGTTCGACGGGCGTGTCCTGACCGGCGCCGAATGCGGACACCGCGGCCAACGTCAAAGCCATTCCCAGGTGCAGGCTGCGTTTGCCAAGCGTCATCATATGGTCCTCAATCCGAGTATAGTCCCGGCTCAGCCGGTATGACGGTCTCCATAGCGTTGAACGTACACTGATAGAGATGGGTTACAGCCAAGATGAGTCGCAGGAACTCGCCGCCCGTTGGCGGCACGAGTTTCCGGTCACCGAAAACCTGATCTACTTGAACCACGCGGCGGTTGCGCCGCTCTGCCGGCGGGCCTCCGACGCCATGAAATGGCTGGCCGAGGACGGCGTGCGTGAACGGATCCCTGCACTACTCGCAATGGGAAGAAAGCTACGCGGGGCTCCGCCAGGCAGCGGCGCGGTTGATCAACGCCGATCCGGGAGAGATCGCCATCGTCAAGAACACCAGCGAAGGCATTGCGACGGTGGCGCTCGGGCTTGATTGGAAACCGGGAGACCGGATTGTCGCTTTCCATGAGGAATTCCCGGCAAACTACTACATCTGGAAGAAGTTAGAGCAATGGAAGGGAGTCCAGGTCCAGTGGCTCTCCTGCTTCGATCCGATTGAACGCATTGCTGAGGCCGCGCGGGGAGCGAAGTTGTTGGCCATCAGCTATGTGCAGTACTTGAGCGGGCATAAGGTGGATCTGGAGGCGATTGGGCGAATCTGCCGTCAGGAGAGGGTGTTCTTCTTTGTCGACGCGATCCAGGGGATGGGCGCATTCCCCATTGACGTCAAGCGGATGAACATCCAGGCATTGGCGGCCGACGGCCACAAGTGGATGCTTGGGCCCGAAGGCAACGGGGTGCTGTACATCGAGCAGGAGTGGCAGGACAGGGTGGAGCCGATCGAGTTCGGCTGGACTACCGTGGCGGGATACGTCGACTATGCTTCTCGCGACATGGCGCTGCGGAGAGACGCTGGCAGGTACGAGTGCGGGACGCTTAACACTATCGGATGCTTTGGTTTACGGGCAGGAATTGAGCTATTGCTTGAAGTCGGCGTGGAGGCGGTAGGCAGGCAGGTCACGTTCCTGGCGGACCGCCTTGCCGCCGGCGCGTGCGCCAAGGGCTACGAAACCATGGTGGAGCGCACGGCGGAGACAGGCGGCGGGCATTGTCAGTATCCGGAAACAAGGGGTGGATTCGCGAATGGTCTGGTCGAGGCTCAGGGAGAAGGGCATCACATCAGCGCCGCGGCAAGGCTATGTCAGGCTCTCGCCGCACTTCTACTTGTCTCCCGGTGACATCGACCGGGTGATCGCTGAACTACCCTAACCGGCGGCGGAGGAACAGGACGCCAAGACCCGAAGCGAGCAGGGTACACTGCTGATCGCGACATTTCAGCCGTCACCGTTGTAGACCGACGCAATAGATTAGCGAGGCCGCTGGAGGTAGGATGGGGCAGGGACGTAATTCGATTGGCGACTCGAATTCTCATCCAGCTCGCAGAGACTGAATCAAACAGGTTGACGGCAGCCACCTTGCCGCCAGAGGTTAAGATGCTGCTGGAAAGTGTGGAAGCGGGCCAGATCCGGGCCTCGCATCCCGAGCTGCCGGGGCTATATACGGCCATCGTCGGTGACGAAGTTGATCTCGAGGATTTGCTCGAACGATTGAGACGGTCAAATGGAGTGCGGCACGCTGAAGCGGATGCCTTTCGCTCTTCGCTATAACTGGCTCAATGCTTCAGGCAGCGGCGCGCAACGGCGGAATGTGCAAGGTGGTTGCTGGCGAAACGTGCGAAGAGTGCAGGTGCGCGAGCTGCATTCGAAGCACTCGGGGCAAGCCGCCCGGGTCGAAGGGCGCCTCATAGGCAGTGACCATGTGAACAGGCGGATAGAACTGGAGCAGCCTGGCAACCAGGGCGGGGAAGTTACTCAAGTCATACCCGGCTGATTCGTACGTCCAATTGCCGACCGTGCCGACCTGCCAAAGGAAGAGGTGCGCCGTCGGATCGATGGGGTGGCGCTGCATCAGGAAGCTGGTGGCTTCGTAGGACTGGCATCCGTCACCGGGGTCGATCCCGAGGTCGGCGAAGAGGCAATCTTCCGCCGAAACTGCTGGAAGCATGCGGGCCGGGTAACCGGCGGCGCGGGCACGGCGGACGGCCTCGTGCGACGGGTATGTGAATACTCCGGGATGGCCGTAGAAGGCGGCGACGGTCCGTTTTCCGGCCGCAACGCAGGAGAGCATTTCACGCACCATCGCTTCATAGGTGGCGTTGCGGACAAGACCGTCGGCATAGAAGCCGGTCATCGTTCGTGCCTTCGGATTGATTGCGAGGAGGGCTTCTTCCTGTATCGGCTCTCCGATGACGTGCAGGAGTTCTTCGGCGGTCGCCATCGCAGCGAGCGACTCGATGGTCAACTGGGTGACGGCGCGAATTCCGGTTCCGATCACGGTGAGCGAACCGCCAGGCGGGGAGGCACCCTCCTGCAGTCCGGCAATCAGCCGCGCTGCGGCCGCGGCGACTTCCTTGAGGATTTCATTCGACATTTGCTCTCCTTCCTGACTGCCGTGAATGCCGGGGGCTAACCAGTGAAGGCTCGCCACGGAGGTTCCCATGCGGCGCTCGGGTTGCGCCGGGTGTCGTGCACTTCGAGAGGTTGACCGGCCACGCGAGACGCCCAGATATGGTGCGAACCGAATGCGGCGGCCGGCACGTTGTGGAATCCGATGCCAAGTTCGCTGCCGGCCTCGATAGATTGCGCGTTGGCGATGGGAAACAGGAATTGGCCCCAGTGTGTGGACGGCAGTCCGGGCCCATTGGAGAGTTCCGCCGCTCCCGGCATTTCGGCGGAGAACCAAGCGACTGCGCCGTTGACGGGGCCGTTAACTTGAAAGGTCAGCTCGGCGGCATAGGGAGTGCGGGCTTGTCCGGCAGGCATGGTGGCGCAGTCGGTGACCCACAATCTCTGCGGCGTAGCCCGCAGGTCTCCTTCCGCGGCCCCTTCAGGCAGCCACATCACCTGATTCGGACTGGCAGGCGAGAGGGTGGAAAGATCGAGACCGTAGGAATTCGTGCGAAAAAGCGTGGCCTGACGACCGGCTTTGTGATGAACGGGAGCAAGCCAAGCGGTTACAACGGAGGGGATTAACACGCCGCCCGGCTTGAGCCATCGGTCGCGCGCGTCCAAAACGGGGGCGAGCATGTTTTCGTCGACACCGTAAACACCGAGCCATTCGGAGACAATGACATCCACAGGCTCGGGCAATATGGCTGTCCCTGCGTCGGCTTCAATGACAACGACGACCTCGGAAAGATGGTTGGCGGCGACCATTTGGCGCGCCAGGGCGGCGGCGCCAGCGGCGCGTTCCACGGCGTAGACACGCCTCGCGCCGGCGCGGGCCGCGAAGAGGCTGAGAATTCCCGATCCGGCGCCTACGTCAAGGACGACATGTCCCTCGTGGACGCTGGCACGGATGGAGTCGTAGAACGATCGGGTTCGAACCTCATCGCCGACAAGGAGCCGATGCACGTCGAGACCATCGTAAAAATTCACTTGCTTGCCCCCCAGCCTCCGGAGGATAACGCCTGGAAAAGGCTCTCCTTACTTACCACGGAACCCAATCGAAAACAATCCCTCAAGCGCTTGTTTTCAATTTGCTGCCGCTGGTGGAAAAACCTGTCACAACGCTGACAATTGGCGCTTTTAATTCTTGCTGTATTATCATGCCGGCGAAGAAAAAGGCGGTGAGTTTATCATTGACACCCGCTTCGCGTCCGTTTAAACTCATCCGCGGGACAAGGGCCTCCTGGTGCTTGGGGCGAGGCCTGGGACGCATTAATCTCGTTGATCCAAAGCACCTTCGCGGCTCTGCGCCCTCGAAGGGAGTGTAGCCTATGCCAAAGCCAAAAGCGCCCGGGACCTACTTCGTTCTCCCGGGAGACAGCGAGCCGGCCTTCACCCGGTGTGGAGACGACAGAGACGGAAGTCCGAGCCAATCCTCATTGTTTAAGCCCGGTGACGACAATACCGTGCAGGGGGAGGTTCTGCTGAAGCTCACGCCGTCGAGCGAGATGGGCGTGACCGCCAGCATACCGACTGGTCCACTAGGGACACGCAGTGTTGGCGTTCCGAGCGGATTCGGGATCTCCGAACTGGACAGTGTGCTGCAACGCTATGGCGCACAATCGATTGTCAGACTCCATCTGCCTTCCTCCCCTGCCACGGCGTCCGCCGAGGACGGAGTTTTGGGCGCGACGTATCGGGTGCGCTTGAAAGCCGGATCGGACACAGGCGCGGCGATTCGCGCCTTATCGGGGACTGCCGCGGTGGCCGAAGCCGGACCGAACAGATGGCGACAAGCTTCGGCGATTCCAAACGACCCGGATTTCGCCTCACAGTGGGGGCTGACGCAGATCAACTGTCCCGCCGCGTGGGACCGCACCACGGGTAATCCGGGCGTTATCGTCGGCGTCGTTGACTCGGGCGTCGATTTGGACCATCCGGAATTGGCCGCTCTCCTGCTGCCGGGTCAGGACCTGGTGGATCTCGCGGGCGTGAGTCCGCCGCCGGGGACGCACTTCGAAGGCGATTGGATGGTGCGTGACGACGAGCCGCAGGACGAGGTCGGCCACGGAACGCATGTGGCGGGCACCATCGCCTGTGCGACCAACAATGCACTCGGCGTGGCGGGGGTCACATGGCAATGCGCCATCCTGCCCGTGAAGATCACTGACGCGCGTGGTGGAGAACAACCCACCTAATCGGGTGAACGGAGTAGGAAGCGCGGCCGATATCGCCGCGGGCATCCGCTGGGCCGTGGATCACGGGGCCAAGGTGATCAACATGAGCCTGGGAGGCTATAACGACACATTCGTAGAGCGGGATGCGGTGGCCTATGCCATCTCAAAGGGCGTTGTCGTCGTGGCGGCGATGGGCAACGACAACACGCAGGATCCGTCCTATCCGGCCGCTTATCCCGGCGTCATTGCCGTGGGGGCCACCGGACCGAGCGACCAGAGGGCGTCCTTCTCCAACTTTGGTCCGCACATCTCTGTCTCGGCTCCTGGTGTGGACATCATGTCGACAGTCTGGAACGACGGCTACGCGACGATGAGCGGAACCTCCATGGCGAGTCCGCACGTCGCCGGTGTCGCCGCGTTGCTGCTTTCGATTAATCCGGCGCTGACAGCCGCCGAGGTCGGCACAATCCTGAAGGAAACGGCCCGGCCGTCGAGGGACAACCCCTCCGACCCTGTCCCGAACAATAACTACGGCGCCGGGCTCGTTGATGCCTCCGCGGCGGTCAATCGTGCGAGCCCGATGCCCATCATTCCAACGAACCCGACCATCACGAGGCCAACGATGTTAACGTTCCCAACTCAACCGACACGGCCGACGTTACCTACGTTCCCGACTCGGCCCACTTTGCCAACTCTTCCGACCAGGCCGACGCGGCCTACGTTGCCAACCTTCCCGACTCTTCCGACGCGGCCGACATTGCCGACAAGGCCCACCGCGCCAACATTCCCGACGCGGCCGACATTGCCGACCTTCCCCACAAGGCCGACCCGCCCAACACTTCCAACGTTCCCGACCCGGCCGACGCTGCCGACGTTCCCAACGCAGCCGACAAGGCCGACGTTCCCGACCCGGCCGACAAGGCCGACGTTCCCGAACGGCCGAGCCGACAAGGCCGACGTTCCCGACCCGGCCGACGCGGCCCACCTTCCCGACGCGGCCGACGTTGCCGACGCTCCCAACGCAGCCGACAAGGCCGACGTTGCCGACGTTCCCAACCCGGCCGACAAGGCCTACGTTCCCGACGCGTCCCACGCTGCCGACGTTCCCAACCCGGCCGACTCCGCCGACGTTCCCAACCCGGCCTACTCTGCCGACGCGGCCCACACTCCCGACTCGTCCGACCATCCCGGGCACCTTTGTTCCGGGGCCTCAGCCGGCCGCAGGCACTGGATATGAGGGGTACTACGATCCGCATGCGGCGAGTGGGTATGAAGGTTACTCAGACCCGAATGCCCCAACGGGGTATGAAGGTTACGAGGATCCTTACGCTGGCGCCTATGATCCGTATGCGCAGACGGGGTATGAGGGATACGAAGATCCCTATGCCGGCTACTACGATCCGTATGCGCAGGCGCAGACGGGGTATGAGGGGTACGAAGATCCCTACGCCGGCTACTACGATCCGTATGCACAGGCGCAGACGGGATATGAGGGGTACGAAGACCCCTACGCGGGCTACTACGATCCGTACGCGCAAGCGCAGACGGGGTATGAGGGGTACGAAGATCCCTCCGCCGGCTACTTTGATCCGTATGCGCAGGCGCAGACGGGATATGAGGGCTACGAAGATCCCTACGCCGCTTACTACTACCCTTACGGCTACTGACTGACGGGCAATTGTGCAAAGGCGTGGCCGGTTGACGACTGACGTCCATGGACGCGGAGGGGCACCCGTCCCCTCCGCCGTGCCAGCGGCGTGGGCGCTCGAATTCCTGTTCGAGCGAGGCTTGCTGAGCCCGGAAGATGCCGTGTTGGGATCGCCTACAGCCGAGGAGATGTCGATCTCGCACCGCTCGTACTACGTGCGCGTACACGGGAAGCCGCGATGGTTTGTGAAGCGGGCAGATGCCGTTCAGAGCCGTGGCCGCGATCTTGGAATGGAAGCGACGGTCTACGAGTTGGCCGTCCGCCATCCCGGGTTGGCATCAGTAATGCCGCGATGCCGGCTGATCGGCGAGGGGGGCGGTCTGCTGGTGCTTGACGCAATCGAGGGCGAGCCGCTGACGGTTTCGCTCCCGTGGTTTGAGGACAGACGCGACGGCGGATCCGCCCTTCTTCGGGCCTGCGGTGATGCCGTCGCACGCGTTCACAGCGCCCGTCCGCCGCCTTTCGGCCAGCCGCCGTGGCTATTGGTTGGACTCGAACCGCGGTGGGGCGACTACCCATGGCTGCCGCGACGGTGCGCCGATCTTTTGGCCCGGCTAGCGGCGGCATCGCCGGTCCAAGCGGCCTTCCGGCGAGCGCGGTTGGAGTGGATAAGGCGTTGCCTGATTCACGGGGATTTAAGATGGGCCAATGAGTTGAAAGACACGCGAGGCGGCCCCGTCAGGGTGTGGCTGGTGGACTGGGAGTTGGCGTGCGTCGGCGACCCGGCATGGGACATTGGTTCGCTCGGTAGCCGACGTCGTCGCGTCGGCCACACTTGCTGAAGGGAAGGAGATTGAGGGGGATCGGGCTGTGACCCTTTGCACGCCAATGCTAGCCGGGTATCACGCCGCTTCACGTGCGACCCGCTCGGATTGGGTGCCACTTGTGGAGAGGAGCATTCGTCTGGCCGGAGTGCGGTTGGTGCAGACCATGATCGAACACGGACACGGTTCGGAAGAAGACTTTCGTTTGGCCGAAGGCGCGCTTATGCCGTGGACGCTTCGGTTTCTGGCTGAAGCTCGCAGCTTTGGGCTCGAGCTTGCCGAGGCGGCGGAGGCGGAGGTGCAGTCATGACGGTGAGGTCATGACGTTATCCGGGGCCGACCTGAGTCCGGCGGTGCGCTCGGATCTCCTGGCCGCGGTGCGCCTGGTTGGGGTTGTGAACGGCCGGACGGTCGTGGACGGCGTTCCAATTGGTTCGGCGCCAGTGACCACGGAGGACAGCGCACGGCTGCAGCCGGGTCTGGCCGGTGCCCTGTACAGCCGCTGGTTCGCGGGATGGTGGCCGCCCTCCGGGTGGACACCTCAAGACGTGGATGAGCCGCAGATCATTGCCAAAGTCCGCGCCGCGCACGCCGGGACTGAGCGATTCCAACCGGGCTGGGTGGCTCGGGGCGCGGTTCCGGGAGGCGGAGTGGTTGCCGTTCGGGACGAGGAAGAGCTGTATCTTCTATCCGGTGATTATGCCAACCTGAGCCGGTTGGCAGCTCCAGTGCGCGCCGGAGATTGGTTGGCGGTCACAACCCGGCGTGACGCGGCGGAGCCGCAGGACGGTTGGTGGCTGACCTGGGGCGCGGCTGGACCGGCGCCCGATGACAGGATGATTCGCATCTACTGGAACTGCGGGCCTGCCGAAGTGTCCGCGCTGGTGCGGGGCCTCACCACGGTGCTTGAGGACAGGGCGGTCCCGTACACGTTAAAGTGCCCGGCGGAAGCATCGCTGTTTGGCCGCCGCGACGGTGTGGTCCTCTATCTTGGACCTGATGTTTGGGCGCTGGTGAAGGGGGACCTGAAGGATGTTCACCAAGGGATCGCCGACCGGCTTTCCGCACCGACGCCGCCGATGACGCTGATGCTTGGGCGCGGCGTGTCGCTGGCCGAAGATCCCGGCAACGGGCACAGTTTCGGCGAGACAATGGCGTGGGCGGTCGCCGACGGAGTGCTGGCTGCTCTCACGGCGGGAATCGTTGACGTCGAGCGAGTTCTCGACACGCTCGCCGCTCGACTGGCAGCCAACGGCGTTTCCCCAGTTCGTCCATTTCAGCGAGCGGATTCGCCAGCGGATGAGGTGAGCGCGTGGTGAACGGAGGCAGGATGTTCAGTGTTTCTCGCTGAAGCGCTTCGACTCGGGCGTATCCTTCAGAACTCGAGCGTTCGGCACGCCGGCCGATGCACCTGGTTCGGCGATGGTCTCGTCGAGCGGGACGGGCTTTGGCGGCGAACCGCGGGAGCGCTGGGCGCTGACTTTGCGTCCGGCACGGCCGGCGTCGGCTGGTTCCTGGCGAGGCTCAGCATCCTGGATGGGGACCCAGACATGGGCGCGATCGCGGTGGAGGCGCTTCGACAGAGTCTGGAAGGCGCAGACGAATTGATAGAGAGCAGGCGGCTCGGGTTCCATGAAGGCGCGGCTGGTGTGGCTTGGGCGTCCTGCGATGCGGGTCGTGCATTGGGATGCGAGGAATTGGTGGAGAGAGGACTCGGGAGTAGTTCGCCGCGTGTGCGCTGCTGGCGAAGAGGCCGCCGAGCCGGGATGATGGAACGGCGACGCGGGATTGCTGATGGGATTGCTCGGGTTGTCGAATGTGCTCGGAGAACGTGAGGTTGAAGCCGCCGCAGGGGCCGTCGTTGGACGGCTGACCCATTGGGTGTCCCCGGCGCCGACGGGTGTGCGGAGTGGGGTGGGGCTATCGTACGGCGCGTCGGGGGTCGCGGCGGCGTTGGAGGCGTGGGCGGCGAGGTCGAATTCTGAGGACGTGTCGGCAGCCGCACGGAGGGCGTTTCGGAGGGAACGGGCGTGGTTGAGCCCCGGGCAACACTGGTACGGACAGAGTGCTCACGCGTGGACTGACGATGCGATGGCCGGCAGATCACTTTGCAGCGGAGCCGCAGGGATTGGGCTCGCGCGACTGGCAGCGTACACGTTCACACGGGCGCCGAACCTGCTCGCCGAAGCCGCCGCTGCGATCGAAGTGATCCGCGCGGCGGCACGGACCGATCTCCGGACGCTTCGCTGTGCCATGGAACGGCTGGCGAGATCGAGTTGTTCCTGTGCGCGTGGACGACGCTCGGGGAAGCTCGCATCTGGATGCCGCGCGCCGCATGGGGAGCAGGGTGATTAACGCCGCGCGGGGGCGAGGGGGCTATGGTTCGGGGTTCGGAGAGTCGGGCGGCAGCCCCTCCCTGTTTACGGGACTGGCTGGAGTGGGATTGGTTCTGCTGCGCCTGCACGAACCACGTTGGCGCCTTCTGCTGCGCTGCCTCCAGTGCTGGTTTGAGAGTTACGCCGGGTGCTGCCAGGGCTTGCGGTACGGCCGCTTGAGCAGTTTGGTGGCTTCGGCGTCGCCGGTGACGACCTTCTTCGCAGGGTCGTAGACCAGCGGACGGCCGGTCTTCATCGACAGGTTGGCGAGGATGCAGCTCGCAGTTGAGATGTGTCCGGCTTCGATGTCGGCGATGGGACGGCTACGCTGATCGATCGCGGCCAGGAAAGTCGAGCATGTGCCTGCGCGTGGCCGGGGCGGCGTTCAACTCGATGGCCTTTTCTTTGACGTCCTCGGGGTACTTCTCGCGTTCGAAGAGGCAATCGAAGTGGATGGTCTTGGCGGACTTATCGAATGGCACGAAGTCGGCTCGCATGGTGCTGGCCTTGAGCACGCCCTTCTCGCCGTAGATGAACAGCGCCCATGGGTAGTCGGGATCGACGGGCGTACCCCAGGTGCGGTGCTGCCAGACGGCGGTCAAGCCGTCGTAGTCGAAGGTGGCTGTCTGGGTGTCGGCGATGTTCGACTTGCCGCCCTTCTGGACGAGGATGCCGCCGGACGAAGTGATGCGCTTGGGCCAGCCGAGGTTCAGCATCCAGCGGGCGGTGTCGAACATGTGGACGCACATGTCGCCGACGATGCCGTTGCCGTACTCCATGAAGGTGCGCCACCAGCGCAGGTGCGGGCAGTCCGTCGTAGGGGCGCAGCGGAGCGGGACCGGTCCACATCTCGTAGTCCAAGTGAGTCCGGCACGGGCTGCGACGGCGGGATCTCCATTGGCGCGCATGTGGATAGTAGCAGCACATGTCGACGTGGCCGATCTTGCCGAGCAGACCGGCATCGATGACCTGCTTCTTGGCGTCGATCAGGTGCGGCGTGCTCTTGCGTTGCGTGCCGATCTGGACGACTCGCTTGTGCTTGCGGGCCGAGGCCAATATGGCTTCGCCCTCCAGCACGTCGACGCTGATGGGCTTCTGCAGGTAGACGTCGGCGCCGGCTTCGATGGCGGCGATGGCGTGCAGCGCGTGCCAGTGATCGGGCGAGCCGATGAGGACGATGTCGAGGTCCTTTTGCTTGAGCATCTCGCGGTAGTCGGAGAAGGTCCGCGGCTTCTGGCTGGGGAAGCGCTGGCCCGGCGATCTCGACCGCCTCGGCGAGCATGTTCTTGTCAGGGTCGCAGAGGGAGACGATGTCGATGGGGGCCACCTGCGCGAGCCGCCACAGATCGCTTTTGCCGTACCAGCCGGTGCCGATCAGGCCCACGCGGCGGGTTTTCTGGTTTACGAGTTCGGCCCCGTAGGCGCCGAGGGCGGACATCGCGAATGTGGTGGAGGCCGAGCGCAGGAAGCGCCGGCGGTCGAAGATTGCCCAGTTGATGCTGCATGTGATTGACGTCCAGTCAGTGAAATCCCAGAGCCGAAGTTTTCGTGGTGCGGACGGAGAGACTCGAACTCTCATGGGTCGCCCCGCTGGAACCTAAATCCAGAGTGATATCGGCACCTTTCACTGCAAATATCACTTCCAAGTGCTAGCAACTAATTGATTACTCAGGTAGTGAAAGTGGAACCTAAATCCATGCGTCTGCCAGTTCCGCCACGTCCGCGGGCGAACACTACCAACTTATCAGGGAGAGAGCCCCGCGGGAAACAGGGTCCGGCTAAGGGGCGGCGATCACCAGCACTGCTCGCACTATTGTTTACAGGAACAATTCGGTGATTGGCGCGTATCAAGTTCGAGGGATAATTGTGCGCGAAATACTCCAGGACGTTCGCTATGGCCTCCGGACTCTGCGGAAGAAGCCCCGGTTTCACGGCGGTTGCCTTACTCACGCTGGCCATCGGCATTGGCGCGAACACGGCAATCTTCAGCTTTGTGGACGGCGTTCTGCTGAAACCGCTGCCCTACGCGAACGCCGAGAGGATCATGCGGGTCCTGGAGAAGCCGCCAGGCGACCCCGACGCCAGGAACGGAATCTCCACTCTCAACTTCCTCGATTGGCAGCGCCAGAACTCGGTGTTCCAATACATGGCTGCGCGGACCGGCGGCTCGGTGACGCTCACTGGCGTCAGCAATCCGGTTCAGTTGCGCGGCGCGAGGATGTCGGCACACGGCTTCGATATCCTCGGCGTGAAGGCCGTACTCGGACGCACCTTCGCGGCCGACGAAGATCAGGCGGGCAAGAATCGAGTGGCTGTGCTGAGCCACGCTCTGTGGCAATCGCAGTTCGGTTCGGACGCGAGCATCATCGGACGGGTGATCCAACTCGACGGCGAGCCGCACGTGGTGATCGGCGTGCTTCCGGAGGGCGGCGCGTTCGATCGCTCGTACGCGCAGATCTTTCGCCCGCTGGTCTTCGAGCCACAGAACATGACGCGCAATTTCCACTGGTTCGGCGCGATCGCACTGTTGAAACCCGGCGTCACTGTGGAGAAAGGCGAAGGCGGAGATGGACGCCATCGGTTTGCGGATCGCACGCGACTATCCCGATTCGAACAAGGGTTGGAGCGTGGCTGTCGATCCGCTGTCGGAGACCATCGTCGGCAGGAGGTTACGAAAATCGCTCTACGTGCTGCTGGCTGCCGTCGGGATGGTGCTGCTGATCGCATGCGCCAATCTCGCCAACCTGACGCTGGCGCGCGGCACGGTGAGAGAACGCGAGGTTGCCATTCGACTGTCGGTCGGCGCGGGACGCTGGCGGCTGGTCCGGCAATTCCTCACTGAGAGCGTGTTGTTGTCCATCATCGGGGGAATCCTGGGCGTGGCGCTGGGCTATGTTCTGATTGCCGGCTTGAAGGCCGCCGTCCCGCCATTCTCGTTGCCGGCGGAAGCCAACATTACTCTGGACTTGAGAGTCCTGCTATTCGCAATCGGGCTTTCCGTACTAACAGGCTTAGTCTTCGGTTTGGCACCCGCGCTCCAGGCTACGCGCCCGGATCTGACCGGCAGCATGAAGGAAGGCGGGCGCGGATCGAGCACCGGAGGGGCAAAACACCGGCTTCGTTCCGCACTGGTGGTGACGGAAGTGACGCTGGCGTTCCTGCTCCTCGCCGGATCCGGATTGCTCATACGCAGCTTTTTCGCCATGCAGCAGGTGGACACGGGGTTCAACTCGGAGAACGTGATCACCGCGGGCCTGCCGATCTCCGAGCAAGCGCTTCACGACTTCTGAAGCGTTTGAATAGTTACCTGCGCCAGGTAGTATCCAACGTGCAGAGTCTCCCAGGCGTTCGTGATGTAGCGCTCAGCTCCGCCTTGCCGATGCAGGGATGGGGCTACGGCATGCCCTTTCAGATCGCCGGTAAGCCCATGGTGGATCGGGCGAACCGGAAGGCATGCTTCTTCAAGATGGTGAGTCCTTCGTACTTGCGAACTCTCGGGATGACGCTAAAGAAGGGCCGGGGGCTTGGTGACGGCGATGTCAAAGGGGCCCCGCCGGTAGCGGTCATCAATGAGACGATGGCGCGGAAGTACTTCCCCGACATGGAACCGATAGGCGCGCGGATTCTCGTTCAGGAGATTGTGCCCGGCAAGACGGTTCTGGGGCAGGAGATTCCCTGGGAAGTGGTTGGCGTGGTCAAAGACGAGAAGGTCGGAAACCTGGATGACACCGATGACAATCCAGGGATGTACGTGAGCAATGAGCAGAGCCCAGTCTTCTCTCAATCGCTGGTTGTGCGAGCCGCAATGGATCCGCTGCGATTGCAGCAGGCGATAAACGACGCGGTTCACCAGGTGAACAAAGACCAGGCTCTCACCGACATAAAGACGCTGGAACAGATCAAGACGGAATCCATGGCCGGCAACCGGCTCAACTCCATCATGCTCGGCGGGTTTGCAGCGATCGCGCTGCTTCTTTCTGCGATTGGCATCTATGGAGTGATCTCGTATTCGGTGGTGCAGCGGACGCACGAGATCGGCATTCGGGCGGCTCTGGGTGCGAGCACGATGGAGGTGATGGGATTGATTCTCAAGCGTGGCATGCTGCTCGCGGCCCTCGGCCTGGTGTTGGGTTTCCTGGGCGCTCTGGCGCTCACCCGGCTGTTGACTACGCTGCTATTCGGTGTGGGTGCGCGGGATCCGGTGACGATCGCAGGCAGTCGGTGGGATTCTGGCACTGGTCGCGTTGCTTGCGAGTTACCTGCCCGCGCGCCGGGCTGCCAAAGTGGACCCCATGATCTGCCTGCGCTACGAGTGAACGAGCAGCAGGGTAAGCCCCGCGTTGCGGCCTGTCCTGATATCTTCTAACCATGACTTTCCGCGCGGTTGCCGTGCTCGCTATCGCATCGTACGCGTCCTTGGCCCAACCGGCGCCCAAGCGCCAGCCCGATGTTCGCTATGAGCCCTCGTCGCCTGAGATCGTGCGGCGGATGCTGGAACTGGGCGGGGTGAAGAAGGGCGACATCCTGTACGACCTTGGCTGCGGGGATGGCCGCATCGTGATCGCAGCCGCTAAAGAGATCGGAGTCAGAGGCGTCGGCATCGACATCGATCCGCAGCGCATCGCCGAGGCCGAAGCGAACGCGAAGGCGGCCGGGGTCACGAAGCTCGTCAAGTTCCGCGTCGACGACCTGTTTGAGGCCGATGTTCGCGAGGCCAGCGTAGTCACGCTCTATCTGTGGCCCTGGATCAACCTGAAGCTGCGGCCGATTCTGCTGAAGCAGCTCAAGCCGGGTTCGAGGATTGTCTCGCACTACCACGATATGGGCGATTGGGCGCCCGAGAAGCAGATCGAAGTCGAGGGCCACCAGATCTACATGTGGACCGTTCCGGCGGGTGGGCGGCAGTAGAGGCTGGCGCTAGTCGACCCAGTGGAGGACGTTGCGGACGAACGACCACCGCGGCCCGCGGCGGCTGGCGCTCTTGCCGAGGATCCAGTGGCTGTAAAGCGAGTCGATGGTGTTGTCCTTGCGCTTGAGCTCTATCCAGGTATCGAGGAAGTGGAGCCACTCAGGATCGCGGCGGCCGACCGGATAGGCGAGAGGGACTTTGATCAGTCCGGGTGCGGGGATGACCACGGAGAACCGCGGATTCAGCAGTGTCATGACGGAGCCCCGTTCGGCCGGCGCCACGATCACATCCGCCTTCGACAGAAGGGATTCGGTTTCGCCTGACAGTTCGAAGAGCTTGAGACGCGCCTGAGGAAGGCGTTCTTTGATTGTCGAGACGAAGTAGGGGATGTTGGGGACGTTCAGCTCCACGGGACCCATCGCGCGGATGGCTTCCCAGGTTGTGAATTTGCTTCGGAGGTCATCACGGACGATGAAGGCGAGTGTCTCGTCCATGTAGGGTACGGAGAAAGGATTGCGGGCCATGCGAAGCGGAGTGACGCTAATGCCCGACATGGCGAGATCGCATTGGCCATAGTCGAGGGCGCCGGGCAGGGTATTGATTTGGACGGCTACGAACTCGACAGCCATTTCGAGGTCGCGGGCAAGGCGGTGAGCCATTTCGACGTCCAAGCCAGTGAGGCGGCCCTGGCGGTCCAGGAAGGAGAACGGAAGGCGGTCAGTGATGACGCAAACGCGCAGCTTGCCTCTCTCCCTGATTCCACGCAGAACGCTTCCGGGCGCCGAATCTCCGGCTGGGATCGAGGCGAGTTCGTGGAGAGGCGAATCGGGATGAGGGTAGAGCGGCTGCATTCCATAAACAAGTTCAGTGCCGCGGAAGGTGCCCGCGAGGCTGCGAGAGAAGAACACGTGGACTCCTCCCAGCACGACCGCCAGCAGCACGACTGTGACCGCCAGGTAACGCAGGAAGCGCCACATGCTAAATCGCAATGTGCCCACCACCGCGGCGCTGCCGAGAATCGCGATCGCAACCGTGTGGACCGCGGCTAGAAGGGTTCCGAAACGGGAATTGATCACGCTTGTGGCCAAGAACAACTGAAACGTGTCGGCTGGAATGCGGAACAAGTCGAGCAAGAACGGAACTGCTGTATTCAGACTCCCGAAGAAGGTCAACAACCCAGTGCCGGCGAGCGCAGGGTAGCTTGACACCTCGACAGGCGCATCAGAGAACCAACCGGCGAATAAGATGAAGCTCAGAGAAAGCAGCTTGCCCGTGTGCGGGAAGTTGAACGAGGCGGGGACGATGACCTCCGGGAGCGCAGCGGTGTGGTCGTCTGTGATGCGATGCCGTTGCAGCATCGCTTTACACTCTTCAGTCAAACTGGGCAGAACGACAAACAAGTCGCCGACCATGAACGCGGTGACCAGAGCGCCTCGTGTCGAGCTGAACACCTCGCCGAAACGAATCGGCGTGAACACCGCGATGAGGCCCGGAATGATCCAGACGATAGCGAGCGTCGCGATGAGGACATAGGTGACCAGATAGATCTCGATACGGGCAACCTGTTCAATGCTGAGTGTGCCTGCAGCGTATGCCGAGATGGCGAAGATGCCGTAAGGGGTGAGGCGGACGATGAAGCGGGTGGCTCGGGACAGTGCAGCTCCGGCGATTGCGAGAGCGTCGAGCAGGGATTGTTTCTTCTCAACGCCGATGAGGGCAACGCCGAGGATGACGGAGAAAAGGACGACCGCCGGGACGACGTTATTGGCAAGGGAGTGAAAGGGGTTAGAGGGGATGTACAGGTTGAGGAAGTCGAACGGAGGTTGTTCCTCGAGGATTGACGTGCTGAAGAAGCTGGCATTAGGGACGTGAGGAAACGCCAAAGGAATGAGCAGGGCAAGCACTATCCCGATAGCCCACAACGAAGCCAGGACGGCACCCGCGCGCAGGCCGAGGCGCCTTGCTTCTCCGTAACTCAATTTGCCCAGACTGGTCACGATTGAGATGACTACGTAGGGGAGGACGGTCATCTGGAGCAGCTTGACGAAGCCGTCGGCGGCGATCTTGAGGGGGGCCGCCAACTCGCCGAGAAACAGGCCGGTCAGGATCCCCGTGACGAGGCCTGTCAGGATTTGGAGCCAGAGACTCATATTGAGACAACTTTAGTGCATTCCGGATGGAGTCATGACTATGAAACCAAAGCGCGCTACCCTGATCTGCATGGTTAGACTCCTCTGTTTGGGTTTGATTTTCGTTAGCGCCTTGTTCGCGCAATACGACACGGCCACGGTTTTGGGAAGCGTCATGGATTCCACCGGCGCGATCGTACCGGGGGCAAAGGTCACTCTCATCAACACTCAGACCGGCGTTGCCGTCACGCAGCCGGTCGACGAATCGGGCAACTATCAGTTTCTCAATCTTCGCATTGGCACCTACAAGGTGCAGGCCGAGAAAACCGGATTCAAGATCGCTTCGTCGGAAGCGTTCACCCTCACTGTCAATGCGCGTCAGAGGGTGAGCCTGACGATGCAGATTGGCGATGTGACAGAAACTGTCACGGTCAGCGAAGCCGCCGCGCTGGTTGAAACGGATTCAAGCGACCGCGGGCAGGTGATTAACCGGCAAGCGATCGTCAACCTGCCATTGAACGGCCGGGCGTACGCCGATCTGGCGCTGCTGAGCCCGGGCGTGCGCAAGTCCAACATCAGCAACCGCGACGCCTCGTTCAACGTTAACGGGCTGCGCAGTTCGCTCAACAACTTCATGCTCGACGGCGTCGACAACAACGCTTACGGCACGTCGAACCAGGGCTTCTCCAACCAGATCGTGCAGCTCAATCCGGACGCCGTGCAGGAGTTCAAGGTGCAGACCAACAACTTCTCGGCGGAGTATGGGCGCGCCGGAGGAGCCGTCATCAACGCCAGCCTGCGCGGCGGGACCAACGAGTTTCATGGCGCTGCGTGGGAGTTCCTGCGCAACACTGAATTGAACGCGGTGGGCTTCTTCAAGCCCTCGACGGGCGTGAAGCCGGTGTTGGTGCAGAACCAGTTTGGCGGGGCGTTCGGCGGACCGATCGTGAAGGACAAGGCGTTCTTCTTCGCCAACTACGAGGGTTTCCGGCGAGTGGAGCGGGGTCTGCAATTCGCCTCTATAGCTACGGTGACGCAGCGGCAGGGGGTGTTAGGCGTGCCGATCAGGAACCCGATCACGGGCGACGTCTACACCGATGGAGTGATTCCGCAGAGCGCGATCACGCCGTTTGCGCGGAAGGTGCTGGGCGACTTGCCCAATCCCGTGCGGACGAGCGCGGTGGGCGTTGCGCCTTCCAACAACTGGGATTATCTGACGCCGACGCCGACCGAGGACAACAAAGGCGACTTCCGCTACGACCAGTACTTCACACAGAAGTTCAACGCGTTTGTGCGATACAGCCACAGGCTGTCGAACAGGACTGAGAACCATGTCATACCGGGGCCGTCGGGCGGCGACGCCAACGGCAACGTGAGAGTGCTCAATAAGCAGATCGCGACGGGGTTCAACTACAACCTGACGCCGACATCGGTGATGGACTTCCGCATCGGCTACAGCATCTTCGAGGGCGGCAAGAGCGCACTGGGCGCGGAGCGTCCCAACATGCTGGAGGAGTACGGCATTCCGGGACTACCGGACAACCCTGCGATCGGCGGCGGTCTGACATCACAGAGCGTCGGCGGCTTCACCTCGATGGGCCGGCAGTCGTCCAATCCGCAGTTTCAGAATCCAACCTCCATCAACCCCAAGGCAAACTACTCGAAGATCCTCGGCCGTCACGTTCTCAAGGCCGGGTATGAGTATCAATCGATCAACACCGACATCTTCGACTTCAATCCGCAGTACGGGCAGGACAGCTACAGCGGGCAGTTTTCGCGACCGACGGGGGCAGCCTCGAACAACCTTTACAACCTGGCAGATTTCATGTTCGGCGCGCGTTCAAGCTACAGCCTGAACAATGAGATCGTCTTGAACTACCGGCAGCGGATGCACTTCTTCTACCTGCAGGACGACTGGAAAGTGAACAACAAGTTGACGCTGAATCTCGGCGTCCGCTACGAATACGCCACGCCGCAGTGGGAAGACCAGAACCGGCTTTCCAATCTCGACCTGGCGTCGCTGACGCTGCTGCAGGCCAAGGACGGCAGCGTGTATGACCGGACGCTGGTGAATCCAGACAGGAACAACTGGGCGCCGCGAGTCGGCCTGGCCTTTATGGCCGCGCCAAGGACCGCGATACGGTCCGGTTACGGCATCAGCTACGTCCACTTCAACCGGTTGGGCGGCGAGAATCTGCTGGGCTACAACGGACCGCAGATCGTCAACCTGACGATCAACCAGACTCCGACGCAGCCGTTGTGCGCGGGAAACAACTACCGTAACTGCTTCCGCCTCACACAGCAGGGCTACCCGCAGGGCCTGGTGGATACGGCCAACTTCTCCACCGCGACGACGCGGACCAACTACACTCCGTCGGACTACCGGACGAGCTACGTGCAAAGCTGGCACTTTACGGTGCAGCACGAGTTGGCGACAAACCTGCTGCTCGACGTCGGCTATGTCGGCAACCGCTCGAACGGACTGATGCTGCTGGGCGACCTGAACTGGGCGCGGCCAAACCTGCCGGGTCAGAACGTCCCGCTGGCGCAGCGGCGGAGGATTCAGGGCTTCGACTTCATTCAGGTTTCGTACGGCGGCGGATGGGCGACCTACCACGGCATGCAGGTGAAGTTGGAGAAGCGGTATGCCTCAGGCGTCTACCTGTTGAACAGCTTCACCTGGTCGAAGGCGATGGATAACGCGGCCGGCCATCTGGAGGCCTACAACGGCGACAACTCGAGGGCGAACCTGCAGAACCTGCCGGGCGAGAAGGGTCCGGGCAGCTACAACCAGCCTTTAAACAACACCACCACGCTGGTGTGGGAAGTACCCTACGGGAAGGGGCGAAAGTGGGGCAGCGGTTCCAACGCTTTCGTCAACGCGATCCTGGGCGGATGGCGGTTGACCGGGATCAACACGCTGACCAGCGGGCAGCCGATCAATATCACCTACGCGGCACCGGCGGCGTTCCAGGTGGCTTCGTCGACGACCTACCGTCCCAACTACGTAGGCGGCGACATCTATTCCTCGAACAAGGACCCGAATCGCTACTTCAATGCCGCGGCGGTATCGGCTCCGAGCGTGGCGACGCCAAACGACCCATCGCAGCCGTTTGGCAATTTGGGCCGCAACGTGGCGATGACGGAAGGCGATCTTCAACTTCGACGGAGGCGCGCACAAGGACTTCGCGCTGCCGTGGGAATCAATGCGAATCGAGTTCAGGGCCGAGTTCTTCAACCTGTTCAACACGTCGAACCTGGGCGCGGCCCAGGGCAACGTGCTGGCGAACAACTATGGCACGATCACAAGCTTGTCATCACCTGCTCGCCAGATTCAGTTTGCGCTGAAGCTGGTGTTTTAGTCGCCATACGGCCGCAGGCGCAGAGTTGGGGGCGGGCGAGGTGTGTTCCGGCCTCCTCGCCCACCCAATGGAATCCGTCGCGGGCGTCGCATTCGTAAGCAAGCAGCCGCCCTTCGTCATCCCGGATCTGTTCATAGAAGGGGAGGCCGAAGGCATGCCAGAGACGCTCGCGGTCTTGTTGGCCGAGGATTCCCGTTCGGAGTGAGGAGAACACCACTTGCGGCAGAGCAAGGCTGGGGAGGGACAGAAAGCCTTCCGAGCGGAGGCGGGCAACCTCGAGGAGGGCGGGCAAGGAAGCGGCGATGGCTTCGGGATCGAAGCGGAGAAGTTGGTGGCAGGTCCAATGAGAAAAGCAGCGGACGTTTGGCTCCGTCTTAACCGGGTGACCGAGGACGGCGACGCGAGGAGTTCCGGGCAGAGGGTAGTAAAGCCTTGACAGGATTCGTAGGGGCGGGGTGGGCGAGCGCAGGCGAGAGAGTGCAAGCCAAGACTCCGAGAGCATGTTGAAGTTGTGGTTCCTTGCTGGAGTAGTGGCGGAAAGTGAGTTTAGTTCTCACCCGATGTGCGCAGAGTTCATTAATTTGAGGACATTTTCGCCGAAGATGCGGCGGGCGGCTGCCGGGCTTGCTCCAAGGCGGACAAGGCACTGAACCTGTTCATCGAAGACGGCGCGGTGCCAACCGCGGGGGAAGACGGAGGAATCGGTGCCGAAGAGCAGGCGGGTATCGCCTAGCAGTTCGAGGGCGCGTTCGAAGACCTGATCGAGGCTGGGCGGCGGGGTGAGGAACTTGCGCCAGGCGTTGGTAGAGGAAGTGTCGAGGTAGACGTTGGGGCACAGGGAGGCCAGCATGAGGGCTTCGCGGAAGTAGCCGGCGCCAAAGTGGGGCAGGATGAAGTTGATCCGGTCGTGGCGGAGGGCGATGGGGTGGAGGTCGATGGGGTTGGAGTAGCGGAGATCGAAGCGCGAGGGCAGGCCAAGGCGTTTACGGATGCCGACGCTGAGCACGCCGCAGTGGACGAAGACGGTGGCGCGGCGCTGGCCGGCGAGGCTGAAGAAGGGCTCGACGACGGCTGAATTGAGGGAAAAGCCGTGCATGGCCGGCAAGAGGCAGAGAGTGGAGAGGCCGTTGTCGAGGGCCGCTTCCGCGCGGGTGATGGCGCCATCGGCCAACGGGTTGACGAAGAAGAAGCCATGAAAGCGGCCGGGCACGGCGCGGATGGCTGCCGCGACGGAGTCCTCGTCGCCGGGAAGGCTTGCCAGCAAGGCGGCGGAAGAGACGTTGTGGCGGTCGAGTTCAGCAGCCCACAGGGAGGCGAATTCGGCGGGGTCTTCGGGCGGGGCGTCGACTCCAGCCTGGGCGCAGAGTCCGGAGACGGACGCTGGATTAGGCAATTGGGCGGCAAGCAGAGAGAAGAAGCGGTAGGAAAAGAAGTGGACGTGGGAGTCAGACACCACGAGGGGGCCCCAAGGGGTATCCATAGTGGGAGGAGAAGGGGGCATGGCTGCCTCAATTGTTTAAGTAGTGCAAGTCGTTCGAGGTAGATGCGGCGACGTTATCGAGGGCGCTTGTGTTGTAGCGCAGAGCGAGCTGAGTGAGTTCGGCGACGTTTGAGACGTGGAGCTTCTTCATCAGGGCTTTACGGTAGCTGCGGACAGTCTCGTGGCCGAGCTTGAGCAGGACGGCGACTTCCTTGCTGGTCTTGCCCTCGGCGATGAGGCGCATGACCTGGCCTTCGCGGGGAGTAAGGATGTCGAGCGGACTGTTCTCGCGTTGGTCCTCAAGTGTGCCTGACTGGATGCGATGGAGGAGCTTGTCGGAGACTTGCGGGCTGAGATAAGAGCCGCCCTTGGCAACAACGCGGAGGGCGTCGATCAGATCGGTATGGCTGGCCTTTTTGAGGACGAAGGCGCGCGCGCCGCTACGGATGGCGCGGACGACGGATTCCTCATCCTCGTACATGGAAAGGATAACGATGCGGGCATCGGGCGAAAAGCGAAGGATCTCGACGGTGGCCTCGATCCCATTGAGGCCGGGGATATTGAGGTCCATGAGGATGAGGTGGGGACGAAGCTGGCGAGCGAGGGAGACGGCTTCGCTGCCGCTTTCGGCCTCGGCAATGACCTTGAACTCGGGAGTGGCGCCAAGTATGGCGCGAAGGCCGTCGCGCATGATCTTATGGTCGTCCACGAGCAGAATGGAGTACATCGCTATTCCTGTGTGGCTCCGAAAGTCCAGGTAAAAGAAGTCCGGGCAAGGCGTGAGCGTTCCCGAAGAGTAGTGCGCCAGTATTTTAGGTTTCTGGCTGCAATTGGGGTTAGGATTTCGCCGAGACGGCCCTGGGCTTCGAGGACGACCGAATCAGCGAGGAGGATCACGCGTGCGTTCGGACGAGCTTCGCCGGACGACATCAGCAGAAGACAATCGAGGAGTTGTTCGGCGAGTTCAATGGCGCCGGCACCCGTGACTGCGGGCGCGGAATCGAATTCAGGAACCTCGACGCGAAAGGCGCGGGCCAGCATAGGGACCATATCGCGAAGTCCACATTTGGCCGCGTTGGCTGGACAGACAGCATAACTGAGGAGACGGACGCGATCGACCGTGTTATCCAAGATCGCCTGAACAGCATCCAAAGCAGTGGTGCACTCGGCTGACATTTCGCCCGCTTCGGTCCGCATCAAACTCAACTGAAGACCGGCCGCGCAAAGGGAAGGACCCAGGTCATCGTGGAGCTGCCGGCTAAGCCAGTGTTGTTCGGCCCGCCGCAATTCCGACCTGGACACGAGTGTAGACCTCCTCCTCACGATGCGCTTCCCCGAATATCGGGTCAGCGCCATTTGAAGAAATGATAAACGATTGAGGAGCGTATTGGTAGCGCTCAATTCGTAATTAATGTTTACGGATAAGTACACGACGGGCGGCTGCGACGATATTTTGGGCTCTCATGCCATATTTATCGAGCAATTCGTCGGGCGAGGCGGACTCAGCGTAGCCGGTCAGGCCGACAAATTCGACGGGAGCGGGGTGAGTTTTCGCCAAAGCCTGGGCTACGCGGGCACCGAGGCCGGAGTCGACCAGGTGCTCTTCGGCGACGACGAGAGCGCCGGTTTCCCTGGCGGCCTTGGCGAGGGCTTCCTCGTCGAGGGGCTTAATGGTGTGGATATCGAGGACGCGGGCGCAGATGCCTTCGGCGTCGAGCTGTTCGGCGGCTTTGAGGGCTTCAGCGACGAGCAGGCCGGTGGCGACGAGGGTGACGTCAGTGCCGGGGAGCAACTGGACTGCCTTGCCGATTTCGAACTTGGCGTCAGGCGGATAGATGATGGGGACCTTGACGCGGCCGCAGCGAATAAAGACGCCGCCATAGTTTTCGGCGGCCCAACGCACGGCCCAGCGGGTAGACACCTCGTCGGCGGGCGAGAGGACGGTGAAGTTGGGGAGGGCGCAGGCCAGGGCGAGGTCCTCGATGGACATCTGCGAGGGGCCGTCTTCGCCGATGGAGATGCCGCTATGGGTGCCGACGACTTTGAGGTTGTTGTTGGGGTAGGCGGCCAGCGACGCGGAGCTGCTCGAAGCCCTTGTTCAGGACGAAGGCGGAGAAGCTGGCGACGAAGGGAATCTTGCCGGCCATGGCCAGTCCGGCGCCGACGGCGACCATGTTGGCTTCGGCGATGCCGCACTCGAAGAAGCGTTCGGGGAACTCCTTGGCGAAGTAGGTCGTCATGGTGGATTTGGAGAGGTCGGCGTCGCCGACGACGATGTTGGGGTTCTCCCTGCCGAGTTCGGCGAGCATTTTGCCGAAGGCCTCGCGCGTGGCCGCACCCATTTTGAGTTCGAAGTTGGTTGCGAGTGCCATGATTATGCAAGCTCCTTGAGGGCGAGTTCGACTTCTTCCTTGGAGGGGGCAACGCCGTGCAACTTGGGGTTGTTCTCCATGAAGCAGACGCCCTTGCCCTTGACGGTGTGGGCGATCAGGACGGACGGCTTGCCCTTGGTGGCGGCGGCTTCGGCGAAGGCCTTCTGGACCTCAGGAATGTCGTGGCCGTCGAGCTCGATGACGTGCCAGCCGAAGCTGCGCCACTTGTCGGCGAGCGGCTCGAGCTCCATGATGTCCTTGACGAAGCCGTCGAGCTGGATGCTGTTGTAGTCGACGATGGCGCAGACGTTGTCGACCTTGTGGAACGCGCCGAACATGGCGGCTTCCCAGATCTGGCCTTCCTGGATTTCGCCGTCGCCGAGCATGACGTAGGTGCGCCAGGCGGCTTTGTCGAGGCGGGCGGCGAGGCCCATGCCGAGCGCGACGGAGAGACCTTCGCCGAGGGAGCCGGTGGAGGCTTCGAGCGCCGGGATGAAGCGGATGTCGGGATGGCCCTGATAGATGGAGCCGAGCTTGCGCAGGGTCTTCAGTGAGTCGACGGGCGTGTAGCCGCACTCGGCCATGGCGGCATAGAGGACCGGGGCGGCGTGTCCTTTGGAGAGGATGAAGCGGTCGCGTTCGGCCCACTTGGGGTTGGCGGGATCGTGCTTCATGACGTCCCAATAGAGGACGGTGACGAGTTCGACGGCGGAAAGCGAGCCACCAGGGTGGCCGGATTTCGCGGCGCCGGTCATTTCGACGATGTGGCGGCGGATCTGCTTACAGATCTGCGCCAGTTCCTGGGGATTGCTAGTGCGCTGCATATATATAGGGAGGAAGAACTCTCAATTTATCACACGGCATTGTTACAGGGCGATTGGTGTTGGGGTTGGGGCTTGTTGCCGAAGCCGAAGAGGAGGAATAGACGCTATGATTGTGAATATGGGGACGCTGCGCATAACTGAAGCCGAACTCGCCCGCGACGTCCACGCCGTGCTGGCCAAAGTCCAGACGGGCGTCGAGGTGATCGTGGAGCAAGACCACCGCACCGTGGCGACGATCAAGCCGCCGACGCGTTCGGGGCGACGTATCTCCGCCTGCATCGCTTCCGCCAAGGCCAGCGGCGCGAAAGTGACGCTGGACAGCGGCTTCGGCCAGGATGTCGAAAAAGGGATTAGAGAGCGCAGCCAGCCATGGAATCCCCCCTCCTGGGACTGATCCTTGATTCGAGCGTAATCATCGCGGGGAACGGAAGCGGCAGACGGTCGAAGACCTGCTGACGCTCATCGGGCGGAGCTTCGGCGAGATCGAGATCGCCATCTCGGCGGTGACCGTCGCCGAACTCGTGCATGGAGTGGTTCGCGCCAAAACGCCTGAAATCCGAGACCGCCGCCGCGCCTTCATCGATGAACTGAAGAAGCATGTTCCGGTACACCCCGTGACTGAGAGCACGGCCGAGATCGCGGGCCAACTCAGCGGAGAACAGGCGGCCAAGGGCATTACGCTCCCCGCCGATGACCTGCTGATCGGTGCTTCGGCCATCGAGCAAGGCTATGCAGTGGCGACTCTCAATGCCCGCCACTTCCAGAAGATCCCAGGCCTGCAAGTCATCTCTTCCCTGTAGCCGCCGCCCAGGAAGAGTTTTGGGATTCTGCGCCCACTATCAGATACGAGATGCCCAGGAATCAGCGTTGCGTCCTACCAGGAGAGGCCTACCACATCACGCAGCGGGGAACTAACCGCCAGCGCGTCTTCTTCACCAGCTCAGACAGGTCGGCATATCTTCGACTATTGGGGCAGAATCTGGACGAGGCACGGACGCGTGTGGCGGAAGTGGGGGTTCGAGAAGGGCCTTCGCGAGTTGAGATGATGAAGGAGACAGGAGGGCCGAAGCAGCGTTGAAATGCGACGATCAGTGAAGGAGGCAGAGTCGAGTGCCACTTTGGTCAAATCCGCCAACCGCTCGGTTCAGGCTGACCCCTTCCCCTTCCCCTTCCTTCCCCCTTCCCGACCCCTTCCCCCTTCCCGAGGGCACGACAGGAAGGAGCCTGGAGAGGGAGACCGTTCCAAAGATGTACTTAGAGGCGACTATCAGCCTTGAGGGGGGCGCCACGTCTTGTCGCTTGACTGACGTGCTTGACGCGCCCCACTTATTAGGAATGATGTGGGCACCATTCTCACCTCCGCCGGCAGGTATGCAGAAGCCGAAGCTTTCCTTGTGAGGTCGCAGCGCCTGCTCAGAAGTGAGCAGGGCGGGTATTCCGCCGATCTCGTCGTGGTGTTGAGCGCTCAGGCGGCGCTCTACATTCTCCAGTGGAGGCCCGAACCCGCTTCGAAACTGATCGATGAAGCCACCGAGATCGCCTCGCGGGTGAACGCACCGCCAGTTGTGGTTGCTTATGTGTGCCGCGAGACTGCTCTGTTGCGCCTCATCCAAGGCAGGTTGGACGAGAGCATGAATGAGCTGACGCATTGCCTGGAAATTGTCTCCAGGTCCGGCGATTCTGCCAGGGTGCACTTCGTGTCGGCCCAGATGCATCATCTTCTCGGCAGGCTTGAGATGGAGCGCCGTCGGCCACTCGAGGCCGAGCAGCACTTCCGCCGCTCCCTGGAACTCTTCAATCTTGCTGGCGGCGTCTCCGTACTGCATGTAAGACAAACGCTTGTGGGCTTGGCTTCATCTCTCCAGAAGCAGAACCGTGTGAAGGAAGCAGCCCCAGTGATGTTGGAGGCCATCTCCATGCCGGATGGTGGGATGGTCAGAGACAGTGTCTGCTGTCGACACCGTCGCGAAGGAGACCGCCCGCGCGTGCCGTCGCAGCGGTCTGAGGGACGAGGCACGAAGGCTATCTGCGTACCGCGCGTCCGGTGAAAAGCAGAGCGGCAGGCCCGCTGCGACTGTAGACTATTCTGAGCTAAGTAAGTAGCCGAAGTGATACGCTCCGCCAATGAACCGGGCCTCGGTTTGGCCGTTGCGCTTCACGGTCATGCCTGTGGAACTCAGGCCCTGCCCGGATCGCCCTTCAGCGCAGGTCGAACTTCTTCATCTTGTAGCGCAGCGTGTCGCGAGTGATGCGCAGAAGCCGGGCGGCCTGTGTCTGATTGCCGTGTGTCTTCTCCAGAGCCGAAACCAGCAGTCGCCGTCTCGTTGTCCTCGAGCGACATGGCGTCTTCCACCGACGGTGCCGCCACTGCCGCCGCGGCGCTCATTAGCGCGGGCATGCCCGCATTGTTGAGGTTGCTGATCGTCATCGGAAGGCTGGCAGCCGAGATGTAGCTGGTGTCCTCCAGAATCATGGCCCTCTCCATGGCATTGCGCAGTTCCCTGACATTGCCAGGCCAGTCGTAGTTGAGCATCAATGCCAGGGCCTCGGGGCTCACACCCTGCATCTGGCGCTTGAACTTGCGGTTGTAATGTTCGAGAAAGAACTGTGCCATGGGCCCGATGTCTTCGGGTCGATCCCGCAACGGCGGAATGTTGACGTGGATTACGTTGAGCCGGTAGTAAAGGTCCTGGCGGAACGCACCCTCCCGCACCGCCTCCTTCAGATTCTTGTTGGTTGCGGCGACGACGCGGAGATCGAGCTGAATATCCTTCAGGCCGCCCAGGCGGCGGAAGCACTGTTCCTCCAGCACTCGCAGTAGCTTGGCCTGCAGGATCAGCGGAATCTCGCCGATCTCGTCAAGGAACAGGGTGCCTTTGTCAGCCAGTTCGAAGATGCCCTTCTTTTGGGCGCGGGCGTCGGTGAACGCCCCTTTCTCATACCCGAAAAGCTCGCTCTCGAGCAGGGTTTCGGGGATGGCTGCACAATTGATGGCAATGAAGGGCTCAGCCTGACGCGTGCTCTGGTAGTGCAATGTCTTGGCGATCAGGTCTTTGCCGACCCCGTTTTCGCCTTCGATCATGATCGTCGTCGCTTCGCTCATGGCGACGCGGCGGATGAAGTTCATCATGTCGCGCATCACCGGGCTTTCGGCGACGATCTCACGCCGCTGTGGTTCTACGGCCGCGCTGACGTCCTTGATCGTGACCACCATACCCTCGGAGCCGATCGGCGATGTCCGGATGACGACGATCCGTTCCAACCCATTGGGCAAGTGCAGCTTGACTGTTCCGTTGGACGTGTTCTGGCTCGCCAGACCATTCTGCAGCCCGCAGCCTGGCTCGCAACTGGTGCAATGAAAGAGCTCCCGGCAATCCCGGCCAACCACCTCCGCCGCGGACATGCTGAACATTCGCTCGGCCGCCGTATTGATCCCGGTGATCACATGGTCGGCGCCGTACAGCACCAGCGCGTCGGAGAGCTGATCGAAGACGATACCCAGAACTTCGGAATCCTGCCAGGCAGGCGTGATCTTTGCCATATGACCCAATGGATATCTAATTGTATGCCTTCATGAGGGGCAATCCAACTGAAGCTTACTACACGTTGGGGCAATTGCCCCAGATGACGGGTCCGGTTTGCCGGTCACAGCCCGGGAATTTGAGCTAAGCCGCCGACAGACTATAGGATACGGATATCTGAAAACAAGCGGCCAGTTGGCCTCCTGATTGCATACACAATCGTGGATTCGGACTTCTACCCAATGGAGTCCGCGAATGTCGATGGCATCGATTCAACTCGCATTGAGCGACCGGGGCAAGTCGGCGGCGCTAAGCAGCCTGCTGACGCGCAGCACCCATGTGCCGGTTCGCTGCGTTGACTCGCCCGACTTCGCGGACGCCTGTGTCGTGGTGATGGACGGCCTGCGATTCGCTTCCGAGCCTGAATCGCCGGCGCACGCCGACCGGATAGTTCTGATCACGCGGAAAGACGAAGGCCATCTGCGCGCCGCATGGGAGGCCGGGGTGAACTCGGTCCTCAGCGACCAGGATCCTTTGGACACCGTCGTGCTCGCTGTGCTCAGTGCGTGTCTTCGTGCCGGCGCGGTGAAACAAAAGCTTCCCGGAGCACGCCCTATGTAGTTGAGGTCGCCTGAAGGTTGAACGTGTGCGACCGGGATGGACCAATAGCCGGGCCGGAGCCAGAGCATCCAGGCTTGGCAAAGGAGTAGTGCCATGTCCAATATGTTGATGTTTGCAATTGCTTGGGGAGTTCTAGCCCTGATTGTCCTCACGCTTGCGCTGATGCGCAAATCGGTGGCTTCCCATGAAGATGACGTGATTCACCTGACTGGCGACCCCGACGCCGCGGTGAGGGAACAAACTGCGGTCGCAAAGAAACTGGATACGCTCGATAAGTGGGGCAAACCGCTCACAGTCGTTCTGGCCGTCACCGGGTTGGTACTGGTCGGGATTTGGGGTTACGACATGTTCGAGGCGGTCGGCTCGGCAGGTTTCTCGAAGTAGGCGGGATCCTCCGGGACCACAGACTGCTGATAGGATGTGTTCTCCGGCCAATGTGCCGCCGGCGCTCAGCGCGAAGCCGCCCGATAGGACAATTCGCTGATGAAAATACAACGAACACCGCTTCGCGCGGCATGGCTGGGATTATTCCTGTTTTCGTGCGCCGTCTTCTCCAATAACGCTCCGACGCCGCCTAAAGGAACAGTCCCCAACAGCAAGTGTGCGGAATGCCACGAACAGGAAACCAAGACCAAGAATTCGGCCCATGTCGCCGTACCCTGTTCCGGCTGCCACCTGAAGCATGAGGAGTATCCTCACCCGGAGAACACACCCAAACCCGCCTGCAAGACTTGTCACGCCGACAGCGTTGGCCGCTTCGAACTGAGCGAGCACGCCGCGCAGATTCGAAGAGGCAACCAGATGGCGCCGGATTGTTCTTCCTGCCATGGCGATGTGCACGAAGTGAAAAGCGGCAGGACGCAGGAGTTCCACAGCACCATCCCGGACACTTGCGGGATGTGCCATGACAAGGTGGCCGCCGAGTTCGCCAAGAGCGTCCATGGCAAGGCGGTGGCAGACGGGGTTCGAGTCGCACCGGACTGCACCGATTGCCATGGCTCGCACGAAATCCTGAAGCATACCAATCCCCGCTCCAGCGTGTTCGCCACCGCCGTTCCCGATACCTGCGGAAAGTGCCACGGCGACGTGCGCCTGATGACCCGCTTCGGGCTGCCCGCCGACCGCATCACGTCCTTTGAGTCAAGCTTCCATGGATTGGCCCTGAAGTCCGGTTCGCAGACTGTCGCTGAGTGCGCCTCCTGCCACGGAATTCACAACATTCTGCCGTCGTCGGATCCCAAGTCGATGACCAACCAGAAGAACCTGGCGGCGACGTGCGGCAAATGCCATCCCGGCGCCGGAAGCCGCTTCGCCCTGGGCCCGGTGCATGAGGTCGAAAGCAAGAACGCGGCCCTGCCTCTGGTCGGCTACGCCACCTTGTTCTACCTGCTGGTGATCCCCGGCACGCTTGGTTTCATGTTTGTCCACCATGCCGGTGATCTCATCAGAAAGCTCGCCACCATGCGGTTTCAGGGCAGGGAACTGCCCACGATTGTTTTCCGCACCGTCGACAAGGCGCATGTGCGCATGCACAGGATGGAGCGCATCCAGCACATGCTGCTCGCCGTCAGTTTTATCGCGCTGGCCTATTCCGGATTCGCCCTGCATTATCCGGACAGTTGGTGGGCCCGGCCCGTGGTCGCTTACGAATCCACCTTCCCCATCCGGGGCACTGTCCATCGCACCGCCGGCATCATCCTCATCATTACCAGCTTCCTCCACGTCTTCACGCTCATCTTCAATCGTGTCCTGCGCCAGCACTGGCGCGAAATGCTTCCTGTCTGGGGCGATCTGCGCGAGATGGTAGAAGGCACGCTCTGGCGCATCGGGTTGCGCAAAGACCGGCCCCGGCAATCTTCTCATTCCTATATCGAAAAGATCGAATACTGGGCGCTCATCTGGGGTACGGCGGTCATGGCCGTCACTGGCATCATGCTGTGGTTCAACAACTGGACGCTCACTTTTCTACCCAAAGTCGCCATCGATCTGGCGCGCGTCATACACTTCTACGAGGCGGTGCTGGCCACCGCTGCGATTGTTGTCTGGCACTTCTATACTGTTATCTTTGACCCTGACGTCTATCCGATGGATCCGGCCTGGCTGACCGGCTATAGTCCCCGAGTCAGCGATGATCATTCCCATTCGGCCGACTAGAGCGGAAGGGCGTCGGAAACTGAGAGGATGAGTGATGTCCAGGAAGGGTTGGCTCGCGCCGTTCGTCTATTTCTCGAGTAATTGGATCAGTCTCCTCGGGGTGATTCTTACCACCACCGGAGCGCTGCTCTGGCTCATCCTGCTTCCAAGCATGCTCCGCGGAAGCGCAAAGGACCCGTATCTGGGAATCTTGCAGTTCATGCTTCTGCCCGGCATCTTCTTTGCCGGCCTCGCCCTCATCCCGCTTGGCATCTGGCACTACAAGAAACGAAATCAAGGCGCTCTCCCCGAGGTGTTCCCCCCGCTTGACCTGGCGAACTCTCGTTTTCGCAAGCTGCTGGTCTTCCTCGCCGCGACAACCTTGGTCAATGTCGTCATTGGAGCCCAGTTCACATACCGCGCCGTGCACTACATGGAGTCTGTCAGTTTCTGCGGGCAGACCTGCCATGTCGTCATGAAGCCCGAATACACTGCCTATCAGAACTCACCCCACTCGCGCGTCCCTTGTGTCGAGTGCCATATCGGAGCGGGCGCCAACTGGTTCGTCAAGAGCAAGATCTCCGGCAGTTGGCAGGTGATCAGCGTGATGGCCAACCTCTATCCGCGCCCCATTCCCACGCCGATCGAGAACCTGCGGCCTGCCCGGGAGACGTGTGAAGTGTGCCATTGGCCGCAAAAATATGGCGGCGACGCCATCCGCGTTCGAACCACATTCACCGATGACGAGAAGACCAAGGAACTGAAGACGATCCTGCTGCTCCACATCGGCGGCGGTAACGGCTATCGCGGCATTCATGGCGCCCACATGGGGCCGGGCGTCGAAATCCGTTACGCGCACTCTGATCCAAAGCGGCAGAAAATACCCTGGGTTCAATACAAACGCGGCGCGGACAGCCGCGTTTACAAGGCCGAGGGCTACAAGGACGACTCGCCGGGTTCAATGCCCGTGCGCTTGATGGAGTGCATCGACTGCCACACGCGTCCCTCTCATACCCACGACTTGCCTGAGCGCGCTATCGACAAAGCGCTGCTCGCCGGCGACGTCGACCGCTCGCTGCCGTTCGCTCGAAAAGCCGCGTTGGAGGTCCTCAAGCAGGACTACAAGACGGAAGCCGAAGCGCAGGTGGAGGTGCCGAAGCGATTTGCCGCTTACTACGAAAAGAACCAGCCCGCGGTCTACGCGGCGAGGAAGGACGTGGTGGAGGGCAGCGCAAAGGCCGTCCTGGCTGTGTTCAATCGCAACGTCTTTCCCGACATGAACGTGAAGTGGGGCACCTATCTCAACAACATCGGCCATACCGATTCCGATGGCTGCTTCCGCTGCCACGATGAGCGCACCGCCAACAGCGGCCCCCGCACGATCACACAGGATTGCGACACCTGCCACAAACTTCTGGCGCAGGAGGAAGAGTCGCCCAAGGTGCTGGCCGATCTCGGCCTGTCCAACCCTGGCAAATAGCCCATCCAGGCGGTAAGATACCGGGGCAGGGAGTTCCTATCATGCCGTTGAGCAGAATCGTAGTTCCGGTTGACTTCTCAGAGCGAAGCGAAGGGCCAGCCCGCTACGCGGAAGCGCTGCAGCGGGCATTTGCGAGCAGGATCACCCTGATCCACGTCCTGCCGCCGCCGCACTATGAATTCGGTGCGATGGAAGTCGGCGGCACGGTGCTGGAGGAACTCATCGCAAGCCGCGGCCAACAGGTTCGGGCGGACCTGAACGACTTCATGGCGCAGGAACTCCCTCCCGGCTCGGCCGACCGCATCGTCAAGGAAGGCGACCCCGCTGAAGAAATTGTGGCCCTGGCCCATGAGATTGAAGCTGGCCTCATCGTCATGCCCACTCACGGCTACGGCCCTTTCCGCCGCTTCATCCTCGGCTCGGTGACCGCCAAGGTCCTGCACGACGCCGATTGTCCCGTCTGGACCGGCGTCCACCTGGAGGCGCCGTCCGTCGATGCCTGTCGCTGGAACCGGATCGCCGTGGCCATCGACCTGGGTCCGCAGAGCGAGCGGACGCTCATGTGGGCGGCAAGATTTGCCGAAATGGCGGGAGCCGAGCTTCAACTCGTCCATGCAACACCGAACCTGGAAGGCAAAGCCGGCGAGTACTTCGACCCCGACTGGCGAACCCACGTCGATTCAGCCGTGCTCGTCGAGGTCAACGCCCTGCAGGAACGGCTCGGCCTGAGCGCTCCGCTCCTGACAGACAGCGGTGACGCCGCGCCCACCGTGTGTCGCCTGGCGCAAGAGTGGGGCGCCGACCTGCTCGTCATCGGGCGAGGCTCCGCCGCGGGCGTCTTCGGACGGATTCGCGCCAACGCCTACTCGATCATCCGGCAGTCGCATTGCCCCGTGGTCAGCGTCTAGCTGCTCTGCAGCGTGGTTCGCCAACGGCCCGCGGAGGATGTCAATTCACTGTATTTCCCCAATTGACTTGTCCGAGTAGCCTCGCCGCCAGAAGACACGCGGCTTCCGCACGTCGATGTCTCTGACTCGAACGGCTATTTTGTGCCATTTATCGTCGTGGACCTCGCTGTGTGGTTGGAAAGCCAGCATGTAGCGTTCGTGAATGTCCAGTTCGGTGAATACATCGACAAAGCGTTTCTCGGGAACGTCTCCAAGATACACGCCGCCGGTGAGTTCGGCGAATGCGCTCAAGGCCCTGTTCAAAAAATCATCAGAGTTCTGGCCGGTCCAAAACTGAACAGCGTAGATATACGCCTGTGACTCGAGAACACGGGATCGAATCATTCTGTAGCCCAGATGGCTGGACGTGTCATTGCCGTCGGAAACCACAAGGATTACTTTCCTCGGATGGCGCCCTCTCTGGATGAGCTGCAATGCCACGCCCAAAGAATCATATAGGGGGGTTGAACCCTTGGCAACCGATACTGATGAGGCAGCCCGAATCTTTGACAAGTCTTCCGTGAATGGGACAGCAGTCTCGATGCGATCCTTGCACAAAATCAGGGCATACTCGTCATCGGGGCGTGCGAGTTGCAGGAATGCGTCCACCGCAACTGTCGAGTTCTTCAAGACGGATTTCATGCTGCCGCTGGCATCGAAAACGATCACCGCCGATACCGGTTCCTGCTCGCGCCAGAAACTCGCTATCGGCACTCCGGTCCGATCGACTTCAACTTGAAAATTATTGACGTTCAGATTCCGAATCAGCCTGTACTTGTCGTCTATCACGACGGTTGGCACGACAACAAGATCCGATCGGCAACGGAGGTTAGTCTCCATTACATCCTGACCTGATGAGAGGTTATTGCTCGTGATAAAACCGGAAAGCGCAGCAAGCCCCAATATCTTTTGGAAGCAACCATGCATGCTTCATGGTTGTTCAGCCCCCGCCTATTGCTGTATCCTGCTCGGACTGTATTCAGCCGGGGGGCTGGACACTAGAGGTCCCGCTCCGCACAATCGCTCACCTGATAATTCCCTTACGCACAGCATAGAGGATCAGCTCCGGAATGGAGTGGAGGTTCAGCTTCTGAAGTATGTGGGTTCGATGTGTCTCCACGGTGTGCAGGCTGAGGTGCAACAAGTTGGCCACTTCCTTGTTGGATTTGCCTTCGGCGATGAGCTGGAGGATCTCACGTTCGCGCGCGCTCAGGAGTTCGTAGGTATCCTCCTCGCCCCGCCGCTCCAACTGACGGACGTAGTCCTCCAACAGCGTCCTGCTGACGGCTGGACTGAAGAACGACTTGCCTTCACGGACGGCCCGGATTGCGCGGATGAGGTCGGCCTCAGCCGAATCCTTGAGAAGGTAGGCCTTCGCCCCCGATTTTAGAGCGCGCAGGATGTAAGTCTCATCTGAATTCATGCTGAGCACGAGCACGGCGATTTGGGGGTGGTCCGCCAGAATCTGCCTGGTGGCGTCGATTCCGTTCAGGTTCGGCATGGCGACGTCCATCACAATTACGTCGGGCTTCAACTGCGCTGCCAGCGAAACGGCTTGCCGGCCGTCATCTGCCTCACCCACCACCTGAAAATCGTCGTTCTTCTCTATAATCATCCGCAGTCCCGACCGTATGACGACATGGTCGTCTGCCAGCAGTATCGTAGTTCTCATATCCGTGTGGTCTCATGCCGGGCCTGCGGGCAGGCTTTGAGAGGAACATCAATGGTCAGGACAGTGCCCTGGCGGGGAGCGGATGTGATCCGAAGGCTTCCCCCCAACTGGAGAATTCTCTCCTGCATTCCCAACAGGCCCATGCCGCGAGTGACTGCGGGTTCGAATCCGATGCCATCGTCCTCGACCAGAATCCGCAGATGTTCTCCGTCGCGCAACAACGCTACATTCACTGCACTGGCCTTTGAGTGTTTGGCCGCGTTCTGCAGCGCCTCCTGTATGACTCGATAGACGGCCGTGCGCACTTCGTCGGAAAGTTCGAGTTCCTCCTCTTCTGAGTGGAACCGGACATCGATGCCTGATCTCCTCGCGGTTTCGCGGGCCTGCCAGTGGAGCGCTGGAATCAGACCGAGGTCATCCAACATTGCGGGTCTGAGCAGGAGACACAGATCACGCAAGTTTCTCAGCGTTCGTTCGCCGAGGTCGACAGCCGACCGCAGGCGCACTTCCGCCTCCTGGACATCCAGCGCAATCGCTCCCTTCGCCTGCCCAAGGTCTACCAGCAATGCCCCGACTGACTGTCCGACTTCGTCGTGAAGCTCACGGGCAAGTTTGCGACGCTCTTCTTCCTGAACGTTCAACAGGCGGTGCGACAAGCGTTCGAGCTGCGCGGCTGCGTGCAGAGACTCCTGGTATCTCGCGTTCGCCTCCCGTTCCAATCTGCCATGGCGATGCAATGAGGCGGCTGCAAGACTGACGCCCAGAAGCAGTGTGATTCCAAGGGTGAGCCAGAGCTTCCGTTGCAGCGAATCGAGGAACTCCGCTGTCTCCCGGACGGTGTTTCGCAGGTCTTCCTGGTCGCGCATCCTGATTTCGTCAAGTGTCGCGAGAAACTGATCCCGGAGCGGCCCGAGTTCGCGTGCCAGAAGATCATAGCCTGAGGTGTGCCTTTTCTCGTCAGTCCAGGCGAAACTCCGGTCCGCGACGGACCAGAAAGCACGCAGGTCCGATGAAAGCCGCTCCACTAATGGGAGGCGCTCGGGTGCGGCGACTTGCCTGTATCTCAAAACAGCGGCCTCCGCGCGACTCCGATCCGCCAACGCCGGGACTCTGTGCCGCATGAAAGAGTCTCTGTCGGGATCCACAAGGTAATTGCGGACTTGACTGCTTGCCGCATAAGCCGCGGCACGAACGGCTTCCAATCTGTCGTGACGCACGAGATACGTCTGGCTGCTTTCGCCCTCCGCCTTTCGGACGCGGTCGAGAGCCTGAACGGCATGCAGCCCCAGGAACACGAGGAGTGAAAGAAGCCCGCCGAAACCGATTGCCAGGACGATCTTGGCTCCGAGGCGAACCGGCCTTTCCCACGGCGTATTCATCGTCATCTCTTCAGGCTGGTGGACGGTTGGTTCATCCGTGGCCGTCCATTCGCGGTTCATATGCCGAGAAGCGCCTTGCCGGCTCTTAAGGTGCGTCCGAGCCAGCCGGTGCTCTTCCCAGCCAGCTTCCATTGTAGTTGCGGCAGCACGCGGAAGATTGAAGTTTGCAGGTCCTGTGCCGAGACAGGGTCCCGCAGCACCTCACTGGCGCCCCTCTTGATCAGATTGATCCACTTGCTCGTGTCGAATCTGCTCACGATCACGATGACGGGCAGGCTCAGGGCGGTGGATACGTCGAAGACCTCCCGGGCTGGCGAGTCAAAGAAGTCGGCATCAAACAGCAGGACAGTTCCCGCAATGGTACAGAGCCTGTGGACCTCGCTCAGTGAGGCGGTTGCGCGTGCGCCGAGGCGCAATTCCTGCACACACTGGATGAAACACCTCGTCCGCGAATGATCTCTTGAAAGGACTAGTACTTGCGGTGTCATTCAGCAGTCGGACCTTCACCCCGAGCCTAGCTTGGGTTTCCCGGAATCCACCATCAGGTCAAGGCTGTAAAAAACCACCTGCAAGGCGTGATTTCGAGCGGCCTTCCAGGCTGGTGAAGGCTGATAAATGGCATTCGGACCGGATAGAAGCCGCCGGACGACAGCTCATATCATCGTTTTGTGGCACCGAACCAGACAAGGGTCCTGACAGTCGAGCAGCGCCAGGCAATCCTGCGTTTCGACACCTGCAAGCTGGCCAACGCCATCGAACGTCTGGGCGTACGGCTGAAGAATGAGGGATTCACTCGCCCCGGCCTTCGGTGCGTGACCGGGGGTTCGCCTCGCGTGCTGGGGTATGCGGTAACCAGTTGTGTCAGGACGACCGATCCGCCGATGCACGGATATCACACTTATTACGACCTGACGGAGTGGTGGTCCACCATAGAGAGCCGGCCCTACCCGAGAGTTGCTGTCATCGAGGACGTTGACACTCAGCCGGGCACCGGAGCTGTACTCAGCGACGTCCATGCCCACGTTCTCCAGGCCCTGGGTTGTCGAGGCGTTGTGACGAATGGATCGGTGCGGAATGTGGAGGCCCTCGCGTCGATGCGCTTTCCGGCCTTCTCCGCTTTCGTTTCGATGTCTCATGCCTACGTGCATATGGTGAGCTTCGGCCGGCCGGCGGAGATTCTCGGTTTGAGGATCGCTCCGGCCGACCTGATTTACGTTGACGCTCATGGAGTGTTGACGCTGCCGTCAGAGGCGATAGAAGACGTCATCCGCATCGCCCTTGAGCAGGCTCAGAAAGAGGCGGCGCTGATCTCCCTCTGCATGTCTCCTCGGGTTTCCCTGGACGAGATTCGAACTGCGGTCAAAGACCTTTAGAAAGGCCCTCATGCGCCAAAGAACTGTTGAGATCCTTTTCGTTTTGGCTGCCGCCTGCTGGATGAGCAGTTGCGGCCTTAATCAGGAAACACTGGCTGCACCCGTGGCGCGCGTCGATGAAGTGACCGTCGCCGTCAGCCGGGCAGTCCGATCGGACATGTCGCGCGAATTGACACTCACCGGCGAATTGACCCCCTTCCAGGAGGTGGAGGTAATGGCCAAAGTCGCCGGCTACGTTCAGAGCATCAACGTAGACGTTGGCGATGTGGTCCGGAAAGGACAGGCTCTCGCCGTGCTCGAAATGCCGGAGATGCAGAACGATCTGGCTCGGGCCAGGGCAGCCATACAGCGAAGTACGGCCGAGATGCGCAGAGCGGAAGAAGAGGCTACGCGGGCCGAGACGTCTCATCAAATTGCGCATTTGACCTACAGCCGGCTGGCCAATGTCTCGAAAGCACAACCGGGTCTGGTAGCCCAGCAGGAGATCGACGACGCTCTGGCGAAGGATCAGGTCGCCGATGCTCAACTGGCGGTCACTAAGTCTGCCCTTGTTGTCGCCACGGAGCAGATCAAGATCGCCGAGGCGGAGAAGGAGAAAGTGGAGACTCTGCTGCAATACGCTCGCGTGACGGCGCCATTCGATGGCGTAGTCACCAGGCGCTATGCCAACAACGGCGCCATGATTCAGGCCGGCGTCGCGTCCCAGAGCCAGGCCATGCCCGTGGTGCGCTTATCTCAGCATGATCTGCTGCGTCTGGTGGTGCCGGTTCCGGAATCTGCGGCGGGCGTAATCAAGCCAGGATCCACGGTCGAAGTGAGCGTACCCTCCCTGCAGCGGACTTTCTCGGGCACGGTTGCACGGAGTTCGGAGCAGGTGGATACTTCGACACGCACGATGCGCGTGGAGGTCGATGTGCCCAATCCCCGGCGAATCCTCATTCCCGGCATGTATGCCGAAGTGAGGCTGCCCGTGGCTCGCAGCACGGCGGCCGTTGTCATCCCCATTCCCGCTCTGGATCGCGATGCGGATGGGGAGTCCGTACTGGTAGTTGGTAGAGACGGGGAAATACAGAAACGGAGAGTCGTGACGGGGCTGGCAAACCCCACCCATGTTCAAGTCGTGAGCGGTGTGAAGGAAGGCGACATGGTCGTAGTCGCCGGCCGCGGCCAGCTTAAGCATGGACAACGAGTGCGCATGAAGGAGATGAAAGAAGGGGACCAGCCAGTTAAGAAGGCGGTGGGATAATGTCGCGGTTCGCGATACGCACGCCCTACCTGATCGTGGTCGTCTGCCTCATCGTCGGCGTCCTGGGTTTCAACGCACTCGTCAGGATGCCGGTGGACATGTTCCCGCCCATGAACATTCCCGTGGTCGTGGTTGCGACGTTCTACGCGGGCATGCCGCCTGAACAGATCGAAGCCGACATCACCAGCCGTTTCGAGCGCTTCTTCACGCTCGGAAGCGGCATCGATCGCATCGAGTCCAGATCGCTGCCCGGCGTCAGCCTGATTCGGGTGACTTTTCATCCCGGGACCAATCCTGACTCGGCGGTGACAACCATCTCCAATCTGGCCATGGCAAACCTGAGACGCCTGCCGCCAGGCACGCTTCCGCCAGTGGTCCTGAAGTTCGATGCTTCCAGTCTGCCGGTCTGTCTGGTGACCTTCAAAGGGGAGGGGCTCTCGGAAACAGCGATTCGGGATCTCGCCCAATATCAGCTTCGAAATCAACTGGCGAGCGTCCCGGGGGCTTCGGTGCCTCAGCCATTCGGGGGCTCCCAGCGGCAGATCGTGATTTTCACTGATCCGTACAAACTGGAATCCCATCAACTGAGTCTGATGGACGTTGTGAGGGCAGTGACGCTTGGCAACCTGATTCTGCCCTCAGGAGACGTCCAAGTGGGCAACCGGGACTACAGCATTTACACCAACAGCCAATTGGAGACAATCGACGAGATTGATCAGCTTCCAGTGAAGATGGAGGGCCTGGTTCCCATCCGTGTCGCCGACGTCGGCTACACAGTGGATGGCAAGCAGATCCAGACCAATGTTGTGCGCGTCGACGGACAGCGTTCGGTTTACCTGCCCGTGCTCAAGCAGGGTGGCGATACAAACACGATTGCCGTTGTCGATGGAATTCGGGAGGTGGTTGGCAGGCTGGTGGACGTTCCCGAACAGTTGGTCAGCCATGTCGTGTTCGATCAATCGGTCTTCGTCAAGACCGCTATCGAAACACTTGTGCATGAAGGGGCAATTGGTCTGTTTCTCACCTCATTGATGATCCTCGTCTTCCTTGGAAGCATGCGGGCTACCGTGGCCGTTTTCCTTTCGGTCCCGCTGTCCGCGCTGGCCACGTTTTTCGTTCTGGCTCTCGGAGGAGGCACGGTGAACGCCATGATGCTTGGCGGACTCGCGCTTGCCTTCTCGCGTCTCATCGACAATTCCGTCGTCGTCCTGGAAAACATCTTCCGCCATCTGGAGTTGGGCGAACCGCCGGAAGTGGCCGCCGAAAAGGGCGGCCAGGAGGTTGCTCTCCCGGTTCTGGCCTCGACTCTCACCACGGCGGTCGTCTTCTTTCCTGTGACGCTGCTCTATGGCGTGAGCAAGTTTCTCTTCTCCGCGCTGGCCCTCGCGGTCGTGATTTCCCTGGTGGCCTCTTACCTCGTTGCCATGACCGTCGTTCCGCTGTTCTGCGCCCGTTTCATTTCTCTCCGCTCACACGAGGGCGGCGCTGGTTTAGAGGAGGGCGGCGGGAAGCCGCACACCGGCAGCCGGTTCAACCAGTGGTTCAACGCTCGATTCGAAGGATTCCTTCGGATCTACGACCGCATGGTCAGCCGGGTTCTGGACCAGCCAATCCGCGCCCTGGCCGGCATCTCTCTCGCCATGCTGGCCACTGCAGTCCTGATTCCCTCTCTGGGCCTTTCGTTCTTTCCCAGAACCGACCCGGGGCAATTCGTCGTCAACATCAAGCTCCCATCCGGGACTCGCCTCAATGTGTCCGAACAGGAGATTCGAAAGGTTGAAGACGTGGTCCGCGACGAGGTGGGGACTGATGAATTGGGAATGATCGTGTCCAATATTGGCCTTTCCACCGGCTTCTCGTCCATCTACTCGCCAAACTCCGGCATGCACACTGCGTTCATGCTGGTCAGCCTCAAGGAAGGTCACAAACTTGGAACTTACGAGCACATGGAACATCTGCGTAAACGGCTTGCGTCCGACATGCCGCAGATTCAGCCCTTCTTTCAGGCAGGTGGCATAGTTGACGCCGTGCTCAACATGGGAATGCCTGCTCCGATCGATGTTCAGGTGAGCGGCTCCAACCTGGACGCCTGCTACAAACTGGCTTCTGAATTGTCTGCCAGGATTCGCCGCAGTCCCGGGGTCGCGGAAACCTATATACCCCAGGACCTCGACTATCCTTCCCTCCAGATCGATGTCGACCGTGTTCACGCCGGCCAGTTGGGACTGGACCAGAGAGAAGTTGTCAACAACATCATCACGGCTCTGACGTCGAACGCCATGATCGCTCCCACCTACTGGATCGATCCGAAAAACGGAAATGACTACATGCTCACTGTCCAGTACGCAGAAGGGCAGATACGTGACATGGATGACCTGCTGGCGATTCCCATCCGGGGCGCGAGGATGGCGCGATCCACGCGGTTGGATGCGGTCAGCCGGACGACCCAGGTCAATGCGCCAACGGAAGTGGATCACTATCAGCTTCGTCGCGTCATCGACTTGTACGTCCGCCCCTCGGGGGAGGACTTGGGCAAGGTAGCTTCGGAGATTGACCGGATCGTCGCAGATAGCAAGATACCCAAGGGGATCTCCGTGACGCTTCGCGGCATCGTGCTGGGGATGAGGGCATCTTTCCAAAGCTTTGCGACCGGCCTCATCCTGTCCGTTCTGCTCCTCTATCTTGTCCTGGTGGCTCAGTTCAAGTCCTTCATAGACCCATTGCTGATTCTGATCGCCGTTCCGCCCGGCCTGGCTGGAGTGCTGCTTACTCTGGCCGGGACTGGGACGACGCTGAACATCATGTCCCTCATGGGGGTGGTCATGCTGGTTGGCATCGCAGTCTCAAACAGCATCCTGATTGTCGAATTCACACGTCGATTGCGCAGTGAAGGGATGAATGTCCGGGAGGCGGTGGCGTTGTCGTGCAGGGTGCGCTTGCGTCCCGTTCTGATGACCTCATTGGCCACCATCATCGGACTCATGCCAATGGCATTCAAGCTAGGAACAGGCAGCGAGGCCTACGCGCCGCTGGCGCGCGCCATCATCGGCGGACTCTCACTCTCGGTCTGTCTCACGATTTTCCTTGTCCCGGCAGGCTACTACTTGCTTTACCGAAACCACGACCTGCATTCCGCCGGCCCGGCTGAGGCCGGGGCTCTCCCCAATGATTAGAAACATGCGGTACACCTTGTCCATACTGTTGATGGCTCTGCCAGCAGCCGCTGCCACCAAGCTGACACTGACAGATGCGCGGACGCTGGCACTCCAGTCCCACCCCCAGCTTCAGATTGCGCGCGCACAAGAGGAAGGCGCCGCGCAGGTACCCGCTGAGATCCGTTCAAGACTGTGGCCGCAGGCATTCGCCAGCACCACGGGCGCCCTTGCCGAAGACGACAATACACGCATTCTGGCTGGTGGAATCAACAATCCCCTCATTCTCAACCGCTGGGGCGTAGGTGTCGCGATCAGCCAGTTGATCACCGACTTCGGGCGGACTCGCCATCTGGCCGCCTCGGCGGAATTGAAGGCCAAGGCAGCGGGTTCGGCAACCCGAGTGAGCAGGGCTGACCTGCTGCTGCGCGTGGACCGTGCCTACTACGCTGCTCTGCAAGCGCAAGCGGTGCTTCGCGTCGCGCAGGAAACCGTGAAGGCCCGTCAGCTCGTCGCCGACCAGGCTGCGACATTCGCCGCCAACAAACTCAAGTCAGAACTCGACGTAAGCTTCGCCCGGGTCAACTTGCAGGAGGCCAGACTCCTGGAAAGTAACGCCATCAGCAACGCGCGATCGTCAATGGTCGACCTCTCCACTGCGCTCGGCTTTGCAGAGGTGAGGGAATTCGAACTTTCCGAAGAATCGCTCCCCGAGCCTCTTCCCTCCGACTGGGAAAGCGTCGCGCGAGAGGCGTTGACGAATAGACCCGAGTTGCAGCAGGCGAGGTTTGATGAACAGGCGGCCGAGGAATTCACGAAAGCGGAACGCGCACTGATGTTCCCCACCATCGCCATGGTGGCCACAACAGGCGTCGCACCATTTCACAGGGACCGGTTGCAGGGCCATTGGAACGCCGGAGGGATCAATGTCGACCTGCCCTTTCTCAACGGGGGTCTGTTCAAGGCGAGGCGCACCGGAGCCGAGGCGCGACAACGGGAGGCGCAGGCCTCTTCCCGGGATATCACCAATCGCGTGATGCGAGACGTCAGATTGGCCTATCTCGATTCTGCAAAGGCATTCGAGAGACTGCGGTTGACAGCCTCGCTGCTTGATCAGGCTCAGTTGTCCCTCAGACTCGCCCAGGCCCGGTATGAGCTCGGGCTCAGCAGCATCGTCGAGCTCAGCCAGGCTCAACTGAACCTGACAAATGCGCAGATCGTCAATACAGGCGCACGTTACGAGTACCAATCGGCGAGGGCGGCATTGGAGTACGAAAAGGGAGCAAATTAATCCCGGCAGAACAGCGTTGCCGCGGCGCGTTCCAGCTCTTCGCGGAATCGCGGGTCGGCGATGGAGGCAAGCAGCACAGCCCGCTGCCGCAGGTTCTTCCCGTGCAGGTTGACCGCGCCATGCTCGGTCGCCACCCAATGCACATCGGCCCGTGAGGTCACCACACCTGCGCCGGTCTTCAGCGTTGGCACGATGCGGGAGACTGTCCCGCCTTTCGCCGTGGATGGCAGCGCGATTACCGGCACTCCACCATTGGAGCGAGCCGCGCCCCGAATGAAATCTACCTGTCCACCGAAAGCCGCTGAATGGCATCGGCCCGATGGAGTCCGAGCAGACCTGCCCGCCGAGATCCACCTCCAGCGCGGCGTTGATGGCCACCATCCGGTCGTTGCGCGCGATCACGAACGGGTCGTTCACAAATGCGTTCGGCCGGAACTCGAACACCGGGTTGTCGTCGATGTACTCGTACAAGGCCCGGCTTCCCAACACGAAGCTCACTACTGCTTTGTTGGGCAGCAGCGTCTTATGCGCGTTGGTCACCGCTCCGCACTCGATCAGCTCGATGAGGGCGTCGCTGAACATCTCTGTATGGACCCCGAGGTCCTTATGTCCGCGCAGCCTCTGCAGCACCGCTTCCGGAATGCCGCCCACGCCGACCTGGATTGTGGCGCGATCGGGAATCAGCTCGGCGACGTGGCCGGCAATGGCGCGGTGCACCTCGGTCACCTCGCCCTGGTTGAACTCGGGCAACGGCTCATCGGCTTCAACGAAGGCGTGCACCTGGCTGGCGTGCACGGCCGAGTCACCGAACGTGCGCGGCATGTGCCTGTTCACCTGCACAATCAGCCGCGTCGCCTTTCTAGCCGCCGTCAGCGAGATTTCGACGCCCGGTCCCAGGCTCATCCAGCCGTGGCGGTCCGGCGGCGTCGTCTGGATCAGAGCGACGTCAATCGGGAGTTCGCCGTTGTGAAACAGCCCCTCGATTTCGTGCAGGAACACGGGGATATAATCCGCCCGGCCCTGCTGCACCGCCTGGCGTGTGTTGGCGGAGATGAACAGTGCGTTGTGTCGAAAAACACCCTCGTACTGAGGTTCTGTATAGGGGGCGGGACCGAGCGTGATACAGTGCAGCACCTCGACATCTCGCAGCCGGCTTGAATGCCCGCACAACGCGCGGATCAGCGCCAATGGCGCCGCCGCGCCCATGTGAGTGAATACCCTGTTGCCGCTGGAGACCGCCTGCAAAGCGTCGGCCGGGCTGGTGAGCCCGCTCCTGTAATGGTCAATCCACCCGTTCATGCGCGGAACCAATCTAGCAGCTTCGCCCGCCCGTGCGCCGAATGGCTAAACCTGCCTGACCTCCGGCCGATATGCCAACAAGATGCCAGTTTGGGGAGCGAACACTCGGGGCCCGACGCCCGGCAATTCGGCCGGCGAGGCGCTGAACCAAATGCTGCCGATGGAGAGTTGGCGCAACGCTCTTCACCTCCACCGGTTGTGGATCGAGGGCCAACCCGGCGGGCGGCGGCTGGAGTGCGAAGGTTTCGAAATCGAGGGCCTGCAATCGCCGATGGCGCTGCTGGAGAGGGCCCGGTTGCACTCGCTGGCCGCGCCGGCCGCGGATCTGAAACTGGCCCGGATGGCCAACGCGGAGTTCGAGGAATGCCGCTTTCCATTCGCCAACCTCTCATCAGCCGACTTGACCCGCTCGCTCTGGATCCGCTGCGTCCTGAATGATGCCAGCCTCGCCTCCGCCAATCTGTGTGAATCGGTCTTCCAGACAGCCACCTTCAGCGATGCGCGCGCGCCCGGTTCGCGCTGGATGGAGTCCCGCCTGTCTCGATGCGAATTCACCGGCTCGGCGCTGCCTCAATCATCCTTTCACCACGCCGTGCTGCTCGAGTGCCGCTTTCTCGACGCCAATCTCGACGAGACGCTTTGGTACCACGCCCGCGTTCAGTTCAGCCGGCTCACAAACGTCAGTCTGAGATCGGCCATCTTCAGCCGGGCCGTCGTTGAGAGCACAGAACTCGCGCGCTGCGACGCCAGCGGCTCTAAATGGAGTCAGGCGAACCTCTCCGGAACTCTGCTGGCCAAGTCAGTCTTCAACCGCGCAGATTTCCGCGGTTCGCAACTGCGTGGGACCCGGCTCGGAGGTTCTTCCTTTGAAGGTGCGCGGTTTCAAGGGGCTGCCACGTTCGGAGCCGATTTTCGCGGCGCGAACCTCGCCGGCGCTATCGGCTTCACACCCCGCCAACTCATGCAGGCCAGGACGGATCCTGAAACCATCCTGCCTAACGGCACCCGCGGACCCTATTTGCTCTACTCAGGAGCGGAAAGACCGGTACAGACCGCCGGGACTTGCCCAGGCGTTGAGGCCCGATCCGCATAAGGGGATGTCTTAGTCGCCGGCCGGTTGCGGCGCGGCTTCGAGCCGTCTCGCCGCCCACTGCCGCTTAATCCAGGCGCCTGCGCCCGGATTGCCCTTGTAGCCTGTACGGGCCACTGAGAGCCCCACCATCAGCACGATGATACCCACAGCCATGATCGCTGCCTGTGCGATGCCCAGGTTCTCTTTCCAGGGCCAGAACCAACTGCCATAGACAAGCTCGGTGTGGACCCAGTAGACGAGCAGCGATGTCGTGCCCACCTGCCGTACGAAGCTCCAACCGTTCGGGTTCATGTGGCGGGTCCAGAGGAATGCGAACGACGCCAGAACCAGGATGATCCCAGTCTTGATCAGAATCAGCGCCGGGCTGTTAACCCAGAAATCAACCTTCGAATAGAGTGAAAACGGAAGGTTCGAGAAGTACTGTGCGCCGAAGATCAGTCCCATGCCGATGAGCGTCGCCCACTGCATCACACGGTGCATGTCCTTGTCTTCCACCAGACGAATCACGCTGCCCGCGCTCAGGCCGAGCGCCACAAACGCGGCCCAGGGAAAGAATGCGAAGAAATTGGCGTCGGGGACGAACCATGCCCGCACATACGGGTGGATGTGGCTCAAGTCCTGCATCGCCACGATCGGCGCGGCACACGCAATCGCCAGCCCTGTGATGAGGGCGAAACGAACCCGCTCTCGCGTCTCAAACGCCGCCAGGGGAGCCAGCACGATGACGGCAAGTCCCATGCAGTTCAGGATGTCCACCCTGAAGATGTCCGTCCATGGGCTTTTGCCCAGCGAAAACACCCACATCTGCAGGCGGAAAAGCACGGCCATCGACAGCAGGAATCCGGAGCGGCGCATGGCGTGCCACACCCTGCCCATCGGCGTCAGGCCCTTCTTCACGGAGGAGTCCATCAGGAATCCCAGCGTCACGCCGGTCAGAAAGAGGAATACGGCCGGAGTCAACCCGCCGATGAACTGCGACAAAATGTAAGGATCGGAGTTGCGCAGGTCCGTTCGGGTAAAGGAGTGGAAGACGTGACCCTGCAGCATGATGAGGGCGGCGAAACCCCTTGTCCAATCGAGAAAGGCGAGGCGGTTCGCATTACGCGCCGGAGATGAACTCATCTGTCTATTTTTGAGGCGTCTCCTTCTTAACGCCTTTGGGCAGCTTCAACTTGACTGATTCATCGACAAGCTGCGGGTTTAACTTGATGTCGCTATACGTGATGAGCACGTAGTCACGCGAAGGTTGATGCACCTTCTGTTGCTGTGTGACGCCGTCCTGCGCCGAAACCCATATCTCGATTCGACGAACGTGCTGTAGCGCTTCATCGCTCTTGGGCGTAAGCTCAAGGCGGTCGCACTTCACGCCGTTAACGGACTCCTCACCTGTCCATTTGATGTTGTAGTTCTTATTAAGTTCCGTAGAAGTGGAGCCGAAGCCAAGCAGCAGAAACTGATCGATCAGGGAACTCTGCCTGCCCAAGTCGTACTCCTGCACGGTAAGAATCCGCGGGTAATAGATTTGAACTTTGCGGCCATCGAACGCCACGGCCCTTTCTTCGGGTGCGGTGAACTCGGCTAACATCTTCAAATCACGGGGCTTAGGACGGAAAAGTGTAATCCGCCCGGTTTCTTCCGTGGATTCCTTGATGACCGCCGTGTGGGAGATCTTCTTGATCTTCGCCGTCATGCCGCGGAATCCGCGCGCCGCCTGGTCCAGCCGTGCAAGGGTCTGCTGCTGATCGGACGCCCCGGCTGGGCACGCCAAACAGAGAATCATCAGGAGAAGGATGTGGCGGCTCACGGTTCGACAATCGCCATGTAACCTTGTTGCGTCTCGCTGGAGTCGAATACCGGCTCGACGCGGATCACGCGCATCGCTCTCCCGTAGCGTTTCATAAGGAGCTGAGATGCAACCAACACCCGGGACGGTCCATCCACCGGATCCAACAGGGCAGGCTCGATCCAGAAAGCGTGAACGCCGCTGCCCGGCGCCATCTGTACGATGCTCAATGGGCGGGGTTGATCCTTAAAGAACTCTCGCGGAGTCAGGAAGATGAAAGCAAGAATCAGGCCGACGATAATGTCGTACTGCCAACTTCCACGGGTAACTTCCCAAAAGATCAGTCGCCTCATGATCTCTTCTTTCAGTGTATCATTCAGCCCCGTGGAGGCTTCCTGCGCCGGTCCGCTTCCGCCGCTCCTCCGACGGTCGCCAGATCCATGCTTGCGGCTTGATTCTCCCTGGCCTCGCTGATCTCCTGAGCACGCAAAACCTGGCAGTGCGCGCAATAGCCGCCAATCTCGGTGCGCGCGATGACGATCTGGAAACCGAAGTGGCTCTCCACCTGCCTTCGCAGGCGCTGCAATGGATCTCCAAAGAACTCCTCCACCCTGCCGCAACGCAGGCAGATGATGTGCGCATGCTCCTGTTTGGTACGGGTTTCGTAGTAGTGCTGGTCGCCGCCGTAGTGCATCAGGTCGAGCTCATCGACGAGCCCGCCTTCCTTGAGCAGTTTCAGCGTCCGGTAAACAGTGACCCGGTTCAGCTTCGGATCCCGCTGGTGGGCGAGTTGGTAGAGGCTCTCGGCGTCCAGATGGGCGCCGGTCTTGTCCAGCAGCTCAAGCAGCAACTGCCGCTGCTTAGTCAGCCGGATCCCTCGTTGTTTCAGTGAATCCCGGGCGGCTTCGGGGGTCATGGTCGACTCCCTTTGAGAGTACCATGGGGGGTGTGGAGAGCCAGTGCAAGAGCTGCGGCGGCAGCGGTTGGGTCATCGTCGAAAAACAGGGTCTGTCCGCTGCCAGGCGCTGCGAGTGTGCGGACTCCCAGTCCGCTGCCAGGACGCTCGACAGAGCCCGGATTCCCGTCAATTATCGCGACGATTCCTTCGACAATTTCAGTCATCGCGATTCGGCGGATCTGCGCCTGATCCACACTCAGCTCGCCGGTTATGTTCGCGACTTCCCCAACTCCGATCCGCCCGGCCTGCTGATCATCGGAGAGCCGGGAACAGGCAAGACCCACTTGGCTGTCGCCGTGCTGCGGCGCCTGATCGACAACGGCTTCGACGGCAGGTTCGTCGACTATCAAATGCTGCTCGAGCGCATCCGCGCCAGCTACGATCCCATGTCCGGCGAGCCTGCCCGTGAGGCTTTCGAAGAGGCCCAGGAGTGCGGAGTGCTCCTGCTGGACGACCTTGGCGCCCACCGCGTCTCCGGTTGGGTCGAGGATACCGTGACCTCGATCATCACCTGGCGCTGCAATGAACGGAAGCCGCTCATCGCCACCACCAACCTGCCCGACCCGGACATGAGCGGTGTCTCAGGCCATCAGACTACCCTGATCGAGCGGATCGGGCTGCGCGGCCGAAGCCGCCTCTTTGAGATGTGTCGCATCATCCGCATGCCGAAGATCGGCGACTACCGCATCGCAAACCGCCGCTGAACCCACTCCCGCATCGCCACTCTCGGGCCCATTCCTTCCAGGCGGGCGTCGACTGCCTCATGGTTGCCCCACACCACCCCTGCATACTCGCCGTTCTCAACTCGCTCCCGGATGATGCCGCAATACGAGCCAACGCCGCGCTCCACATAGAATCCATACGTGCGGCAGGCCATCGGCCTGTGCGCGTAGATGCGGCACGCTCCGCTGGTCTCGTCCAGAAACGGACACACGTGGGGAGGGCGGGCGCCGTCCCGCAGGCCCATCAGCCGCGCTTCAACAATTTCGAGGGATTCGGCATCAAGCCCGGCGAGCCCTTCTTCCACCGAAGCCCATTCCTCTTCGATCAGTTCCGGAAGGCAGGCAAGGTTGCGGCAACAGTTGTCACAGCCCTTTCGACAGGGCCAACCAGGAGCCGAGCCGGAGATCGCCGCAGCCCTGGAGGCGACCTCCTCCCGCAGGATCTTCAGCCCTTCACTTGTCATCCCCGCTCGGACCGTAGATACCAGGCACTCTTCCACCCATGGGCCGCAGATAGGAGCTCAACTGGCCGCGGTGATGGACCGTATGCTTCAGCATGATCGACATGATCTGCAAGCCCGTGAAGTTCCCCATTCCGAAGAAGTCGATTTCGCGAGTCCAGACACTGGCTGGTGCGGCCTTCGCCTTCTCGACCAGAGCGGGAATCTTCTCGTCGTGCCAAGCCAGCACATCAGCCACGCTCTTGATGCTCTCTGCCGCCTTCTGGTCGGGGTTGAGCGCTCCATCCAGAATGCCGCGGAGGAACATGTCGTCCGCTGAAGGAAGATGGAAAGCCAACTTTAACGCCGGCATGCACTTCGGGCTCGGCGCGTAGTCCGGCTGGCCTTCCGGGACAGCGGCGATCACCTTGCGGGTGGTCGCCATCTCCTGTTCGTACTCCGACAGCAGGTAGCGTCCCACAACGGCGGCTTCGTCTTGATTCAATTGCATTCTCTCGTCTCCTGGTAAATGGGTTACTTGCGCGGGGCAGCCATCGGCCGGCCCTCTGAGGACGGCGGCACAAGCCCCTTCAATCTTAGGTAAATCGCCCCGTATCCGTATTCCTCGTTGTTATGTATTACCGTGTTGCGCGTGAGCGTCCCAACACGCGAACGTTGCCCGCCCCCGCCCGAGATCATCTGGAACGCATTGCCCTCGTTGGTGGCATCCCAGGCCGTATCGCATTCGGCGAAAGCAGCCTTCAGCGCCGCTACGAGTTCGTCCTTCGTTTTCTTGGAAGCCGCATCGGCGCTCTTCTGCTGGCCGTTCACGGTCGAACACGTACGCATCTGAGAATCGGCGATGTGAGCCATCAACTCACCAAAGGACCGTATCTCCGGGACCGGCTTGAAATCGTAGTTCTCCGGCGGCATCTTCTCCGCCATCTTCAACAAGTTGCCCTTCACCTGTTCGTATCCCTGTCTGGGTTCGGCCACCTGTGGCGGACCAACCGGAGCGGCCGGAGGTTGGGCTGTGAGCGGCTGCCGCGCAAAGCCCGAACGAGCAAATCGTCAGAATTGTCTTCATTGGGTCTGTCCACTCCTGTATCACGCCATTATGCGCCCATTCCCTGCGCTGCGGCCAGGGACGCAGCCAGGAGTAGACTACAAGAGACAATCAGGCCCGTTATATGCACAGATTCCCGCTCCTCAGCGTTCTCGCGCTCCTTGGGCGAATGGCTTTCGCCGCCGAGTATCACGTCTCAGTCAACGGCAGCGACACCAACGACGGCTCGCCCGCCAGGCCCTTCAAGACCATCTCCGCCGCCGCCCGCATCGCGCAGCCCGGCGACGTCATCACCGTCCACGACGGCACGTATCGCGAGCGCATCACTCCGCCGCGCGGCGGCGACGTCCGATTCCAAGCGAATCGTCTACCAGGCTGCCGCCGGCGAAAAGGCCGTCATCAAAGGCTCCGAAGTGGTTCGCGGCTGGAAGCCGTTCATGCCGGGCGTGTGGAAGGTGACGCTGCCGAACTCCTTCTTCGGCAAATACAACCCCTACAAGGACCTGATCAAGGGCGACTGGTTCACCGACAAGGGCCGGCCTCACCACACCGGCGAGGTCTATCTCAACGGCAAGTCGCTCTACGAAACGCATCTGCTGGAGCGCGTGCTCAATCCCGCAGCCCTACCGCGACAGCAGGGATCCCGAGGGTTCCACCTAGACCTGGTTCTGCCGAAAGCGACGACGCCAGACACTTACATCTACGCCAACTTCCACGACAAGGACCCCAACCAGGAACTGGTCGAGATCAATGTCCGCGACAGTTGCTTCTATCCCGACCAGCCGGGCCGCGACTACATCACCATCCGCGGCTTCCACATGAGCCAGGCCGCCACCCAATGGGCCGCCCCCACCGCCGAGCAGATCGGCCTGATCGGCACCCACTGGAGCAAGGGCTGGATCATCGAGAACAACGTCATCAGCGACTCGAAGTGCTCCGGCATCACCCTCGGCAAGGACCGCGCAGACCGGCCACAACGTCTGGATCAACGATCCCGCGCAAGGACGGCGCCATCCACTACAACGAGGTCATCGTGCGCGCGCTCGAAGATCGGCTGGTCCCGCGAGAAGATCGGCTCCCACATCGTCCGCAACAACACCATCTTCAACTGCGAGCAGACCGGCATCGCCGGCAGCCTCGGCGCCGTCTTCAGCCAGATCACGAACAACCACATCTACAACATCTGGGCCAAGCGGCAGTTCACCGGCGCGGAAATGGCCGGCATCAAGCTCCACGCGCGCCATCGACGTGCGTCATCAGGAACAACCGCATCCACAACGCCGGCCGCGGCCTGTGGATGGACTGGATGGCCCAGGGCACGCGCATCACCGGCAACCTGCTCTACGACAACACCACCGACGACCTCTTCGTCGAGGTCAACCACGGACCGTTCCTCGTGGACAACAACCTGTTCCTCTCTCGCCGTCAGCCTGCGGGACATGTCCGAGGGCGGCGCCTACGCGCACAACCTGATGACCGGCCGAATCGTCAGCCGGCCGGAACCCAGGCGCTCCACGCCCTACCACCAGGCGCACTCGACCGCGCTTGCCGGCCTGAGCAACACCACGGGCGGCGACAATCGTTTCTACAACAATGTCCTCGGCGGGCAACGCTTCGCTCTCCGCCTACGACGCGAGGGAGTATCCGCTGCTCACCGGCGGCAATGTCTACTTCGGCGGCGCCCGCCCCTATGCGAAGGAGTCGAGCCCGCTGGTTCTATCAGGCGTTGAGCCCAAGCCCGGCATCGTCGAGGAAGGCGATCGCGTGTACCTCGTCATGACCCTGGGGCCGGAAGCTGCCAGGCCCGCCACTCAGCTCGTCAACACCGCCCTTCTGGGCAAAGCGAAAGTCCCGGGATTGGCCTATGAGAACACCGACGGTTCGCCCATTGTCATCAACACCGACTATTTGGGCAAAGCGCGGAGCGTATCGAAACCAAGTGCGGGCCCCTTCGAGAATCCAGGGCAGGGAAGCCTCCGCCTCAAGGTTTGGTAGTCGCCTCCGGCTTCCGCAGCCCTGTCAGGCTGATCACCGATAGAGCTGCCAGCAGGCCGATCGGTGTGGCTATTGAATAGGGCCGTCCCAGTTGAAGCAGGAGTGGAAAGAACAACGTGGCTGGAATCAGGGCCAGCCGCGCAAGCTGCCAGCGGACCGGCAATCCCAGCCACGCGAATGCCGGCACGAGCAGGACCAGGTCCTGTATGTAAGCATGGGGCGCCATCAGGATCCCCACGATCGCCGCACACGCGAAGGCCTTGCCCATGTCCGGGCTCCGATGTGCGGACCAGGCCAGAAAAACGCCGAGAATGCACTGCAAAGGCCAACCAGGCAATACCGCTTTGCACGCCCACACCCTCAAGCAGGTTCAACGCGTTGGGCATGATATGCCGTTTGTCCGTCGCCATGATCGGTTGAAGGGCACGCATCCAATGCACCGGCCAGTCCAGACCCGCCATCGCGGCGCTGGCGAAGTAGAGGATGATGGCCGAGCCCGCGAAGCTGCTCAACGCCCGCCACCTGCCCCGTACAAGCAGAACCATCGCGAATACCAGGGCGAAATGAGGCTTAATCAGGGCCAGCGCCAGTAGCGCGCCGGCCGGTGCGTCCATCCGTTTCTCCAGAAGCATCCACACACCGGTCAGCATCGCCGCAAGCAACAGTGTGTCCTGCCCGCTCATGGTCGAGGTATAGAGGGCTGGAAGCAGCATCATGATGAAGAGATACTCCCGGTCCCCACGGCCGAACAGCCAAAGGATCCAGCAGCCGCACAGGCCCTGGAAAATAGCCCACATTGGCCATGCCCAGCGCAGCGGCAGCCAACCGAGGGGCTGCAGCAGCCCGGCGTAGTAAGGGAATCGGATGTAGGCCAGACTCGGATATTCCCGGCCGACTGTCGCTTGATGCACCTTGAGATGCTCGGGCAGGTCGTAGAGCTGCCCGCTCATGGCGAGTTTTGCCCCGGTGTGGAAGGCGAGGAAATCGTTTTCCCCCGAAGCCACCCGCGCCCCCAACAACAACGAATAAGCCGTGCAAAAAAGCGCAAAGACCCCGATCAGAGCCGGAACAAACCATCCGCGCTTGGCCATGAGGTGAATCGCCACTGCCCTCCGGCATTCCAATCGACTGAATCGGACGAGCGCTGTAGCCTGAACCGGGCCCAGGTGTCTACTTCCGCAACCTCGCAGCTGCCGGGGTCTGTGCCTTGTTTGCCGGGAACGGGTAGACATCCGGCAGCACCTTGGTCCCAGTCGTCAACTTCAGGTCCGACCCGCCGGGTGTCTTGAAAGTGAGTTCGACAAAATAGGCCATGAAACCCTTGTCGGGCTTTTGCGGCGCGATCTCATACCGCCCGTCCTGGCTGAGCGCGACGTCCACTGATTTGTACGCCGGCCCGATCTTGTCCAGACGGAAATCGCGAGCCTCGGGGTTGACCGCGCTCCATACCTTCACCGCCGCGGGCTTGTCTTTGCAGGCGATGATCGTCTTGCCTTCCTTGGTCACTTCCCAATCGAACTCCGGCCTCTTCCAGCCGCGCACGATCGACTCGTAGAAGGCCAGAATCGTGAAAGCCGCGTCCGACCGGCGCGTCACGCCGTGGTCCGTGTTCGGCACATACCGCAAGTACTTCTCGCCCTTCAGATCCTTGAAGTAGAACTGCCAGCTGTCCGGCAGGAAAAACTGGTCGCCGGCCGAATTGATGATCATCTTCGGAATGGTCAAGCGGTCGCGGTATTCGTACGGCTCGACGATCTTCATCAGGTTCGTCATCTGCTCGCTGCCCCACCAGTCCATGATGCCGTGCTCGATGTAGTCGCTGATGGCCGGCGCCCAGAATCCGTAGACGCGCCAGTGATGGTTGAACGAAGCCTCCATGTTCAGCATGTCGATCACCGCGGGCGCGATGGCGATCACGCGCTTGTCGACGATCGCGGTTGTCCATGTCGTCCAGCCGCGCTTGCTTCCGCCGGTGACCACCCAGCGCGCAACCTTGGCTCGCCCCCCAGCCTCGCTGGCCAGGAACTCCTGCACCGCGTCCATCGCCTTCACCGCGGCCTTGGTCATCGGCAGCCGCGTCGGCCAGCGGTCGTCGCCGGTCTCCAGGTATCGTTGCCAGTTGAAGGCGATGATCGAGTCTTCGGTGCGCCTGCGCGATTCGCCATAGAAACTCAGCGCCTGGTTGGGAACCATGCGCAACTGCACCGCCACCGTCTGCGTTTTCGTGGCCACCATGGACAGAAACGCATCCGGCTTCTCGGGAGGCTTGCTCTGGTTGCTGCCGCCTTCGATCAACAGCAGGGCGGCGTCCGTTGAAAGCGTATCCGGCTTGTGCACAACCACCCAGTGCTTCCATTCCGTCCTGTCGACTTCCGCCGCCGTCAGCCAGTTCTGGCTTGTGACATCCAGGACGTAGGTCGTCATCCCTTTCCCGGGGATCGTCGAGACAAGCGACCATTTGTAGGCCGGATCCGGCTGCTTCACATACCGGTCGAGCGCCGTCTCCTGAGCTGCCGAGGGAATAACAAGGAGGAAGAGAGCCAATCCAATTGAACGCATCGAGCTTAAGAATATCAGGGGCCGGGGGGCGACGATATACTTGGCACTTGTGGAGGACTGATGCCATGCCAGGCGCGCTAGGATACATTTCCGCGGAACTTGCCAACATCAAAGAGGCCGGCGGTTATTTCAGGCTTCGGGAACTCGAAAGCGCTTGTGAGCCTGTCTGCCGGGCCGACGGACGCGAGGTGATCAACCTCGCTTCCAATAACTACCTGGGCCTGGCAAACCACCCGAAGCTGAAGGAGGCCGCCATTGAAGCCGTGCGCCGCTATGGAGCAGGCACTGGCGCCGTGCGCACCATCACCGGCACTCTCGATATTCACATGCAGTTGGAGCGCAGGATCGCGGCCTTCAAACACACTGAAGCCGCGGTTGTCTTCCAGAGCGGTTTCACGGCCAACGCCGGCACAGTCAGCTCTATCCTCACTCCCGATGACCACATCATCAGCGACGAGCTCAACCACGCCTCCATCATCGACGGCTGCCGGCTCTCCCGGGCGAAGATCCATGTCTTCCGCCACAAAGACTCGGCCCACGCCGAAGAGATCCTCTCCGGTCTCGACTCTTCTCCCGGGCACAAGCTGCTGATCACCGACGGCGTCTTTTCCATGGACGGCGACATCGGCCCTCTGCCCGCACTGGTCGAAGCGGCCGAACGCCACGGCGCCATCATGATGATCGACGACGCGCATAGCTCCGGCGTGCTGGGCAGCCACGGCCGCGGGACAGTCGATCACTTCGGGCTGCATGGGCGCGTCGATATTCAGGTCGGCACGCTGTCCAAAGCCATCGGAGCGCTCGGCGGCTACGTCTGCGGTTCTCGCGATTTCATCGAGTACCTCTATCACCGCGCCCGGCCATTCCTGTTCTCCACGTCGCATCCCCCGGCTGTGACCGCCGCCTGTCTGGCCGCCTTCGAGTTGCTCGAACAGGAGCCCGAACGTGTCGCCCGCCTCTGGGACAACACTCGCTATTTCAAGGACGCCCTCCGCGCGCAGGGATTCGACACCGGCGTGAGCGAAACGCCCATCACCCCCATATTCGTCGGCGAAGCCAGGCTGGCCCACGAGTTCTCCGCTGCTTTGTTCGAGGCCGGCCTGTGGGCAACCGGCATCGGCTTCCCGACCGTGCCAAAGGGAAAAGCCCGCATCCGCACCATCGTGACCGCCGCCCATTCCAGGCTCCTCCTCGATCAGGCGGTCGAGACACTCTCGAAGGTCGCGGCCAGAGTTGAATATTCCCAGACCGTAAGGCGTTCGATTCAACTGTCGCCAAAATACAGGGACCACAGAACTCCTGTGGATACTGTTACATAGACCGATTCCATCCAGCGGGTTTCTATTTGCCGCCAGAGCCTGATCTCAGGTTTTCCAGAAGGTCATCTTAGAGCTTTGATTGATTTATGTAGCCGATCAGTACTGTTACGGTTGAAGCAGCAACGACGAGTAGTTGCAGGGGAAGAGGAGAAAAAGACAGAAATGAAGAAGCTCAACACACTGATTTTGAAACTGCGTATCCTGAAGGACACCCGTGGGCAGGACTTGATTGAATACGCCCTCATGGCCGGTTTCGTCGCGGTTGCCGCCGGCGCGATCGTCCCGGGTGTTGCCGATAGCATCAAGACGATTTTCACCAAGGTCAACACCGTTCTGTCGGAGTCCGCATCGCAGGGCGCGGCTTCCTAAGCCGCACCCAGCAGTTGGTCAACCTTTCGAACCGTACCGGGTGGAGCATCATGCTCCACCCGGTTCTTGTTTTGTGTTGAGCTTTCTTCCCGTGGGTCCCTCACCGCGCCCATTGCCATCCACATCGAATTCTCAGCATTATGGTCGCCAAGCCTTCAAAGGTTGCAGCTCAATTGGACATGGCCATGCCCTAGGACCTTCGATTCACTCGGCTGGGAAGCTGAGTGGCAGAATAACTCCTTCCCGTACAGTTACTTAGCTCAAGTTCGTCATCCCGAGTGTCTACGTTCCACTAGAGTTTGATCTCAGGTTTTCCAGTAGGTCATCTTAGGCATTCGCTTGATTTGTGTAGCCGATCAGTACTGTTACGGTTGAACTAGCAACGACAAGCAGTTGCAAGGGAGAGGAGAAATAACAGAATGAAGAAGCTCAACACACTGATTTGGAAACTGCGGATCCTGAGGGACACCCGTGGCCAGGACCTGATTGAATACGCTCTGATGGCCGGTTTCGTCGCGGTTGCCGCCGGCGCGATCGTCCCTGGTGTTGCCGCCAGCATCAAGACGATTTTCACCAAGGTCAACACCGTTCTGTCGGAGTCCGCATCGCAGGGCGCGGCTTCCTAATACGTACCCAACAGTTAGTCAATTTTTCGAACTCGAGCCGGGTGAGGCGCTCATGCTTCACCCGGTTCTTCCTGTTTGGCCACACCATATCGGCCGCTTCTCGCAAGACATTCCAACTAAAGACGCTGGCCGGAAGACCCGATAGATGAACGAAGGCTCAGACGATGAACGCCCATTACGCCGTAGTCGAAGAACTGAACCGAAGGTCTCCCCGAACGGTGGAAGAACTCGCGCTGAGCCTGCTCGCCCGCAGGAGCCACCGGCCTTCATTCGTTGAGCTGTCAAACACCCAACTCTCCTGCGGTGGTTGGAGCAATGCCGGCAACGTGGCTTGGCCCAATGCATTCACCACCGGCTTGGTTCTGCATGCCCTGGCCGGGGACCCGGCCGCCGGACGCAGTTCCGCGGGCAAAGCCTTCAACTGGCTTGGAAACGTGCGCCCAAGGGAAGCAAACTGGCTCTACCGATGGAAGTTCAAGCGGCTCCAGGCACAAAACCGCTGGGATCCCGACAAGCTCGGCTGGCCCTGGGTACAGGGCACCATCAGTTGGGTCGCACCGACCTCGATGGTCATTCTGGCTCACAGAACCTGGCAGCGGTCCAGCCCCCGCGTGGGCAATGCCGAAGAGATGCTCTTGGACCGCTCTTGCGTGAACGGCGGATGGAACGTGGGGAATTCTGTCGTGTTCGGTCATAACCTCGATCCTCACCCCGATTTCACCGCGATGGCCCTGCTTGCATTGCGCGATTGCGCCTCCAACGGCGCACCACAGGTGACCCAGGCCATCTCCTATCTCGGCACCAGGCTCACTGCATCCAGTTCACCCTATTCGCTCGCCTGGGCAGTGATGGCCTTGTCCTCCTATGACGATCCCCGGTCAAGCATGCTGCGGGACAGGCTGGAGAATGTCGTGAGCCGCAAGCTCGAGACGGTTCCCACGGCTGTGCTCGCGCTCACCGCGCTGGCGTTGGAGGAGACCCCATATTCCTTCCGCGAGGGCCGGCGATGAAGCGGCGTTTCGCGCTTGGCGGGGCTGTTCTTGCGGCAGCAGCGGCTGCCATGGCGCGGGCGGTCTCGGCCCCAGGTGTTCCCAAAAGAAATCGGGAGACCTCGCGAGTCGCGGTTCTGAGCTGCGACTCCTATGATGCTGCCCCGCGGGCCGTGGAGGACGGCCTGCGCCTGATTGGCGCCAACGTTTTCGGCAAGTCCGTCCTCTTGAAGCCCAACCTCGTCGAGTACGCCCCTTCGGCTTGCATCAACACGCATCCCATGGTTGTCGGCTCGGCGATCGAGGCCCTTCATCGTCTGGGCGCGGCCTCGGTAATCGTCGCTGAAGGTCCTGGCCATGTTCGGGACACTCAACTCCTTCTGGAGGAGTGTGGCTTGGGCGACATGCTCCACTCGGTAGGCGGGACGCAGTTCCTGGACCTCAACTTCGACGAAGTGATATCCTCCGCCACGGCCACGTCCATGACAAGCCTCAACAGGCTCTGGCTCCCTCGCGCCCTTCGCGCGGCCGATGTGGTCATCTCGATGCCCAAGGTGAAGACACATCACTGGGCAGGGGTGACCTTGAGCCTCAAAAATCTCTTCGGTGTAGTGCCCGGTTCGGTGTACGGCTGGCCGAAGAACGTTCTGCACTGGGAGGGAATCGACAACTCGATTGTCGAACTGGCCGCTTCGATCCCCGTCCACTATGTGATTGCCGACGGCATCGAAGCCATGGAAGGCAACGGTCCCCTGCACGGTCCGTCCCGCCATTTGGGCTCGCTGGTTTTTGCCGACGATCCCCTCGCCGCCGATGCCACATGTTGCAGACTCATGGGGATCGATCCCGCCAAGGTGCCTCACCTTGCGGCCGCGAGGCCCTTGGGGAATCTGGACGCCGCCATGATCTCCCAGTTGGGGGAGAGCGTGGAAAGCCTCCGCCAGACGTTTGCTCTGATGAATGAGTTCGCCCACCTTCGCGCTGAAGACACCGTAGTGTCTTAGTCGGGTTTCCTCAAAGTTCGTCGACACCCCGCCGATGAGTGCTGTCAGGAGGCTTCATGTCGAACCCACTTCTCAATCCAAGGGTCAGATACTCAGTCGCAGCAATTGGCATGGTCATCACGGCGTTCCCCGTTCTGTTGGGCGCAAAGTGGGTGGCGCTTGCGCTCATCGCAGCATCGCTTGTCGGATCGATTCTGCTAACGCGTCACGCGATCCGGCTCGACGAGCGGATCCTGTGGCTGGAGGGAACGCTGGACGCTGTTCCGCAACCGCTCACGGTGACCGATCTCAATATGAAATGGGTTTATGTGAACAAAACCACGGAAGCGCTGCTGAAGAAAACCAACGAACAGATCCGCGGTCATCATTGTTCGGAGTGGCAGGCTGACATCTGCGGCACGGATAAGTGCGGGGTCGGCAGTCTGCGCGCGGGACACCCGCAAACTGAATACATGCAGCGAATGCCGGACGGGTCGCAGAGAATGATGCAGGTGGACACCAACTACATCCTCGATCATCAGGGAAAGAGAATCGGCCACGTTGAGATTGTGACCGACATGCATGCCCGATACGTCGTTCAGACGATGCACGAACGGGTGGCCAGCGCATTGGAAGAGATCTCCAGCAGCATGACCGAGGTCGGCGCACAGACCAGGGCGAATGCCGAGAACGCCGCCAAGGCCACCTCGCTCTCGCGCGGCAGCCGCAAAAACCTTGAGGAAGGCAGTCAGCGCATGCGCGCACTATCCGACGCGATGAAGGCGATCGGTGCATCCAGCACTAAAATCCTCCGGATCAACAAAGTGATCGACGAGATCGCATTCCAGACCAACATCCTGGCGCTCAATGCGGCCGTCGAGGCGGCACGCGCCGGCACCGCTGGATCAGGCTTCGCCGTGGTGGCCGAGGAAGTTCGCAGCCTCTCCGGCCGTGTCAGCGAGGCCTCCAAGGAGACCACCGACCTGATCGCACAGTCTGCCGAGGCCGTTCGACAGGGTGCGTCGCTGGCTGGATTGGCGGGTGAATCGATGGGTGAGATTGAGCGGCGATCCAATGAAGTGGACGACCTGCTCGGCAACATCGCCACGGCGACCACCGAGCAAGCTCAAGGGATTGACACCATCAGCGAAGGGCTGCACAGTCTTGAGCAGACCGCGCTTGGCGAGGCAGGGGTCCATGCTGCTCCTCGCCTGGTTCAAATTGCAGGTCGCCGGTAGATCACCGTCCGTTTGAGAGCCGGGAGTCCACCCCCGGACCCGAAAGCTGCCCAAAGCCTCCGGGTCCAGGGTCCTCACCGCGCTCACACAGATCGTCAATCTCGCAGTCTCACTCGGCGACGGGAGTCCACCCCTGGACCCGAAAGCTGCCCAAAGCCTCCGGGTCCAGGGTCCTCACCGCGCTCACACAGATCGTCAATCTCGCAGTCTCACTCGGCGACGGGAGTCCACCCCGGACCCGAAAGCGCCAAGCCTCCGGGTCCAGGGTCCTCACCGCGCACACAGATCGTCAATCTCGCAGTCTCACTCGGCGACGGGGTCCACCCCCGGACCCGAAAGCTGCCCAAAGCCTCCGGGTCCAGGGTCCTCACCGCGCTCACACAGATCGTCAATCTCGCAGTCTCACTCGGCGACGGGAGTCCACCCCCGGACCCGAAAGCTGCCCAAAGCCTCCGGGTCCAGGGTCCTCACCGCGCTCACACAGATCGTCAATCTCGCAGTCTCACTCGGCGACGGGAGTCCACCCCGGACCCGAAAGCTGCCCAAAGCCTCCGGGTCCAGGGTCCTCACCGCGCTCACATAGATCGTCAATCTCGCAGTCTCACTCGGCGACGGGAGTCCACCCCCGGACCCGAAAGCTGCCCAAAGCCTCCGGGTCCAGGGTCCTCACCGCGCTCACAAGGACTTACTAAACTCGTCTTGGAATCTGTCGAAGGGAGTTCGCCGGGGGCGGGGTCGGTGGCTTCTGGTCGGGAAGCCGGCGGGGTTGTCGGCGGGTTGATGCAGCGGTTTCAGTGGCAGGTTCATACGGAGCGAACTCCCTCTCCGCGCAACACTCTCTGAAGCGCCGCAAGCGATTTTTGCCTCGATCTTCGCAATCTATTGAAAAGACAGCTAATTTAGGTCAGCAAAAAAAGTCATCGCATCGAGATCACCCCCGCCGTGCCCCGCTCGATCAGGCCACAACTTGAGTAAGAGGAGAAGAAGTGAGATTCGCAGCCGTATGCGGAAAGAGATGAACGTTGACCCGTTGTCACCGCCGTACTGAACGGACACTGGCCGGAACTGCCTAGAAAGTAAAGCTCAATCCACCGCGGAGTGCGCGCGGGAATTGGACAAGCCAGATCTGCCGTCCGTCCGGCGTCGCGACTGGCACGTACCCTTGTGCAAGCAGATTGCGGACTTCAGCCGTCATCTCGAGGCGGCCCGGCATGCCGCCGGTGGGGACGGGTTGGCGGATCTGGACGTTCAACCCGATCAACGGCTGGTTGCGAAGCGTCAGCCACGCATGGGCTGGGCCTAGCGTCCCGCTTGGGGTCCAGAGGTAGCTCGCACCCAAACGAGTGCCGGTCGCCCGAATCGCGCCATTGGCTCGCGCACTGGCCCAGAGGCGCTGTGTGGCCTGAAGATTCGATCGTAATTCGGAAGCGTCGTTGCTATCAATGTGCGAGTCGATCGCCGCGAGCATGCCCGATGAACCCGCGGCCAATCCCACGGTCCAGCCATCGAAGAGTTTGCGGTCCACTCCCGCGGCATAGCCGTATGCCTCGTACGAGCCGGCGTTGAAGATCGATGCATTCGATGCGATGTCGGGCAGCAATTCGGATGGAGAGTAGAAGCCCGCCGGAGATGCCGCACTCATCGCCGCGTCGCGAACCCTCTCCACATAACCACTGGTGGAATAGGTCCATGCGCCCTGGTTTCTCCTGAAGCCAACCTCCACAGTCTCGTTGCGCTGGAGCCGGGTGCTTCCGGAGGAAAGCGAGAGCCGGGGAAACATTGCCAGTGATCTGAGCTGATCCTGCGCGCCGTCTGTGGCAGGGAACATAAGGTCGGCCGCGGGCGCTCCGCGTGAGTAGGCAACCTGGAAAACACCAGTTTCGCCAAGGTCATAGCTCAGTCGGGCGAAAGGACTGAACTGGCTGATTCGGTCAATATAGGCGACGGCTTCCAATAGTGCCCCGTATTCGATCGAGATTTCGTCGCGTGATCGCAGTCTTGTCGGCCAGCTTGACGGACATCGTCCGCAGGACAGGCGCCTCGCCGGTTCCTGTCAGCAGGGAATTTCCAGAGACCTGCCTCACGGAAGCTTGCCGGACCGTCAACTCCACATCCGGCGCGACCGAGGATTCTCCCGCCGCAAGCCGCGTGCTGAACCCCGCCGTCGGCGTGCCCGCCTGAGAATCGTAGCCGAGATTGCCGCTGACTGTGAGTTCGCGAGAACCGAATACGGAGGTGGCCACGGCGAAGGCCGTGCCGAGGTCAGGAGCCATTCCCAGCGGAGTGAGAGAGCTGCCTTCACCAGCCGACACCGCGACCATCCCGCGCGTCGGTCCAGGCGACCATCGGGATGGGCGGTTCCCTGCGGTGGCTTTCACCTCCGGCAGGAGACGAAGGACGGGACGGATCTCATTGGCCGACCGCAGCGTCCATTTCCACTCCTCTGTGAGCATCGAAGCCTGCGGCGCCGTCAGGTACACCAACTCGATCGAGCTGAACAGGTTCGCGAGCTGAATGTTGAGGAAGCTCTCCACTCCGGGACGCACGCTGATCAGATTGCGCCCCGCCGGGATGAATGAACTCAGCATTACCCGAACGGAGTACTGGTCCGGCGGCAGGGAGGGGAAGCGGAAGCGGCCATCGCCGTCGGTGAGCGACCGTAGGATGACCCGGTCGTTGCGGTTGAGCAGCAGAACGCTGGCGCCCATCTGCGTCGTGCCGCGGCTTCGCACCACTCCGGCGATGGAGCCCAGCATCGTGAATTCCACCGGATACACCGGTAGAAAAGCGCCCGTCAATGCGACCAGCAAGGCGATTCGCACGCTCCGGATCATCGGCGAGTGGGACCCTCCCGAAACCCAGCCCTCATTCTAGCTGATGGAGAACTGGGCCGATTGCGTCAACGTCTTATTCTTCAGGTTGTCGGTTATCTTCAGGCGCAGAGTGTATTGACCCGGCGCCATGTTCTGCAGCGGCAGAAGCTTCTCAATGGTCAACTGCGAGGCCGAACCTTCCAGTCCCGCAAGGTCTTCGCTGAATTCGAGCACCTTGGATTGGTCCGAGGTCTTCACGATTTCGTAGTCGATTCGGCCCTGCGGCTTGCTGGTCTTCTCGTCCGGCTGGAAGTTGTAGAGCTTCATGTAGATGCCCATCTTCTCGTCCTGCTTGAAGCCTTCGCCCACGCGCGGCCGGACCTTGGAGGTGCCGATGACGAACTGGCCGGTGCCGATGCTCCGGGTGGGGACCTTCTCGATCAGGTCGGCCAGGATCAGGCTGGATGGCAAACAGCTTGTCTTCTTCCATGCGCGGCACGTTCAGCGCCATCTCGTAGTTGTTCATGTTGCCGCCGACGATGTCCTTGGCGACCACGTTCAGCCGGTACATGCCGGGGGGCAGCGGAATGGACTTCTGGTAGATGGAGACGCCGGCGGAGGCCTGCTGCAGCAATTCCGCGGGCACCTCGATCGTGACCACGTCCTCGAACACGTTGACCACGCGGCGCGCCATCGAGGTGATGCGCGCGTAGATGTTGACGACCGCCTTGGAGACGCCGTCCTGCTTGAACTGCAGGTCCTTGCTGTCGAACTGCAGCGTGATGTTGGTCAGCACGGTGGATGAAGTGGCGGGGAAGAAGTCGGCGCGCACCTGCATGGGCAGCAGGTTGAAGATGATGCGCGAGTTGACCTGCGCTTCCAGGTCCTTGAACTTGATCGTGGGGGCCTTCTGCAGCTTGGCGTACTGCTCCAGGCGCTCGAACTGGTTCATGCGCGCCGGCAGCGGCTGATTGCCGGTGCCGAGGCGCGTGCCGTCGGTGCGGTTGAAGCGGTCGGCCTTGTCGGCCAGGCCCATCTGCTCCATCATGGTGAGGCCGGCGCCGGGCACCATCAGCAGGGCGTCCTTTTCGGACGGGTCCATGGTCATGCGGTACTCGCCGGTCATGGTCGGATCGACGAATTCGATGATGATGTCGGTGCCGGTGCCGATGCCCTCGATCTAGCGGTAGCGCCACTTCTCGAACGGGAAGGTGGAGGTGGTGCCGCCGCCTTCTTCATAGGGCCGCTCGTAGGTGCCGCCGGAGGGGTGCGACTCGATTTCGTCCGGCGGGCCGAAGGTGATGTAGATGCGGCCGCGGTCGGTCTTCCAGCCGGGAATGCCGGAGGCATACCGCTCGTTGGCGTAGGCGATGCGGCGGTAGTGCTCTTCCTTGTACTCGTTCTCCTGCGAGTCCGGCGTGGGGTCGCGGCGCAGCCAGAACTGCTCGATGAACTGCTCGCGCTCTTCGTCGGTGGCGAGGCGCTTGAAGGCGGTGCGCTCTTCGTCGGTGATGATGTAGAGCACGTCCTCGTTCAGCCACTTGCGGTAGGGAGTCTCGAGCTCTTTGCGGAGCTTCTCTTCGCGCTTCCGCTTCTCTCTTTCGCTCATCGGCTTGGCGACGGTTTCGCGTGACCCTTGATCCTGCTTCTTCTGCGCCGCCAGCGGCATGACCGGGGCGATCAGAAACGAGGCGAGAAGGACTGAGACTTGAGCTTTGAGCATCATGGACATGGCACCGCCATCCGCATCCCAGGAGATGACACCAATAGTGTAACGCACTCCATCAAGAGGGTTGACGCACTACTTGAGTGCCAGGTTGCGTTTCTCCCACGGGAACAAATCTTTCACCTTCTGTTCCGGAAGCGAACGGACTGAAATTAGTGTCCACATCGTAGACATCCACTCCCTCGGCGCGCTTCAGGGAATTGACTGCCGCATAGGTGACTGGGGTCATCAGGGCTTCATACGCTACTTTCCCTAAGTAGCCTGAAATGATCAGGTTGCCGATCGTCGACCAGCTCTCCTTGCCGGCGAACGCCAGCACCATGATGACGATTGAGTCGACAAGCTGGCCAACGGCGGTGGAACCGATGGTCCGCATCCAGAGAGCGCGGCCCTTCGATAGGACCTTCATCCTGGCCATCACATACGAATTCGCGAACTCCCCGGCCCAATAAGCCGCCAGGCTCGCGGCAACCATCCGCGGGACAAAACCGAATACTGTGGCGAACGCCGCCTGGTCCTTGAAATCAGGCGCTGCCGGCAGCGCCACGACCACGATGCCCATCACGGCCATCAACGCGGAGCCCAGAAAGCCAAGCCAGATGGCCCGTGCGGGATCCGGCGTAACCGTACACCTCCGTAAAGATGTCGCCGAAAATGTACGTGATGGGGAACAGGAGCTGAGCGCCCGAGATGCGGAATGCCCCGACCGCGACGATCTTGGGGCCGATCAGATTGGAGATCAGCAGCACCACGACGAACACGATGACGCACAGGTCGTAATAGCGAAACTGGTGGACGGGCCGTTCAAACGAATTCAGCCCTCTGGCCGGCGCTGTCATGATTCAGAAATGATAGCGCGCCAAGCCCGGATCGCGAGACTAACGCCGGATCGCGACGAGCATCACCAGAGGGGAGAGGAACGAAGGCTGTAAGCGGCAACCGATCTGAAGCGCTCCCTCGTATGTCATCTTGGGCGGCAGGCTGTCGGGGAGTCGGAAGCTCAGCCGGTAGACGCCTGGGGAGCCATCGAGAGCGCCGACATAAAGTGGGCGGATAGGGACCAGGGCAGTAGTTTGTGCCCAACTGCAATCCGGTTCCACCAGCAGTTGGCCGTTGGCAGGGTCAATTGGACCAAGTCCGGTGGCCAGAACGTGAACCACCGACCCTAACCAGGCCGGAGTGTCCGGGGTAATGAGCGTCGCAAATGGATCGTCGTAGGCAAGCGAAAAACGCATACCGTATGCGCCCCGGCCACCGTACTCGATAGGGAGGTCGTAGACTCTCGGCCCGATGATCGGGATGACGCTCAAGTCCTTGTCAAAGAGAACCTGCTCAAAGGGCCCTTCCGGCAAATCGGATTCCACCTGCATGTGAACGTCCTTCCCTGCCAGGTCGAAAGGCATGAAGAAGTGAAAGGAGCCGGGCGAGACACTTTCCAGTTGCAGCCGCTGGCCGTCGAGCGTTGCTCTCACGTTCTCAGCGGAGGTCTCCATCTCAACTCGACTGCCCGCGACGGCGCTGGTGATGCTAATCACCTGGATTGACGGCGGAAGCAGTTCGGTCTGCCCTCCCGACTCCACATCGATGCGCAGCAGCCTCCCCGACTTGGCGAGAGCATAGACTACTCGGCCGTCGCCTGAAAGTATCGCTGAGGCGATCCCAGTGGGCTCGCTCGTAAGCGCGCGGCGACCGGCTCCATCGATGCCGATCACATGGGCCTGAGGCGGGCCGGGTTGCCATGATTCGTCGAAACGGCTGTTGCTCAGAAACAGGACACGGCGGCCGTCGTGGCTCAGTAAGGGTTGATAAAAGTCGGCGAAACCCTCGATCAGTGTCTCGATGTTCCTGGAAGACAGGTTCACCACGCGGAGTCGGGAATAAGCGTGGTGTGGATAGTCCCACTTCGAGGCGAAAACGACGAAGCGTGCCTCGGCGTCAATGGCCGGCGTAAAGGCTTCTTCGGTCAGCAGGTGAGTGAGATCAATTGGTCCCGCTGCGCCGGGCCGCAAGAGCCTCAGGAAACCATTCACTATCGTGACCACCGAACCGTCGTTGGCCAGCGGCGTTCCTGGATGGACGTCCGAGGAGGCGACGATAGAGGCATTTGTTTGCCGGTATCGAGATTGACCAAACCACCTTCGGCGGCGCCAATTGAGGGCTCCCTGAAGCGCAGCATCCACCGCCCATTGGGGCTGAACTTGACCCGGCCCTGCACGGTCATTACGGCAGCGCCGGTAATGCTGGTTTCCGTCAGTGAGACCCCGACACAGTTCCGGCCGGAGAGGCATCGTCTCTCGGCAGTAACGGCGAGTGTACGACCGTCGCCCGCCGCCTCCGCCGCGGTGAACCAATAGTAGTTGGTCACCTGCGGCTCTGCTGGTGGATTGAGAAGGATCTCGCGCTCGCGTTCGGCGAAGAGCGAGAGCCCATCGCGTGAGAATGTGTAAATTCGACCCTGCTGCGGTTCGCTAACGCCACGCCTCGGCGAGGAGATAGAGAAATACAGGATCTCCCCGTCATAGGTCGTACTCATTGCAATCGGCTGGCTGAACAAAGAGGAACTGAAAATCAGGACAAGCAACGTAACAAAGATCACAAGAGACATTGAGCAATTTCGATGCCGTCAACTGGGCGGTGCGCCATCCCGTGGCTATCGCAAGATGGCCCCTATGAATAGAGCGAGATGTAACCCCGCAATTTCGCCGCAGCGTCCAAACACAAAGAATGAGGACTCTGGGTGCTTGTTGGCTTTTGATCTGCGGAATAACTCTGTTCGGACAAAGCCTGCAGCTCCGCGAAGCCCCGAAGCTGACCTATCCCACTCGCATAGACGGCAACAGTCCCTCTTTTTGGAGTGAGACGGGGATGCATTTGTTCTCGTCCATTGGCGATCCCGCGATGGTCAGCGTCGGAGAAGATCTCGATGGCCCATGGGTGAGCCAGAAGGTCGACGTCAGCTTGCAGCGGCATTTCCCACTCTGGATCGAATCGGCCTGGAGAGATCCCAACGGCACGTTGTTCGCCTGGTACCACCATGAGCCTGGCGGACTCTGTGGAGGCAACGGACTCTCCGCGCCGAAGATCGGGGCGGTCGTCTCCTATGACGGCGGCCAAACCGTCATAGACCTCGGTATCGTGCTTGAATCCGGCGACCCGCTCGATTGCGACGCGCAGAACGGCTACTTTGCCGGGGGGCATGGCGATTTTTCAGTAATTCTGGACAAGGAAGGAAAGCATTTCTATTTCTTCTTCACGAATTATGCCGGCGATGTCTCGTCCCAGGGGATCGTGACCGCTCGCCTCGCGTTCGACGACCGGTTCAATCCCGCCGGCAGCGTTTACAAGTATTACCGGGGGGAGTGGAACGAGCCCGGAATCGGCGGCAAAATGACGCCTGTCTTCGCCGCACGAACCGCCTGGCAGCGCGAAGATACTGACTCATTCTGGGGTCCGGCCGTCCACTGGAACACATTCCTGCAGCAGTACGTCATGCTGCTCAATCACACCTGCTGCGAGAAAGGCTGGCCGCAGGAAGGGATCTGGATCAGCTACGCCTCGGACCTGCACGATCCGGCCTCCTGGCAGCAGGCGCGTGCACTTCTGCGTGATGCCGAGACGCCCGGTGGGCTGCCGTACTATCCGCAATTTGTCGGGCTCGGTTTCGGCGAAACTGATTCACTGATCGGGGAGCGCGCTCGACTCTTTCGTCCAAGGCGTGTCGACCTGGGAAGTGGTTTTTGTACAAAGCGGCCCCGGAGACCAGCCGGACCCTGAAAAAGAATCGCCTCCGCCGAGCCTTCCGATTTTTCCTGAAGATTAGCCGCGCGGATTCTCTGCGCTACTTCTTCTCCAATACAAGCTTGAGGGCCACCTCGCCTTGCGGTGCTTTGATGTTGCCATCGGAAGTGAGCGTCTTGCCGTCTTCCGACAAAGTCCACTTCTCGTTCTGTTCAATGCTCATGCCCTGGATCTCACGCTTGGTGGCGAAGGTGAGCACGGAACCTTCCCACTTCACAACGCTCTTTGCTTCGCCCTGTCCTGACTTGTTCACCGACTCCGATCCATCCGTCTTGTAAGTGGACTGCATGGGTGCGCTCGCCTGCTTGGCTCACCGTGATCGTGGTGATCGTCAGGTCGGGATCCTTGTGATCGATCTTGCGGACCATCTTCTCTGGCCCGGGCATGGGCCCGAAGTCCGACTTCGCGGCGTTGAGTGTCCATTCTCCTGAGAAATCACGCTTGTCGGCTGCCGCTGCGCCGAAGGCCAAAAATGTCGTGAGGACCGTGAGGCCCAGAATCCTGCGAGTCATCGATTACCTCTCGGGTGCAACTGCGCGCTACTGCTTGTCGAGGACGCGCTTGGTGGTGAACTCGCCGCGGTCGCTCTTCATTGTCTGTTCGACGGTCAGAGTCTTGCCATCGGCGGCGAGACTCCATTGGAGAGGATCTCCATCTTGTTGCCCTGGAACTCGGCCTGCGTGGCGATCGCCAACACGCTGCCGTCCCACTTGGCGTGCTCTTTGTCTCGCTGTTGCCGAAGCCCTTGTTGATGGATTCCGTACCATCGGTCTTGTAGGTCGCTTCCATCGTCCGTTCGCCCATCTGGCCGACGCTGACAGTTGTCGACTTGAGAACGGGTTCCTTGTGTTCCACCTTCATCTCGTATTTATCCGGGACCGGCATCTGGCCGAGATCTGATTTCGACGGGTTCAGTTTCCAGTTGCCTGAGAAATCAGGCTTGTCGGCGGCAAGCCCGGCGAGGGCGAAGCAAAGCGGCAGGGCAATCAGTGCACAAGTACGGCGGTTCATGGGGCCAGCATACTCCTTTCGTGCTCACAGTTGTGTGATGACCCTGTTGGGGGCTAAAAGATAGGGCGCAATGATGCCGCAAATGTTACTCAACGGAAGCACTGAGTCGTGCACAGGTAGCCCAAGCGTGGAACGCATGAACTCGCGGCGGCAGCCGGCGCGCTCACCGAGCAAAGGATCGAGTGCCCGAATCTGTCCGGCGAGTTCGACATCGGCGAGCAGATAGCCGTCCTCCATCCGCGTGGAGTAGTAGACGGGGCTTGAAGGGATGACATCGGACTGCATCACCATCCCGGAGCGCAGCGTGACGTCGGAGTCCTCCGATACTGGCGAAGAGACCCACTCGTCGAGGCCGATCAGGTGCCCGGCGTTCAGAAAGATGTTGAAGCGGTCCTGGGGCAAACGTGAATGGATGGCATGATGCAGCGCAGCGCCGGCCACTCCAGGGCGCAACAGGTAGAACCACGACGCCATCGCCTCGAAGTAAGGCCCGGCAAACTCGGTGAGATACTCCGGCCAGTCTTCCATCACCCAGCCGCAGCGGCAGCAATTGGCGCCCCAGTAAGAGATGCCGCAGGAGAATCGTCCGCCTTGCTCGACTCGCTCGCCGCGGGCGCTGGCCAGGCTGACGCGATTCCCTCCGCATTTGAGTGTCATGTGGCAGCCCAGCGGAACACCGTTGTAGCGGGCCTCCTCGAGCAACTCGTAATCAATCGCGCCCGGTTTCACCGCGTGGAGCACCCGCCTCATGCCCTCGCTCGCCAGCGTGTTGGTCCATTCGAAGAAGAGAGCTTCACGCGCTGTAACCGCTGTCCGCACCCCTGAATCGGGATCGACGAAGAACCCGGCCGCGTTGACGACGTTTTCAAACCCCGCCGCAAAGCGCAGTTGGTCGGCGATGTAGGAGGGGGCGTCGAGCCAGTGTGGGTCGGCGTAGGGCTTCCACCCGGAAAGCCCCACAATCGAGTGAGCATCGATTCCAATTTCTCGAAAAGTGTCGAAAAGTGTCGAAAACTGTCGAATTGGCTGCGAAGGGAGGGAGAAGAAATGAAACGAAGCCACTCGCAGGAGCCCGTGTGCCGGACTCGCCTGAATGTAGCCCTGGCACTCGTTCCCCAGCAGGAGTAATGGGTCCCCATCCCTGGCGATGAGCAGGAGAGCCTCCTCGAACCGCGGATCGAAACCAATCAGCCAGGCGAGGTTGGCGAAGTGCTCGCGGTCGCCATAGATGGCCATGTGAGTCCAGCCGTTGGCCCGCATGTGGGCGCGGGCAGTCTCGATTCGACGCGCGTACTCGGCGGTGGCCTCGCGCCAGTCGGGCGGCTCTATCGGGCCGCCGAATTCAGGCCAGTCAATCTCAATGAGCCGGGTCATGCCGAGGCGCGGAGAAGGCTGTCGAGCAGAACGCCCCAGGTGTTGCGCGGCAGGCCGAACCGAAGCTGGGCGTCAACCAGATCCTGGCGTTTGGAGTTCAATCCGGCGAGGCCAAGGAAGTATCCCCGGTTGCGGTCCACCGGCGCGATCTGAGGCTTGGTCCACTTGGCAGGATCGAGGACGAAGGGAGTCAGGTACTCGATCGGCCGTTTGAGCGCGTGCCACAGATCGACGCCTGAAAGCGCGGCCACGTGGGCGAGCAGCGCGAAGCCGTCGAGATTCATGATCGAGTAGCTCAGGCTCTTGGTGCGCGCCTCTTCAGCAGGCGCCGAACCGTCCGGCTTGAACTGTTTCGGGATGAACTGCTCGCTGGCAAAGCGGTAAGCCGACTTCTCCGCGGCGGCATCGCCGCAGAGGCGACCGTAGATGGCGACCTGTGCCGCCCACCACGTCGAGTGGTTGTTGCCGTTGTCCCGTTCGTCAGTGCCCTTCTTGCTCTTGGTCAGCCAGTCAACGTACTTCGCAAACCATTCGCGGACGGGCTTGTCCCGTGAATCGGGGAACGCGGCGTTCAGGTGGGCGACGCCGGCGGCGCACCACATCAGCGGCCGCGTGTCGATAATGCCGATACCCCGGCCTTCGGTCACCCCGCGAATCGCCTGGCCGTATTCGAGGTTGGGGGCCATGTAGGTCGCAGGGTCGAGAAACCAGGTCTCCAATACCTGCCAGGCGCGCGCCGCGGCCTGTCTGTCCTTGAGGTAGAAAGCCGTGGCGCCCAGGGCGAAGACGGCTTCTCCCATGTCGCTGAGATCGCTGTCATTGGCAATGAACCGGTCGGGATTGACCTCCCCGTCGCGTCGAATGTAGGCGCCCTTGGGGTTCTTCGGATCAGGCCACCAGTACGGGCCTTCGGAGAAGAAGTCGTGGGGGCCGGCTTTGCTCAATGGCCCTGGGCGATGAGACGTCACGCTCCATGGGCCTTGCCTGATCCAGCGATCCCGCAACGGGCCGAGAGCAGGCTTGATCCGTGCCGCCGCCTCGCTGCTCAGCAGGAGCAGCGAGTCATCCGGGGCCGCAAAACCGGCGGCCCCGAGTAACAAGTCCCGTCGTCTCATGCAGCCAGCTTGCTGTTGGACCGGCTGTAGGAGAAGTAGATCACGAAGCCCACCAACATCCAGAACAACGCCGTGAGCTGCGTGCGAGGGTCGAGCGAGATGATCATGCCGGTGCAGATCAGGATGCCGAGGATCGGGACCAGAGGCACCATCGGTGCGCGGAATGGCCTGTGGACGCCCGGATCGGTGCGTCGCATGATCCAGACGCCGCCGCTGACGACAACGAACGCGAACAGCGTGCCGATCGAGGTGAGATCGCCCGCCATCGAGCCGGGAATGAAGGCAGCAAATGCTCCCACGAACAGGAACAGGACCATGTTGGATTTGTAAGGGGTGCGGTAGGTGGGATGCAGGTCGGAGAAGAGCCGTGGCAGAAGGCCGTCATTTGACATCGAGAAGAACACGCGGCTTTGCCCGAGCAGCATGACCAGGATGACGCTGGAGAAACCAGCGAGAATGGCCACCGTGATCATCGTCGCCAGCCACCCGTATCCCGGCATGTACTTCTGAATGGCGAAGGCCACTGAGGCTTCCTTGCCGGCGGTCTTGAACTCCTGCCAGTTGGCGACGCCGGTCAAAACGTAAGAGAACAGGATGTAGAGGACCGTGCAGATGACCAGCGAGCCGAGGATGCCGATGGGCATGTCGCGTTCGGGCTTCTTGGCTTCCTGCGCGGCGGTGGAGACGGCATCGAAGCCGATGAAGGCGAAGAAGACGATGCCGGCGCCGCCGAGCACTCCTCCCCAGCCGTGCCGGAAGATGCCTTCGTGACCAGGCGTGCCGGCGGGAATGAGATACGGCATGTGATTGGCGCCGTTCACAAACTGCCAACCGAGCCCGATAAAGAGCAGGACGATTCCGACTTTGATGAAGACGATGATGGCGTTGAGATTGGCCGACTCCTTGGTGCCCTTGATGAGGATGAGCGTGATCAGGAGCAGGACGATCAGAGCCGGTGCGTTGATGATGCCGCGGACGCCGTCCATGGAGACTTCCATCGGCGAGTGGCACCACTGATAGGGGATTGCGCCTCCCAGCAGGTTATTGAGGTACTCGCTCCAGGCGATGGCGACGGTGGCGGCGCCGAGGGCGTATTCCAGAACAAGCGCCCAACCGATAGTCCATGCGGTGAACTCCCCCATGGTGGCGTAGGAGTACGTGTAGGCGCTGCCGGCGATGGGGATCATCGCGGCGAATTCCGCGTAGCAGAGCCCGGCGAAGGCGCAACCGATCGCCGCGACGATGAATGACAAAGTCACCGCGGGTCCGGCGGCTTCGGCGGAGGCGGCAGCGGTCCGGACAAAGAGGCCGGCTCCGATAATGGCGCCGATGCCGAGGGCAATCAAGTCTTTGGCGTCAAGAGTGCGCTTCAACGTGTGCGCCGCATCGGACTTGCCGAGCAGCGACGCTAGCGACTTCTTTCGAAACAAACTCATCTCTGGTGTACCTCGTTCTTTTGCCGCCGCCAGGCGAAGTAGACTGGAATCCCCAGCAGCACAACAATCAAGCCTGGCCAAGTGTAGCTTGGCTTGTAAATCAGCAGCAGGACTTCAATGAGCCCGCCCGCCACGATGTAGAGGGCGGGGAGCCAAGGATAGCCCCACGCGCGATAAGGCCGCTCCATCTCCGGCCGCGTGCGGCGAAGGACAAAGAGGCCCACAATCGTCAAAACATAAAACAGTAATACAGCGAAGATAACGTAGTCCAGCAGGTCGCTGTAACGTCCGGTGAGCGTGAGAACGCAGGCCCAGAGGCATTGAACCCAGAGCGAGACCGTCGGCGTGTGGTGAACAGGGTCCACACGACGGACGGCCTGGAAGAAGAGGCCGTCTTCGGCCATGGCGTAGTAGACGCGAGCGCCGGCCAGAATGATGCCGTTGAGACAGCCGAAGGTCGAGACCATGACGGCGACCGCCATCACCTGCGTGGCGACCGGTCCGAGGATCTGGGCAATGACCGCGGTGGCGACCCGATCCTCCGGGGCGTTTTGGATCGCGTCCAGCGGCAGCGCCAACAGGTAGATGAAGTTGGTCAACAGATACAGAATCGAGACGATGCCGACGCCCAGCGCCAGCGAGAGCGGCAGGTTGCGCCGGGGGTTGCGGACTTCTCCCGCCGTGAAGGTCACGTTGTTCCAGGCGTCGGAGGAGAACAGCGCGCCGACCATCGCGACGCCGACCAGCCGGATTGAAGTCCATCCGAGATCGGTTCCGCGCCAGAAGTCGGTGAAGTTCGCTTCCAACGCCTCAGGGTGGCGTCCGAGGAAGATGCCCAGGCCGATCAGGGTGGCGAGGGCGCCCACCTTGGCGACTGTGAAGACGTTCTGGACGATGGCGCCGGTGCGCAGTCCGCGGGTGTTGAGCCAGGTCAGGAAAACGGTTACGCAGATGGCCACCAGCATCTGTGTATTGAGGCCGGCCGGGCCCAGCCTGACCAGCCAGTTCTGTGCGGAGACCGCGGGGACAAAGACGCCAAGGAACTTGGCGAACGCGACCGCGACGGCGGCAATCGTGCCGGTTTGAATGACAGTAAAGAGCGTCCAGCCGTAGAGGAATCCGGCCAATGGGCCGAACGCCTCGCGCAGGTAGACGTACTGCCCGCCGGCGTGGGGCATGGCTGCGGCGAGTTCGCCGTAGCTGAGCGCGGCAATCAGGGTGAGGATGGCTGTCACGAGCCACACGAGCATCAGAAGTCCCGGCGAATTGACCTGCCGCGCGATATCGGCGGCGACGATGAAGACGCCACTGCCGATCATCGAGCCCATCACCAGCGTGGTGGCGTCAAACAGGCCCAGTCCCTTCACCCAGGGCGTGGAGTTCACAGAGTCTGGCTGGACAGCTTGAGCCATTGCTCCATCCTTTCGCACACACTGGCACGGGAGATCGTTTCTGGGATGAAATCGCCGATAGCGGCGATTGAATCCGCGCCGGCCAGCCACACTTGTTGGGCGTTCTCGCGCGTGATGCCTCCGACGGCAACCAGAGGCAGCGTGGAAAGCATCCGCCAATCGGCCAGGCGCCCGACGCCGATCACAGGGTCGGGATTGCCCTTCGAGCTAGTGGCGAAGATTGGCCCGAGGGCGATGTAGTCAACGGGTTCGGAGACCGCGGCGGCCAGTTGCGTGGCGTTGTGGGTGGAGATGCCGATAGGGTGCGGAGCGGGCAGCACCTTGCGGGCCAGCGCCGGAGGCAGATCGGATTGTCCCAGGTGGAGTCCGCAGTCAAAAACGGCGGCGAGATCAGCGCGATCATTAACGATGAGCGTGGCGCCGGCCTCTCGCGCCATGGCCGCGATCCGCTCGAGAATCGCGACGCTTTCCCGGTCGAATGGGGTCTTATGCCGGAACTGCAGAATGCGTGCGCCGCCTTCGAACACTCCTTCGGCGAATGTCAACGGGTCGGCGCCGCGCGAAAGCAGGACGGCCGTGTCGAGGATGGGATAAACGCGGGGCAGCACTCGTAAGATCACCCATAGTATCCGATTCAGAGCCGGGGCCGCCCCGAATCCTCATGCTTGGACGATCATGCGATTGCAAGCCGCGCAGCATCCAGGTGGGTGGCCAGCTCGGCATCTGAACAAGACGCCGTCAGCAGGCGATGGAAATCGGGGATCCAGCGGAGGACAAACTCCCCGTGTGGAGGCATGTCCGGCGCATAGAGCGTTAACGGGACGCCAAGCGCCCAGGCGATGTGCTTGATTCCGTTATCTACTCCGATGTAGTAAGCGCAACGCTGAATAATTGCCGTCGCGACAGGCAGAGGCAAGTCGGTGAGGGGCACGATCCGGGAGTGCCATTGGTTGATCTGCTCGCAGACTTCGCGGTCCTCCAGCGCCGCTGCACGGCGTGCGTCGGCGATGTCGCCTGGCCAATGTCCATAGTTGAAGTCGGTCTGATAGAGATTCAGAACCGTGACGTTTTCATCTGCGAGGATGCCGTCGAGCAGCTCACGAAGCCTTGCCGCGCAGGAGAGGAACGTGGAGCCGTACTTGCAGAGATTCATTCCCACCAGCTTGTGTCCCTCGTAAGGCGCCAGGATGGAGACGGATTGCCTGACGGCTTCGGGATCCGGCTGTAGCTCGGGAAGTCTGGCCAGAACTTCGTACACCGGGACACCGAGGCTTCGCGCGGCGGCGAGGTAGTAAGTGGCGCCCCAGGCATCGAAGAAGTGGTCGGCTTCGCGCAGGACTTGGAGATCCTCCTCGCGCAGGTTCTCGAGTTGCCCCATCGTCTCGTATTTGACTGCGCCGGGCCGGTGATGCAACTGCCGGACCTCGTCGGCGTAGGGGCACATCAGGGCCACTTCGAGTTGAGCGGCGCTGCCCGCGGCGTCGGAATGCAGCACAATGCGAGCCTTCGGGAATCGAGAACGAACGAAGGGCAGCAGTCGCAGTCCGAGGACATGGTCGCCGATTCCTCCTTCCAGACGGACGGCGATTGTGCAGCCGCCGGGTAAGTTTTGGCTTGACAAGATCGTGGCAATGCCTCCTAATGTGTAAAGTTAATCTCACTTTGATTCTGGGCTCAAAGTCAACATGGTCAAAGTGTCTCGCGTTGCGAATTTGTCAGCAGGAGGCTTAGTAGTGAACCCCAATATCCCGTCTTTGATCCCGACGTCTGGTTCTCTCTCCGATCCCGTCGCTGATCCCGACGCTTCTCCCCTCTCTGATCCCCTCGACGCTCTTTACCACGATTCCAAGTCTGATTCCGTCGCTCATTCCAACAATTCCGACGGCGGTCCCCACCGATTTCCCCGGCCCTGGCCCCGGACCCGGCCCAGTTCGCTAGTAACCCCATCGTTGAAGCGCGCCTGGTCGAGGCGCAATGGGAGGGGTGTGTGCAACCACGTGCAGTCTTCATTGGCTATAACGCTTTGGGCGACACGCTCTGCTCGACGGCCGTCCTCAGGCGGTTCCGTGAACTCCACCCGGGAACACTGGTGACCTATGTCGTGCAGGATGTGGAGTATTGCAGGCTTCTTGAGGCGAGCCCGGAAATCGACACCGTCATCTACAGCGAGGTGATGTACATCCATGGGCTGAAGGAGTTCAGCATGGAGTGGCTCATGTCGCTGGCGATCGATCATGTCCGTGATACGCCTCTTCACCACTTCGACATGGCGCGCCTTGCGACGCTGCCAAACCTGATGGATGTGCACATCGCCGAAGGGCTGGGGCTCACGCTCGGCATGCCCATCGAGAATACGCGTCCATCGATCATGCTGACAGAGCAGGATCAGCGTCGGACCAGGCCCTTCGTTCACCGTCCCTACGTCGTGCTGAGCATGCACTCGGTGACCAATCCTCCGCGGGAGGATGGGCGGGAAGGCGGCGTCAAGAACTGGCCCTGGGAGCGATGGGGGGACCTGGCGCGGCGGATCCGTGAGCACCACGGCTTCGATGTCATTGCGCTGGGCTCCGAGCGCGACCGGAGGCCGGTGATGGAAGAGATCCGGACGCTGTATGGCCTGCCGATCCGAACGGTGGCTGCGCTGATCGAAGGCGCACAAACCATGATCAGTCTCGAGAATGGATTGGCCCACCTGGCAGCCGGCCTGGACGCTCCGCTGGTTCACTTGTACTCGAAGCTGGTTCCCCTGTCATGGGCGCAGCACAAGGGCCTCAGCAACTATGAGTTCGTCTACGGCGATCCGCATGACGTGACTGTGGACGACGTGATGGGGATGCTCTCAACGGTCTTGGAGAGGCAGAAGGTTGCGGCATGAACGTCTGCTTTTTGAACCACATTCTGGAACTCGGCGGCGGGGAGATCTGGGCGCTCAATACGGCCCGGCGGCTGCTGAACCTCGGACACAAGGCTGCGTTTGTCTGCCCGCATCAAAGTCCGTTGCATGCCCAGGCGCAGGAGGCGGGCTTTCCGCTCTACACGTACAAACTCAGCCATGGCTCGCCGTTCTACGAACCGCTCGCCCGTTTCCTCGAGCGGCACGAAATTGACGTGCTGTACTGCACGGTCATCGGCCACTATTGGGAGGCGAAGGTGCTTGCCGACGTGGTCGAACGGGTGAATCGCGAACGAACTTCGAAGCGCCTGGTGCTGATCCTCAAGACGGGCCTTCCGCCTCTGCCAACGGCAACGCCGGAGTTCTACGGCGCGGGTGTGAGTGCGGCGATACGGCGGTTGCACGTCGTCTCCTCCAGCGTGCGCGAGCAGTTTCTGGAGTGGGCGCCTGGAATGGACCCGGCCTACATTGAAGTGTCTCGTGAGGGCGTGGATCTGGATCGGTTCAGGCATGGTCGATGCGACCGGGCGGCTGCCCGCCGGCAGTGGCACATTGAGCAGGATTCCACAACGGTTTCGTGCCTGGCCAGGCTCATCCCATCCAAGGGTCAGGACAACCTGCTGCTGGCGGCGGCAGAAGTCCTGAAGAGTCACCCGAAGACGCAATTCCTGCTGGCCGGTGAAGGTGACGACCTGCCGCGGCTGCAGCAACTGGCGGAGCATTTGAAGCTCAACGGATCAGTGCGCTTCCTGGGCAAGGTGGAGCAGGTGGAGTCGTTGCTGGCAGCGACCGACATCGTCTGCCATCCTTCTCTCGCGGACGGCCTCCCCAACTCACTTGTGGAAGCGATGGCCATGGAGAGGCCTGTGATCGCGAGCCGGGTGGGTGGAATCCCTGAGCTGCTGGACGGAGGTCAGACCGGCGTGCTGGTGGCGCCCCACGACGTGAGCGGCCTGGTTGAGCAACTTGGGGCCATGATTGAAGACCGCGACAGCGCGGCGCGCCTGGGCGCATCGAGCCGGCTTCGTGTGGAGAGCCAATACGACGCCGGACGGAACACGCAGCTTTGGCTGGAGAGGTTAGCCGAGGAGCAGGCGGAGCTCGATTCAGCCCCGTCGGCAGTGCGCTTCACATTCACACTCAAGCCGGAACCAGTGCCTGTGCTGTTCCTCATGCAGATGCTCAGGACCGGCGGCGAGGAGACGGAGTTGGGCGTTCTGGCCAAGTACCTGGACCGCTCACGGTTCAAGCTGCTCGTGGCGAGCTGCTATGCGGCCAATGAACCTGCGCCGGTGCTGCGGAAACTGAAAGAGGCCCAGGTTCCAGTCGACACAAGCTGTCACGGGGTCGACAAACTCGAGGATAAACTGCGCCACCTGATTCAATTCATCCGGCAGGAAGGCGTGCGCGTGATCGTCGCCTGCCAGGACACCTGGATCGCCTATTGTCTGATGCATAACCTCGAAGCCAACGAGTGCCGGTTAATCGAGCATGGCGGCATCGTCAGCGAGGCAGCGCGGATTCCGAAAGACAAGACCACGCTGTACCTGGGCGTTTCGAAAGCGATCCAGGAGGCGGGCGCGGCAAGAATGCCGGACCATACGAAGGCGCGATACGTGCCGTCGATGGTCGACACCGCCCTCTTTGACGGTTTGGATCGCTCAACGCTGCGCCGGGAATTCGGCATCGGCGAGCAGGAATGCGCGGTCACATTCCTGGGCCGGCTCGATCCGAAGAAGGGCCTGGAGCACTTGATCGCGGCGGCGGCCGAGATTGTCCCCGAGATGCCGCAGGCGCGGTTCCTGATCGCCGGCCCCCCCGACGCGTTCCAACCTCAGTGGGCGGACAAGTTGCGAGAGATGGCAGCTCCCTTGGCGGAATCGGGCCGCTTCCAATTCCTTGGCGGCTTGGACAAGCCTGAACGAATCCTGGCTGCCAGCGACATTCTGGTCCTGCCTTCCAAGGGCGAGGGCATGTCGCACGTCATCTCCGAAGCGGGTGCGGCAGGGCTTGCGGTGATCGCTTTCGAGGATGGGGCGGCGGCGGAGCAGATCGAAGAAGGATTGAGCGGGCGGCTGATCGCCCCGGACCGGCCCGACTTGCTTGCCCCTGCGATCCGCGAGTTGATCGGGGATGCAGGCTTGCGGAAATCGCTTGGCCTCAGGCTTCGAGAAAAAGTGATTCGCGACTACAGCGCCGCCGCAGTCATCCGGCATTGGGAAGAAGCCCTGAGCGAAGCCGCCCTGGAAACAAGGGAGCGCACGCGGGCGCCTGCGATCATTCCGCAGGACGGCTACTTGCCCTTCCCGGGCGAAATCCAGATTCAGACCAACACGGCCTGCAATGCGACCTGCATCATGTGCCCCTATCCGGAGACGTCGAAGGAACTCCCCAACGGCCGCATGAGCGAAGAGCTCTACCGGCAGATTCTCGACGAGTGCGCCAGGGAGAAGGGCGTGTGGCGATTGGAACCGTTCCTCATGAACGAGCCTTTCACCGACACGCGCATGGTGGATTGGATCACTATGGCAAAGCAGGCCGTCCCGAATGCGCTGGTGACTGTGACTACCAATGGCACCCTGATGACACCGGCGATCACCGACCGCCTGATCAACTCCGGCCTCGACGCCATCTGGTTCAGTTTCAATGGCGCCACCAAGGAGACCTATGAACAGATCATGGGCGTCTCCTTCGACAAGGTGAGCGCAAACATCGACTACCTGCTTGAAGTCAAGCCGGAACGGCTGCGCGTGTTCACCAACATGATCGAGACTGTGGTGATGGCTCCGGAGATAGAGCAGAACATTCGGAACTGGCACAAGCGTGGGGTCGGCTCCGGAACGTCGCAACTCGTCAACCGCGCCGGGAACGTGAAGAACTTCGTGGAGCTCAACTACCGGCCGGTAAATCCCGACCCGGTGCGTATCTGCGACCTGCTCTTCCACAAGATGTACATCCTGTACAACGGCGATGCCGTGCTCTGCTGCATGGACTGGCGCCGAACGGTGGTGATGGGCAATGTGAAGCGGCAGTCGATCAAGGAGGTCTGGCAGGGCGAAAAGTACCAGGCGTATCGCCGTGCTCACATCGAAGGCCGAGGCAAGGAAATGAAACTCTGCAACGATTGCTCCTATATCTGCAATTGAAGCCATGCAGGCGCTGCCTTTCCCGAACAACATCCAGATCGAAACCACCTCGCGCTGCAACGCAAAGTGCGGGTTCTGCCCCTATCCGGAAACGTCGCTGACTCAGCCACAGGGCACGATGGACCAGGGACTGTTTGAATCGATCGTGGACGAAATCTCCCAATACGGCGTCTCGCTGATTCAGCCCTTTCTCAACAACGACCCGCTGATGGACAGGAATATCGTGCCCCGCCTGCGGCTGCTTCTGCAGCGGAATCCTTCGGCGCGGGTGATGATCACCACCAACGGCTTCCTGCTGCGCGAACCGCTGGCGCGCGAACTGGCCGGCATGGGGCTGGACACCATCCACATCAGCTCGAACGGGCTCACCCCGGCGGTTTATCGCGAGACGATGGGCATCGATGGACATACTGTCTTGAAGAACGTCAACAATCTTTGGGACGAGATTCGACGGCAGGGCTCCCCGACCAAGCTGGTGGTGACTGCCGTGCTCATGAAGGCGAATAAGCACGAGGTGGAGCACATGCGGCGGTACTGGACGGCGCGCGGAGTGCGGTTCTACCTGAATCCGCTCAATAACCGTGCGGGCAACCTTGAAGAGGCGCAGTTCGTCCAGTTGCTGCCTTTCAGTGACGTCGCCAACCGCGAGCAATTGATGCACCTGAACATGTCCGGGTGTCCGTCGCTTTACTCATTCATGGGAATCCTGTGGAACGGCGATGTGGTGCGCTGCTGTAACGACTGGCGGCGGGCGCGCGTGATGGGCAATGCGCGACAGCAGAGCCTGAAGAGCATTTGGGAGAACGACAACTACCGTCGCATGCGCGCCATGAGCGACGCCGGGCGACTGAACGAGGTGGAGTTGTGCGGCGATTGCGGGGACGGGCAGTTCCATATTGACCTGCCGGCCTTGCGGAAGTTCCTGGAGACACAACCGGGCGGCAGCACCGCCGAAGGCGACCTCGCAGTGGTTTCGGAGCTTGAGCGGATGCGGGAAACAGAGCCTGAGTGCCTGCAGTTGGGGGTCGTTCGGTAGACCGGTATTGTCCGAGGCACGACAGTGGCGTCCCGAAAACGAACAGTCGCGCGGGCGAATGGCCTGAGAAACCCATATTTTCCTGCGGCACGGGGATTGCTAGAACCCTCTGGATATGAAGGCAGTCCTGCTTGCCGCGCGAACCCTCTTCCGCGCGCCCGTGCTCAGCGTGGTGGTGATTCTCTCCCTCGGCCTGGGGATCGGAGCCAATACCGCGATCTTCTCCCTCCTGCACCAAGTTCTCCTGAAAGAGCTGGACGTGCGGAATCCTCATGAATTGGCCGTGGTGACCACCCCGCCAGACCTCAAGCACGGGCGGAATTCCACGAATAATGCCGGCGGGCAGGAAGCCATCTTCAGCTACCCGATGTTCCGCGAACTGGAGCGGAATCCCGCTGGCCTGAAGTCGATCGCCGCTCACAGGATGATAGGTGCGAACCTTGCCTTCCAGGGCAAGAGTCTCAGCGGCTCTCTTTCGCTCGTGTCGGGCAGCTACTTCTCGCTGCTGGGCGTGCAGCCTCTGCACGGACGCCTGCTCTCGGTCAACGACGATCGAGGGGCAGGGGAGCCCGTGGCTGTACTCAGCTACGGGTATTGGAAGGATCGTCTCGGCGGCCGTTCGGACATCATCAATCAGCCCCTGCGGGTGAACGGCAAGACGTTCACGATTGTCGGCGTCACCCCTCGCGGCTTCTACGGCACCGTATTCGGGGATCAGCCGGAAGTCTGGGTGCCTCTGGCACTCAAACCCGCCCTGACGCCGGGATGGGACTCGCGAGACAACTGGGAAGACTATTGGCTCTACGTCATGGCGCGCGTTGATGAGAAAACGCCAAGGGCATTAGCCGAGCAGAAACTGAACGCAGTCTATGCGCCCCTGATTCAACAACAGGCAAAGGCAGGCAAGAACGGAGACGACAATTACAGGAAGAATCTGGCCAAGTCGCGGTTAAAGTTGCAGGACGGCGCGAAGGGACTCAGCACGGAGCGAGAGGGGATGCAGACGCCGATGTTGATCCTGATGTGCTGCACGGGCCTGGTGCTGCTGATTGCCGCCGCCAATGCGGCGAACCTTCTTTTGGCGCGGTCGGTGCAGCGGGCCAAGGAATTGGCCATCCGCACTGCTCTGGGCGCGAGCCGATGGCAGATCATGCGGCAACTGCTCTTGGAGGCGGTGCTGCTGAGCCTCGCAGGAGGGCTCGTCGGGTGCTTGTTCGGCGCCTGGACGCTCGATTTTCTCATCGGCTTCATGTCGCAGGACAGCGACACTCCCAACTACCTGATCAGTTCGAGGCTCGACGCGACGACATTGGGGGTAACATTCGCCATCTCGATCCTGACTGGCCTGTTGTTCGGGCTCTATCCGGCCTGGTCGGCGGCGCGCGGATCGCTGGCCTCGACCATGAAGGAGGATTCCGGCAATGCTTCGGCAACCACGGGCGGCGTGAGGGCGCGGCGGGCATTGGTCTGCGCTCAGGTGGCCTTGTCGATGATCCTGCTGATCCCCATGGGGCTTTTGTTGAAGAGCATGGTGAACCTCACGCGCGCCGATATCGGCCTTCGGACCGAGAACACGATCGTCTTCGGCATTTCCCCCGAGCTGAACGGGTATTCGTTCGAGCAGTGCAGAAACCTCTTCCAGCGCTCGGAAGAGGCGCTTGCGGCAATTCCGGGAGTCGGGAGCGTGACCATCTCCATGGTGCCGTTGATCGGTGGCAGCCGTTGGGGCACCAGCCTGAAAGTGGAGGGTTACCCGGACGGCCCCAATGCGGACACTCACTCGATGTTCAATTCAGTCGGTGCCCGGTTCTTCGGCAAGTTCGGCGTGCCGCTTGTTTCCGGCAGGGAATTCACCGAACGTGATACCGCCGCGTCGCCGAAGGTGGCCGTGGTGAACGAGCAGTTCGCGCGGCACTTCTTCGGCACGGGCAACCCGATCGGGCGGCGGTTCGAGCCCGGGGGAGGGAAGACTCTGAACACCGAAATCGTAGGCGTGGTGAAAGACACTCAGTACTCGAGCATCAAGGAGAAGCCGCCCAAGCTGTTTTATGTTCCTTACACGCAGGCGGAGAAGTTAGGGTCGATTTGGCTCTATGTACGCACCGGCCTGCCCGCGGAACAGATGACAGCCCAGGTCAGGAAAGTCATGTCCGGGCTCGACCCCGACCTGCCCCTGGAGGGCATGCGCACGTTCGAATCCCATTTAGCTCGGAGCATGAGAGGAGACCGGTTGGTGGTTCAGATGGCCGGCGCGTTCGCCATTCTGGCGACATTGCTCGCGATGCTGGGACTGTACGGCGTGATCAGCTATGGGGTTACCAGGCGGCGCAGGGAAATCGGCATCCGTATCGCACTTGGCGCCGGAGTGAGCCGGATCCGTGGAATGGTGTTCACCGAAATGGCCTGGATCGTGGCAATTGGCGTCGCCATCGGCGCGCCCGCGGCCCTGGCCTTGGCGAGGCTGATCGAAGGCCAACTGTACGGCGTCAAGTCAAAGGATGCCACGGTGGTCTTCCTTGCCATCGCAACCGTGCTTGTTGCTGCCGCGATTGCGACCTACCTGCCCTCCCGGCGAGCGACAAAGACGAATCCGATTGAGGCGCTGAGGTACGAATGAGCAATCTGAAACTTGCGCTGCGCGTTCTCGCGAGAACCCCGGTCACCAGCCTCGTGGTCATGCTGTCGCTGGGTCTGGGTGTGGGGTCGAACACAGCCATTTTCTCGCTGCTGCATCAGGCGCTGCTGAAGACGCTGCCGGTGTCAAAACCCAATGAACTCGCCATTGTGACGTCCCCGGGCTTGTCGCAGGGCGGGCTTGAAATCGGTTGGCCGGTCGGGAGGCGACGAAGCCGTCTTCAGCTACCCGATGATGCGGGCATTGGAGAAGGATCCCGGCGGGCTTCAGGCTTTGGCGGGATTCAGGTTGTACGGCGCCAACATGTCCATCGACGGCAAGACCACCAGCGGCGGAGCCTGTCTGGTCTCAGGCGGATTCTTTTCACTGCTGGGCGTCCGGCCTGCTGCGGGCCGCCTCATTGAGCCGGCCGACGACCGTGGCGCCGGCGAGCCCGTAGCGGTGCTGAGTCACGAGTTCTGGCAGTCGCGGCTCGGCGGCCGGACCGATGTGCTCAACCGGACGATTCGAGTCAACGGGCAGCCGTACACCATCGTTGGCGTCGCCGCTCGCGGATTCCGCGGGCCGACGCTGGGAGAGACTCCCGAGGTCTTCGTGCCGATCACATTCAAGGCCTCCATCACTCCCGGATGGGATATGCGGGAAGCCTGGGACGCTTACTGGATCTATTTGCTCGGCCGGCGTAAGCCGGAACTGACCCAGCAGAGCGCCGAAGCCCAACTGAACGTCGCCTACGCCGCTTTGCTCGAGGAGCAGGTGAAGATCACCGAACAGAAGAGGCCTGAAGAATACAGGAAGCAGTTGTTGGCGTCCCGGTTGAAGCTGAGCGACGGAAGCCTGGGGGCCAGTTCACTGCGCGGCGACTTGAAACTGCCGCTCACGGTGCTGATGATCTGCGCCCTGCTTGTGCTGTTGATCGCCTCGGCGAACGCGGCAAACCTGATGCTGGCACGGGCTGCGCAGCGGCAGAAGGAAATGGCTATTCGCACCGCGCTCGGAGCAGGCCGGTGGGCCATCATGAAGCAGGTACTGCTTGAGGCGATGTTGCTCTCGGCGGGAGGGGCAGCTCTTGGCCTGATTCTCGGCTCGTGGACTTTGGACGGCTTGATCCTTCTGCTGGGATCTGTAGAGGATACGGGCAGAAGTCTTTCGGCTGATCTGGATCCGTTGATGCTTGGCTTCTCCCTGGCCATCGCCGTGGCGGCCGGAGTACTGTTTGGCGTGTATCCAGCCTGGGCGGCAGCGAGGGGCGGGGAATCGTCGACGATGAAGGAGTCCAGTTGGGGCACCTCGGCCAGTGCTGGCGGAGTGCGCGCGCGCAGATTCCTGGTGGGAGCGCAGGTGGCTCTGTCGATGACACTGCTGATCCCGATGGGCCTCTTCCTGAAGACGCTGGTGCACCTGATCCGCACGGATATCGGAGTGAAGACCGACGGGCTGGTGACGTTTCAAGTGTCACCTGAGCTAAACGGGTACAAGCTGGAGCAATCACGCATCGTTATTTCAGCGGATTGAAGAGGCGCTGGCAGCCACGCCAGGAATCCGCGGCGCCACAGCCGCTCTGGTGCCCATACTCGGCGGAGATCAGTGGGGCAGCCGGGTGGAAGCGGAAGGCTACTCCTCAGATAACAACACGGATCATCAATCATTTGTGAACGCGGTCTCTACCGGATACTTCGGCAAGATGGGGGTTCCACTTGTAGCAGGCCGGGAATTGAGCCTTGCCGATACTGCTCCCGGCGCATCCGGCGTGGTTGTCAATGAGAGTTTCGCCAGGCATTTCTTCGGCGGCAGGAATGCAGTGGGCCGCACCTTCAAGGAAATTCGGCGCAAAGGCGTCACGCAGTTCCAGGTAGTTGGGGTGGTGCGTGACACCAAGTACGCCGAGCTGAGGGAGAAGCCCCGGCGTGTTTACTATGTGCCCTATCAACAGTCGTCTGAAGCCGGAAGTCTCACGTTTTACATCAGGTCATCCTTGCCGCCGGAAACGACGTTCAGACAGATTCGCGAAGTCATTCGCCGGCTGGATCCGGACCTGCCCGTGGACAACCTGCGGACAATGGAAGCGCAAGTGGAAGCCAACGCCGGATCCGAGAAAGTGGTGCTGCAGCTATCAGCGGCGTTTGCCTTGCTCGCGACTTTCCTGGCGATGCTCGGTCTTTATGGCGTGGTGAGCAACAGCGTCACCCGGAGGACACGAGAGATCGGCATTCGCTTGGCGCTGGGCGCGCAGAAGAGCCGGATTGGCGCAATGGTGTTTTCTGAAGTTGGCTGGATCGCGGCTCTTGGCATGACCGCGGGAATACCGCTGGCACTGGCTCTTGCCCGCTACACCGAGAGCCAGTTGTTTGGAGTGCAATGGGTGGACACCGGCGTGATCATCGCGGCTGCCGCCGGCTTAGCCGCTACCACCGCCTTGGCCGCTTACCTGCCTGCGCGCCGCGCGACGAGAACGGACCCTGTTCAAGCGCTGCGTTACGAATAGCCCGCACCTCCACCTTCCGCGGTGGGCGTTAGACTGATCCTGATGAGTTCCCACGGATCGACGTCCAGCTACGACCTCGTGGAACTCGCGCGCTCCGGCGATGAAGACGCTTTCCGCCTGCTCTTCGAAAAATACCACCGGCGCCTGGCCCTCTTTGCTCACTACCGTCTGGGTGAAACCCTGCGTTCCTCCATGGACGTCGACGACGTGGTGCAGGAGACCTTCCTCGAAGCCTCGCGCGACATGGCGCGATTCGAATACCGCTCGCCGGATTCCTTCTTCCGTTGGCTGGCATCCATCGCCCGGCACGTCATCGAAGACGCCGCACGACGCCAGAACCGCAGGAAGCGCGATGGCGGTGTGCGGGTCGAGGCGGCGGACGGGGAACTTGTGGACACGCTCACGCCAAGCCGCATCCTGTTTCAATCGGAGAAAATCCGGGCATTGATCGAATGCCTGGACGAACTGCCTCCGCAGTACCGCGAAGTGATCGTGCTGGCCAAGTTGGAAGGTCTCGCGCCCGCTGAGATCGCTCAGCGCCTCGACAAGCCCCGCGAAGCGGTGGCGTTGCTGCTTCATCGCGCGCTGAAGCGCTTTCGCTCGGAGATCAATTCGTGACCGAACAGGAGCGAGAGCAGAAGCTGGCCGATGCGCTCGCCGATTACCTGGATCGTATCGCCGCGGGCGAGGCGATAGACACTTCTGTTTTCTGCGCCGCACATGGAGAAATGGCGGAGGAAATCAGGGCTCAGATCGAGACCTCCGATCAATTCGACTGCACGATGACTGGTCCGGATGGTGAAACCCTTCCGCGAGCGGGCGGGGAAGCGCCGCCGGACAGTCTCTCGGGCTATAGAATTCTCCGGGAGTTAGGCAGCGGCGGCATGGGGCGCGTGTTCCTTGCCTCCGATGAACGTTTGGGCCGTGAAGTAGCCGTCAAAACATTGAAGCCCGCGTTTCGGATCGACGACTCCCTGCGGAAGCGGTTCCTGGAGGAGGCGCGCGCGCTCGCGAGATTGGCCCATCCTCACGTCGTGCGGATCTATGAGCTCGGAGGCGATGCCGAAGAGCCGCATTTCGTCATGGAATATGTGCAGGGCTTGCCACTGACTCAAGCCGCGCGACGGCTCGACTGGCGCGGCAAGGTGGAGGTTTTCCGGAAGGTGGTGGCCGCGGTTGAGTTTCTGCATCAGAACCACATCCTGCACCGCGACCTCAAACCGGCCAATGTTCTGGTTGACGCCAACCATGAACCGCGCCTTCTCGATTTTGGGCTGGCGCTGCCGATCCGTGATGAAGAGCGGCTGACTCGCCCGGGGCAGGTGTTGGGCACTCCGGCCTATCTGTCGCCGGAACAGGCGCGGGGAAACCTTGCCCTCGATGCTCGCAGCGACGTCTTCGCCCTCGGCGCGATGCTCTATGAGCTGCTCACCAACGCGCTGCCTTTCCCGGCTTCCAAGCTGCCGGATCAACTCAAGGCGATTCGCGAAAACGATCCGGTACTGCCGCGGCGGCTGGTTCCGGGGTTGCCCGGTGAGCTGCAGAACATCTGCCTGAAGGCCTTGGAGAAGCAGCCGGAGGATCGCTACTCATCGGCTCAGGCGCTGGCTGAAGACCTGGACCGCTTTCTTGCCGGTGAACCGGTGATTGCAGCGCCGCAGGCCTACGCGCGACTCCTGGGCGGGCAGCGTGAGCGTCATCTCAGCGAGATCGAAGACTGGCGCCGGGATCATCTGCTCACCGATGGAGAATACGACGCGCTCCGGCGCGGCTATGAGCGGCTCGTCGAGCGCGACGATGCCTGGATTCTGGAGGCGCGCCGGCTGTCGATGTCACAGGTCATCCTCTATCTGGGAGCCTGGCTGCTGGTGGTGGCTGCGGCCATCGTTGTCACTTTGCGAGTGTCGGGGTTGAGCGGCATCGCCGCGCCTTTCGCGGTCTCGGCGGCCGCGGCGATGGCCGGCGTCTTCGGAATTCGCCTGTGGCGCGGGCAGCAGTGGCGCATTGCGCTCGCGTTTCTGCTGGCCTTCTGCGCCCTGATTCCGGTCGCCGCAATTGCGTTCATGACGGAAACCGGATTGCAAAACGAGTCGGTGAAAGGCAGGGAGTGGATCGCCGGGTTCCCGCAGGCGGACGGTTGGAAGCCTGTCACCAACGCGCAGCTGTGGTGGGCCTTGGTCCTGGCGTTGCCGGTCTATGCCTGGCTGCGCCGATTCACCCGCAGCTCGGCCTTCATGATGGTGGCCGCCGCCGCGCTGGCGGGCCTCTGCGGCGTCACGCTGCTTCGCATGGGTTTGCTCGAGTGGCTGAAGGACGATCCTGGCCGCGTCTACTTCCACATGATTCCTGCCGCGCTCTTGTTCTTCTCTATCGCCTTCGGGTTGGAACGCCTCCGCCAACCGCTGGACTCGCGCTACTTCTACCCATTCGCAGTCGGCTTCACATACATCGCCCTGAGCGGAGTGGCGCTGTTTCACGAGCCGTATCAGAACTGGCTCAAGGCGACCTTTCCGTGGACGCGCGGGCAGTTAGAGTATCTGTTTCTGATCAACGCAGCAGTGTACTTCGCGCTGCAGGCGCTCTGCGACCGGATTCCCTCGGCGCAGATGCGGGCCGTGGCGAAGGCTTTCCGGTTCGTCCTGCCCGGCCACGTGCTGCTCTCGCTGCTGCTCCTGAGCATTGAGGCGAACTCGAAGCCGGCGTTGCGCGGGGAGCAGCGGCTGTTCGAGATCCTGTTGCCGATCGCCGCGGCAGCCTTCGTCTTCGCCAGCATTCCCAAGCAGATGAAGAACTTCTTTGTGAGCGGTCTGCTGTTTCTCGCCATCGGGCTGGTCAGGCTGCAGCAGGATTTGTGGCGCGACCAGGGATTGTGGCCCATTCTGCTGCTGTCCTGCGGACTGGGGTTGATGGCACTGGCAACGAATTACACCAAGGTCAAACTTCTCCTCCGGCGACTGAGACGCGGATAAAACTATTTTCGAGCAAGTGCAATTCCGGCGGACAATCAGCGCTGATCAGGTTGGAGGCCGTTATGAAAAAGATGCTCCTGATTGCGCCGGCGCTGGTTCTTCTGGCCGGCTGTGAAACTGTTTCCTGGCTGCAGCCGATCTACACCCCCACTGACCTCGTGCAGGAGGAACAACTCGCCGGCTCGTGGCTCGAGAGCGATGGCGAGACCATCACGATCGCTGTCGACGGCGACGGCTACTTGTTCACCGCGGTAGACAAAAAGGGCGAAAAGACGATCCTTTCGGGGTACCTGCTGCGCATCAACGGTGAACTCTACGCGGACCTGACGGAGAAGGGCCCGGGCATACCTGATCACATGCTGCTTCGCATCGAATTAACGGGCGACCGGATGACCTGGTCCACGCTGAACAGTGAATGGCTGCGCAAGTGTGTGAAGGACGGCACTCTGCCCTCCACCAGGCTGGCGGAAGGCAGAAAGGACACGCGCTGGGTGGTGAGTATCTCCCCTGATGAGGCGCAGCGACTCCTGCGTTCCTACCGCTACGAGGCGTGGGAAGAGAGCGTGAAACTCGAACGGGTCAGGTGACGGTCCGCTACTGAGCGGACGCCGGCGCGGGTGCAGCGAACGCATAGAGTGCCGATCGGGTGCGGACATACACGCGCCCATCGGCCAGCGCCGGCGTGGCGTAGCACTCCTCATCGAGATCGTTCACGGCCAGGATCTCCCAATCGGCGCCGGCCCTGAGCACGACCAGGTGGCCGGTTTGGCTGATGGCGAAAATCTTGCCGTCGCCGGCGACAGGAGAAGCAAAGTACTGATCGAGCGCGCCGGTCAGTCGTGCCTGCTTGCGAACCTCGCCGGTGGCGCCGTCGAGCGCGGTGAAGATGCCGCCCTCCTTGAGCAGATAGACAATGCCGTTGTAAACCAACGGTGAAGGAGCGTTCGGCAGGCTCTTGGTGTAGCGCCAGAGAAGGCTCTTCGACGTCATGTCGCCACTCGCCGCCGAGACGGATCGCGGTAATCGAGTTCACCGCCCGGCGGCGGCCCTGGTACATTTTCCAGTCGCGCTCGCCGATCAGGCCGTCCCTATCGAGATCGGCTTCCTTCCAATCCTTCTCGAGCTGCGGATCGCCGGCCTCGGAGGGTTGAAGCTTGCCATCCCCATTGGCATCGCGAAGCCGGGCAATGTCGGACCAGGGTGGCAGTTCCACCTGATTGCCAAGGTCCGAACCGCCGGCCCAGCCGAGGATGTAGAGGCGGTCGCCATCGATGACCGGCGTCGGCTTGAGCTGCCACGTCAGTCCGGTGAACCACCAGACGGCCTTGCCGGTGGCGATGTCATAGGCGGTCATCTGATGCGACCCGGTGATCAGGGCTTGCGGCGGGGCTCCGGCAGGTTTGTAAAGCAGCGGAGTGGAGAAGCCGCGACCCACATCGGGACGTTCGGTGCGCCACAGTATCTTGCCCGAGTCCTTGTTGACGGCGACGAGGAAAGAGCCAGTCTCGGAATCGCAGTTCAGGATGATCCGGTCGCCGGCCAGCAGCGGCGAGGCGCCCATGCCGAACGGGTTATTGAAAGGGCCCAAGGGAAGCCGCCAGCGCTCATTGCCGTCAGGCCCATAGGAGATGAGACCGAAATCGGTAAAGAACGAGTAGACGTTCCGGCCATCGGAGACGGGGCTCGGCGAGGCCGGGCTGTTGGACTTGTGGAACTCCTGCTGGCGCGGCCGGGCGAGTTCCCGACGCCAGCGCGGTGTGCCGGTCTTGCGATCCAGATGATAGGTGAGTAGATTGGGGCCGTCCCAGGCCGTGACAAAGATTGAATCGCCGACAAGGATGGGCGAAGAATGTCCGGCTGCGATCGGGGTCTTCCACAAAACGTTCTTTGCCGGCGTCATCTCGACTGGCAGATTGGTCTCATTTCCGACGCCGGAAGAGTTGAGACCACGAAAGGCCGGCCAGTCAGCCGCTGAGGCCGGAATGATGGCCAGAAACACGAGGATTAGACAGATGCGCATGCGCCCCCCTTGCGATTAAGCATAATCGAAAACGGGAGGGGCCCTGCCACCTACGGCCGGTAGGGAAGGAAGTAAAGTGCCGAGACACGGTCGTCTGTACTGACGATCAACGGCAAGCTGGTCACGCCCGCGCTTTGTGAGGAGAGCAGCACCTGAACGATGCCGGCGCCAGGCTGGCCAGCAAAGGGAATCACGGACTGAACGGCATGCTCGATGACGCTACCGCCGACCGGGGACAGAATCCGAATCCTGGCGGATTCCGCTACCTGTCCGGATTCAAGCAGATTCGAAACGAGCATACTGACGATGTCGCCGGGACGGATCGGCGCAAGTGCCGAGATCGCTCCTCCACCGGCGCTCATCGCGCCCATGATGGTTGGCGGGGGCGTCGCGATAGCGAGAACCGCAGGCGGCAGGGTTTCCCCACCGATGCTTGTTCGCACGACCACGGGGCCCGTCGGCAGGTTGGCTGGCAATTGGAAGGTTAACTGGCCGGAAGCGTATCCCAGCACTTGAGCCTGCCGATCGGCGACTAGCACCGAGATTGAGCCAATCTGCGCACCGGCAGGTCCGTTGACGACGCTCACGGTGACAGGCGCGCCTTGCGACAGCGGAGTCCGCAGCAGCGAAACGGTCGACAGGTAGGCCGGCCGGACACCGGTCAGAGTCTGGGCAGGCGATTGCGCATTGATCGTCAACAACCCGGCGTTCAGGGTCCATACCTGGGCGCCGGAGGCGGCCGAAGGATGAACACTCACCAGGGCGAGTGCGCGGTTGGGACCGGTCACCCAGATGCGGCGCACTGCTGCATCGCTGGAACCGGTGCTCAGCGTCAAAGGATGCTCTTCCAGATTCAACCCGTTGGCTGTGATCTCCACAACCGTTTCCGCGCCTGCCGCCAAAACTCCAGGGCTCAGTGTGAATGAAGCCGATTCGGGAGACTCGTGCGCATAGAACTGCGGAGTCGGTCCCGCGAAAAAGAGCGAACTCTGACCGTCCGGATTGAGTACTGCAATGGCCGAGCGGTGCCCGGCGGGGGCCAGCGGGAGCGGCGACCGTCAGCGTCCCGTTCTCCGCACTGCGAATGCGGGCCTGCACGCCATCGAACCACACCAGAGTGCCGGCGCCGATGTTCTGCCCGGCATAGAGTCACCGTGCGATCCGGGTTCCCCGTGACCGCCGCAATCGAAGGCGGAGCCTGCGACACGACAGTGTAGGCCGAAGGCAGAACGTATTGCTCATCGCCCAGGGTAAAGAGCAGGGGGCGAGGCCCTTCGGAGCCTGCTCCCGGAACCGCGATGTCGACCTGCTGATACCCCGCCGAGTAAGCTCTCAAGCTGCCTGGGACAACACCGTCGCCCGCTACGATCGTGTTGACACTGAAATTCGGAGCGATCTGTGTGGCGCCGTAGCCGCTGAACACCACGCTCCCTCGGCCGTTGGCGGCCGGGATGACGGCGGGCTTCGCCGTATCCTGCCCGAAAAAGGCATAGCTTTGGACGCTGTGCAGCGTCACCGCGGCGCGAGCCCTGACCGCGAAGTTGATGTTCCCGGCAGTTTGCTCCGCCGTCACGGCGACAGTTGATTGAGGTGTCGCAGTCCCAGGGTAGAACTGCAACTCAAAAGCGCCGGAAGGCAGGATTCTTCCCGCCGGGTCTGTCGGCAGGTCCAGGTTCACCGGCTGCGGCTCGCCTGCCAATGCAGGGGGCAGCGGATGAACGTACACGGAATAGGCGCCCGGGGCGAGGCCCTCCAGACGGTACGTGCCGTCCGGATGGGAGAGCGTACTGACGGCCCAGCCGCGGGCGGAGTAGGCGACCACACTAGCCAGGTGGACGCCGCTGTTGTTCAATGTCACACGACCCGAAATGGCTCCTGTCGACTGCCGGAACTGTTGGGTTGGATAGAGGAAGCTCAGCCCGGCGGCATCATCGGGGCTCAGCGGGCGGGCCTTGGTGGTGGCTCGCGTCAGTTCTGTCGACATGACTCCGGAAGCCCAGCTGTGCTGCAGACCGAGGGTGTGGCCGAATTCGTGGACCAGGGTGAGGTACAGACGTTCGCCCCATGACGGTCGCGTCGTCAGGTTGCGGGGCAACCGAAGCAGCGACTTGACGATCGGGATGTAAGGGCCGGACGGACCGTTAACGATCTCCGTCCGGCCCGTGGGACCGCCTAGTGCGATGATGCCCGGAGCGAGTTCGTCTGAGAACTCGACTTCAATCCAGGGTGAATTCATCGGTGAGGCGGAAGCAGATCTCATTCCGCCGAAGGCCAGCTTCAGGTCTGAGGTCTCCACCGAATTCCATGCCGCCGCCGCTGCGCGGATCTGGGACAGCAGGGCGGTCGTGGAATCGTTGGGGGCCAACTGAAGTGCGCCGGGTTCGTTAATGAAGAACGGCAGCGTATGGCCGTCGGGCAGGGAAGTGAGGTCGTAGCGGTGGTAGATGGGCTGAGAGACGCCATTTCTGGACGAGTACTGCACCCAATGATAGTGGGCGGAAGCCAGCGCGGCCGTCAAAAGCAGCACAACTGCGGCTCGGCGCTTCATTTCAGGCGCGCCTCCACAACCTGGACGCGTTCAACCAGGTGCGAAAGCGAGATGCTCTCGCCCCGGTCTTCGGCTTCCTTGCCGCCGGCGTTCAACATGAGAGCGTCAATCGCGCCCCGGCTGAGCATCAACTGCCCGCTTGAGCTGGTCTTGACATCGAAAACGCCCTGAGCGAGCCCAAGGGTGTGATTGATGCCCGTGCGGCTGGTCCACACAAAAACGACGTATTCGGCGCCAGCGTCGAGCCTGGGGCTGCCGGAGAAGCGTTGCCGGACGCCGTTCAGCTGTCCGCCGGGAACGCTGACCTCGAGCGTCGACTGAGCGGCGCCTTTTATGGTTTGCGATACCCGCAGCCGGTAGTTGGTGTAAATCACCGAGCCGCGCTGCATCGCATACGAATCCACAACCGTGCCTCGAACAATGCTGGTGGACCGCTCAATGAGCTGGTCCATGCTCAGCTTCTCCAGGGTGGTTCCGGGCAGGGAAATCGCCGCACCGAGGGAGAGCAACATTGCGGCGGCGAGTTTACGCATTGAGAACCAACCCGGATCGAGCATCTTTGATGCCAGAGTTGTTAGCTCTTATCTACATGAAACTAAAGTCGCTTAACTTGAATGTTCCTGGCACGTGTGAGTCACTGTGACACACTCGCGGGTCAGTCTCGCACTATGAGAACCGGGACGCCGACGGCGTGGCGTACTTCGCTGATGGTGGTGCCGAACATGAGGTCCTGGATGCCGGTGTGGCCGTGGGCGCCCATGACCAATAGATCAGCGGCGGATTCCCGGGCGAACCCCGCGATGGCGGCCCCGGGCGAGGCGGCGTGCAGCACTGTGAGCGTGGCATCGATGCCGGAGGCGCGGACCGACGATTCCAGCGCCGTGAAATAGGCACGACCGGCCTGGATTTCGGCCGTCTCGGCCATCTCTCCATAGATCTGGCTGGTCACGCCTTCCTCGATGTGCAGCAGCAGGAGCGTGGCGTTGTGCGCCCGGGCCAGGCCGGCGGCATGGGATAGGGCGACTCGATCCAGGCGGGAGTGGTCCAGTGTCACGAGAATCCGGCGATAGACTGGGTCGTCAAAACCGTACAGTTCGGTGTCCGGAGTGTGTACGACAGGTCGTGACCGCGGCATGTGCCTGAGCCATGGCTCGAAGGTGACCCACGCCAGCAGCAGGAGGAGAGCTAGTCCGACTGGAACGGCAAGCAGCAGCATTGCCGGGTAGCGGTCCGCCCAGGAAGCCACGGTTTGCGAGGCGAGCTTGAGGTTGAGCGTGACGATCAGCCCCGCCGCGGACCAGGACAGCGCTTTCACCCACCCGCGATTGACGAAGCGCCCCATGCGGGATTTGTCGCTTGTGAAGTGGATGAGCGGAATGACGGCGAAAGGAAGCTGCAGGCTGAGGATGACCTGGCTGAGGATGAGGAGCTTGAAGGCCCCCTCGTCGCCGGTGAGGTAAATGGTGAAGACTGCCGGAATCACGGCGACGGAGCGCGTAATGAGCCGCCGCAGCCACGGCCTCATGCGGAAGTCGAGGAATCCCTCCATGACGATCTGGCCCGCCATCGTGCCGGTGATTGTGGAGGACTGGCCGGAAAGCAGTAGGGCGACGGCAAATGCAACGCTGGCCAGCGTGGTCCCCAACAGGGGCGCCAGCATCTGATGCGCCTGCTGAATCTGGGTGACTTCAATGCTCCGGGTGAAGAACGTGGCGCCGGCCAGGATCAGGATGGAGGCGTTGACGAAGAGAGCGCCGTTCAGCGCGATGAAGGAATCGACGAGATTGAAGCGGCAGGCCGAAGCCTTGGCCAAGTCGCCTGCGGCGATCTGGCGAGTCTGCACCAGAGACGAGTGCAGGTAGAGGTTGTGCGGCATCACGGTAGCGCCGAGGATGCCGATGGCAACATACAGGCTTTCGCCCGTGAGTTTGGGGATGAGTCCCCGGGCAACCGCGGTGAAGTCCGGCTTGGCCAGCAGGAGTTCGATGACAAAGCAGCCGGCGATGATGGTGATGAATCCGATGATGATGGTCTCGATGGTGCGGATGCCGACACGGCTGAAGGCGAGCAGAAGCAGAGTGTCGCCGGCCGTGAGCAGCACGCCATAGATCAGGGGGAGGCCGAATAGCAGGTTCAGGCCGATGGCCGCGCCGAGCACCTCGGCCAGGTCGCAAGCAGCGATGGCAATCTCGCACAGCACCCACAGTGTGTTCGAGACGGGTTTGGGATACACTTCGCGGCAGGCCTGAGCGAGATCGCGTCCGCTGACGATGCCCAGCCTGGCCGACAGCGTCTGGAGCAGGATGGCCATCGCATTGGAGACCACCAGTACCCAGAGCAGGTCGTAGCCGAATCTTGCGCCGCCTTCGAGGTCGGTAGCCCAGTTGCCCGGATCCATGTAGCCGACGCTGACCAGGTAGGCCGGGCCCGCAAAGGCGAACATCCGTCGCCAGAGTGTGGGATGGGTCGTGTTGACGGACGAATGAACCTCAGGCAGAGATGGTGTTGCCGGGTCCATGAATTAGACAGTGTACCCCTGATGGCCATCCGGGTGACGGGCATCCCGATCGCGCACGAATAGTATCGCCAGAACCGCGAGCAGCGCCAGGCAGCTCAGGACTCCACCGAGATAGACGCTCATCGGGCGATAGGAGAACTCCACCCAGTGGGCACCTTCAGGCACCGCAACTCCAAGCAGGAAGCCATGAGTTTCCAGCACAGTCGAGGACCGGCCGTCGACAGTGACCTGCCATCCGGGATAGTGATTCTCGGTGAAGACCAGCGTTCCGGGACACGACAATTCGACCGCAATCCGTATGTACCCAGGGTGGTAGGCCGCCGGTCTCACGACGTCCCCCACCGGGCAGGCCGGCGTTTGGTTTGGTTGGTGCTCGGCGAACACCCGCGGCATCGCAGCCGGGTTGCGCCAAACCTTGATTCCGGAGGCTGACGTGAACACGAGGTCGGGGAACTGGGGATCCGGCTCCGATCCGATTCGATAGGCGACCCCGAGGAGATTCCGGATATCGGGGTTATGAGTGCCTTTCCGGTAGATTTTTTCAGTGATGCTAGCCAGGTAGCCACCGTTCTGCTGGAGGCCATGCCAGTCCCCGAAGTTGTATGGGATCACCTTGTCATCCACATCGACCCTGAACAAGCCCGGCCGGTTGTGGAGCCAGGCGGCAATGTCGCCATGCGCGCCCATCGAGGTTAGCTTGGAGATCCTGTCCGTCTCGGTTTTGACGTTCGGATAGAACGTGCCTGCGTGCGACGTGAACTCCATCAGCGCCAGGAATATGAGCGAGGCCTGCAACGTCACAGCGCCGATCTGGCGTGATCGGAATGCCGCCAGCAAAGCTGCCGCGGCCAAGGCTGAGATGGCGACTGTAAGTTCCCGCTGCTCACCCGCTCCGGGAAAGCCCTGGAACTGAATCATCGTCAGGCGGGTCGCAAAGAGGCCGCCGCCGAGGAACAGTCCGGCCAGCATCCAGCGCCGCACCCATGCTGAGTCAGTCCGGTTGACGAGCCCGGAGAGGCCCAAAGCAGCCAATGGGCTCGCCGCCAGCCCGCACAGGAACAAAGCCGTCGTTGGGTTGCGGGCTTTTTCGATCATTGGCACAAGCGCATAGAAAAGCCCGTGGACCGGAGTGTGGTGGACCATCGCGAGCGCGATTCCCAGCAGGAACAGCAGAAACAGGCATCGAACCGCGAGCCGCTTCCAGTTCCAGATCACACCCAGGGAAGCCAAGGAGAGTGAAATGAACCCCAGAAAAGGGTTGGTGTGTGTAGCTGCGTAGGGGACCAGAAAACCGAGCAATCCTGCAGGAGAAAGACTCCATCTGGAATGGACGGAGTAGGGAATCCGATCCTTCCAGCCAACCGGTTCAGGCGCGCCGGCCCATCGCAGAGCTTCCTTGCCGTACTCGATTGCAGGCAGGATCTGAGCCGCACCAGCTGCTGCGGCGAGCAACCAGAACAGGAGGAACGCCGGCCAGACTCGCCAATTTCTCCACAACGCCCAAAGCCAGAAAGCAAGGCAGGCCGAAGAAACAAAAATGGGGATCTGATGGTGCCCGCCAAGCCAGGCGACACCAAGAAAGAAGCCGGCGAAGGCCGCCTGCCGCCAGTGTTTGGATTCGAGCCAGCGCAGTAGAAAGAGTGCCGTCAATGGCGCCCAGATGGCGCTGTTCAGCATCTGCGGCCACTCGGTCTGTCCCATCCAGCCGGAAAGCGTGAAAACGATTCCGCCCATGATCGAACCTGCCCGAGTCGCGCCCGCTGTGCGCGCGAGCAAGTAGGCGAACCAGGCTGCCGCCAGGTGGATGAGGACAAAGTAGCCGTGCAACCAGGCTTGCTTTATCCAGCCGCCGCGCGAGGGAAGTGAAAAGAGAACCCAGTTGGGAGGGTACATCGCTCCAGGTTGCGCTTGGCCGGGCAGCGGCTGGCCGCTCCAATGCGATGGATCCCAGAGCGGGAACCGGCCATGCTGCCATTCACCGGCCTGGAACTGAAACCAGGGCATCACTTGAAGTGACACATCGTCGCCGGAGAGCCAGGTGTACTGGTCTGAGAGGACAAGCTTCCAGTAATACCCCGTGACAATCGCTGCCAGCACACAGAATGCAACCAGCCCGGGCGGCCGAAGTCGAGCAAGGTGGTGGTTTTCGGCCATGTGCAGCCTCGTATGGACCTCGATGAATTATAACGAAATCAACGAGATGCCACATGGCCTTTTGATTGCATAAAGCAAATTGGACGCAGGGAGGCGCCCGGAAGACCATGAAACGCAGTCTCCTCTTCCTCATGCTGGCGGCCTTGGGGGTCAATGCACAAGACAGTAACGAGGACGGTCCAGGGCGTGGTGTGGCGCGTTTGAGCCTCATGAACGGCGACGTCTCGGTGCGGCGCGGCGATTCGGGCGACTGGGTGGCGGCCGTGATCAACGCGCCGTTGATGGCAGAGGATCGCGTCCTGAGCGGTCCGGCCTCGCGTTCCGAAGTGCAGTTCGACTATTTCCACCGGCTGCGGCTGTCCGACGACAGCGAAGTCCGGTTTTCGGAACTCGAATGGCGCAAGTATCAGATTCAGGTTGCGCGAGGAACGGTCACCCTGAGTGCGCTCAAGGGCGGCGATGCGCAGATTGAGTTGTCTACTCCGGGCGCTTCTGTCAGGCCGCTGGCTCACGGCCAGTATCGCGTGACTGTCCGGACCGATGGCGCCGTTGAGATTACGGTGCGCCAGGGCGAAGCCGAGATCTTTACTCCATCCGGCAGCGAAAAGCTGCGGCCCGGCAAGACCATGGTGGTCAGATTGTCAGGGGAGGGAAGTCAGTTCCAGATGATAGCGGCCATCCCGCGCGACCGTTGGGATGATTTCAATGAGCAGCGTGATCGCGACCTGGAGCGGACAGCATCGTCCTACAAGTATGTGAGCAGGGACATCTACGGCGCTGAGGACTTGGATGGGCATGGCGAGTGGGTCTACGCCGCCCCCTACGGATACGTTTGGGCCCCGGCAGTAGCGCCGGGTTGGGCGCCTTACCGTCACGGCCGCTGGTCCTGGTTGGACTGGTATGGATGGTCGTGGGTGAGCTACGACCCTTGGGGCTGGGCGCCCTATCACTACGGCCGCTGGTTCAGCCACGGCGGGCGTTGGTGCTGGTATCCGGGCGTTTATACCGGAGGCCACCATTATTGGAGCCCGGGCTACGTGGCATGGTTTGGTTTCGGCAGCCCCGGCTTTGGCTTCGGCGTGAATGTCGGGTTCGGGTTCGGCAACTGGGGGTGGGTGCCGCTGGCGCCCTACGAGCCCTATCACCGCTGGTATGGATCGCGCTATTACGGCGGGTACCGCAACCACAACACGATCGTCAACAACGTTCGCGTCGTGAACAACACGAACATCTACAACAACTACCGCAATGCGCGGGTCAACAACGGCGTTTCCGTCCTCGAAGGCGGCGACTTCACGCGCGGCGCCTCCGGCCGGGCTTGGCGCAACGCCGACGGCGAATATACGCGCGCCAGCCTGATGCAGGGGTCGCTGCCAGCCACACCGGGTCGCAGTAACCTCAATTTCTCCGATCGGGCTGTACGGTCCGATCTGGCAGCCCGGGATTCCCGCGGCGATGAGCGGTTCTATTCCAGAAATCAGGCCACTCGGGTTGACCGCGTGCCCTTTGAACAGCAAAGGCAGGCCCTGGATCGCGTGAGCCGGTCAACCGAGGCGCGCAGCGCCACTACTCGTGGCACCACCGGGCAGCGCTCCGGTGCTGAAGTCGGCGGCGACGGGCCGCGCGCTGCCGGCAGCGGCAGCCGGGGCGAGACTCCTGCTGCGCGCAGCGAGGACCAGCGAGGCTGGCGACGAGCCGACCAGCCGGCCCGGACAGCCACCCCCGAAGGGTCAGGCCGCTCCTACGGCAGCGCCGATACGTGGCGCCGTTTCGGTGAGCCTCGGGCCAGTGGTCAGGCTCAAGGGGACGCCCGCGGTGGCAGCTCCGCGGAGACCGCGCCGCAAAGCCAGCAAGGAACAGAGACGCCGGCCCGTCAGGCTGAATCGCAGGATCGCGGCGGCTGGCGCGGCTTCGGCGACCCGAACCAGAGCACGCGGGCCAGCGATAGCGTCGTGCGGGAATCGCAGCGCGGCGAAACCCAACGTTCCGGCGAATCCCAAGGCTCCCGCGGCACCTGGTCCACGGGAAGCGGACGGAGCGAATCGCCGAGGAGTGAGAGCCCACGCTCCAGCGATGGGTCTCAGGGTGCTCGCGGAACCGGGTCCACCGGCAGCGGGCGGAGCGAGACGCCGAGGTCTGAGTCGCCCAGAACCGAAAGCCCCCGCGGCGGGGAGTCGCAGCGTCAGGAGGCCGCCCCCTCTCGGAGGGGCGGCTCCGACATGAGCAGCTTCGGGCAGGGAAGTTGGTCGACCGGGGGACGGACGAGTCAGTCGTACTCGAGTTCCACCGATTCCGGCTCTCAGCCGGCAGCCTCGACCGGAGGCTTCAGCCGCGGCTCGTGGTCAACGGGCGGCGATTCCGGCAGCAGATCGCAGCCCCAGGTCAGTTCGCCACGCAGTGGCTCGTACGGCGGCGGATCCTATAGTGGCGGCTCAGTTGGAGGTTACAGCTCCGGCGGCAGATCGTCCGGCGGCGGCTACAGCGGCAGCGGATCTATGGGAGGTTATAGCGGTGGAGGCCGGTCGTCCAGTGGTGGCTACAGCGGCGGCGGATTCGGCGGAGGTGGGGAATGCGCAGCGGAGGAGGCGGCATGTCCTCGGGTGGATGGGAGGAGGGAGATCCAGCGGTGGTAGCGGCGGCGGTGGCGGACGCTCAGGCGGCGGAGGTGGCGGCCGAGGCCGCTAACTCGCTCAATCAGTTCTCAGATTCCCTCAGGCCCGTCGAAAGCGAAGGTTGTGGACCTTGCATCGGCGGGCCGCTTTTTAGGCCTGTTCTTTAGTTGACATAATATCGATTATCGGAAGCAGAGAAGGTGCTGTCGGATCAAGCTCGGCAAGCTGATCAGGATGCGGCACATGCACCACTTCACATCCTGCCGCCCTGGCACTCGCAAGGCCCTGAATTTGAATCCTCAAATACAATGGCGTGCTTCGCTCCCAATCTGGAACACGCCGTAAGATACGGCTCCGGGTGCGGTTTCAGATGAACTACCTCATCCCCGTATACACCGATCTCGAAGAGCTGTAACAGATCTTCTTTTCGCAAGATACGTTCAATTTCCACTCTTGCACTTGAAGTCACTACGCCTAAATGAAAGTCGGATAGGCTACTTAGCGCCTCGCTAGCTGGAGGGGGAAACCAGGCGCTGAAATTCTGTAAGAGTCTGAAAGCGGTCTTTTTTCAAAGGGTACAGTGGCCATAGTTCGTCCAAAGTCTTAGGTGGGTCGGCTTTCAGCCCGAGCGCAGCAATCATCTCTTTGTCAGCCAGTCCGATGCACGACGAAACATAATACTCCCAATCGAGCCGGATTCCGGCTGGCGCGAGCGTGTCTCGCCACGCTTCAAAGTGCAATGGTTCGGTGTCGGCCAGGACGCCGTCAAAGTCGAAAAGAACTGCGTCGTACTTCACTCGAATCGAATACTCCGGACCATATTCTGGAAGACCGGCTCAAAGCGCCCGAAGTCCGCCTGCGGGGCGATCGAGATCAGGTAGAACAGCGCGTTTCCGCGATCCACCGTGATCACGACGTCGGTTTCACGGGTGTTGGCGTAGGGCGAATCGGAGGATAGCCGGGTCACCATCGCTGGCGAGCCGCCGACGGTGATCTGCTCCGGCTGAGTCTCCACTCTCACATTCGAATTGTTCTGAGCCAGTCCCTTGAGGAGCGCCTGGGTGTCCTGCTCGAGATTGACGCGGCCTTGCGAGCGGCTGGCGCTTACGAAGACGCCATAGCCGATATGGGATTCGGCAACGAGGCCTTCCGGGGGTGCGATAGTCACCGAACCCTGTCCGCTTGCCGCTTTCCAGTTGTCCGGATGATTGATGGAAAAGCCGTTGCCGCGAAGTGAAATCATGTTTGCCGAAGCTGACACCCCGCGTGGACGATCGACGCTGGGAAGGGGAGTGGGAGAGGGATCCCCTCCCTGCCCGGGCCGGCTTCCCTGCCCTGGTTTTGACCCTTTCGGTGCTGGCGGGAGTTTCGCGACGATGGCCTTCATTTTCTGGAGTTCGCCTTCAGAGGCGTCGTACGGTCCCCGGGCCAGATAGGGCAATTGTTCTTCCACGTTCTTGACGCGATTGCCTGGGTTGGGGTGGCTGGAGAACCACTCGGTGACCCCGCTGCGCTTGCCAGATTCCGCTTCGAGTTTCTCGAAGAAGCGTGCCATTTCGACAGGGTTGTACCCCGCCTTGGCCATGGTGTGAGATCCCAGCAGATCGGCGTCGCCCTCAGCCCCCCTCGAAAACTTGAGCAGTACGCTGTTGGCGCCCAAGCCGATCCCCATCTGCGCGAGCTGGCCGCCGAGGGAGCCGCCTCCCAGAACGGCGCCGCCGAGCATGGCGATGATCTGTGTCGCGTTGGCTTTGGTGGCTTGATTGGTGCCGTGACGCAGAACGACATGGGAGAGTTCGTGGGCCAGCACTCCAGCGAGCTGCGCTTCGTTGTCGGCGGCCTTGATCAGCCCTGTGTGGACGTACATCGGACCTCCAGGCAGCGCGAAGGCGTTGATGGAGTCTTCCTGGACGACCTTGAAATAGTAAGGGTACTTATCCAATCCGCCCCGATTCACCAGGCGCATCCCGATGCGGTTCACATAGTTGGTGAGTTCCGTGTTGTCCACGATGTGAACTTGCTGCTCGACTTGCTTGGCAAATTCACGGCCCATCTCCACATCCTGCTCCTTTGAAAACAGGTTCCAGCCGGGCTTGGGCAGCTTCTTCTGGCCGGCCGCGAAAAGAGCGATGGCCGCCAGCAAACCGATTGTGATTCTCCGCTTGCTCATAGGAAACCCTCAATTATCTGATGCACGACCCCGGTCTGGCGATCACACAACGGGCGCAGGCTGGCATAATGGCGATATGACGCCTACTGAAAAAATATGGCACAACGGACGCTTCATCGCTTGGGACGAGGCGAAAATCCACGTACTTAGCCATGTGGTCAGTTATGGCAGCAGCGTCTTCGAGGGCGTTCGCTGCTACGAGACCGTATCGGGACCTGCAATTTTCCGCCTGCGCGAACACACGCGGCGGCTGCTCGACTCGGCCAAGGTCTATCGGACTCCGGTGGACTTCACCGTGGAAGACCTCATGGAGGCTCAGGTGGAGTTGGTACGCGTCAACCGGCTTCGCTCCTGCTATATCAGGCCGATCGTCCTGCGCGGATACGGCGCCATGGGCGTCATGCCCACCAACAACCCGACTGAGGTCTTCCTGGCCTGTTGGGAATGGGGCAAGTATCTCGGCGTCGAAGCCCTCGAACAGGGCGTGGACGTCTGCGTGAGCTCGTGGAACAGAATCGCCCCGAACACTCTGCCCCCAATGGCCAAGGCCGGCGGCAACTACCTCAACTCGCAGTTGATCCGCATGGAGGCGCACATCAACGGCTACGCCGAAGGCATCGCCCTGGACAGCGAAGGCAAGCTCAGCGAAGGTTCGGGTGAGAACCTGTTCGTGATCCGCGACGGCAAGATCTACACGCCGCCGATGGCGTCCTGCATCCTGCCCGGCATCACCCGGGATACCGTCATGACCCTGGCCCAGGAAATGGGCTTGAACATCATTGAAAGCGTCATCCCTCGCGAACTGCTTTACCTCGCCGACGAGATCTTCTTCACAGGCACGGCGGCTGAAGTGACTCCGATCCGAAGCGTGGACCGCATTTCAGTCGGCGCCGGCCGCCGCGGTCCCATCACCGAGAAACTTCAGAAGGCGTTCTTTGAGATCGTCGAGGGCCGCGCTGCCGACCGGCATGGCTGGCTGACGCCGGTTCCCCAACCCGCTCCAGTCGGCGCCTGATCGAGGGTAGTTTCAAAATGCGTCTGGCCGGCGGCAGCTCCGGGATGTCAACCTCCCCCGAGATTCACTATTTCCGAGCCGCCGCCGGCCAGACGTTTATCAGCCTAGACTGTGCGGGTAGTCCCGCGCCACTCGGAAAGCACTGTTCCCACAGGGTTTTCAACAGGAATAAGCACGCTTGTTTTGAACCAGTTGGAACCCCTTGCGTGTGAACGCCGTGTGGATAAAACAGAAGTTGGAGGAAATGTTGTGGATCTTCGAACACGCGGATTCAATACGGCCACAGGAGCCTGGGTCGAGGTGGAGGGCAACGGCGCCCTCACAGCGGTGGAGGAACAGATCTCCAAGCCGGCAAGCGGGCCCTGGGTCGCGCCCGGATTCGTCGACATTCAGGTAAACGGATTCGCGGGAGCAGACTACAACGACCCGTCCTGCCCTCTGGAGTTGATCGCAAAGTCGCTGAAGATGCAATTCTCCAGCGGAACCACGCGGTTGCTCCCTACGGTGATCACCGGCTCTGAAGAGCGCATCACCGGCGCATTGCGGAATCTGCTGCGCGCCAAACGGGAGTTGCCGTACGGCCGCGCAATGGAGGCATTTCATGTGGAGGGTCCGCACATTTCGCCCAACGACGGCCCGCGTGGGGCACACCCGAAGGAGCACGTGCGTCCGCCTTCGGCAAAGGAATTCTTGCGCTGGCAGGAGGCAGCCGAGGGCCATATCCGTTTGGTGACAGTGTCGCCTGAATGGCCGGAAGCGCCGGAGTATATTGAGTTTCTCGTCCGTCAGGGCGTAGTAGTCGCGATCGGGCACATGGAGGCCACCGGGGAGCAAATCGCCGGCGCTGTGCGAGCGGGGGCCAGCCTATCGACCCATCTCGGCAACGGCGCGCATTCCGTATTGCCGCGGCATCCCAATTACCTCTGGACGCAAATGGCGGAGGACCGACTTGCCGCAAGTTTCATCTGCGACGGAATCCACCTGGACCGTTCATTTCTCCAAACGGCGCTGCGGGCCAAGGGGGTGGAGCGCAGTGTCCTGATTACCGATGCCGTGATGCCGGCCGGCTGTGCGCCCGGAGACTACACTCTCGGCGAAGTCGCGGTGCGCCTGCATGATGAAGGCCGCGTGACGCTTACGGGAGAGCGGACGGCTGGCGGGGAGCGCCCTGCGTATGGATCGCGGAGTCGAAGTGTTGATGCGGCTGGGCGGCTTGAATCTGCGCGACGCTGTGACAATGGCCACTCGCAATCCGGCTCGCATAGCGCGGTTGGATGGCCGGCTCCGCGGCCTGACGCCCGGCGATCGCGCCGATGTCGTGGAGTTCGAGTTCGATGCGCCGGCGCGCAGCGTGACAGTTCGGCGAACTTGGCTGGACGGAGAGTTGGTATTCGATCGCCGCGTGTGATAGCCATTGGAGTGAAAGGCCTGATGCTCCCGAATGACAACACGCAGCGCGATTGATAGTTTTCTGAGCGAACGGCGAATCGCAGTGATCGGCGTTTCGCGAAACGAGAAGCACTTCACGCGCACGCTTTGGAAGGCGTTTCGCGATCGCGGCTATGCGCTCGTCCCGGTGAATCCGGCGGCGCCTGTCATCGATGGCGTGACGGCCGTCACTGAAATTGGCGCGGCCATGCCCGCAGTGGCCGCCGCGCTGATAGTCACCCCTCCATCGGAAGCGGCCGGAGTAGTGGAAGAGTGCGCGCGTGCGGGCGTCCGCAAGGTGTGGCTGTATCGCGCGGTCGGGACAGGCTGCGCGACCCCCGAGGCGATCGCCGCTGCCCAGGCACATGAGCTTGAAGCGGTGGAAGGCGAATGCCCGATGATGTGGCTGGAGAAGACCGAGTGGTTCCACGGAGTGCACAAGGCGCTGCGAGGCGTGTTCGGAAAACTGCCCGCTTGATTCACTCCCACTTTCCGGACTCGATGCGAACCCCTGACTTCAAATCACCGGCGTACCGGTAGAGCATGGCCTGAACCTCCTCGCCGGACTCAAGGACAGCGGTCCGCAGCACGCGTTCGTACTCCGGGCCCTCGTAATGGTCGAGGCGGGCGAGCAACTCGTCAGGGCTCGACAGGCGCGCGACTTCGCCGTGCACCCGCGAGCCTGGCTCATCGACCAGTCCGGAGAAGTTTCCGAGCCTGTAAAGCGAGCCCTCGACGGTGGCCTTGCCTGCGAATTCGGCAACGCTCCAAAGCTCGGCCGACATGGCGTGCGGGCCGCGCTTCAACGTGCCATAGACAAACAGGTACACTGCCATTCATAGAGCGTACAATGCGACGGCGTGACTGGTTGCTGCTGCTCGCCGGCGGCACTCCCGTGCTGGACGGCGCCGCCGGGCGTGCCTTTCGGAGTTGGTTCTGTTGGCTGGCGGAGCTCGTTTTCCATCTGCCTGAATCGTCGCGCCCGAAAGAGGTGACGGACTGTTCCTCCCTCGCGCGGTTTGCCTACCGTGAAGCTCTGAAGAAGCACGACGCCGCATGGCTAAAACGGTGGGGATTCCCCGCTCCACCCCCCCTTGCCGAGCAGCCTCGCAGCTTTTCGCCTCTGTTCAGCGTGGAAGATGGGCAGCCAAGGCACTTTGCTGACGCCGCGCACCTGATGAACCACAACTCGATGCTGGTTTCCAGGCAATGGGAAGCTGCGCGGCCCGGCGACCTGTTCTTTTTTCGACAGGCCCAGGCTGACAGCGCGTATCACATGATGATCTTTCTCGGCGCGAGTCTCTGTGAAGGCACCGCTGGACCCTATGCTGTCTATCACACCGGCCCCGGGCAGAGCGATCCAGGCGAAATGCGCAGGCCGCTGATTGCTGACATGCTGAATCATCCCGAGCCCCGATGGCGGCCTTCACCGGCAAACCCGGCATTTAGAGGTGTGTATCGATGGAATCTGGTGAGCGGAGGGCAGGCATGAGGTTCGCTCGTGGAGCGGCTTGGTTGGTTCTGATCGCCCTGGCCGGCACAATGCCCGGTCAGATGCAGGAAGAGAAGCCGTGGTTCAGCCTGCAAACAAGCGGATCCGTTCGACCGGGCGACGAGGCCCGCGTTAGCGTTCAGGCCTCCAACGTACGGAGCCTCGAGATGAGGCTCTACAAAGTCAACGACGTGGAGAAGTTCTTCCTGGGCCTGCCGGACCCGCACAGGTTCGGTGGATCGTGGCGCGGGTCGCCTGTTGCCAGGACTCCATTGGAGAAATTCGCGCGTTGGAAACACCGCTGGCAGGCGCGCCTTCGCGACATCGCCCGGTCGCAGTATTCGCCGGAACAGCGTGCCGCCATCCGCCTGCGGCAGGAATCGAAGAAGCCGCCGGAACAGCGCGAGCAGTACGTTCCCGGCACGCCGCTGAACACGCAGCAACTGGTGCGGTCGTGGGATGTGCCAATCAGGACAAAGGAGCGGTGGTCGACTGTGGCGGTTCCCGTTCGGACAGAGAAAAAGGGACTGTACGTTCTCGAAGCGACCGACGGCCAGTTGACCGCGACAACGATCATCTCCGTGACCGACCTGGCGCTGCTGGTGAAAGGCGCGCCGGGCAGGCTGCTGACCTGGACAGTAAACCGCATGACAGGCGAGCCCGCCGCCGGCGCAGCCCTCAAGGTGTTCGACACTGCCTCGCGCGAAGTGCTGTTCGACAAGGCTGCAGGCCAGGACGGCTCGTCTGAGACGGCGCTCAAAGGCGTGGCTGAAGAAGGCGTGATCGTTATGGCCCGCGCCGGTGATGACGTGGCGCTGTCGACGGCCAGCGGCTACGCCATCGGCGCGGAGAACTCGGAGCGGTTGCATGGAGTGGTCTACACGGACCGGCCCGTCTACCGCCCGTCGCATGTGGTGAAGTTCAGGTCCATTCTTCGAGAGCCCGCGGCTGAAGGCTATCGTCTGCCCGAGATGGGAGTGCGTGCGGAGATCACCGACTCGCAGGGCAACGTCGTCAACAGACGCGACGGCAAAGTGACGTCGTTCGGAACATTCGCCGGCGAGTGGAGCGTGCCCGCCGACGCTCCAGCCGGCTACTACTCGATCCGCGTCGGCGCGGAAGACGCCAAAAACCGTTGGTCCGGCGTGTACGGCACTTTTAACGTGGAGGAGTATCGAAAGCCTGATTTCGAAGTGCGAGTGACTCCGGCCCAGAGGCGCATGACGCAGGGCGGCGCCGCATCGTTCACCATCGATGCCCGGTACTTCTACGGCGAACCTGTACCGAATGGAAAGGTCACTTACACAATCAAGAGCCGCCGCGCCTGGCTGCCCTGGATGGTCGAGGATGACGAGGCGGTGGGAGAGGCAGAGGAAGACGACACGTGGAGCGGCGAGGCTGAGGCTGAAAAGACCGGCGTCCTCGGTGCGGACGGCCGCCTGACCGTCCAGGCGCCTTTGAGAAAAGCGAAGTTCGATCTGCGCTACACCGTAGAGGCTCGCGTGCGCGATACCTCGGGCCGGACCTTCGAGGGACGCGGCTCTGTGCTGGCAACGGTGGGCCCCTACTTCCTGACTGCGGAGCCGGACGTCTACGTTGTCGCCCCCGGCAAGGAAGCGCCTGTGACTGTGACGGCGCGCGACTATGACGGCAAGCCGCTGGCCGGAGTGGATGTGACCTTGAAGCTGGCTGAGTATCGCTGGGTAAAGGGCGGCGAAGAGATGCCGGCGGTGTGGAATTCGAAGGGAAGAACCGGCGACGACGGAAGGCTGCAGGTGAGAGTTCCAGTGCCAGGCGGCGGGTCGTGGCGTCTCACTGTACAGTCCGCTTCGGACGGCTCGACCGTCAGTGCGGAGACCTACCTGTGGGCGGAAGGCGCGGGCGCCCAATCGGGACAGGATGTGATCCGCATCGTGCCAGACAAAAAGAAGTACGCTCCGGGTGATACCGCCAAGGTGCTGATCATGCCGGGTGCGAAGGCCTCGCGCATCTGGGTGAGCGTTGAAGGCAGGAGCCTGTACCGCAATGAATTCGTCGACGCCTCGAAAGGCTCGGCCGTCTTCGAGTTCAAGATCGCGGAGCAGCAGACGCCGAATGTCTTCATTGAGTGCGTCTTTGTCAGCGGCAACACAGTGCATCGCGGCTCGAAGCGCATCAGTGTGCCCCCTGCCCACAAGACACTGGCTGTGAGCCTTGTCCCGTCCAAATCGCAGTACAAACCCGGTGAGCCGGCCTCCTACGCCATCACCGCGAAGGACAACCAGGGCAAACCGGCACGCGCGGCTTTCAGCCTTGGCGTGGTGGATGAAGCGATCTATGCCCTTTACAGGGACCAGCTCACCGATCTCATCGAGCCGTTCTACGGACGCCAGTGGAACCGCATCCAGACGGAGAATTCGCTTGAATTCTACTTCTCGGGCGAAGCGGGCAAACGCAGAATGCAGTTGGCATCTTCCTACCGTGCTCGAATGGCCCGAGGGCAGTTGAAGCCGGAGCGTCTCGTGGAGCCGAAGATCCGGAAGGAATTCCCCGACACCGCATTCTGGGTTGCCGACGTTGAAACCTCCGACGCCGGCCAGGCTCGAGTGGAGTTCGCCTATCCGGACTCGCTGACGACTTGGAGAGCGACGGCCCGCGGAGTGACAACCGACACCAAAGTCGGCCAGGCCGTGGAGCGCGTCGTGGTCAGGAAAGACCTGATCGTCGTTCCGGCCGTGCCTCGATTCATGACCGAGGGCGACACGGTGAGGGTGCCGATGCTGGTCCGCAATTATTCGGCCGCCGCGAAGTCCGCTGAAGTCACGGTGTCCGCGCAAGGGCTGACGATCCTGGAAGGAGCCTCAGGAAAAGTGGAAGCCGCCACTCGTGGAGAAGGCAGGCTGGACGCTGTGTTGAAGGCCGGCCCTGTGCGGGAGGCGACCTTGCTCGTCAAAGCGCTCAGCACTGGCGAAAGCGATGCCGTGGAGTTAAGGATTCCGGTCGAGCCTTCCGGCCTGCTGCAGAAGAGCGTCACGGCACTCACCCGGCCGGCTGGCTCCTCCGAGTCTTTGGTGGCTAAGAGTACATTCCCCGCGCACGCGGACCCAGCTTGGCGTCAGGCGGTGATTCGCGTGACTCCATCTGTCGCCGGCGCGCTCTTCGAAGGTCTCGAGTACCTGCTCGAATATCCTTACGGCTGCACCGAGCAAACCATGTCGAGCCTGCTGCCCAACCTGGCCGCGGCTCAGGCTATGGAGAAGCTGGGAATTTCCGGCGTGGTGGATAAGGTCGCGCTCGCCAAGCGCGTCAAGGCCGGAGTGGAGCGGCTCACTAAGATGCAGCAGAGCGATGGCGGCTGGGGCTGGTGGAGCGGGAGCGACAACGATCCATATCTCACTGCGTACGTGATGTGGGGATTGGGCATTGCTCAAAAGTCCGGCTACCCGGCCGGAGAGGCCTACTATCGCGGCATGGAGCGCCTGCAGGTGATATTTGATCGAGACCGCGAAGTTCAACCTGACACGCGTGCGATGCAGCTTTATGCTCTGTCACTGGGCACCAACGCAGCCACGTCCGCCAGGCGGGAGAAGGCACTTGCTGAGCGGGCGAAGATGTCCTCGCTCGGGCTCGCCTTCCTCGGGCTGGCGCTGCGCGAAACAAAGGACCGCCGCTCCGCTGAGATCGCCGCCGATCTGGCCGGTCGCGCCGTCACCGAGGGAGGCTTGTCCCACTGGCCGGTGGACAGCGCCTGGCGATGGGACTTCCCAACCGAAGGCGACACCGAGGCCACCGCGATGGCCGCCAAGTTGATCGCGGCCGAATCGCCTGGCAGTCCGCTGGTAGAGCAGGCGGCGCGCTGGCTGCTGGCGCGGCGCTCGCGCGGCTATTACTGGACGAACACGAAGACGACCGCTTTCGCAATTCTCGGCCTGGTGGACGCGTTGGCTCGCAGCGGCGCTGAGAAGCCGGAGGGCACGGTGGCCGTCTTCGTCAACGGAAAAGAGGCCTGGAAAAAGACCTGGAGCGCGGACGATGCACTGAAGAAGCCGGAAAGCGTCACGATAGCCCTCGACGCGCGCGATGGCGAGCATGCCATCGAGATCCGTAAGCCTGGCGCCGGCGCGATAAGCGCCTCGGTCGAGTGGTCGTGGAGAGTGCAGGACGCCACCGCGGGCTCGACGGGCGGGCTCTCTGTGAAGAGGTCTTACTACCGGCTGACACCCAGGCAAGGCGCCGGCAAGGTCACCTACTCGCTCGAACCGCTTGCGGGTCCTTTGCGCGTGGGCGATGTCGTGGCAGTCAGCCTCAGTGTTCGATCATCCGCTCGCAGGCAGTTCCTCATCATTGAGGACCGCTTGCCCTCGGGAGCTGAAGCTCTCAGTAGTTTCGATGGCTATGAGTTGAACGGTCGCCCATCCTGGTGGTCCGGCTGGTTCGACAGCCGCGAACTGCTCGATTCCTCTGTGCGCTGGTATCCGCAGTCGCTGGGCGTGCCTGGAGGAGATTACACCTACCTGATGCGCTTCACCAATGCGGGCAGCTTCCGCGTCAGCCCGGCGCGGGTGGAGACAATGTACGACGCCTCCGCACGTGCGTGGTCCGATTCGGTGGCGCTGGAGGTGCAGCCGTGAAGACCCTGGCGGTTGCTGTCGCAAGGCTCCTCGAGCACAGGCTCCTGTGGGCAAAAGAGACAATCCTGCTGACCCTTGCCGCGGCGCACGTCCCGGCCTGGCTCTGGCTGCCCTTGTCAGGGACTGGTTGGCTGGCCATGCACATTGTGCTGCCTGTCACTTTGTCGGCGATGCTGTGGCTGGCCTGGCACGTGGCCCGAGCGGAACTCGGCAGTCGCAGCCGCGTCTCCATACTTGCGCTGGCGGCTTCGGTGCTTGCGGCGGTGCTAGTGGTGTGGGGAATGTTGTCGATCGTGCCGGTGTTCAGTTCCGTCGAGGTACAGACTGCGAGCTTCGTGATCCGCGGCCTGCTGGCGGCGCTGCTGGCGACAGGTCTGGTGCTGTTGCCCTTCACCTCTGGCCAGGAGCGGAGCTTGTGAACGAAACAATAGTCACCATCAAGGGCCGCACTCTGCGGCTGATGGTGGGCAATATCGTGACTGTGCCCGTCGACGCCATGGCCAATGCGGCCAACGGCGGACTGCGCGGAGGCGGCGGAGTCGATGGCGCCATTCACGCCGCGGGTGGTCCGGCGATCATGCGGGAGTTGGACCAGTTGCGCCCGAAGGAGGGTTCTCTGCCCGCCGGCAGCGTGGTGGCAACCGGTGCCGGGCTGCTGCCGGCCAGGTTTGTCTTTCACGCTGTCGGGCCGATCTGGCACGGAGGCGAATCTGGCGAGCCGGAGGCCTTGTCATCCTGCTACCGAACGTGTCTGTCAATGGCCGAGGAACGGGCCTGCCGCTCGATCAGCTTCCCCTCGATCAGTACGGGCGTCTACGGCTATCCGGTTGATCGTGCCGCGCCGCTGGCGCTGGATGTGGTGACCGAATTCCTTCGCAATCGTGCGTCGTGCGTTACAGAAGTGACCTTCGTACTGTTCGATCAATCGACGTACCGGGCGTACGTTGCCTCACTCGGGCAAACCCAGCCTGAGTGAATCGAGCACCCGTTGCCGCCCATGCCTGCGGACGAGTCCCGCGACCGCCGCCCGCGCGTTGTCATACGCCCGCCGCAGCGCGGCTTCTGTCCCTGGGTTCTCGATCGTGCGAGGCGTCTCTTTCCGCAGCGCCGCAGGCTGGGACTCGGGCCGTTCGAGCCAAAGCGCGAGTCCTTCGCTGAACCACTCCGGCAGCGGTCGTTGTGCATTGCCGCCGATGATCGCGTGCAGGAATTCGTGCCTCAGAGTTGATTGCAGGCGGTTGCCGCGAGCCAGGATTGCCGCAGGCTGCAAGCGGATGGAATTGCCGCGAGTCGTCGCCGCAACGAACCCGGGCGATCCAGTTAAGGTCCTATAGAGTTCCACCGTCGGGAACGCGGTCACCGTGATGCGGCGTGCGGCTCTGAGTCCGCTCAACCTCTCGGCCTCGTTCAACGCCGCTTCGGCAGCCGCTGGAATGCGGTCATCGACGGGCGCGCCGCTGGTGCGGATTCGCAGCCGTGCGGTTTCTGTTTCGGTCCATCTGGACTGCTTCGCCGTCAGGCCGGCCGAAACGTCGCCGAAGTACGCCCGCAGGATGTCGTCGCGGCTATGTCCGGCCCGGGCGCGAGAAGCGGCGCCTGTCTGGCAGAGGCCCACCCCGTGCCCTTGTCCGCGGCCTTCCACACGGTACGAATCCCCCTCCAACCTCAGGTCGTAGAGCCGGCTGCGCAGGACGTTCCATCCGAGACTCCGGCCAACCATCAGATGGAATGCCTCGGCGTCGATGAGTCGCGGCCCGTCACGCAGAGTCGCAACGCGGCCGCTGGCAGTGCGGCGGACGATGCGCAACTCCCTGCCTGGAAGCTTCAGCGTGCTTCGCCATGTTGCGCCGGCGCTTGACGCGCAATAAGAGTCTTCGATCGAAACGATTCCATAGTCGCGCTCGCCGGACCAGATCTCCCGCGGTGTCGCGGTCCGTCCCCCGCACTGGCGATGATGGAAGCCCGGCACCAGCGCGCCGTTGCGCCAGAGCACCTGGTCGGCAGTGCGATCGACGGCACGCCGCAGACGATCAGTGTCATCGCCCGGGCGTGCGTCCTGGCAGTGCGTGGTCTCACAAAAGTCGAATCCTTCGGATGCGTGGCGGCCCAAATGGGCACGGGAATAAGAACGAGCCGCGATTGCGATGGCCTCCAATGCGGCGTCTTCCGTGATCCCGCCGGCCTCGCCAGCCAATACCCAGGCGACGTACTCCTCCATCGGGACTCGCACCACGCCGTCGCCCGCCGTGCGAACACGCACCATCTGCGCCGGCGCCGAGGCGATTAGTAGTGCCGTGCTCAGGCGGACGAGCCAGCGTGCCATTTTCGGAGAATCTCCCTCGCCGCCGGTGCCGCGTCGGCGCCGCCCGTGCCTCCGGGTACGAACAGCGCAATCACCGCTCGATCCGTCCATCCGGCAAACCAGGCGCCCTCGCGCACAGTCCCGGTCTTGCCTGCTTGCACCAGTCCGGATCCCGACGCCTGGGCAGCCGTGCCGTAGCTGATCGCCGCTTCCAGCCCCCTCCTGACTGCTTGCGGCGCTTCACGACGCAGCCTGGCATAGGCACGAGCTAGCGCCACGGGAGTGAACCAGACTTGTTCCAGCCCGAGAACCGCCAGGACAAGTTCCTCCTTTGTCCTGACCACGTCAGCTCGTCCTCCCCACGTTTGGATCGTCCGCTGCACGGAGACGCCATCCAGCCGTTGCGCGGCCTGCGCAAACCAACTGTTGCAACTCGCAGCCAACGCGGTTTCGAGGTCGAGCGTGCCCTGCAATGGAGCATGGGCGCAATCAAGCCGGCGTCCCTGAATGCGCAGGGTCCTCTGGCAGGCGAATCTCCAGCCGGGCTGCAGCAGGCCGGCCAGCAGCGGCTTCACCGTTGAACCGGGCGGCTGCGGGGCGCAGAGTGACGGCTGCTCCAACACCTTGCCGTCGAGCCCGCAGATGCAATGACACTCCGGGATGCGGGCGAGCAGCGACGCGAACAAGGCACGCCGGGTCTGCATGAGACTAACTCGGGATCGCGAACAGGGGCCTGAGTTTCTCCGGCACCCGCACCGGCCGCCCCTGATTGTCCAGAAAAATGTGCTTCGTTTCTCCGGTGGATAGCACTCGCCCCGTCTCCGCGTTGACGATTTCGTACCCGAATGTGACCATCCGCGTGTGCGATGCCACCAGCCGCCCGCGGGCGATAATCTCGTCGTCATAGCGGGCGGGCGCCAAATACCGGCAGTTGACCTCGACCACCGCCAGCATTACGCCATACTCGGTCTCGATATCGCGATAGCGGACCCCGCGAGCCCGGCACAGTTCCGTCCGCGCCAGTTCCATCCAGACGAGGTAATTGGCGTGATAGACCACGCGCATCTGGTCGGTTTCGGCGTATCGCACGCGCAAGCGGACTTCCGCTTGCTCCATGGGGGCGAATGGAGTCACCACTTCATCCTATCGGCAACGCCAGGCCGCTTGGGCGCGTCTGCTACGATGGCAATCGCGTGAGGATTCAGGTTCTATTCTTCGGTCCTGTCAAGGACATAACCGGCAAAAGCGAGGAGATCGCTCGAACTCCCCGACGGCGCTCGCTTGGGCGACGTCTTCGACCACTACGCCTCCCGCCACGCGCGGCTTGCCGAGCTGTCTGGCTCAATTCTCATGTCGGCCAACTCCGATTTTGCCCCGCGAACCCGCCCGCTTGCCGACGGCGACGAGGTCGCCTTCCTTCCCCCGGTCAGCGGCGGCAGTCCTCCCTTCACGCACGAAATCGAGACTGTCGAAGGGCATTTTTTCGCCCTGACGCGTCTGCCGATCGACGTTGCAGCCCTGCGGCAAAAGCTGCTGGAAGGCCGCGACGGCGCGATCGTCGTCTTCGAGGGCGTCGTCCGGAACAACTCCAACGGCCGGCAGACGCGTTTCCTCGACTACGAGTGTTATGAGTCCATGGCCATCAAGGTGCTTGCCCGGATCGGCCGGGAGATCGCCGCCGCTCACCATGTCAGCCGCATCGCTCTGGTGCATCGCCTGGGCCGCATGGAGATCGGCGAGGCCAGCGTCGTCGTCATGGTCACCTCGCCTCATCGCAAGCCCGCCTTCGATGCCGCACTGGAAGGAATCAATCGCTTGAAGAAGACCGTGCCGATCTGGAAGAAAGAGCACTTCGACGACGGCGAAGTCTGGGTGGAGGGCGATTGGGACTCATCACTCGCCGGTCGCTGATCGCGCTCCCCTTGCGCACTCGACGCGCAGGAGACGCTTCCGCGTGGACGTGCACCTGGTGCGCATGCTGGCCACCGTCGCAACGAGCGCGGAGAGCTCGCCGGCTCGCTCGACAAAGAGGACTTCCTCATCACCGACAACGGCGTCGAACAGGAGGTCGCGCTCTTCGAGAGGAGCACCGCGCAGCCGCTGTCGGTGGCGATGCTGGTCGATACCAGCCGGTCGACCGAGCGTGAGAAGCGCTACGAAATCGACAGCATGAAGCGATTCCTCAAGGCCCTCATCGCGGCCGGCAATCCGCAGGACGCCGCCGCGCTGTACAGCTTCAATTGGGAAATCACACAGCAATCGGGATTCACGCGCAAGCTCAGCAGGCTCGAAGAGGGCCTCAACCGGCTCAAGAGCGAAGGGCGCCACGGCGCTGTACGATGCCATCTACCTCGCCGGCGAGGCCCTGGAGGATCGCGACGGGCGCCGCGTGATGATCGTTGTCAGCGACGGCGGCGACACCATCAGCAAGCTGCGCTTCGACAAGGCACTGGCCGCTCTGCACGCCGCCAACGCCGTCCTCTACTCGATTCTGATGGTGCCCATCGCCGGCGACGCCGGACGCAATCTGCGCGGCGAAAACGCCCTGACCACACTCTCGCAATGGACCGGCGGCAAGATCTTCTATCCCGCCGCGGGTCCGGCGCTGGACGGCGTCTTTCGCGAGATTCTTTCGCGACCTCCGCACCCAGTATCTGATGGGCTACTACCCCGCGGCCTTGAGCCCACCAAGGACCCGTTCCACCGTGTTTCCGTCAAGCTGCGCAAGCCCGGCCACTCCGTCAGCGCCCGCAACGGCTACTTCGCGGACGCTAAGCGATGACCCCCCTGCGGTACCATGGATCTTCAGGAGCCAACCAAGGATTGCCGAAGTCGAAAGCGCCCAGCACAGACCTTCGAAGAGGTAACCTACCTGAAACAGCTCACCGAGACAGCCAGCACGCATCCGGATCAAGCTGATATCCGGCGAAGAGGTCGAGGGCTTCATCGAGTACTGGGACGCGCACTTTCTCCGGCTCACCCGCGAAGACAAAGGGCGCCGAATCTCTTCATCTTCAAGCACGAGATCCGCTACCTCTATGAAGTTCCAGGTCAGGCTGATCAAGGCGCTCACGGCAGACTCACAACATGGCTCAAGTACTGGAAACCGCAATCGACATCGCCCGCGAAGCCGGCGCGCTGCTGGCTCACTATTTCGAACGCGGCATCGGCTACGAACTCAAAGGCGAGTTCGACCTCGTCACCGAGGCCGACCGCGCCAGCGAAAAACTGGTCGTCGAGCGCCTGCAAACCCACTTCCCCACCCACAGCATCGTCGGCGAAGAAGGCGGGCTGCAGGGAGAAGACCAGCGAGTACTGCTGGTACGTCGATCCGCTCGACGGCACCACGAATTTCGCCCACGGCTTCCCGATCTTCAACGTCACGCTGGGGCTGGAACGGGCCGGCGAGACTGATCGCCGGCGTCATCTACGACCCCATGCGCCAGGAGATGTTCGCCGCCGAGCGCGGCGGCGGCGCCTACCTGAACGGCCGCCGCATCCACGTCAGCAAAGCGGCCAAAGTCGAGATCCGCGCTGCTGGCCACCGGCTTCCCCTCCCGCAAGCGCCACGAGAACGTCAACGTCCACTTCTTCCACCAGGTGGCGATGTTCTCGCACGGCGTCCGCCGGGCGGCTCGGCCGCCATCGACCTCGCCTACGTCGCCTGCGGACGGCTGGACGGCTTCTGGGAGTTCGGACTCAACCCCTGGGACATGGCCGCCGGCCTGCTCCTCGTCCGCGAGGCGGGCGGGCGCACCACCGACATGCACGGCGGCCCAGCCGACGTCCGCGGCGACGCACATCGCAGTCACACAACGGCCTCATCCACGACGAGTTGCTGGGGCTGTTCGGCGACGTCTTCGCCGGGCCGCTATCGCTATCCGATGCCGCCATGATTCAGCGCCTCCCGTTAGGCTCTCGCGCCGATCCGGACCAATTCCTTTACTAGCTCAAACCGGAAGTGTTACCCTAAACGATTGAAAATGCGAACACGTCGACCTCATTCAGCGGAAGCGCAACGGCGAGGAACTCGTCGCCAGAAGAGATCACGTGGCTCGTTGAGGGCTACACCCGCGGCGAGATCCCCGACTACCAGATGTCGGCCTTCCTGATGGCCGTCTACTTCCAGAACATGACCGAGCAGGAAGTCGGCGCCATGGTCGAGTCCATGATCGCTTCCGGCGAGACAGCTTGGACCTGTGCATGATCGCAGGCCCCAAGGTGGACAAGCACTCCACCGGCGGCGTCGGCGACAAGACCAGCCTGATCGCGGCGCCGCTGGCGGCGGCGGCCGGCGTGAAGGTTCCCATGATCTCGGGCCGCGCGCTGGGCCACACCGGCGGCACGCTGGACAAGCTCGAAGTCCATTCCCGGCTTCCGCACCGAACCTCACCGCCGACGAATTCCGGCAGCAGTTGGTCGACGTCGGGCTCGCCTTCATCGGGCAGAGCGACACGGTGACGCCGGCCGACGGCAAGCTGTACTCGCTGCGCGATGCCACCGCGACCGTCGAATCCATTCCGCTGATCGCCTCTTCGATCATGTCGAAGAAGCTGGCGCTGAGGCCTCGACGCGCTGGTGCTCGACGTCAAGGTGGGCTCCGGCGCGTTCATGAAGCGCCAGGTGGACGCGCGCCGGCTGGCGCAGATGATGATCAGCATCGCCCGCCGCGCCGACCTGCGCGCGCAGGCGCTCATCACCGACATGAACCAGCCGCTCGGCTTCGCCATCGGCAACGCGCTGGAGATCATGGAAGTCTCGCAGACGCTGCAGAACGCCGGACCCGCCGATCTCACCCGGCTCTCGCTCGAACTCGCCGCCCGCATGATCTACCTCGGCAAGATCGCGCCGACGCTCGAAGAGGCGCGCGAGCTCGCCCAGAAGCGGCTGCTCGACGGCTCCGGCTACCGAAGCTCAAGGCAGGTCATCCAGGCGCAGGGCGGCAATCCGCAGGTGCTCGATCGCTTCGACCTGCTGCCCAACGCCACCGGCGCCATGGAAATCACCACGTCCGCGCGCCGGCTACGTCACCGCCATCGACGCCGAGGAGATCGGCCTCGCCTCGACCATGATCGGCGCCGGCCGCGATACGCAAGGAAGACACGATCGACCCGGCGGTCGGCGTGATTCTCGAAGTCAAGGTCGGCGAGAAGGTGGAAGCCGGCGCGTGCTCTGCCGCCTCTACTTCACCAAGGAAGACCGCGTCAGGAAGCCGCCGAGCGGGTGGAAGACGCCTTCCGCATCTCCGCCCAGCCGCCGGAGCCGCGCGAGCTGATCCTCGAAGTCGTCGGCTAGATCGGAGCGGTTCGCAGTATGGACCGCTTCACCGGCCTGCTGGGCCTGGTCGTCAATCCTGGCCCTCTGCTACCTGCTTTCGACCAACCGCAGGCCATCCGCCTGCGGTTGCTGCTCTGGGGCCTCGGCCTGCAGTTCGGCTTCGCCTTCCTCGTCCTGAAGACCGATTTCGGCCTGCGTCTTCCAGGCCGCCAGCGTCGCCGTCAACGCGCTGCTCGAGTACGCCGAGGCAGGCAGCAAATTCGTCTTCGGACCGCTGGGCGCCAAAGTCCGGCCCGTTCGGCGTCGTCTTCGCCTTCCAGGTGCTGCCCATCGTCATCTTCATCGCCAGCCTCTTCGCCGATCCTCTACTACTTCGGCGTCATGCAGGTGCGTCATCCGAGGCATGGCCTGGGTGATGCAGCGCGTGATGGGCGCCAGCGGCGCGGAGTCCACCAACGTCGCCGCCAGCATCTTCATGGGCCAGACCGAAGCGCCGCTGACCATCCGGCCGTTCCTCGCCGCGCATGACCGAGTCGCGAACTGTTCACGGTCATGACCAGCGGCATGGCGCACGTCTCCGGCGCCGTGATGGCGGCCTACGTCAAGATCGCCGGCGTCGACATCAAGCACCTGCTGACCGCCGTCATCATGACCGCGCCGGCCACGATCATGCTGGCCAAGATGCTGGTGCCCGAAGACGGACAAGCCCGAAACCGCCGGCGACGTGAAGGTCGAAGTCGAGAAGCCCGGCGTCAACGTCATCGACGCGGCCGCGCGCGGCGCGGGCGACGGTCTGCAGCTGGCGCTCAACATCGGCGGCATGCTGATCGCTTTCCTGGCGCTGATCGCGCTGGTCAACGGCGTGCTCGGCTGGGTTCACACGCTGCCCTGCCATGGGCTGGTTTCCGGCGTCGATGCAGAAGCTGTTCGGCATCGTCTTCGCGCCCGTGGCCTGGCTGCTGGGCGTGAGTTGGAAGGACGCCTCGCCGATCGGCAACCTGCTCGGCACGCGCCTGGTGCTGAACGAGTTCGTCGCCTTCCTGCAGCTTGGGCGAAATCAAGCAGCCGCTCGATCCGCGCTCGCTTCGTCATCGCCACCTACGCGCTGTGCGGCTTCGCCAACTTCAGCTCGATCGCGATTCAGATCGGCGGCATCGGCGCGCTGGCGCCGAACCGCAAGATCGCGATCTGGCGCGGCTCGGGCTTGAAGGCCATGATGGCCGGCACCATGGCCAACTTCATGTCGCGCCTGCATCGCGGGAATGCTGCTGTGATCCGCGAAGCGGCCGCGTTTCTGAAGTCGAAGCGCGCCGCACTGGCCCGCGCACGGCCATCGTGCTCGGCAGCGCCCAAGCCTCCTTTCGTCGACGCGCTGGAGGACCGCCACGAGATCGACTACAGCGAGATCCCCGGCTGGCCCGTCCCCACCGTGCAGGGCCACGCCGGCAAGCTCATCATCGGGCACGTCGGCCGGACGCGAGATCGTCGTGCTCAGCGGCCGCGTCCACCTCTACGAAGGCTACACGCCGCAGCAGGTCATCTTCGGCGTTCGCGTGCTCGGCCTGCTTGGGCCTGAAGACCCTCGTCCTCACCAACGCCGCCGGCGGCATCAATCCCATCTACCGGCCGCGGGCTGCCTGGTGCTGATCACCGACCACATCAACCTGCAGGGATCGAACCCGCTCACCGGTCCGAACGACGACGCACTCGGGCCCGCGCTTCCCCGACATGATCGCACGCCTACGATCGCACCCTGCGCGATCCGGGCCCGCGAGGCCGCCGACGCCTGCCGCGTCGATCTGGCCGAAGGCGTCTACGCCGCCCTGCTCGGCCCCAGCTTCGAAACGCCTGCCGAGATCCGCTACCTGCGCGCCATCGGCGCCGACCTCGCCGGCATGTCCACCGTGCCGGAAACGATCGTCGCCAACCACATGGGCATGCGCGTCCTCGGCATCTCCACCGTCACCAACATGGCCGCCGGCATGCAGCCGAACTGAGTCACGCGGAAGTTCTCGAGACCGGCAAGGCTGCCGCCGGCGACCTGCGCAAACTGCTCGAAGCCCTTCTGGCGCGCATCGATGACTGAACTGGAACAAGCCGCCCTGGACGCCCGCGAGCGTGCCCACGCGCCGTTTTCGCATTTCCTGGTCGGCGCCGCCCTCGAGGCCGAGGACGGCCGCATCTACGGCGGCTGCAACGTCGAGAACAGTTCCTACGGCCTGACCATGTGCGCCGAGCGCTCCGCTATCTATCACGCCGTCTCGCGCGGCGCGAAGCGATTCAACCGCATCGCCGTCGTCGCCGACACGCCCACACTCACACCCCCTTGCGGAGCCTGCCGCCAGGTGCTTTGGGACTTCTGCGGCGATCTTGAAGTGATCCTGTTCAACCTGGAGGGCAAGCGCGAAACGTTGCGCCTGTCCGACCTTCTTCCCCGTGCCTTCGATGCGACTTTTCTGGATTAGCCTGCTCATCAGCGTCTCTACGCGGCGCCTCTGCCGCCGAACCCGCCGACCTCGTCGTCACCGCGCGCAAGGTCCTCACCATGGACGGCACGCGCCGCGTCATCGACAACGGCGCGGTCGCCGTCACCGGCGGCCGGATCGTCGCCGTCGGCACAACGCGCCGAAGTGCTCAAGCAATACAAGCCGAAGCGCCTCGTGCGCCGTCCCGACGCGCTGCTGATGCCGGGCCTGATCAATACGCACACCCACGCGCCCATGTCTCTGCTGCGCGGCATCGCCGACGACCTGAAGCTGCAGGAGTGGCTCGAAAAGTACATCTTCCCCGCCGAAGCCAAGAACGTGAACGAGGAATTCTGCCGGGCCGGCACGCGCCTGGCCGTCCTCGAGATGCTGCTCTCGGGCACCACGACCTACGTCGACATGTACTACTTCGAGGACGCCATCGCCGAAGAGACGAAGAAGGCCGGCATGCGGGCCATCCTCGGGCAGACCATCATCGGCTTCCCCGCCCCGGACTACAAAACTCCTCAGGCCGCGCTCGAAGGCACTGAACGCTTCATCAAGCAGTTCAAAGGCGACGCCCTGATCACCCCCGCCGTCGCCCCGCACGCCGTCTACACGAATTCATCTGAGACTCTGCGCGCCGCAAAGCAACTGGCCGACCGCTATGGCATTCCCTTCGTCACACACGTCAGCGAAACCGAGCGGGAGAACATCGAGACAAAGCAGAAGCAGCAAGGCCTGACGCCCACCGAATACCTGCAGAGCATCGGCGCCCTCGCCAAGTGGAGCCTGTTCGCTCACGGCGTCTGGCTGACGCCGAACGACCGCAAGATCATGAAGCAGGCCTCCATCGGCCTGGCTCACTGCCCGTCGTCGAACATGAAACTGTCCAGCGGCATGGCCCCCATCACGGAGTGCCTCTCTGAAGGCATCGCTGTCGGTCTGGGCCCCGACGGCCCCGCGGGCTCCAACAACGACTTCTCGCTCATGGAGGAGATGGACCTGGCTTCGAAGCTGGCCAAAGTCCGCAGCATGGACCCGACGGCCCTGCCTGCGCGCACGGTCGTCGAGATGGCGACCATCCTCGGCGCCCGCGCCATCGGCCTCGAAAAGGAAATCGGGTCGCTCGAAACAGGCAAACGAGCCGACATGATCACCATCTCTCTCGCCGCTCCGCACGCCTGGCCCATGCACGAACCCTACTCGATGCTGGTCTCGACCCTGAAGTCCTCGGACGTCACCGACGTGGTGATCGAGGGCCGCATGGTCGTCGAATCCCGCCGGCCTTTGACGCTCAATCCTTCTTCGGTGCGGGCGGAGGCGGAGGCGGTGCGGGCACGGGTCGAGGCGTCTTTGCGGGCTTCGGCACGGCCGAAGGCTGTGCCGGAGGCGAAGGCGGAGGCGGTGGCAGCTCAGATATCGGTGGCGTCGAAATAAGCCGCAGATCCTTCCCCTCAAAGTGAAGTAGACGCGCCGTGCCGCTCATCCCTACGTTGTACTTCCACTCCTCGGTCTGCCTGTCCGGATGCGACTCGATCTCGTCCGGCGGGCCCAAGGCTGACGTAGACCCGGCCTCGGTCGGTCCGCCACCCCGGCCGGTTGCCGGCGAACCTCGAATTCGCGTACGCGATCCTGCGGTAGTGCTCTTCCTTGAATTCGTTCACGGCAGTGCCCGGCGTCGGGTCTCTCCTCTGCCAGAACTGCTCGATGAACTTCTCACGCTCGGCATCGGTCTGTAGCGACATGAACGCAATCCGTTCAGCGTCGCTCACCAGGTAGGCGACATCTTCCCGAAGCCACTTGTTATATGGCGTGGCCAGTTCTTCCCTCATCCGGTCCTGCTGCATAAGCATCGCCTGCTGCACCTGGGCCATTGCGCGCTCCATCTCTTTCTGTGCCAGCGCCATCTCCTTCTCAATGGCCGGCCCCTGTCGCTCCATTTCGGCTTGAGCCTTCTCCATCGCGCGCCTGTATGTCCCTTTGGGACTTGGCCATCTGCTCTGCACTCTGCTGCCCTTCGGACTCCATTTGGGCTTGAGCTTTTTCAAGCTCTTTGATCTTCCGCTCCATATTCGCTCTGGCCTTCTCGATGTCCCTGTGCGCTCGATCCAGCTCACGCTCAATCTTGTCGCGAATTTCCGGGGACGGCTCCCCATCGATTATGCTCGGCGCCGCCGGCGCTGGCGGAGGAGGCGGGGGCTCGGGCGGCTCTGTCTGCGACGCCCATGTCAGGCCCGCCGCCACAAGCAGAATCGCCGTCACCGGTAACACGAACGAAGCTGGCCTGCGGTGTCCAAGCAAACTTGCCACTCTGTCCCGCAGGCTCCCTCCGCTGGCCGCCATCGCCAGAATCGGCCGGCTTTCTTCCAATGCCAGCAATGCCTTCGCATAGGCGGCGCGATCGCCGCAATACTCCACCGCCGCTGCGTCGCAGCACAGCTCCCGATCCTCGCGCACCCGCCGGGACAGCCACCAAACCGCGGGGTGGTAGAACAGCAGGCACTCCACGGCCGTCTGCAGGAGGTTCATCAGGTAGTCGTGCCGGCGGATGTGCGCGAGCTCATGAGCCAGAATCGCCTCCAGTTGGTCCGGCGCAATCTGTGTCAATGCAGACGCAGGCAAGAGCAGTATCGGTCGCAGGATGCCTGAGACCTGCGGTATTGTGATTCGCTCGCTCACCGCCGCGCGCCACTTTCTGCTCAAGCCGGATGCAAGTGCCACCATCGACAGCCGCTCCGCCCAATCGCCGGGCAGTGGCGCCGAGGATTGCACAAGCCGCCTCTCCAGCCACCAGCCTGCCAGGATTCGAGCCGAGAGCAGACTCGCCCCGCACGCCCAAATCAACGGCAGCCACGCAATCCACGAAATCGGGTTCGAGAACTCGCCTGCCGGGCCATCCGGCACCGCCTGCGGCCAGATCGCAGGGACTTCAAACCTCTGCCCAGCCGGCATGCCTCGATCGAGTGCCAGCCACGTAAGCGGCGGCATCACTGCCATCACAGCCACTCCGGCCAATCCGATCGCATAGCGCCACTGCGGGGATCGCACCAGGGCAAAGCAGAGTGCGCAAATCGCCCCGATCAGGGCGCCTTGCCATAGGAAGTGAATTAGTGCCCAGCCGAGCTGTTCCATTCTCCGTTACCTCCCCTTCCCTGCTTCGTGGCGCTCGATCATCTCGCGGATCTCCTTCAACTCGGCCGGCGTCGCCTTCTTCACCGACAAAGCCCTCATCACCAATTGCGCCGCGCTGCCCGCGAACACCTTGTCCAACAGATCGCCGACCATCTGCTGCTCCACCCGCTCGCGCGGCTCCGCTGTTCGATAGACGTGCGCGCGCGCCGCTTCGTCCCTCTCCACCAGCCCCTTGCCGGCCATGATCTGCATTAGCTTCAGCGTGGTCGTATACCCGGAAGGCTTGTCGCCTTCCAAAGCATCATTCACCTCGCGCACTGTGGATGGCCCGCGCTCCCAAAGGACTCGCAAGATGGCCAGTTCGGACTGTGTAGGTCGGCTCACGTCCCCACATTATACGAAGTGCTTCGTAGTGTCAACGAAATTCTTCGTAGATGCCCCGCGGACTCAAAAACCAGACCGTCGACGCCCGCGCCAACAGACGGGCCGGCGTCTCCAGTTCGCTACCCTCAGGGCTCAAGGCACGGCGAACCGCCTCCAACTTATCTGCGCCCGAAGTGAGGACGCATAGATGCCGGGCGCTGACAATGGCCGAAGGGAGCAGCGTGATCCGGTGCTGCTGCTTGCTTTCCACCCACACAGCGGCACAGAGTCCGGCCCTGTCTTCCACCAACGTTTCACCGGGAAACAGGCTCGCAGTATGTCCGTCATCACCGATACCGCACTGCACGACATCGAGAACGCCGCCCGTGCCGATCACAGATTCGATCTCCTCCGCGTATGCTTTTGCCGCCTGCTCCGGATCCTCTTCTCCACGCATTCGGTGAACACGCCGCTCCGGGATGCCTGCCGGCCGGATGAGGTGCTGTAGAGCGAGTCCGTAGTTCGATTGCTCGTGATCGGGCGGCACCGCTCGCTCATCGACAAAAAACAACTCCACTCGGCCCCAATCAACCTTCATAGGGGCGAGCGCGTCGAACAACAGCCGCGGCGTGGATCCGCCCGATACGGCCAGAGATGCGATTCCGCGGGCTTCAACAGCCCGATTCAGCCAGGCGCTGATCGCCCGTGCGCACTCTGCCGCCGACTCTTCCAACGACGCCGACAGCCTGATCACCTGGCCAACTCCAGAACCTCCGGACAAGCCTCGAGCGCCTGCTCAAATTGCCGATCCGTCCCAAACACTCCCAGTTCTTCGTGCAGCAGCGCCGAATCGGTAAACACCGGAAAACGTGCTCCTGCGGACACACCCTCGATCTCGATGGCCATCCCCGTCCCCTCCGGACGATGCAACCGCAAGGAGCACTCGCCGCCGGAAATCGTCAGCGAACGAAGCCTGCCTGTTCCGGTTTCCGGCATCGCTTCTTCTTCGCATTCCATTTCCAAGTGGTTCCCGAGATCCCCCTGCCAGCCCATGCGCGCGCAAAGCCACGCAGCCAGGTACATCGCAGACGGTGGCAACGGCGCCCCCGCCCAGGTGATCCGCGCACGCTGGGGGGGCTGCCTGTATCCCCGGACCGTGATTGTCTGAAAGACAAGCTCTCTCCAACGGGTCACACGCGCCCACACCAGATCTGCCAACCTCCACCGGTCATTCCGCAGGGTCTGGATCGACTGCCACGCCGCGCCGGCGTCGCTCCTGCACGACGTATCGATGATCACCTTGCCGGCCAGCCGCAGCACCGGAGCGATTTCCCTCCGCAGCGCAAGGTCGAGGTCCGGGCACCACATGGCGATCGGGAGATCCGGCACGGTCAGTCCGAACAGAATCGGCGGAACGTCACTCAGAGAACCCAGCCCGGCATCGATCTCGATTTGCTCGCAACAGATCTGTTGCTGCCGGCCGAACGGCATCCAGCACTGAATGCTCGTGTGCGCCTCCACCGGCGCGCTTCCATCGCCCACACGCAGCAGAATTGTCCGATTCGGGTGCTCGTGCATGAGCTCGGCAACCGTCGCCCCAATCTCCTGCAAGTCCCGGTTTCGGCCCGCCACCACACCCAGCGTCATCGAGCAGGCCCGCAGTACCCCACCATCGTTCTTGCCGACCAGCCGCCACTGCTCGCCTAATTCGCCCAGCAGCCGGCCGGCGTCGATCGCTGTCACGCTCATGGCAGCCTCCACACATGGCCGCGTCGGGCGAGCATCTCATCGGCCGCCGCCGGCCCCCATGTTCCCGCTGCGTAGTTGGGAAACTCCGCCCGGCTCTCCTCCCAGCAGCGCATCACTGGCTCTACCACGCCCCAGCTCGCCTCGACCATGTCCTGCCTCGTATAAAGGGTCGCGTCACCCTCCAGCGCATCCAGCAGCAAAGTCTCGTAGGCTGAAGGCGATCGGCCGCCAAAGCTCGTCCCATAGTTGAAGTCCATCGTCACCGGCCGGATCTTCATCCCCGCACCAGGCAGCTTCGAGAAGAATCGCAGCGAGATGCCCTCTTCCGGCTGGATTCTCAGCACCAGTAGATTGGGGTAGCGGGGCGCCGCTTCGCCCTCGTACAGCGATAGCGGAGCTTGGTTGAATTGAATCGCAATGTCCGTCACACGCTTGGGCAGCCTCTTCCCCGTGCGAACGTAGAACGGTACCCCTGCCCATCTCCAGTTGTCCACCGCCAGCGTGAGCGCCGCGTAAGTTTCGGTGCGCGAGTCCTCCTTCACCCCGTCTTCCTGCCGGAATCCCGGCAACTCCACACCCCCCACCCTGCCCGGACCGTACTGGCCCGCCACCGAATCAACCAGCGCCTCTTCCCTTGACATGGCTCGGATCGACCGCAGCAGCTTGGCCCGCTCGTCCCGCACCGCATTCGGCTCATACACTGCCGGAGGCTCCATGGCGATCGTCGCCATCACCTGCAGCAGATGATTCTGAATCATGTCCCGCAGCGCGCCCGCTTCCTGGTAGTACGCGCCCCGCCCTTCCACCCCGATCGATTCGGCCGCCGTGATCTGAACGTGGTTCACGTAGCGCCGGTTCCACAGCGGCTCGAAAATGCCGTTCCCGAACCGGAAGGCGAGGATGTTCTGGACGGTCTCCTTCCCCAGGTAGTGGTCGATTCGATAGATCTGCTCTTCCTGGAAATCGGCCCGGACCTCAGTGTTGAGGGCCTTGGCGCTGGCCAAGTCGTGGCCGAACGGCTTCTCGATGATCAGCCGCCGCCAGGCGCCGTCGTGCGGAGCCTGCCCCAGCCCCGCGGCCCCCAGTCCGCGCGATGCCGGCCCATATTGGCTCGGTTGGATTGACAGGTAGAAAAGGACGTTTCCACCGGTCCGCCGCGACTCTTCGATCGACTTCAGTTTGACGGCCAGCCGCTGGTACAGCCCTGCATCGCCGATATCGCCGTCCACGTAGAACAGCCCTTGCGCGAAGGTGTCCCAAAGTTCGGGGTCGAAAGGGCTATTTTCGAGAAAACGCTCGACCCCGTCCCGCATCTTTGCCCTGAACTGCTCGTCGCTCATCGGCGTCCGCGAGATGCCCACTATTGTCAGCGCCGCCGGCGTCCGCCGCTCCTGCGCCAGCCGGTAAAGAGCAGGCAAAAGCTTCCTTTTGGTCAGGTCGCCGTTGGCCCCAAAGATCACAACAGTGGACGGCGCGGCCGCCCTGTCAAAGCGTAGTGGATCGTCAAAAGAAAGGGTTTGGAGGGCTCCAGCTCCGGCCATGCCCTAACATAACATGCACCTCCGATTGCTTTGGGAGAGCTCATGCCCTTACGATGATAGGTAATCTGCGCCGCCTCACTCGAAGTCCGGCCCCTTCCCGGCGGGTAGCGCAGAGCATCTTACGGTGAGCGACCAGATCAGGAGTTTGCATGGCAATGTGGAACCGAAATAAGAAGGAAGAAGATCTGCCGCAGCGTCCTACGTTTGCGCCCACACCGGCTGAACCCGCAAAAGAGGCGATCCCGATGGCTACCTATCCCAACAAGACGGCCGAATTCGGCTCAACACGCGGAGCTGCCGTGCTCGGCCGCTCCCTCCTCATTACTGGTCGCGTCACCGGCAAGGAAGACCTTGTCATCGACGGCCGCATTGAGGGCGATATTGAACTGCTCGAAAACCGCCTCACCGTGGGCGCGTCCGGTCACGTCCAGGGCGGCATCCGAGCCCGCGAAATCATCATCCTGGGCACGGTGCAAGGCAATCTCGAGGCCAGCGAGAGAGTCGAAATCAAGAAGAATGCCCGCGTCATCGGGGACCTCAAGGCGCAGCGTCCCATCATCGAAGACGAGGCCTATTTCAAGGGCAACGTGGAAACCATTCGCGTCGACAAGCCGAAACCCGCTCCGGCGCCCGAACCGCCTCAGGCTGCCGCCGCTGCCGTAGGCGCGCGCGTCACTCAGCCGCCTCTGTCCGTCGCCGAAACCAAGCCGGAGTCCCGCTCCTGATGGCCTCCTCCCCGCTGCCCCGAGGCGTGCCCACCGGCGCGGCAGACCCCGCTCCACCCGGCGCTTGGCGGAGCTATGCCCTGGAGGGCGTGACCCAGCACCTCAGTGAGTATCAAGGGCTCCAGGTTCTCGATCTCGGGGGCCTGAACCAGCAGAATCTTGATTACGTCACTGGCCTCGGCCACCGCCTCTACGCCGAGGACCTCCTCCGCGCATACGATGCCTTCTTTACTCCCCAGGAGATGTCCTCCCGCGAGCCAACTCCCGACAGGGTGAACGAGTTCGTCCTCCAGACCTGCGAGTTCCCCGACCAAAGCTGCGACGGCGCACTCGTTTGGGATACGCTCCAGTTCATCCCTCTCAGCGTCGCCCAGGCAGTGGTAAACCGGCTCCACCAGATCCTCAGCCCCAACGCCCCCGTGCTCGCTTTCTTCCACCGCGACGTCAGCCGCCCCATCGGGCCCAGCGCCTGCAGAGTCGCCGGCAAGCAGCACCTCACTATCCATCCGCGCCCTGGCAGGAGGCAAATCGAACCCTTCCCTCCTCGCGCGATCGAACGATTGTTCGGCCGGTTCCGCTCCGTCAAGTTCTACCTGACCCGCGAGAACCATCAGGAAGTCATCGCGAGGCGCTGATCGTGCGCCGTCAGATAGGCCAGCCAAAATGTTGAAATCCGAGCCTTCCCATCGCCGAGGCGCGGGTATGGCCGGTGCGTTGGCCTCCATCATCCTCGTCCTCGTCCTTCTCTACTTAGGACGGATCTTCTTCATTACCCTTATCAGCGCCGTTCTGCTCGCGTTCATTCTCGAGCCTGCCGTCAATCTCTTCATGCGGCTGCGTTGCCCGCGTGCCACCGCCAGTTTTCTCGCCTGCTCCCTCATGTTGGGTGTGTTGTACCTGCTCGGCTTGGGGCTCTGGTCTCAGGTGCTCAATCTATGGAGCGACTTGCCGGCCTACAGCGACCGCGTCGCTCAGATCATTGACAACGCTGTCCAGCAGATTGAATCCGTCGAAAAGAACCTGCAGGATGCGGTGGTCCCAAAACGCCTCAGGGAATCAAGTCCGCCGCCTATCGAGCCGAAGCAGCAGCCCAAGAGTCGCAAACTGAGGAGCCAGCCTCCTCCACCCTCGGGCGAATCCCCCGTGCAGGAGGTGAGGATTCGCGCCGAGCAGACGCCGCTGGTGCGAGAACTGTACGCCCGTCTCGCCGAAGTCTCCGATTCGCTCCTGATGGCCTCGTTCGTGCCATTCCTCGTCTATTTCTTCCTGAGTTGGCGTGATCACGTCCGTCGCAGCCTCATCACCCTGGCCGGAGGCGAGCGCAAGGACACCTTCCAACGCGCCTGGGATGGCATCGCCAACGTTGCGCGCGCTTATGTCGTCGGCAACTTCATTCTGGGCGTTCTGCTGTCGGCCGTCAGTGGATTCTTCTTCTGGTATGTCAATCTGCCCTACTGGCAGGTCATCGGCCCCTTGAGCGGATTCCTCAGCCTTGTTCCCTACCTCGGGCTCCCCCTCGCGATGTTTCCGCCCATCGTCGCCGCCCTGCCCGTCTACACCGGCTTGCCAGCCTACCTCATCATCGCTTCCGTAGTCTCCGTGGTCCACCTTACTGCGCTGAATCTTCTCTACCCCAAGATTGTCGGCGGGCGCGTCCACCTCAATCCTCTGGTCGTCACTGTAGCCCTCATGCTGTGGTATCTCCTTTGGGGCGCCGCGGGCCTGGTGCTCGCTATCCCGATCACTGCGGGAATCAAGGCCGCATTCGACCAGATCCCCTCACTGCGCGAGTACGGCCGGTTGATGGGGGATTGACCGCCGGGCCGGACAGAATCTCAAGTCGAGGCCAGCCTCACAGGCGTATTCTGGCATGAGGCACTCGACACATGACCAGAACCACTCTACTTGCCCTCCTCACCCTCGCATTCAGCATTGCGATTGTCCGTGCTGAGCCCCAGCAGAAAGCCGCCGCGAAACAGAAAACTGTCATCAAATACGGCGTTCCCGTTAAGGGCGGCGCGATGGACGGGATTCTGCTGAAAGACTACACTCCCGCCTCCTCTCTCGTCGTTCCCGTCACTGCCCTCAAGAAGGCCCGCTTCCCCGTCATCGACGCCCACTCCCATTCATCCATGGGCAACATCAAAACCCGAGCCGACGTCGATGCCTGGGTCAAGACAATGGATGAGACGGGCATCGAACTCTCGGTTGTGTTCACCAACACCAGCGGCGCGGAGTTCGACCGTCTGGCCGACCTCTTTCTCGGCTCCTATCCTAAGCGCTTCCAGGTTTGGTATTCGCTCGATGCAACACACCCCGATGCCCCCGGCTTCACCGAAAAGGCCGTCGCCGAATTGGAGCGCGTGCATAAGAAAGGCGCCCGAGGCGTCGGTGAACTGACCGACAAAGGCTGGGGCGTTGAGGCATCCGAAGCGAACGCCCTGCCGCGCTCCAAACGCCTGCGATTCCACGATCCGCGCCTCGACGCCTTCTGGAAGCGTTGCGGCGAGCTCAACATGCCCGTCAACATCCATATCGCCGACCATCCCTCGTGCTGGAAACCTCTGGACACAAAGCAGGAGCGTTCTCCGGACTTCCAGAACTTCAACCTCTCCGGTAAGGACGTGCCTTCCTTTGAGGAACTGCTCGCCATGCGCGAACCGCTGCTCACCAAGCATCCGAAGACGAAGTTCATCTTTTGCCACTTCAGCAATCAGGGCCACGACACCGCGGCCCTTGCCAAAATGCTCGACCGCTTCCCCAACATGTACGTCGACATATCTGCCCGGGATTATGAGATGGGCCGGCAGCCTCGCACGATGAAGGCGTTCCTTGAGAAGTACAAGGACAGGGTTCTCTACGGCACCGACATGGGCCGCGACAAGTCAATGTACGAGGGCTGGTGGCGGCTGCTTGAGTCCGCCGACGAATACATGCCCGGACGCATCTGGTGGCCCTACTACGGACTCCAGTTGAGTGAGCCCGTCCTGAAGAGCCTCTACCGCGATACCGCTCTGAAAGTGCTGAACCTCAAGTGATCGCGCCCTCGGCTGCCAAGCCGCGCATCATAAAGAACCTGCGCTGGTGGATTGCGGGCCTCCTGTTCGCCTCCACTGTCATCAATTACATCGACCGCCAGACGCTCAGCGTTCTCGCCCCTTACCTGAAGACGGAGTTCAAGTGGACCAACTCGGACTTCGCCCTGCTGGTGATAGCCTTCCGCGTGGCCTATGCCGTCGGCCAATCGGTGATGGGTCGTCTCCTCGACGTGATGGGCACCGAGCGCGGATTGCTGTTCAGCGTCACCTGGTATTCAGTCGCCGCCATGCTCACCTCCTTCGCCGGCGGCCTGCGCAGCTTCATGGGTTTTCGTTTTCTGCTCGGCCTCGGCGAAGCCGCCAACTGGCCCGGCGCGGCCAAGACCGTCTCCGAGTGGTTTCCCAAACACGAACGCGGCTGGGCCGTCGCACTCTACGACAGCGGATCGGCAATTGGCGGAGCCATCGCGCCGCTTCTCGTGATCTCGATCTATGCCTACGCCGGAAGCTGGCGCCCAGCCTTCATCATCACCGGCCTCCTCGGGCTTTGTGTGGGTGCTCATCTGGAAGAAGTTCTACCATCCGCCCGAGTCGCATCCTAACATCAGCGCCTCCGAACGGGCCATGATCATCGATTCCAAGCGAGCCGAAGGGCACTCGGAGGAGACTTCTGAGCCCGGTTCCTGGAAGTCCCTGCTAGCCCGTCGCGACACTTGGGCCGTCATTCTCGGCAAGTCGCTTACCGACCCCGTCTGGTTCTTCATCACAGACTGGTTCGCCATCTTTCTTGTCGCAAAGGGCTTTCGCATCGAAAACACCCTGGCCGGTTTCTGGATTCCCTTTCTGGCAGCCGACCTCGGCAACTTTTTCGGCGGCGGCTTTTCGAGCTGGCTGATCCGTCGCGGCTGGGGCGTCGTTGCGGCAAGAAAGTTCGTCATCGTGATCTGCGGAATCGGCATGACCGCGCTTATTCCCGCCATCTACGCAACCACCCTCCTCCCTATCGTCAGCCTGTTTGCGATCTCCACCTTCTGCTATGCGGCTTGGTCGACCATGGCTTTGGCGCTGCCCGGCGATCTGTTTCCCAGCCGCAGCGTCGCAACCGTCAGCGGCATGAGCGGCACTGGCGCCGGCCTCGGCACAATCCTGTCGACTTACCTCATCGGCTGGTCCGCCGATAAGTACTCGTTTGAGCCCGTCCTGATCACGGCCAGCATCATCCCGTTGATCGCCACCGCCCTGGTCCTCGCTCTACTGAAGAAGCGGCCTGTTGTATCCTGACCCTTTAGCTTTGGAGCACCTATGATTCCTGTCACTACCTACGCCATCCTCTTCGTGGTGCTGACCCTGGGCGGCATGTTGGCTTTCCTCGAATTAGGTCGCCGATTGGGAGCAAGACGGAGGGCCATTGACCCTGAGGGCGCAGCAGCAGGCACCGGCCCAATGGTTGGAGCCGTATTCGCACTTCTGGGTCTCCTGATCGCCTTCACCTTTTCTGGCGCGGCCTCGCGGTTTGAAGATCGGCGCAAGTTGATTGTCGAAGAGGCAAACGCGATCGGCACCGCCTACCTTCGAATCGACCTCCTGCCTACCTCCTCGCAGCCCAGACTTCGTGAGTCATTCCGCCAGTATGTCGATGCCCGCCTCGCATTCTACCGGGCCATTCCAGATCTTGATGCAGTCGCTTCCCACCAGAAGCGCTTCACCGAGTTGCAGAATGACATCTGGGCTCAGGCTGTAGCCGGCACTCAGCAATCGGGGTCTGCCGCGGTGATGTCTCTCGTGATCGCATCGCTCAACGAGATGATCGACATCACCACAACGCGCTCAGTTGCACTTCTGACTCATCCTCCCGTGCTCATCTTTGTGATGCTGATGATCATGGTGCTCGCCTCATCGCTGCTTGCCGGTTTTGACATGGCAGCAAGTGGCCGCACACCATGGCTCCACATGCTTGGTTATGCTGTGCTCACTACCCTGGCGCTTTACGTAATCCTTGACATCGAGTTTCCCCGTGCGGGTCTGATCCGCATCGATTCGATGGATCAGCTTCTCATTGACGTCCGCAACAGCATGCGTTGAGCCGGAGCCTGCATGACCGCGAATCAGCCGACTCCTCCACTCTGGCTCTGGTGCGTCTTCCCCGCCCTGACCATGTCGCTCGGCTGGGGACTCCGCGGCTACATCGGCGGCGGACCCCTCGGCGCCATGATCCCGGGCGCCATGATCGGCCTCGCTCTCTGCTTGCTCTTGAACCGCGAATCGGAATCCGCGCTTGTCGCCGCCTTCGCAGCCGTCGGCGTTGGATTCGGCGGCCAGGAAACCTACGGCCAGACCGTGCATATCAGCACCATTCCCGAAACCTGGGCCTGGGGCATGACCGGCTTCACGATCAAGGGTGCCGTTTGGGGCCTGCTTGGCGGCGCCGCCATCGGCATCGCCCTCACCCGCGAACGCTACAGGAATTCGCAAATCCTCTCCGGCCTCGCCCTTATGGTGCTCGGCACTTGGGCCGGCTGGAAACTGATCAACCAACCCAAGCTCATCTACTTTTCCTACCTCCTCGACAAACCCCGCGAGGAACTCTGGGCCGGTCTCCTGCTCGGAGGCATTTGCCTCCTGGCCTGGCTCTCCTGGACCGCAGGCGCGCGTCTGCCTTGGGCATTCGCCCTATGGGGCACACTCGGCGGCGGTCTCGGATTCGGACTCGGCGCAGCCATTCACATCTGGGGCCGCGCAAATCTGCCGTTGTTCCCCTTCGGCTGGTGGAAGACAATGGAGTTCACCTTCGGCGCATTGCTCGGTCTCGCCTATGGCTATTGCGCCTGGCGCCACCGCAACGAACTCGCCCCTCCACAGCAGGTAGTGCCTGAACGCCACTCGCTTCCCGCCGCTCTGGCCTTCACCGCAGTCGGAATCTTCACCGCTATCGTCGCCTCCGAAAACATCCCCACCCGTCTCGAATACACCATCTGCGGTTCCCTGCTCATGGCGGCCGCCCTGTTCTCCCGAACCTTCTGCTGGCAGATCGCCATCACTGTCACCTACTGCGCCTTCGCAGTGGACTTCCTTCAGAACCGCAGCGATCTCCCCGCTCCCGCCCTCTGGGCCTTCGTCATCGCTACCACCCTGGCCACAGCCGTCTTCACCACCCGCCGCGCTCAAATGCGCCCGCAGTTCCTCTTCCTCACCATCACTGCTGTTACCGTGGCCCTGATGAAGGGTTTCCTCTTCCCACGAGGAGAACTCGGCATCCAGCACATCACCACCGAGCTGACCTTCGTCGCGTTGGCTATTCCTGTGATTCTGCTAACGCCTCGACCGCTGCCTGTCCACATACCGGGCGATCCTGTCAACAGTATCTAGCCAGACGCCATTGGCCGGATCCTTCGCATACTGAAGAAACTTCTCCAGCACCGCGCTCTCCGTGGTCTGAAATCCCGGTTTGCCGATTTCGTGTCCGGCGAACACCACCCAGCCCCCAATTGGTTCAGCCTTGCTCACGGCGTCCTTCATCTGTTCGAAAGTCAGGGCGTCCGAATCGATTCCGAGCACCTGCGCGAGATCGCAGTACGCGGGGTCATTGGCCGCCGTGTCCCGAAACCCCCGCCCGGCCAGGAACCGCTTGGCGACAACCGGAACATAGCTTTGTGTCTGTGCGCCCCGCCCCACGAACTTCGATCCGCAGGGATACGCGAACGTCGTCGCCTTCACCCCAAGCAGACGTTCGATCCCTCGTCCCCCGGCTTCGATGTCGTCCCCTATCCTGGCCAGCGTGTACTCCTCCAGGCTGTTCTTCCGCGACCACGGGAAAGTTGCCGGAACAGGGATGCGTATCGGAGTGATTGCCGATCTCGTGGCCATCTGCGACGGCCTTCTTCCATCCCTCGATCTGCTTTTCCATGTTGCGCGGATTCACATAGAACGTCACCTTGGCACCGTGCCGCCGGAACAGATCAATCCCTGTCGTCACCTGGCTTGCCCTGGCGTCGTCAAACGACAAACTCACCGCGACGCGCTTGCCCTCCGGCCATTCAAAGCGATTCTGCGCCCCCAAGCTCAGCGACAACAGGCACAGTCCGAAGATCAGCCTCATTTCATGGCCAGCCGTTTCTCCGCTCCGTAGATGGTCAACAGCGGATGCTTCACATACGCCCGGTATTCGTAGATCCCTTTCGGATTCAAATCGGGAACCTTCAGCGTAAAGTCGCCCGCTGCGCTCAAGGTCGTCGTAGGCCCTTCCTGCCAGGGAATCGAGCGGTCGCTCGCATCCAATCCGACAATGCTCCGGTACTGAAAGCCCACCTCCAGCGAAGCGGCCTTCCCCATATCCAGCAGCCTGCCCGTGAGCGCTGCGCTGCTCGTCCCGGCATCAAACCTGCCCTCTCTCGTTTCCAGCTTCGGCGGCGCGAACGCCGGCTTCACATTCGTGATCTTCAGCACGATCGGGTTCGGCCACCTGCTGTTGTCCTGCAGCCGGTGCGTGAACATCGCTCGAACATGCAGTCCATCAGCCTCCTGCTTCAGCGTCGGCTTGGGATTCACTTCCGGCCTGTACTCCAGCACCCGGTCGTTCTGCCCCAGCACGCTCACCACCGATTGCGGCGTCGCCTGCACGCTCTTCAGAACGAAGTCGCGCCACTGCCCTCGCACCCATCTCGGCTGCTGCTTCACGACGGCGTACACAGTGTCTTCGTTCTTCGCCTTCGTGAACCAGATGTTCTGCTCATTGGTGATCACCCACGGCCGCACGTTGTAAATGCACTCCTGGTTCACCTGCATCCACAGCGCCACCTCCCGCAGTCTCTCCTCCTGCTCGATCGGCAGCTCGCCGTCGGGCTTCGGGCCGATGTTCAGCAGCAGATTGCCGCCCTTGGCCCGGGTCTCCACCAGAATGTCGATCACCTGCCCGCCCGTCTTGTACGTGTCGTTCTGTGGCTGGTATTGCCACGCCGTGCCCATCGTGAAGTTGGCCTCCCATGCTCCTTCCAGCGGGATCCCGGGCACGTACAACTCCGGAGTCTGAATCGCCCCGCGCGTCACGATCGTGTTCGGCTGAAGCTTCCAGGCCAGATCGCGCAGCCCCTGCGGCTCGCCGTCGAAGAACACGATGTCGATCGGCCCGTACTTCGTCATCAGCTCGCGCACCTGCTCCTGGTCGAGCTTCATCAAGCCCGGATTGTTGCTCGGCTGCACGCCCGGAATGCCGCGCTGGATGTCGATCTTGTTCTTCCACAGCCACCAGAAATCGTCCGGCGAAAAGTAGATGCCCGGCGCGATCCCCTGCGCGCGGAAAGCGTCGAGAATCTCCCTCGTCAGGTCATGCTTGTAGGGCGTCTTCATGATGCCGAAGTCGGTCGTCTTCGTGTCCCACATTGCGAAGCCGGAATGGTGCTTGGTGGTGAGGACGACGTACTTGAGCCCCGCCAGCTTCGCCAGCGCGGCCCAGTCCCGCGGCTCGAACTTGCGCGGGTTGAAGGTCTTCGGCAGGTCCTCGAAGAACCGCCTGGTGTAGGCCTCGTCAGCGCCTGCCAGCGAGTGCGAGATCACCACCCCCGTCTGGCTGTCCACTGACCAGTGGATGAATAGCCCAAACCCCTGGTCCCGGAACCATTCCAGCCGGTCGGGCTTGTTCAGCGATCCTGGCGGAATGTCGCGCTGCGCCGGCAGCAGTGCCGCACAAAGAAGGAAAGAGAAAGCAAGGCGTTGCATGGTCACGCCCATTATAGTTACGCCATAGGCTCAGTTTGCCGACTACCCCTTCAGCAGCCGCGGATGCTCGTTCAGCACCTTGAGAATCAGCTCGCCATACAGTGTATTGGCCCAGGCGAACCACTTTCGCGTGAACTTCGCCGCATCGTCCTTCTGGAACGCCTCATGCATGAACCCTGTCCCGGCATGTGTAGCCTTGAGCGCGGCCAGGCAGGCTCGTACCTCCTGCTCGGACGTGGAGGTGAGCGCCCGCGCGATGATCCCCATCGGCCAGATCATGTTGAGCCCCGAATGCGGGCTCCCCAGTCCTTCGCCTGCCGTCCCGCGATAGAAGAATGGATTCGCATCGCTGAACGCGAAGGCCCTGGTGTTTCTATAGACGGGGTCGGCCGCGCTGACACAACCGAGGTACGGCATCGAGACCAACCCGGGTATGCCGCAATCGTCCATCAGCAACCGGCTGCCGTAAGCGTCCACCTCATAGGCGTAGATCTCCCCATGGCCAGGATGCGTGGCCTTGGCGTGCTGGCTCAAAGCCTCCCGTACCTGTTGTGCCAACTCCAGGCACTGCCGCGCGAATCCACCGTCGGAAACTGCGGATGAGTGAATTTCGGCCAATTGGTCGAGGCTCGTGGCCGCGAAGAAATTCGATGCAATCAGGTAAGGGAAAATGCAGGCGTCGTCCGACGGCCTGAAGCCTGAGTGGATCAGTCCGCAAGGCTTGGCCGGATTGCCGAGTCCACCATTGGGCAGCGAATCCGTCGGCACTTCAGTCCTCCGCTGGAAACGGTACGGACCAGGCCCTTTCAGCCGCTGCTGCTCCCTGAACGTCTGTACGATCAGTGCGGCCGCCTTCCTCCACTCCGGCGTGAAGCACGAGCCATCCCCGGTCGTCTTCCAATAACCGTGCGCCAGGCGCACCGCATAGCACAGTGAGTCGATCTCCCACTTGCGCTCATGCAACTCCGGCTTCATCTCTGTACGATCCTTCGCCCACTCGCTCCCCGTCGGCCCCATATTGAAGGCGTTGGCATACGGATCGATAACAATGCATCGCGTCTGCCGGTTCACAACCCCAAGCAGCATCCGCTGGAGCCTGCGATCCTTGCGCGCCAACGGCAGGTACGGCCACACTTGCGCCGTCGAGTCGCGCAGCCACATCGCGTTGATGTCGCCCGTAATGACGAACGTATCCGGCTGGCCGCCGTCCTCACGGTACTCGACTGTCGTGTCCAGCGTGTTCGGATAGCAGTTCTCGAACAGCCATGCCGATCTCAGGATCGGCAATGACCTTCTTCGTCTGCCTCGATCACCGCTTCCACGGCCTCGCTCCGAAACCGGCGTTTCTCCGCGGCGGGCCTGCGCGACGTGAATCCGGCCATGCACTGCTGCGCCGCTCCTTGGGGACAGCGCTCAAACCAAGCCCGGCGGTGGCGCTCAGGAATCTCCTCCTCGAAGTCATGCCACACTCCTCTCCGTCACTGATTCCATCAAAGTCCTGTGGCTCGCCGTCCTCTACCAGGTGCGAATCGCAACCACCTCGGGCTTGCCCGGAACCTTGCCCAGCACGTTCAGGTGCAGCAGGATCTGCATATTGCGCGTGCGCCAGTCTTTGGGAGCCTTCACCATGGCCGCGGCAAAGCTCTCCTCGTTCGAAATGAACTCGCCGGCGGCCTGAGTTCCGTACTGCGTGATGCCGGCCACAATCACAAGCGGCTCCATTGTGCCGGAGTCGAAGACCCGGCCTACGTAGCGCATAGTCCTCAGTCGTCCTGCCGTTGCTCTGCAATGAACGCAGCAGCCAGGCATTCCCCGGAACGGTTGCTTCACGGATTCCCCGGACACCCTGCTCCTGGATGAAACACCAGGGGCATTCGCTGGCTCAGTTTCATGGTCCAGTCGTTGTTGAATGCTCCCACCAGCACGGCAGGGTGGTCGCGCAGGTCGTAGAAGGAGTATTCGTTGCCCACTCGGACTTGCATCGGCTTCTTCCAGCCCGCCAGCAGTGCGCTCAGCTTGGCGGCCGTCTGCGCGGAGCCTGCGCCGACATACTGGTCGGGCACCGGAAGAATATCCGAGGCGCCCACATCCCCATCCTTCAGAGGAATCACGTACGGGCCAGGCAGTCGATCCTTCGGCTGTGTCTTGAGGTAATTGTCGTGAACACGCCGGGAAAGGTGATAAACAACAGGCTGCCCCAGGCAAATCACGACCGGGTTGCCGCTGGTCAGCGAAGATTTCCAGAAATCATGCAGCGGCGTCGATTGTGCTCGAAACTGCAGGTAAATCGCCAGTGCCAGCAGCACGCCAACCATCCCGCCGGCAATCCAAACCATCCGCTTTCGTCTCGGCGCCTCCGCCGGCATTTCCGGCATCTCGACCGGTACCGGTGGTGCCGCGTGCCGGTGTCGCCGGCTCCGGACCCAATGAAACTCGGGAACGTAGGAGCCTGCCACCAGCGCGATGCGAACGCCGGACTCAGCGCCCGCGTGATCGTAATACTGGTGGAGCCGTTTGCGAACTTCCGTCGCACGAACCCTGACTATCGCGTCATTATTCGGATCGTAAGATGCACTCCGATGGAAAACATCGACACCGATGTTACGTTCCTTCAGCAGATCCGATGCCCCCGCCACACAGTGCTCGACGATGTGCCGCAGAAACTCCTGGCACCGCGGACTGGAATGGAATTCGCTCGATTCTAGAATGCGATGCAACTCCTCCAGCGAACCGGAACTGTTGGTTTCGCTGTGCTTGCGGTGCCGCACACCACTTACCATCGCATCGCGAGTATATCACCTTGTTTCTAAAGGACGCGTAACAGTTAAGAGCTGTTTCGAACATTGTGCGGACAGTACTCCAGGCGCATTCTTCACTCGTAGACTTGGGAGTAATTTCAGTGTCAAGAACAACGTGTGTCCTTCGATCCTCTGCAATCTTTATCCTTCTGTTGGCCGTTTCAACCAACAGCCCGGCTCAAATCAAGTCCAGTACCATCACCGGTTCGGTCACCGATCAGAGCGGAGCGTTGATCCCTGCCGCCGACGTTGTCGTCACCAATGAGGACACAAACGTCGAGGTGCGAAGTCAAGACCAACTCTGCTGGCGAATACACCGCACCCTACCTGGGTGCCGGCCGCTATACAGTGGCCATATCCGCAGGCGGATTCCAGACTTATCGAAACACCGGGATTGTCATCGGCACCAGTACGACTGTCCGCGTCGATGCCGTCCTCGTCACGGGCAGCGTGGCGACTTCGATCGAAGTGAAAGCCGGCGCCACAACCCTGCAGACCGAAAGCGCCACGGTCCAGGGTGCTGTCACCTCCAATGTCATCGCCCTGGTCCCCAACATCAATAACAACCCCATCTACTACGCCACGCTCCAGGCCGGCGTCGTTCCATCTCCCCAGATGTACACCAGCAGCAAACTCGGCGTCGGCTACGGCGACCGGCAGGCCATGTCGGCCGTCCGCATCAACGGCGGCCAGATGGGCAGCAATGACGTGCAGTTGGACGGCATTTCCGTTCTCGGCGCCGCGTGGCACGAAACCACCGTCGTGCCCGACCGCGACACCCTCCAGGAAGTCCGCGTGACCACCAACACTTTTGCCGCCGACCTCGGCAATGGCCAGGGCCTCATCTCCATGATCACCAAGAGCGGCACCAATCAGTTTCACGGCACGCTGCGCTACCGGTTGCGCAACGAGGCACTGAACGCCAACGGCCTCAATAACAACCTGCGCGGCATCGCCCGCACCAAGTACCGCCTCAATGAGGCCGGCGGCACTGTCGGCGGTCCTGTCATCTATCCCGAAGCTCTACAACGGCAAAGACAAGCTCTTCTTCTTCGCCTCCTACTCGCGCCTCGACCATTCCGACCCCGTGATTTATCAGGGCAGAGTGCCCACCGATCTCGAGCGCAAAGGCGACTTCAGCCAGACTATGGTCGCCGACAACAGCGGCAAGCCCGTCCCCGTTCAGATCTTCGACCCCTTCTCCGCCCTGCCCTACCAGGGCAGCCCCACTGTCTTCATCCGGTCGCCCTACCCCGGCAACATCGTCACCAATCAGGACAGGTTCGGCGTGAAGACTCCTCCAGTCCTATCCGCTGGCCAACAATCCGCCCACCGACGCCTTCAGCAACAACAACTACATGTTCCGCGGCTCGGCCCCTACTGTCCGCCAGAGCATGTCCAGCCGCCTCGACTTCCATCCCACAGCCGAACAACTCCCTCTACATGAGCGGCGGCTTCTCCAGCGGATCCATCTCTCAACCCAACAAATGGGGCCCCGACAGCCAGTTCGGCAACTATACCTACCCCGGCGTCACCGACGACGAAAACCCCTATGTCGGCCATCGGCGATACGCTCATCCTGAATCCGACCACCGTCATCGACTTGCGCTATGGCGCCACGCGCATCTCCACCAACTCCTCCTACCCCGTCGGCACCGGTTTCAACTACTCCGACTACGGCATGCCCCCCGAGGTGCAGTCTCTCTCGGCCTTGTACGGCACCGCGCCTTCGGTCGGCAACCTTGGCGGCCCGATCGCCAACCTGAACTCCGACGGCTGGGCGCGCAAGCGCGAACGCCAGACCAACCATGCCATCACCGGCAGCGCCACCAAGATGCTCAGCCGATGGACTCTCAAAGCCGGCGGCGAGTACCGCGTCTATCTCGGCAACTGGCAGGACCTGCGCTACGCCACGCCGAACCTCAGCATGGCGCAACCACAACGGCCAGTTGGGCGGCTTGAGCGGCGGCAACTCCTCCCTCATCACCGATCCTGCCCTGCGCGGCATCGGCTTCGCCAGCGCCTTCACCGGCGTCGGCGGATACGAGATTCCCGCGGGCACCAGCACCCGTCCGGCCCTGTCCTCCAAATACATGGCCTTCTTCACCCAGAACGACTGGAAGGCCACCGACAAGCTCACCATCAATCTCGGTCTTCGCTATGAGGTGCAGCCCGGGCCCGACCGAGCGCTACAACCGCATGTCCGGCCTCGATCTCTCCCGCGGCAACCCCTTCACTGAGGGCAAGAGCTTCGTCAGTCCTCTCGGATGCCCTCGGGCGCATCGCCTTTCCAGGTTCAGACGGCTACTCGCGTAATCTCTGGGACACCCAGTTCAACAACCTCTCGCCTCGCGCCAGCGCGGCCTACCGTATCGGCGCATCCACAGTTCTGCGCGGCGGCTATGGCCGCGTCTACATTCCGAGCAACACCGGCTTCAATGCCAACGGTCTCATCTACGGCACCGGTCCCTACTCCGGCGGCTCCCAGGTGAACGCCTATGGCACATCGCCCAACGGGGTCCCCATCGGCCGGTTCTCGAATTCGCAGAACACGATCGTCATCCCCGCGCCCGGAGCGAATCAGGCCGCGGCGCTGTACGGCAACAACAACGCTTCGCTTTCCGTCGACCTGATCCCCCGCGACTATAAGAACGGCGTGATCGACCAGTGGAACTTCTTCATCGAGCGCCGCTTCAAGGGCTCATGGCTGGTGAGCGTGGGTTACGTCGGCTCGCACGGATCCGACCAGGCCTGGCGCGGGTATCCCCTCGGCGGAACTTTCGATGTTCCCGACGCAACCCTGCAGACGTGGCGCGCCGGCTGGCTTTCCTCTAATGGTCTGAACGATCCCGCCAACGTGCAGGTGCCCAACCCTATGCCCGCCCTCATTGGCAAGGCCAGCGGTGCCATCAACGGCGCAACGATCTCCACACTGAACCTGCAGAAACCCTATCTCTCGTTGCTCGGTCAGACGGTTCTGACAAACGATGTCGTCACCGACTACAACGCCCTGCAGATGAGAGCCGAGCACGCTTACTCAAACGGCTTCACGGCGATGTTCAATTACACCTGGTCGAAGGCCACGGGCATCACCGGCGGCTCCGGCGGCTCAAGCTACGCCGAGTCTCAGGCAGCAGGTATCGGTACATCCTCCACGGGCGGCGTCGACTATCGCAACCTGCAGAACAATCACAGCTACCTCGGCTATGACATCGCGCACCGCTTCGTTGGCGTGCTCTCCTACGACTTGCCCTTTGGCAAGGGAAAGCAGTTCGAAGTCAGCAACTCCTTCCTCCGGGCTATCGTCGGCGGCTGGCAATTGGGCGGCGTCGTGACCTTGCAGGGTGGCCAGCCTTGGGGCCCGAACTGCGGCGGAATGAACGGACGCTGCAACGAGGTCGCCGGACAGCCTGTTGAGGTTCCAACCGACCTCCAACGCTGGTACGACGGCAAAACCGCGGTCACTCTGCCCGACGGGCGCATCGTCACCCCCGGCGCATTCACTTTCCTGAAGTGGAACCCGGACCGCTTCGCACCTCCAGTGGTGCAGTTCCCCAATGGCACCTACCAGGTCGATCAGTACTTCACCGGCAGCACCGCCATGTACGTCGGCGGCCTGCGAACGAAGGGTTTCTACAACACCAACATCACTGTGAACCGTCAGTTCCGCATCACCGAGCGTGTCGGCATGGAATTCCTGGCCGAGGCAACCAATGCCTGGAACCAGACCAACTACAACCCGAACTCGGTGAATGCCGGCGTGGGCGCAATCCTGGTCGCCAACCCGGCCACGAATGCCAAGGTCGGCCAGAACTCCAATGCCAGCGGGGGCACGTTGGGCACCAGCTTCTACGAGCCCCGGCAGATCAGCTTGTCCCTGCGGCTGCGCTTCTAGAAGCTAGCCCAACGCCATCGTCACCGTCTTCACTTCGGTGTATTGCTGCAATCCGTACTCGCCGAGTTCGCGGCCCATGCCCGACATCTTGAAGCCGCCGAACGGTGCGGCCGCGTCGAATACGTCGTAGCAGTTCACCCAGACCGTGCCGGCGCGCAGGCCGTTGGCGATTGTCGTCGCCTTCGTGATGTCTTTCGTCCAGACCGCAGCCGCCAGGCCGTACATCGTCCGGTTGCCCCGTTCGATCACTTCATCGATGCTGTCGAACGGAATAATCGACATGACGGGTCCGAAGATCTCCTCCTGCGCGATTTTCATGTCGTCCCGCACGTCGGAAAACACCGTCGGCTCGACGAAGTAGCCCCGCTCTCCCACTCGCCCGCCGCCGCACTGAAGACTTGCGCCTTCCTTCTTCCCTGATTCGATGTAGCTCATCACCTTCTCGAACTGAGCGTCATCGACCTGCGGCCCCTGTTCGGTCTTTTCGTCAAACGGATCGCCGACGGTCCGGCGCTTGGCGCGATCAACGCTGCGCTCCACGAACTCGTCGTATGCCTTCCTCTCCACGAACAGCCTCGATCCGGCGCAGCAGCACTGGCCCTGATTGAAGAACAGGGCGAAGTGCGACCCCTCAATCGCCTGCTCCATGTCGGCATCGGCGAACACGATGTTCGGGCTCTTGCCGCCGAGTTCGAGCGTCACCCGCTTCAGGTTCGTCTCCGCGGCCGCTTGCATGATCAGGTGGCCCACCTCGGTCGATCCCGTGAACGCGACCTTGTCGACGTCCATGTGCCGTGCAATCGCCTGGCCGGCCGTCGGACCATAGCCCGGCAGGATATTCACCACTCCTTCCGGGAACCCTGCCTCCACGATCAACTCCCCCACGCGCAGGGCCGTCAGCGGGGTCTGCTCGGCGGGTTTCATCACTACCGTGTTGCCGCACGCCAGCGCCGGCGCCAGCTTCCACGCCTGCATCAGCAGCGGGAAGTTCCAGGGAATGACCTGGCCGACCACGCCCACCGGCTCCAGCCGCGTGTAGCAGAAGTAATTCCCGCTGATCGGGATCGTTCGTCCCTGCACCTTGTCGGCCCAGCCGGCGTAGTACCGGTAGCAAGCGATCGTCAGCGGCAGGTCGGCAGCCAGCGCGACGCGATATGGTTTCCCGTTGTCCAGACTTTCCAGCCGGGCCAGTTCGTCCGCGTGCTTTTCGATTAAGTCCGCCAGTTTGTTCAGCAAACGTCCGCGCTCGGCGGCCGCCATCTTGCGCCACGGCCCGCGCTCAAACGCCTGACGAGCCGCTTTCACCGCTCGATCCGCATCCGCTGCGTCGGCTTCCGCTACCTGGCAGATTTCGTCGCCTGTAGCAGGGTTTATCGTCGCGAACGTGCGGCCGGACGCCGCTTCCGTCCATTCATTGTTGATGAGAAGTTTAGTCGCCGTAATCCCGGCGATCTTCGCCGGCGCAACTGCAGTGATCGACATGGATACCTCCCGGATTCCCGCCCCTCTTAACTTGCGGGATGCGGGTCCAGTATAGACGCCGTCACCGATCCGGAACAAGAGATTTCATCTGGGCTAAGACCGCAAATGCCCGATCGTCTCCAGCAGCGCCTCGACATTGGCGAACGGGAAGCCTGCGTCGATCTCCACGTAGAACCACGCTCCGCCCTCCCCGACCCTGAACAGCTCCGCCAGCTCCCTCACCGCTTGTCGAACCTCGTCTGGCGTGCCGTCGATCATCAAACGGCCGCGGTCGGGATGCAGCGCGATCGCCACCTTCGACTCGCGCGTCCAACTCGCCAGCTCACCCGGGTTGTAGGAGTTCAACTGCGGCCAGATCGCATGAACTCCCAGCGAGGCGATGTCGTCCAGAATGGCTCGATTGCATCCGCAAGTGTGGAAGAAGACCTTCTTCCCCGCCCTCAGAATCGGCTCCATCAGCCTCCGGTACCTCGGCACGAAAAACCTCCGCACCGTCCGTGGCGATATCATCATCGCCGACTGCGTCCCGAAATCGTCGCCAAACTGGATGGCGTCAACTCCGCGGGCCAGAAGGTAGTTGATCTCAGCCAGCCGGTATTCCATAATCCGGTCGGCCAGCTCGTTGATCTCGACCGTGTCCTCGCGCAGGTCCATCAGCACGTCTTCAAAACGCCGGACTGCATGCATCGTCTCGAAAACGGAGATCCAGCCGCTCTTCAGAAAACAGCGCTCCCGATGCTCGAGCGCCTCTCTCTGCGCTCCAATGAATGCTTCTCCGGACACCGGCGGAACCGGCGGACACTGAAAGCTCGCCCACTGAGCCCAGTCGTCCAACGGCCGCTCCAGCGGATGGCCGGCAACGCCGAAAATCAATTGCTGCCATACAACGCCCCACGCGTCTCGCCACAATTCCCGATAGCGGCCATTTTCGTCGAACCAGCGCGGATCCGGCCCCGCTGTCGGAAATGGAGCATCGGCATTGAAGTCGTCCGGGTACTCGCGCCCCAGTGCCCGCAGCCTCTCCCCGTGCTCATGGACTCCCGCCGGAGACGGGTGATACTCCACCGGAACCCTATCGGGCTTGCTGAACTCCAGCGCTGCGAAGACTCTCTCCCTCGGTAGCATCACGGCCTCCACCTCAGTGCCGGCACCCTCGCCACCCGTAATAGACAACGTACAGGTAGCAGATCGCCGGAATCACAAAGGCCTGCTGTATCCCGATGCTGTCTGCCAGAGCGCCCTGCGCCAGCGGCAGCACCGCCGGACCCAGCACTCCAACAAAGAGGATGCCCGAACCTTGGCTCGTCAGCCGGCCCAACCCCTCAATCGCCAGGGCAAAGATAGTGGGGAACATGATCGAGTTGAACAGGCCGACCAGGATGATCGACCACAGAGCCACCGCTCCGGTCGAGAAGATGCACACCCACACCAGAGCGGATGCAATCAGCGCAAACAGCGCCAGCAACTTTCCCGCGGGCATCCAGCGAGTCAGCCACACCCCCGCGAAACGGCCGATCATCGCGCCCGTCCAGTAGTAGGAAACGTAGCGCGCGCCCGTCTTCTCCGACAGCCCGCCGATCTCGGGCTGCGAGAAGAAATTGACCAGGAAGCTTCCGATCGAAACTTCCGCCCCGCAATACAGCCCGATGCCCACCGCTCCGAGCACAAGATGCCGCACCCGCCACGCGCTCTTCACCACCTTGCCGTTCTCTGTCGCCTCTTCGCCGGCGCTTTCGATGTTGGATAGGACGGGCAGTTTCACCCTCCACAGCACAACTGCCAATCCGAACAGCACTGCCGCGAAGACCAGATACGGCAGCTTCACCGAAGCCGCTTCCGCCAGCCTGAAGGCCGAAAGCGTGTCCGGCGACATCGCCCGCACTTCGTCTGCCGTCCGCGCTGTGCTCGACAGAATGAGCGCGCCTCCGAGCCACGGCGCGATCGCTGTGCCCAGTGAGTTGAATGCCTGCGCCAGATTGAGCCGGCTCGATGCCGTTTCAGGCGGTCCCAGCACTGCCACATACGGATTGCACGAAATCTGCAAAACCGTCATACCCGCCGCCAGCACAAACAGTGCGGTCAGAAACAGCGCGTAGGACGCCGCGCTCGCCGCCGGCAGGAACATCAGCGCCCCGATCCCCATCACCGCCAGCCCCAGGACCATGGCCCGCTGATACCCCATCCACCCGACAATCTTCCCCACCGGCACCGAAAGCAGGAAATACGCCATGAAGAACGTGAACTGAATCAACATCACGCGCGTGTAATTCAGATCGAAGATCGCCTTGAAGTGCGGCACCAGAATGTCGTTCAGGACAGTCAGGAACCCCCACATGAAGAACAGCGTCGTCACCAGCGCCAGCGCCGATCGGTTGGTCTGCCCGGACCCGTCCGCGGTCGCTATTGAAGGACTCATCGATACGGGCATTTCACCTCACGGCCTGCAACGCGCGCCAGCACCACCGAAGAACCCGCCGACATCGAGTCGTAGTATCGCGTGAATCTGCGCGTCTCCTCCGCGTCATACTTCCGCAGGTTGGACGCCCAGCGGTATGAAACCGTCTGGAACCTCAACTCCGCCTCGATCTGAAACGGCCCTTGGGCCGTGCCCACATCCACGGAATACCTGACGCTGTCTCCCGGCGCTTGAAAATCCGCGTCATTGGCCGCATCCCCGACAACGGCGATATCCTTCCCCGCGGTCTTCTTGTCGAAGCCGTGCGGCAGCAGCCGGTTGTCTTTCAAGTACCGGACCGCATGCAGCAGCCCTGTCGTCACTCCACCCGCGCTGTCGCCCATCACCGATTCGTAAATCTGGACCTGCTCGCTGCGCGTGATCTCCCCATAGTGCGGCTCATACCGCCCGGCATCGGCATCGTTGTCATTGCCTTGAATCGCACCTGACGCATCAACCGCCCCGGATTCGAACACGCCGCGCCCGTCCCTGTCCTTCACCACAACATGCAGCCAGGCCCGCCGCGAAGGATACGCCGTCGGCAGCTTGTGCCCGCCGTGATTCTCCACCGACAAATCCAGCACCAGCCGCCCGTTCCTCATCTCCGCGCTCTTCAACTGAAGAGACGCAGCTTCCGACTGCAAGTGCTTCACTGTCCTTTCCACGGCTGAGGCCAACTCCGGCCCGGGAGCTTCCACACTCAACTCGTCCCGATACCGGTTCAGCATCCCGAGCATGAAGAAATTGCCGCCGACAAATGTGTGTCTCAGTACGCCAGCCCGCGGCTTGCCCAGCACATTGGTGATCGCCACTTCCTCTTTCACCGCCGGCATGTGGCAGTTCTGGCAGCTCTTCGTTTCTTTGTACCCGCTGTGCAGCCACTCCTGGTATGGCACCTGTTCCGGAAACTCCCCCAACTCCTTGCCGCCCGGACCCAACGCCTTGGTGATCAGCGTGTGGCATGTCGCGCACACCTCCGACTGCCGGATATGTGGTCCCTCGGTCGGCTTGAACCCGCGCGAAGACGACCTCATCACCCTTGTCAGCCCCGCCTCAACTTCATACGGCCCGTACTCCGGCCTCTCGCCCTGCGCCGTGGGCGGGTCCAGCACAAACCCTCCCACGAAACTCTCCCGCGTTCCCAGCTTCTGCTTGCTGATCTGGTGGCAAAGCGAGCAAGACACTCCATCGGCAGCCAGCTTGTCCTCAGGCTTCCCCGAATCGAACGGCAGATGTGAAAACACTTCCCCCTCGTGCCCTTTCTGCCTCGACTCGTACCGCGCCATCGGCATGTGGCATGTCGAGCACTCGTCTTCAATCGCCTTCTGCGCCTCTGGATGATCCATCACTTCGCGACGCACCCCCGCCTGCCAGTACGGATCCCGTGCCGAGTTCGCCATCATCGTCGGCCGCCAGTCGAACCCGATCGAGATGTCTTCCCCCGTCGAAGTCGTCAGCCCGTTGTGGCACGCCACACACCGGTCCGACGTCTGAAACTGCGGCCCAATATCCTTCCGCGGCGCTTGTGCCCATAACGCCGCTCCCGGCCGCCACAACAATCGACATCGCGATGATGACTGCCTTCCAGCGCCCTATCATCATCTTGTTCTCCATCCATCGCGAAGTCCGCCATCGAACCAGTCCCACAGCAGGTAGAAGATGAACTGTACCGGACGCGACTGCGTATCGTTCACCGGAATCCGCACCCCGAAATTGGCCCGTATGTGCTGCCGCTGGCTCAGCGTCACCTGGAACTGCGGCACCACGTCCCAATTCGTCTTCGCCCTCCGACGCCCAATTCACGGTCGGCCAGTACACTCCACCATCGGCGACCACAACCGCCCGATAGCCCTTGTTCCCCGCATAGTATCTTGCCCACGCCGTTCGCCAGAAGACCGCCTTCGGAACGTCCCCCGCGTGTGTCGGCGTTCGAACCCGGTCTGGAATTGCAGAAAGCTGTTCTTCGGCAGCAATTGGCCGTATGCGGCGAATCCCTCGAAGCATCGTGACCCCCGTTGCCCAATCCCCTCGACTGTTGCCCGTCGGCAGAACTACCTCGCCCGACAGACTGAAGATCGAACCCGTCCGCAGGCTGCTGGCGAGCAGTCGCTTGTAGCCCAGCGTCAGATCCCCCACCCCGCCGAACCACGTCCCCCTGATACGTCCTGCCGGAATCCGAACGGCAGGTTCATCTCGATTTGGTTCGCTCGCCCGAATCGCCGTTCGTAAATCAGCTTGCTCGCGACGGCCGGCGTCGCCTGTCGTGTTGAACGCAGGTCTCCGTCAACACCTCGTCTTCGGGAAACGCCTTCTCGGTGATGAGCGCGCGCGGCATGTTCAATTCGCCGCGCGGCCACCCCGGCTCCCTGCAGAAGCCGCGCAGGTACTCGCTCACTGCCGACAATCTGTTCTCCGCTCAGCGCCTCTGTGAACGAGGGCATGATCTCGGAGAACCCTCTGGCCGGCCCGCCATAGTGGATGATGGACCGCCAAAGCACGTCCGTCTCGCGCGCCGTCGCGTTGCAGTCGGTGAAGTCCGGGAATGTCGCCGGCGGCTCGAACCCGATCGTGCTTTGCGGCATCCCTTTGCCGTCCGGACCATGGCACCCTGCACACGCAGCGCGAAAGATCTCCCTGCCCGTGCGCAGCCCCGCCGCCCCTCCCGGCTTTGTCTGCGAAAGCAGGATCCCCTGCCACCACGCAAACCCCAATAACAGGACAATCGGCAATTGTCCCCAGATCACGCGGGCAGGCATCGGTTTCATTCGCGGTTTCAGTCTAACAAAAGAGCCCTTTTACGAAACCTTTACAGATTCCCAACCCTCGTGAAAACGCCTTCGGTTTAATCTGCAGCCAGTTCGCAAAGGTGCTTGGTTGCACTTGCCTCGACGTGTGACACGCACCTGATCAGCGACATACAATGAGGTAGCAACCACATGAGGCATTTCGACAAAGTCTTTGCTGACCGCGCTTGCCGTCTGTCACGTTGTTCGGCGGGCCGCGCCGGCGCAGATTCGATTCCTGTCGAGGTGCTGGATCCGAATCTCCAGGTCACGACGGTGCTCAATGCGGGCATCAGCACAGCCCATCGGGATTGTCTTCCTTGCCCAGAACGACTTCTTTGTGCTGGAGAAGGCTTCTGGACAGGTGAAACGGGTCATCAACGGCGTCATCCAGGCCACGCCGGTTCTCGATCTCGCTGTCAACTCCGCCTCGGAACGAGGCCTTCTGAGTTTGGTCCTGCATCCGAACTTCCCCGCAACGCCCTGGGTCTACGTCCGGTGGACCGAGAGCAGCACCGGAGCCGACACGAACGTGACCCTCGACGTGCCTCTGCTCGGCAACCGTGTTGACCGTTTCGTCTGGAACGGATCGACTCTCGTCCATTCGACGCAAACATCATCATGCTGCGCGCGCTGCAGACGGACAATATTCCGGTCCCGGGCCACCCGGGCACGAACAACGCAAACCCGGCGGGCAATCACAACGGTGGCGTGATGCAGGTTCGGCCCCGACGGCAAGCTGTACATCTTCATGGGCGACCAGGGCCGCCGAGGCTGGCTCCAGAACCTGCCGAACGGGCCGTTCGAAACGGCGCCCTTTGTCGACGACACGTACGGCGGACCGGAGCCGGACAACGCGCATCTTTCCGGCGTCATTCTTCGCCTGAACGACGACGGAACCGCGCCCACAGACAATCCGTTCTTCGCCGTCGGCGCAGCAATGGGCGGCGAGGTCGGAGCGAACATCCAGAAGATCTTCTCCTACGGACACCGGAACGGATTCGGGATGGCCTTCGACCCGTATTCCGGCCACCTGTGGGAAACCGAGAACGGCGACGATGCGTTCAGCGAACTGAATCGCGTTGAGGCTGGGATGAACGGCGGCTGGATCCAGATCGCCGGCCCTCAGCACCGGTTCTTCGACTTCAAGACGATCGAGACGACCATGTTCGGCGGCGCCCTGCAACAGGTGCGGTACCCGCCGACTCGCCTGGCGGACGCGCCAGGTCTCGCGCTTGCTCGCCTGTTCATGCTGCCAGGCGCCAAGTACTCGCGATCCCGAGCTGAGCTGGAAATACGAGTCCGGACCGGCGGGAACGACGTTCGTGCGTGGAACTGCGCTCGGCGAGGAGAACGACGGCACGCTCTGGATCGGATCTTCGCGCAGCTTTCAGCAGGTCGGTGGAACCGGCGGCAGCTTGTTCCGGTTGAAGCTGACGCGCAACCGGATGCGAGTCGACGTCTCTGATCCGAAACTCGCCGAGCGCGTCGCCGACAACCTGGCGAAATTCGACCCGACGGAAAGCGAGTCGCTCATGGTCGGGAAAGGCTTCGGGACCACTCCGGATATCGAGCAGGGGCCCGACGGCAACCTCTACGTCGTGTCGATAACCGATGGTGCGATCTACAAGATCAGCCGCAAACCGTAAACCATTTCCAAAGGCCGGCTTCGGTCCGGCCGGCCTGCTCGAAGCCCATCGCTACGCCTGTGACGAACCCGGATATCTGTCCACAGGCTCATCCCGTGAGCCACTCCTGATGTCAAAGTCCATTCAGGAGTGCTCATACCGTGACTCGAATCGACGCCATCATCATCCTGGTCTTAGTAGGCGCTGTCCTGCTGCTCGTCGGCGACCCACCGTCCGGCCTGAAGAAGAACTGCAGAATCTTCATCGACAAAATGCAGAACGACCTCGACCGCCGGTGAAGTGCTGGTGCGACATGTCCCGCGGCGGTCAGCGCAAAGTCGTCTCCCGCCTCGTCGACAGGCATTACTATGAACTCATGCTTCGCTCCACCTGCCTGATCTTTCTGGGAACACTCCTCGCTGCCGCACAAGCGCCCTCCGGCGACGCCGCCATCCGCAGCCTCGTCAAGTCCTACCTGGATTCACGCGATCAGCGCGATGACAAGCTCCTCGCCACCCTGTTCACCTCCGACGTCGATCAGCTCGTCTCCTCCGGCGAATGGCGCCGGGGCCGTGCCTCTCTTGTCGAGGGCACCTTGGCCAGCTCCGCCCGCGAAACCGGCAAGCGAACCGTCGAGATCGAAACCATCCGCTACCTATCCCCGGATGTGGCCATCGCCGACGGCCGATACATCATCGCCGGCGCTGCCGACGCCCGCCGCATGTGGAGCACCTTCATCCTGAAGCGCGAAAACGGCGCATGGAAGATCGCCGCAATCCGCAATATGCTCCCGGCCGTGCGCCAGTAATGCGACTTATCGCTGATCCCTCATGCGCCGGTATCTCTCCACCTGCTCGTCGAGCCCGTGGTTCTTTGGCGTGACCCCAGCCCCCAACTTCTGCGCCTGCTCCGCCAGCGCCAGCGCCGCATCATAGTTGCCCAGTTGCGCCATGACGTCCGCCGCCTCGCCTCGCATGTACACCCGGCTCGCGTCGTTCGCTGGAGCCACTTTGTCGATCAGCCCGCTCGCCTTCTCCACCAGCACGACCCCTCGCCCCACATCCTTGCTTGTTGCGCACATCCGGGCCGACTGCATCAGGCCAGAGAACACTTCCCGGCTCTCCGCCCCGCTGTTGGCTTCCACATGCTTCAGCCACACTTCCAGCTCTCGCATCGCCCCCGCGTTGTTGCCCATCATCTGCTCCAGGCTGACTCGCGTTTGCATCACCTGCGTCACCGCCGTCGACGCCGGTCCGCGCGTCTGCTCCACATAGCCCTGCCACTTCTTCAACGATCCGCGCGCTTCCTCCCACTCCCGCCGTTCCATGAACTGCTGAGTCTGCTGCTCCAGCACCTGTTGCAGCGGCGCGGCCCACCATGCCGACATCGCCTCCGCCGCCGCCGCCAGCCGCGCCATCAACTGAGCCGACTCCTCCGGCGCCTTGCCGCGAATCATCCGCGCCGCCGATGCAACTGCATGTGCGAAGCCCTCCCCGTCCGCCGCCCTCGGCGCTGTCTCGATCACGCGTTCCGCAAGCTGCATCGTCTCCTCCACTCTCCCCGCCCCTGCGGCCGCCTGCATCTTCTGCATGTCGCCCATGATCGAAATCCCCTGACGCGATTGCGATTGGGCCAGTTGGCCCTGCATCTCCATCGCCCGCGCTCTCCACTCCGCGGCCTTGGCCTCGTTCCCCCGCTGTTGCTCGATGCCGCCCATCGCGCTCACCGCCTGCAGCTTCAAGTGCGGAGCCAGGTCCTCCTGACTCAGATACGGCTCGATCACCAGCGCCGCCTCCCCCGGCTGCTTCGCCTGCCACGTCAACCATGCTGCGTAGCTGAGCACCTGCTGAATATACTGCTCTCGAGGCTGTTGCGATTCCGCCTCTGCCAGCACCTCCTGCCACACCCGCCGCGCCTCGACCGGATTCCCCGATTGCGACAGCATATTCGCCAGATTCTGCTTCATCGAAAACGACAGTCCCGGCACCCCTCCATTCGCCTGCCCCGCCTCCGCAATCAATTGCTTCTGCATCTCGATCGCTTCACTCAGCTTGCCCTCCCGCTGCAATTGGTACATTTCCATCTGCCGAGCCTGCAACTTCTGAATCTCTTGTCCATTCCCACCCGCCGCCGCTTCGGCCGACTTCTTCAGCAGCGCCCGCGCCTCGTCCCCGCGTCCGTGCCGGTTCAGATACTCCACCAGTACATATGGCGGCGTATTCGGCTCGGAGAATTCCACCGAACGTCTCGCGTATGTCTCCGCCCGCGCTGCCTGCCCTGAAGAATCCGCCGCCGTCACCATTTGCTGGATCGGGCCAATCAGCATTCCCCGATTGCGCTGCGGCACCGCCGCCGAACCGGCCAGAATCTCATCGCCCAGCCGCAACAGTTCCATTCGCCGTTGCTCGGCCGCATACAGGTTCAGCAGGTCGATCTTCAATGAGACCTGCCCCTCCGGCGCCGCAACCGTTCGTTGAATCGCCGCGTTCAGGACTTGCTCGGCGCGCAACACGAATCCCAGACCCTGGTATTGCTGTGCGATCGCCCGAATATCGACCGCGTAATCCGCTGAACTCGCGTCCGCCCCTTCAGCCAGCTTCAGCGCTTCCCCCAACAGCCGGAAGGACTCCTCGCGCGCGCCCTGCTGCCTCGCTTCCCACACCTGCTTCAGCAGTTTTCCCGCCGCCGAGTTCGACGGGCCGTAGTACCTTCCCGCCATCGGCCCGGCCCGCATCTCGAATCTGACTCTGTTTGCGTTTGCGCGTTGGGCCGGTTGCGGAACCGGTTGAGCAAACCCGACCAGCCCGCCTGCCAGGCAGGCGAGCAAGCACACGGAACCCGGCGTTCTCATGCGGTCTTAGACGCCCGGCATCCTGCCCGGGTTCCCCCGATCAACACGCGGCTCGATACAGTATTAAACGTCACGATGCGACTACTATTCCTTCTCGTTCTGCCTGGCATTCTATACGCCCAGACGCCGCCCCGCGATGAAGTCCCCCGCAACGAAATCCTCCGCGCCATGCGCCGTGCGGCCGATTTCTACCGCCACAAGGTCTCCACTGAAGGCGGCTACCACTACTTCTATACCGCCGACCTGACCTACGGCCGCTCCGAATCCGCCGAGGGCCTCACCCAGGTCGAAGTCCAGCGCGAGGCCACGCCCATCGTCGCCCTCGCATTTCTTGACGCCTTCGATGCCACCGGCGACCGCGAGTATCTCGAGCACGCCCGCGCCGCCGCCCGCGCCCTCGTCCGCGGCCAGTTGTGCAGCGGCGGCTGGGACTACCTGATCGAGTTCGATCCCGCCAAGCGCTCCCAGTATCAGTACCGCAGCGACAACAACTGCGCCGACGACCGCCGCGGCGTCTCCAACCTCGACGACAACGTCACCCAGGCCGCCGTCCGCGTGCTCATGCGCGTCGACCGCGCCCTCGATTTCAAGGACGCCCCCATTCACGAGGCCGCCCTGTTCGCCCTCGACAAGCTCATCGCGGCGCAGTACCCCATCGGCGCCTGGCCGCAGCGCTTCCGCCAACCGCCCGACCCCGCCAAATTCCCCGTCCTCCGCGCCTCCTACCCTGCCTCCTGGGAACGCAAGTGGCCGGGCGCGGACTATCAGAATCACTACACCTTCAACGACAACTCCATCGCCGACGCCATCGACATGATGCTCGAAGCCGCGCGCATCTACAAGGACCCGCGCTACCGTCAGTCGGCCGAAAAGGGCGGACAGTTCATCCTGCTCGCTCAGATGCCCGACCCGCAGCCAGCCTGGGCCCAACAGTACGACGCCGCGATGCACCCGGCCTGGGCACGCGTCTTCGAACCGCCATCCGTCACCGGCGGCGAGTCCCAGGGCATCATGCGCATCCTGATGACCCTCTATCGCGAAACCGGCGACCGCAAATACCTCGAGCCCATCCCCAGGGCTCTCGACTACCTGAAGCGCTCCATCGTCCCTCGCGGCAACCAGGAGATCTTCCGGCGAATCGAACCCGGTCCAGTGCTCGCACGCTTCTACGAACTCCAGACCAACAAGCCGCTCTATGCCACCAAGGGGACGCGCATCGTCGCCTCCGGTCTCGGCAGCCGCCTGGTGGACGGCTACGAAATCAGCTACTCGCCCGATTCGGTCATCACTCACTACAACGTGCTCGGTCAGCGGCGCATGGCTTTCCGGCCTCGAAGCGGATTACCGCAGCCTGGCCGCCCAGGATCCGTCAACCATTCGCCGCCCGGAGCGCCTGACTGGCCTCTCTCCCTGGATCGAGCGCCCCCGCCCAACCCCGGCACCCTCCTCTGCTCGCCGCAGATGCCCGCCGCCTCATCGATTCTCTCGATGCCCGCGGCGCCTGGACCCGCATGGGCACCATTGGCCGCGCCAACCGTCTCTTGTTCGCCTATGCGGCCAAGGATATGGTCCTCCGCATCGGCCGCGGCCGCTCCGACGGCTCCGCCGGCGACACCCCTGACGCCAAGGCCCAGATCATCCCTCTCCACGAAAACGACACGGTGGAAGTCTTCCTGGGCCCCCAACCGCCTCCCGAGCGCATCATCACCTCGGCCGACTTCGCCCGCAACCTCACCACTCTCGCCCACTACCTCGAAGTAGGAGACAGCATGACGTCATCGAAGTCGAACTCTACGACCAGCTTCCACCAATCCCGAGTCGATCATCCGTTGGTCTGAAGTGACCAACCGAAGTCTGTTGAACTCGCGCCGTCGCGACGATCGTTCGATCAGCCGGATCACGCAATATGCCTATCGCCGCAGCCTCTGTGGCAACTTCGTAGGTCAATGGAAGGACTCGGAATGCCGGACTGCCCTCTACTTCGCCCGCGCGACATCCCAAAGATCCTCGCCATTGCCGCCCACGATGTCGCCGACAATCTCACCTCCTGGCCCACTGTCCCGAGGGGACTTCCACGCGTTCGACTCCACTGGACCCAGGACTGCGACAGGACGGCCCCGCTTTGTCACCGTCACCGCGTCGCCACTCTTCTCGATCTCGTCTAGCAGCGCCAGACATTTCGCCTTGAACTCTGTCGCACTCACAATTCGCTTTCTCATGGTCTCGTCCACAGACTATCACTGCATGTGGTCATCTGACCAGTAAAGCGCCGACAGTTGGGGTGCCTCCTCACGCTACACCCATCCCTACTCGCCCGCGCCCTTATGCGCAATCGTTCATTTTGCCGGAAGGAACTCGATGCAGACCGGGGAGCCGACGCTGACCGTTTGGCCCGTAGGCGTAAGACGTCCGGTGGCGGCGTTGCGTTTGAACACGACGATGGAGCCGGAGTCCTGATTGGCCGCGAACAGGTAGCGGCCCGTGGGATCGATCTTCATGCCGCGCGGCGTCTTGCCTTGCGTGGAGACCCGCTCGACAGTCGACAAGGTTCCCTTAATGGGGTCGACCTGATAGACGGTGATACTGTCATGTCCGCGGTTTGAGGCGTACAGGAACTTGCCCTCCTTGTCCAGGTCGATTTCCGCGGAATTGTCGACGCCGGCGTAGTCTTCCGGCAAATTGGACACGGTTTGCAGGTTGCTCAGTGCTCCCGCGTTTCGGTCATAGGCAAACGCGGTCACCGAGGATTTCATCTCGTTCACGCTGTAGGCGAACTTTCCGCTCGGGTGAAACGCGAAGTGCCTCGGGCCGGAACCGGGAGGAACCGTCGCGAACGGGGGATCGTGAGCCGTCAAGGCGGCCTGCGCCGGGTCCAGGCGATAAACCAACACCTTGATCCAGGCCGAGGTCGGGCACGAAAACAAAGCGATTGTCCGGAGAGAGCACTACTGCGTGCGCGTGCGGGCCGCGTTGCCGGCTTCGGTCCGGGCCGGAGCCGCTATGCTGAACCTGCGCCGTACTCTCGCTCAGGCGCCCGTCCGCTCCGACTCGAAAAACGGCGACGCCGCCGTTGCCGTAATTGGCCACGACGAGGCTCTTTCCGGTCTGATCCACCACCAGGTGGCATGCCGATGAACCTTTAGCCGGGACCGTATTCAGCAGGGTGAGCATGCCCGTCTTAGGGTTGATTTCGAAAGCCGAGACCGTCGAGGTCCCCAATTCCGAAACGGCGTACAGGTACTTCCGATTGGGATGAATGGCGAGGAAGGACGGCCTGGTCAACTCCCCGGCCAGAAAGGCGGGTTCCATCTTTCCCGAATCGGCATCGAACTTGAAGGCATAGATGCCCTTGCTTTGCGGACCCGTGTAGGTCCCGGCGTAGACCCAATAACGATTAGCGGCCGCCGCCCATGCGGCCAGCAAGAGTGTCAGTACAATCGCGTTGACCGTGTGCCTTCGCATCTGCGAACCCTCTCTTCACGTCTTCTGCCGCATGATCCAGCGGACGGCGTTTTGCTGCACCTTGATGTACTCCGGATTCCACAGATCGCTCAGCATATGCCCCGGCGAGAGGTAACAGACACGGCCTTTGCCGTAGTCGTATGACCAGCCTCCCGGAGCCGTGGCGCCGTAGTTCTGATACGTGAGACCCTCTTCGTTCACCGTCTGCAGGAAAATGAACTTGGGGTCCTTTTCGTATGTCATGTAGTGCTGCTCGTCGGTGACGACGAAGTCTTTGACGCCCTGCGTGATGGGGTGATCGGGATTGGTCACCTTCACCTTGAAGGTTCGTATGGGAGGATGCCCGGTGTAGGCCCCGCCTAGCACGTGCCGGAAGTCCGGGTCGGCCAGGCTCACGTTGGTAGTGTTGTGCAGCAAAAGCGCCGCGCCGCCCGCCTCCACGAACTGGCGCACCGCCTTGCCTTGCTCCGGCTTCATCCAATACTGCGGCTTGGCCCGGACCTGCGGCAGGGGCGGATCGAAATTCAGTTTCGGCCGCCCGGTCGCGACCCAGGCCGCGTTGGTGCTCTCGTCGCCTCCGTAGCCCTCGGGCCAGATCATCCCATCGCGCAGGATGATCAGGACCTTGTAACCGTCCAGCGTTTCCGCGTTCAGTAGTGAAGTCTCGTCGGTGAAGTCGATAGTGACCCCGAGTTCCTTGGCGATGGTTCGCGTCAGACCGATTCGGACGTAGTCCGAGTTGTGATAGCGATCTCCGATCAGGGCGAAGGCTGTTGCTTTCTTGGCTGCCTTGCCGGGAAACGGCGCGATAGCTGCTCCGGCCAGTGCGGCGAATGCCGAACGCCGGGTGGGATTTGACAGGATTCTCATGATCTCCTCAATTCCGCGGGCGGCGCGTGGCTGGGACGTCCACGCTGTCCACCCGGCGAGTGTTGTCGCGGGACACGCCCACGATCAGGAATTCCAAAGGTTGGGAACCTGTGTTCTCGAACGAATGCGCTTCGTTGAGTTGGATGGGAACCGCATCGCCCGCTTGGATCGGAGCCGTCTCACCTGCCACCGTGGCGGTGCCTTCGCCGTTCATCACGTAGTAGAACTCGGCGACCTCCCGATGGAGGTGAGGTCCTGAAGACGCGCCGGGCGGCAGCACCAGGTGATCCACATAGGCCCACGGGCCGCTGAAACACAGGAGTGTCCAGCGCGCGCCGGTACTGTGCGGCGCCCTTGCCGCCGTTCAGGCCGTCCACCGTGCGAAGCAGCGCGCGATCCAGCCGCATGGTCATGAAGACCGGGATCGGGTCGAGCGCCACGTCCACCCGGGGATCGCCCAGGTCGAAGGCGTCGTATGTGCCCTTCATCGCGGAGACGTTGATGTTCATCCACTGCACCGGCTTGTCGGTGGGGTTGTAGATGGCATGGGAGTGTCCCATGCGGCAGGGCGCGCCGGCCGGTCCTTTCAAAGTGGAAGTCCGTCCGTCGATCGTGAACTGCGCCTCTCCGTCGAAGATGACGAACATCTCCTCGCACTGATTGTGGAAGTGTGCGCCGATGCCGCTCTTCGGCTGAATGACGCCGCGGTGCAGGAAGAAGAGGTTGGTGTCCAGGCTGTGAGCGTCGAACAGCGCCATGTAATCCAGTTGGCCGGCTCCGCCGTGGACCGCCTTCGCGGACCGGTACTTCGACGGATCGGTGTGCACGATCCGCTGTGCCAGTGGCTCGCGCGCCGCCAGCGGTAGAACCAACAGAGCCGCGACACAGAGCGTCTTCATGGGTGCAGGCTCTCCTTTGAGCTAGCTCACATCGAACAGCATCACCGTGTAGTTCTTCGTCGAGAGCGTGTTCTCGATGGTGGGCCAGACCTTCTGATGTATGTCGGAGGCCACCCACTTCTGGCGCAGTTCTTCGCTTTGAAACGTCAGCGCGAATCGGTAGTTGACGCCTGCGGGCGCCTTGCCCATCGGCGTCGACCGCAGCTTCAGCATCTTCACATCGATGTATCCCGGCTGTTTGGAGGCTGCGGGCCGGAAGATAGTCTCGAAATTCTTCAGCATCTCCTTTTCTTTCGCCGGATCGACCGACAGGTCCACGTGCAACTGAATCGGATGCGAGGCGTCCGCGGCGGCAGCAGGCGCCGATACGGCAGCGCCCGCCAACATTGTCTTCAGGCACGTTCTGCGCTTCATGTTCGCTCCTTCTCTATATCGCCGGCGTCTTCCCGGGTACAGCCAGTTTGATCCGGTACAGCCCGGTGCGGGCGGTCATGTAAAGGGTTTTGCCGTCGTCGCCCCAGCCGCAATTGGCCGGCGCTTCGGGCGGCTTGATCGTGCCCAGATGCTTGCCGCTGGGCGAGAAGACCCACACTCCGCCGGGACCGGTGGCGTAAACGTTGCCCTGCGCATCCACCTTCATGCCATCGGGTAGTCCGTCTTCCTTCTCGGCCGTCACGTCGGCGAGACACTCGACCGTTTCCGACAGTCCCATTGGCGGCCAGATCGTAGCGCATCCAGATTTTACGTTTCTCGTCCGAGTTAGCCACGTAGAGCGTCTTCTCGTCGGGCGAAAGCGCGATTCCGTTGGGTCGCGTCAAATCCTTGACAATGACCTTCAGTTTTCCGTTGGCCAGCCGGTACACGCCATTGAACTTCAATTCCTTCGCCGGATCGTCGTCCCCCTTCGGCAATCCGTAAGGCGGATCCGTGAAGTAGAGCGAACCGTCGGAGCGGTAAACCAGATCGTTGGGGCTGTTCAGCTTCTTCCCCTCGAACTTGTCGACGAGAGTCGTGACGTTCCTGTTTTTGTCGATCCGCGCGATCCGGCGGTTGCCGTGCTGGCAGAGCAGCACCGCGCCATCTTTGTCGGCGATCATCCCGTTGGGGCCATTGTACCCGTCCGCGGGCAGGGTGTTGCCGTCATAGCCTCCCGGGCGCAGAATCTCCGTCACCTTGCCGTCCGTCGTCCACTCGCGCACGACGTTGCCGACCACGTCGCTGAACCAGAGAGCGCCGGGCTCGCGCCACAGGGGCCCCTCGATGAAGGTGAAGCCGCCCGCGAGCTTTTCGATTTGCGCTTCCTTGGGAACCAGCGTGTCGAAGGCAGGATCCACCCGCAAGATGCTCCCGATGACAGCGGGCTTCTCGGTCACTGCGGCCGGCGGGGGCGCGCTCGAACAGGCCGCCGCCAGCAAGGCGGCTCCTGGGGGGAGTGCTTTCAGCAAAGTTCTGCGTCGCATGGCGTGGTCCTTTCGACTGTCCTTTCGACTGCTACATCTATAGCGCGATTGATAGTATCATCCTGCGTCCCTGGATGTCAGGGCGGTACGGCCCCGCAAACGAAGCCAGTTCCCCCCCATCCACCAGTGATGAGCCACAATCAATTTATGCCGTTTCCCGTTCACCGGCCCCGCCGCCTGCGCCGCACCGAGAGTATCCGCCGTCTCGTCCGCGAAACCTATCTCGCCCCCGACGACTTCGTCCTCCCCCTGTTCGCCGTCGAGGGCGAAGGCATCCGCAAGCCGATCAACTCCATGCCCGGCAATTTCCAGCTCTCCGTCGACGAACTCGTCAAGGAATGCGCCGAGTGCGTCTCCCTCGGCATCGGCGGCGTCATCCTCTTCGGCATCCCCAAGCACAAGGACGAGCAGGCCTCCGGCGCGTACGACGACAACGGCATCGTCCAGCAGGCCGTCCGCGCCATCAAAGCCGCCTACCCCAAACTCATCGTCATCACCGACGTCTGCAACTGCGAGTACACCAGCCACGGCCACTGCGGCAAGGTCGTCGACGGCGACGTCGACAACGACCCCACGCTCGAATGGCTCGCCGCCGGTGCCGTCTCCCACGCCCGCGCCGGAGCCGACATCGTCGCGCCCTCCGACATGATGGACGGCCGCGTCGCCGCCATCCGCACGGCGCTCGACGCAAGCCGGCTTCTCCAACATCCCCATCCTCAGCTACGCCGCCAAGTACGCCAGCTGCTTCTACGGACCCTTCCGCGACGCCGCCGAAAGCGCACCCCAGTTCGGCGACCGCCGCAGCTACCAGATGGACCCGGCCAACGCCCGCGAGGCCATGCGCGAGATCGAACTCGACCTCGACGAAGGCGCCGACATGATCATGGTCAAGCCCGCCATGCCCTATCTCGACATCATCCGCGAAGCCCGCCACCGCTTCGACGTCCCGCTGGCCGCCTACCAGGTGTCCGGCGAGTTCTCCATGATCAAGGCCGCCGCCCGCAACGGCTGGATCGACCTCGACCGCGCCATGCTGGAATCCCTCACCTCCATCCGCCGCGCCGGCGCCGACATCATCCTCACCTACTTCGCCCGCGAGGCCGCCAAGGCTCTCTGAGAGATCTCTGTCCAGTCGGCTGATATCATCGTCGTTGGAAAACCAGTTGCCGTTGTTCTCGTGGTCGGGTCGCCAGATTGCCGGGATCCTGGCTTCCTGCAGCCGTTTGAGATGGCGGGCGACAACGTCAAGTTGGGCTAGCCAGCGGCGATTCAGCTCGCCAGTGCCTGCGGCAGTGGTGAGCGAAGCCCACTGGTCATCGGTGAGCTTGGCTTGGACACTGCCCTTCTACCCGCTGTCGGGTTGGACTGGCTGGTGGTCGGTGGGTCGGACTGTGACGTTGGCGGCGGTCGCGTCGCTATCTAGGGAGAGATGGTTAGGGAAGTTGTGCTGGCCGGAGAGGATGAGACTCCCCGGAAACAGCAAT
>CAVQOO010000011.1:0-64302 GCA_963714395.1 Bryobacteraceae bacterium
GACCGGCCCTCCACCGGCCCCACCACCTTGCCCTGACTCGCAGTCGATTCCGAGCTGCGCGCATTCGGGCCCGTCGGCAAACAACGTTGCCAGCTTGCCACGCAGCTGATGGGGGACATTTCAAATGCCGCGCTCCCAGCGCGGCATTTGGAGTGTCCCCGGGCGCGCGGGATCGCGCGCTCCCGCCGAAACTCCCCGCGGGAGTTTCATGCGGCTTCCAGGGGAATCAGCTCGTCCTTGACATAGTGCAATTGCACCAGGCGCGGCGAATCGGCACTCTCTTCGAAGTGGAGCGCAGTCGCCTCGAGCACGTTGGCTCGAAGCTCCTCCCAAGTTTCCCCTTGTGTGAAGATGGCGTATCCCAGCGCCCGAGCGTAGTAGCCCCCTTCGTCCGCGTCGCGAACTTCGAAGATCAGCTCCATGCCAATAGAATAGCCGAGCGCGTGTTCGCCCGACGGCCCCGCGACCACTCCCAACCCCTCACTCCCCCTTCTTCAGATACAGCGCCGCCGGTCCCGGAAACGGCGTCGTGAACGTCCTCATCGCTCCGCCCTCCACCGACTTGCCCGCGATCGTCCGTCCGCGTTGATGTCCAACCACTCGACACTGAAGGTCCCCTGCGCGTCGGTCAAGTCCAGTGTGAACTCGCCCTTGTTCGTGGAAAACCAGATACTCCTTCCCACGTTCGGCCAGGCAGTACCTCGTCGCGCTCAGCTTCTCCTCCGGCTTCATCGCCGCCAGATTCATCCGGTCGGCGAAGCGCCGCACCTGCCCCATCGCCACCCTCGCCGAATCCTGCCACGTCGGCGACGGCAGCAATTCCTCCATGAACAGCACGTTCAGTCCGCGCGTGAAGCTCTTCCACACCCAGAGACTGTCGCCGCCCGTGTGGCCCCACAGGTGGTCCGTATCGTTCACCACCACCTTCGTCGAGCAGTCCGAGCACGGATCTCCGGTAGCTCTCTTTCATCGCCCTGGATTCGGCGAGATCCAATCCGCCGGGCTCGTCATACAGGGTCGAGTTCGTCCCGCCCTTGTACTGGAACGTCATCCCCACCGGATGCTGCTTCGCCTTCCGCGACTCGTACTCCTTCACGAACCGGATCAGGTGGTACTGCCATTCGGTCGACGCCGGATGCGCCTCGTTGCAGATCTCGTACAGCACATTGTCGAGATCGTTCACCGTATCGATCACCTTCCGCACATACGCCTGCTGCAGGTCCAGAACCCGCCGCCCCATCGCCGAGCTGTCCATCGTGTTGAACTCAAACCCTTGACCATTGCCGTCCAAATCGCCCTCCACCCCGTTCACGTTGTTCGCCGCGTTGAACGGATGGTTCTCCCACGCGTCGCTGAACTGGATCTCCCACCCCTCGAACAGCATCACCGACACGTAGATGCCGCGGTCGCCGCGCCGCCATCACCCTCGACCGCAGCCTCGCGAAGTACTCCGTGATTGAACTTCGTCAGGTCGAACTTCGGCTCGCCGTCCTTCGCCACTCCCGGACCCGTCCGCAGCCACGGATGCGGCCGGCAGTACTTCACTTCCTTGCCCGTGTAGTTGTCGGTCCAGCGCGTCGTCTCCCACCGCCATAGCCGGAAGAAGTTGTGGTTGTGGCGCTCCAGAAAGTCGAGGTATCCGTCATAATCGAATACCGGCGGCGGATTGCTCACCGCGCCCCGGATGAGCAGCCCGTTGTCCTGCAGGTTCTGCCAGACGTGCGAGCCCATCAGCAGCACAGCCTTCCCCGTCGGGTCCGCGAACCAGCGCGGATTCGACTTGAGCACCCGCAGCGGCCCCGCGGCCGGCTTCTGTTGAGCGACAGCGACCGCGCCCATCTGCAGCATCACAACAACAAGCAGCATCAGTCTCACAGTGAAGTCTCCCTGAACGGCCTCGAACAACACATATGATATTCCCAGCGACATCGCACCATGCCTATCACCAGAAGAGAATTCATCGCCGCCGCAAGCACCGCGCCCTACGCCCTCGCCGCCCCCCGCCGCTCCCCCAACATTGTGGTGATCTTCTGCGACGACCTCGGCTACGGCGACCTCGGTTGCTACGGCGGCACCTTGGCAACCCCCAACATCGATCGCATCGCCCGCGAAGGCCTTCGCTTCACCAACGCCACTTCGGCCAATCCCGTCTGCTCTCCCTCTCGCGCCGCGCTCATGACCGGCCGCTACCCCACGCGCGCCGGCGTCCCCCGCGTGCTCTTCCCTTACGACGACAAAGGCATGCCCCTCGAAGAAGTCACCCTCGCCAACGTCCTCAAGGACAAGGGCTACAAGACCGCGGCAGTCGGCAAGTGGCACCTCGGCCACAAACCGGAATACCTCCCCACCCGCCGCGGCTTCGACAGCTACTTCGGCATCCCCTACAGCAATGACATGAAGCCCGCCGTCGTCATGGACAACGAAGCCGTCGCCGAAGCCGAGGCCACCCAGGACACGCTCACCGAACGCTACACCTCTCGCGCTGTCAAGTTCATCGACGACAACGCCGCCAACCCGTTCTTCCTCTACTTCCCGCACACCTTCCCGCACATCCCGCTTGTTCGCCTCCAAGCGCTTCCGCGGCAAGAGCCCCCAAGGCATCTACGGCGATGTGATGGCCGAAGTCGATTGGAGCGTCGGCGAAGTTCTCTCCTCCCTCAAACGCCACAACCTCGACCGCGACACCCTCCTCCTCTTCTCCAGCGACAACGGTCCCTGGTATCAGGGCAGCTCCGGCCCCCTGCGCGGCCGCAAGGGCATGACCTGGGAAGGCGGCGTGCGCGTCCCCTTCCTCGCCCGCCAGCCCGGCACCGTCAAGCCTGGCGTCAGCGACGCCCTCGTCTCCCTGATGGACGTGATGCCCACCGCCTCGGCCCACTGCGGTACCCAACCCAAGCGCCCCGTCGACGGCGTCGACATCCGCCCCATCCTCACCGGCGCCCAACAGCAGGTCCAGCGCGACGTCCTGCTGTACTTCGACGATTGGAACCTCCAGTGCGTCCGCAAGGGCGAATGGAAGCTCCACCTCGCCCGCTACAACAACGTCACCTACAGCCCCGCCCCCGCGGGCGGCCGCACCAACCTCGTTCTCGCCAAACCCGAACTCTATAACCTGAAGACCGACCCCGCCGAGAGCTACGACGTCGCCGCGGAGCACCCCGAAATCGTCGCCGAAATCCGCTCCCGCGCCGAAGCTCTCCTAAAGGACTTCCCCGAAGAGCCTCGCCGCGCCTTTGCCGAAACCTTGAAGCGGCCCGCCACCGAACCCGCCGCCGGCGCATTGCCTCAACGCCGCGCCACCCAGTAGCCTGTTCTCATGTCCTATAAGCCAGAGGGATACGCAAGCGTTTCTGTTTATCTGGTCGCCGACGGCGCCCAGCGTGTCATCGACTTTCTCAAACAGACTTTCGACGCAGTCCCATTGCGCCGGCACGACAACAAGGACGGCACCATCATGCACGCCGAGGTTCGCATCGACGACACCGTCGTGATGATCGGCGACGCTGGCCCCCAATGGCCCGCCTTTCATTCCTGGCTCCACGTCTATGTGAAGGACGTGGACGCCACCTACCGGCGCGCCCTCGAAGCCGGAGGCGTCTCCGTTCAGGAGCCCTCTCAGCGTGAAGGCGACCCCGACCGCCGTGGCGGCGTGAAGGACCCCGCCGGCAATACATGGTGGATCGCCACTCAACAGTCCTGAGGATGACGTAGCCTCTGACTGTGGGGCGCACCCCCTGGTGCGCGGCCGGCCCCCTGGCCGGCCCGGTGGCTCTCGACCAGCCGCCTGCGACGATAACGTGGCTAAGCGCCCTTCCAGCAGAAAGCAATTGCACCCCACCCACGTAACCCTGCCGCCCCTCACGCCATAATCGAGCAATGCCTATCGAGAAGCAGCGGACTCACTGGGCGCCTGTCGGCGCCATGACCGCCGTCTCTCTCATCAGCTACATCGACCGCAACACCCTCGCACTGCTCGCCCCCACCATCCTCGCCGACACACACATGTCCGGCGAGCAATACGGCTGGGTCATCTCCGCATTCTCCGTCGCCTACATGGCCGGCAATCCCATTCTGGGGCCGCTGGCTCGACCGCTCCGGCGTCCGCACCGGCATGATCGCCGCCGTCGCCTTCTGGTCCCTCGCCTCGGCATCCCACGCCCTATTGGCCAGTTTCCTCGGCTTCGCCATCGCCCGCGCCGCCCTCGGCTTCGGCGAAGGCGCCACCTTCCCCGGCGGTCTCCGCACTGTTGTTCTCTCTCTTCCCGAACGCCTCCGCGCCCGCGGCGTCGCGGTCGCCTACAGCGGCGGCAGCCTCGGCGCGGTTCTCACTCCGCTCATCATCACTCCCGTCTATCAAGCCTTCGGCTGGCGCGCCGCCTTTTGGTTCACCGGCATCATCGGCTCCACATGGCTCGCCGCCTGGTGGCTCATCAGCGCGCGCCGCCCCGAACTCACCGCCCCCCTCCAGCACGCCCACTCCCGTCATCCTCTCCCCTGGCGCGACCCCCGCCTCTGGAGCTTCATGGCCAGTTACTCCCTCGGCTGCCTCCCGCTCGCCTTCGTCCTCTACCAGATGCCGCTCTATCTCTCCCGCGAGTTCAGCAAGACCCAATCCGATCTCGGCTGGGTCCTCTGGATTCCCCCTCTCGGCTGGGAAGTCGGCTACTTCCTCTGGGGCTGGCTGCTCGACCGCGGACTCCCCATTCGCACCCTCACCCTCGCCGCCATGGCCGGCACTATCCCGCTCGCCTTCGGCGCTTCGGTCACAATCTTTCCCACTCCTCTTACTGCTCCTCTTCTGGACGATGTTCGTCTCCGGCGGCAACGTCATCGTGAGTCTCACCTACGCCACCCGCACCTTCGGCTCCGCCCATGCCGGACTCCTCGCCGGACTCGGCGCCGGCTCCTGGGCCGCCGCCGTCGCCATCTTCAGCCCCGTCTTCGGCCGCCTCGCCGACGCCTCCGCCTGGCACGCCGCCTTCCTCACCGCCACCGCCATCCCCCTATTTGGCTTCAGCCTCTGGCTCGCCCTCCACAACCGCCCCAACCCTCCGTCCATCGCGACATGATGGGAGTGCCCATGACTATTCTCCGTAGAGACTTCCTCGAAACCGCGGCGCTAACCGGCTTCGCCGCAAACCTGGTTCCTGCTCAGACAATCGATGCCCGCACCGGCATGCCCAAGCGCCTCCTCGGCAAGACCGGCGCGCGCGTGTCAATCCTCTCCTTCGGCGCGGGCAACACTGGCTGGACCGATCGGTACAAAACCGAAGAAGCAAGCATCGCCGCGTTGACCCGGGCGCTCGACCTTGGCGTCACCTACATCGATACAGCCGCGCGCTACGGCGACGGCTTAAGCGAGACCTATGTCGGCAAAGCCATCAAGGGCCGCCGCAAAGACATCTTCCTGTCCACCAAGATCGAACCGCGCGATGCTGGCGAGTTCCGGCGCACGATGGACGCCAGTCTCAAGCGGCTGCAAGTGGATCAGGTGGACCTCGTTCACATTCACGCGCTCGTCAGCGATGAGGACCTTACCGCCATCGAAGCTAAGGACGGCGTCCTGGCAGTGCTCCAGCAATTGAAGGAACAGAAGCTCACCCGGTTCATCGGCATTACCAGCCACACTCGCCCTGCAGTCCTGCGCAAAGCCCTCGACCGCCACGACTTCGATTGCACGCAGATGGCTCTCAATGCCGCCCGCTCCGGTTGGGGAACTCCAGGCGTTCCCGGCGAGACATTCGAAGAGCTCGTGATCCCGGTGGCTCGCAAAAAGAACATGGGCATTCTGGCCATGAAAGTCACGGGCCGCAACGCCCTCACCGGCAAGGCCCCCATCGACCAGATCATCCGCTATCCGCTCTCACTGCCCATCGCCGCCGCAACGATTTCCATGTCGACGTTGGAAATTATCGAAGAAAACGTTCGCATCGCCAAAGCATTCAAGCCTCTCACTCCCGCGGAAATGGAGAAGCTCTCGCGAGCCCTCTCTGCGCAGTACAAGGCCTCGCTCGACTCCTTCCTCGAAAACCACATCGACGCGTGACCACGACGTCGCCCCTCAGCCTGCGACCTACCTATTTCTTCCAGGTCGTCAGCGGTTCGAGGTCCTTCAGGATCTCGTCCAGATAGCGTGATGCTGTTTCGTCCATCGGCATCGCGCCGTTGCGTTTGAGCGGGCAGGCGATGACTCCTCGCCGGTAGAGCACTTCCTTGTAGCTGCCGTTCAACTGGGTCTCGAAGAAGAACAGCGGCGCCATCTCCTTGTAGATATGCATCGCCCGTGCCTTGTCACCCTTTTCGAGCGCGTTCCACAGTGCCACCACGACGTCGGTCACATGGCAGCCCGGCATCTGCCCGGCGCAGCCGCGCCGGTGCTCCTCGATTAAATAGCGTCCACCGGCGCCGCCGAATATGCCTTTGCAGACCCCGCCTCCCTGCTTGAGGATTGCCGTCGTCTTAAACGTGGTCGGTGAGGTCTCCTCCTTGATGTACTTGACATGCTCGATCTCGCGGCACATCCTCAGCATCAGTTCCACCGGGAGACTGGTGCCGACCGGCGGATCGTGATCCTGGAGGAAGACCGGCAAGCGGCCCCCTTCGGAGATCCTGCGATAGAAATTGAAAATAACCTCCTCACTCTGCACTCCCTTCGGAGGCATGGAGATGACCGCATCGGCGCCGATAGCCTTGGCGTGTGCCGCAAATCTGGCGGCGCTCTCCTGCGTCGGCGCGTTCACGCCGATCACCACGGGCACACGGCCCGCATTCTGTTCCACCAGCACCTGGTCCAACTTGATGCGCTCATCGTCGCTCAAAGCCGTCCACTCGCTGGCATTGACTGGAAAAACCAGGCCGTGCGCCCCGCAGGCAACGCAAAAATCGACAACCCGGCGGAAGCTGGGGATATCGATTTCACCGTCCTGCCGGAACGGCGTCGATGGAATCGTGAACACCCCTCGAAAGGGTTCCTTGGCGGGAGCGGCAAGCGCCGCTCTGGAAACCGCAACCGCGCCCGCAACCGTCCTGAAGAAATCGCGCCGCCCGGAGCGTGCCATTTCGCTCGTAATCAAAGTCATCTTCAGTCACCTTTCGCTCACTTCTGCACGCCGCCCGTACGCTTTTCCCAGCCGTTTTCAAACAGCCGGAGGAAGTTGTTGGGGCCGTACGGATGCCGGGCCATTTCCTTTTCATCCAACTCGACGCCGATCCCCGGAGCGTCCGACGGCTCCAGGCACCCGCCCTTGACCCTCGGTACACCGCGCATGAGGTCGTGCGCCCATGGCTCCAGGAAGTCGTCGAAGCACTCCTGGATGAGGAAATTGGGGATGGTCGAGTGGATATGCGCATTGATCGCTGTGTTGTACGGGCTTTGCGCCTGGTGAAGCGCGACGAATGCCTCCGCAGCCTCGGCCAGGGCCGCAGCCTTGCGGGCGCCGCCAATGCCTCCGATTCGCAGCGTCTCCGGCTGCACGATGTCGACCACTCGGCCCGCCAGCAGTTCCTCAAACTCGCGCAGGAGGCTGAAACGCTCCCCTGTCGCCACCGGAACCTTGATCGCGCGCGCAACCTCGAGGGTGGCCGGAATGTCGGTGGACATCACCGGGGTTTCGAACCACATCGGATGATGCTCTTCGAGTTTCTGGCCGACCCGGATGGCGGTGCTGACGCTGAAGCGGTCGTGCCCTTCGATGAGCAGGTCCACATCGTCGCCTACCGCTTTCCGGACAGCCGCGACGATGGCCAGCGATTTCTTCTCCTCGCCCGCGTCGAAGAACCGGTACGTGCTCCCAAACGGATCGAACTTCAGCGCCGTGTACCCCTTGGCCTTGACCTCCAAGGCCCTGTCCGCAAACGCCCCCGGTTCCCTTGGTCCCTTGTACCAGCCGTTGGCGTACACCCGGAGCGAAGGGTTCAGCTTGCCCCCCAGCAATTTCCAGAGCGGCGCGTTCAGGCTCTTGGCCAGGATGTCCCAGCAGGCGATGCTGATGCCGCTCATGGCCACGTTCGTGCCCAGAAACAGCCCCTTGTGCATCTTCTGCCACAGGCGCTCCGGATAAAGCGGATTCTCCCCGATGACGAACCGGCTGAGTTCGTGAACCTGCGCCTCGGGGGCCTTGGTTTCAAGACCGCTGGTTGCCTCCCCCCAACCAGTCAGGCCGGCGTCTGTCTCGACCTTGATGAACAGCCAGTTCTTCCACGGGTTGCCGACCACGAAGGTCTTCATGCTGGTGATCTTCATGTCGGGGGCACTCCGCTCGGCTGGAGCGGAGAGGAGCGCCTGCTGCGCCGCCAAACCTCCGGCGATTCCGCGCATCATGTCGCGCCGCGTGACGCCGGCCCTCCATTCCCGGGCGAGCGTGGATGTCAACATAGGCACCTCTTCCTGAGTCAGGCGACTGGCTGCGCATACAGCCTACACCATCCACAACCCCGGAACTTTCCGAATCAGACACTCGTCTCCGTTTTCAATGGGACTCATACAGGACTTCCGCATCGCCGCCCGCATGCTCGCCAAGAACAAAGCCTGGACCGCCGTCGCCTTGCTTGCCCTCGCCCTCGGACTCGGCGCCAACGTCGCCATCTTCTCCGTCGTCGGCCTCATGATTCAGGTCCCGCTGCCCTACCCCGACGCCGCCCAACTCGTCTACATCCCCCAGACGAACACAACCAAGGGCTTCAGCCAGTCGTCGGTCAGCCTCCAGGATGTCCGCGATTGGCAGTCCGCCCAGGGCATCGCCTCCATCGCCGCCTACCGGTCCCGCCCCATGGCCATCAGCGGCGAGGGCGAGCCGCAGCAGTTGCCCGCCATGCAGGTCACCCCCGAGTTCTTCCCCACCCTCGGCGTCAAGCCGGCGCTAGGCCGCGCCTTCGCACCCAATGAAGGACCCGAATCCGACGCCCGCGTCGCCGTGCTCTCCTACGCGCTCTGGCAGGGAACGTACCGTGGCGAGCCCGGCGTCCTCGGCCGCGAAGTCCGTCTCAACGGCGGCAACTACACGATCGTCGGCGTCATGCCCCAGGACTTTCACTTCCTCTACAGAAAAGCCGACCTCTGGGTCCCGCTCTCCCTCGAACCGGCACAGCGTGAACGCGGTTAGCGCAGTCTGAACGCGGTGGCGCGTCTCAAGCCGGGAGTCTCGATTCCCCAGGCCGCCGCCCAGATACGCTCCATCTCCGAACGCGTCGCCAAAGAAGATCCCAAGAACGGCGAAAACTGGCTCGGCGCGGTGCGCCCGCTCGCCGATCGAGTCATCCCCAAAGCCGCCCGCGCATCGGCCGGCACCATGTTCGGAGCCGTCGGATTCGTCCTGCTCATCGCCTGCGCCAACGTCGCCAGCCTGCAACTCGCACGCGGAATGCTGCGCCGCCGCGAGTTCGCCCTCCGCGCATCTCTCGGCGCCGGGCGCGCTTCCCTCATTCGCCTTCAGCTCGCCGAGAGCCTCCTCCTGTCGCTCGCCGGCGGAGCCGTCGGCCTCCTGGCCGCCTACTGGACCGTCCCCTTGCTCAAGCGCATCGCCCCGCCCGAAATGGAGATCTTCAAACTGGCGCGAGTCGATCTGACCGCCTTGGGCTTCGCCTTCGGCCTCTCGCTCTTCGCCGGCATCGTGTTCGGCGTCGTGCCGGCCTGGCTGCTGACCCGCGGAAGCCTCTCCCCCGCCTTGCAGGACTCCAGCCGCGGCTCAACCGGCGGCCGCCACATCATGCTCAAGAGCCTCGTCGTCGCCGAGATGACTCTCGCCCTCGTGCTCGTCTCCGGCGGCACCATGATGATCCGCAGCCTCATCCGGCAGCAGACCATGGACCCCGGATTCGACAAGGAGAATCTCACCGCCGCGCACATCCTCCTCCCCGCCGCGCGCTATCCGGAAGACTCCCAGGTCGCCGACTTCTATGCGCGCGCCCTTGAAAACCTGCAGCGCGACAGCAATGTCGAATCCGCCGCGCTCGTGCAGACCATTCCTCTGACCGGCGACAACAACTACACCAACGTCCGCGTCGAAGGCCAGTCAGACCCGCGTCAGGACTCCGTCGCGGGGACATGGTCGTCAGCCCGGGCTACTTCCGCACCTTGCGGATTCCGCTCATCGCCGGCCGCGAATTCAGCCTGCAGGACCACCCCAAATCGGAAGCGCGTCGCCATCGTCAACGAAGCCTTCGTCCGCCGCTACTGGCCCGGTGACGTCGCTTCCGCTCGGCCGCCGCATGCCAGACCGGCGATGAGAAATCCCCCTGGCTCACCGTCGTCGGCGTCGCCCGCGACGTCAGGCATGTCAGCCTCAGCGATCCCGCGCGGCCGGAGGTCTACCGCCCGCATGCCCAAGCCGCCCGAGCGCACCATGGGCCTGATCGCGCGCAGCCGCAGCGCTGCACGTGAGCCCTGCCGGCGCGATTCGTTCCGCTGTCTGGCAGGTCGATCGCGAGCAGCCCCTCTTCCGCCTCCAAACGCTCGAAGCCTTCATGCTCACCCGCAACTCCGGCGCCCGCGCCACCACCAAGGTCCTCGGCGGCCTCGCCTTCATCGCTCTCATTCTCGCCGCCATCGGAACCTACAGTGTCATGGCCTACACGGCCGCCCAGCGCCTGCGCGAAATCGGCATTCGCCTCGCCCTCGGCGCCACCGCAAAGTCCGTCTTCGGGATGGTCCTCAAGGGCGGCCTCACCCTCGCCGCCATCGGCCTGGCCATCGGACTGCCGGCCGCCTACGGCGTCACGCCGCTCCTGCGCATGGCCACCGAAGGCCTCGAAGCCCAGGAAACCGCCGTCTACGCCGGCGTCGCTGCGCTGCTGTTCATGGTGACCCTCGCCGCCAGCGCCGCCCCAGCCTTCCGCGCCATGCGCGTCGACCCCGCCTGCGTTCTCCGCAGCGAGTAGTCCTGAAAACATTGCAGATCAGGTGATTTCGCTTCAGCTCGACACGATTGCAGGCGTACACACTTCTGTGTACCATTGGGTCAGTGACCTCTAACGAGCTCAAGCGCTGGCTTCAAAAGCACGGCTGCCGGTTCTTGGAGGGGAAAAAGCATACTCTCGCCTATTACCGCGACCGTTTCGCGCCAATCCCGCGACACGGCAAGAAAGAGCTGCCTAAAGGCACCGTCGAGGCGATCAAGCGCCAGCTTGGTCTCCAGAATGAGAAGGAGTGACCGAATGCTCTCCTATCCAGCCCGATTCTCCCGTGAAGGCAAGGCGGTCCTCGTCAGCGTTCCCGATATCCCGGAGGTGATTACCAGCGGATATTCCGAAGCCGAGGCCATGGAGTTCGCCGCCGATGCTATCGAAGTCGTACTTGCCGAATACGTCCGCCGCGGTCGGGAGATCCCGCGCCCCTCCAAACCCAAACCCGGTATGAAACTCATCGCCCTTTCCGCGCTCACTCAATCCAAGCTCTCGCTCTACACCACTCTCAAGAGCGCGGGTGTCACAAAGGCGGTGCTCGCCCGCCGCCTCGGTTGGCACAAAACACAGGTTGAACGCCTGCTCGACCTCTCCCACTCTTCTCGCATGGATCAGCTCGAAGCCGCTTTCCGCGCCTTGGGCAAATCACTCGAAGTCCGCGTCCGCAGCGCCGCTTAACACGCCTCCGGGCGAACTCCTCAGCCGCCGGATAGAGTTGCAGCCGCGAGTAGTCGAGCACGTCAACGAAATCGGTGGGCGCCGCTTCGCACTCCACCTCCAATACCCACCTCTCTTCGTCGATCGGCCTTCGCGAGGTTAAACTCGGAGCAATGGGCTATCGCGCCAAGTTGCAGTTGGCCTTCCTGGCGCTTGGTCTCACCGCAATCGTCCTCACCGGATGGGAGGCGTCCGCCGGCGCAACCGAGGCTCTGCGGAGGGCTACCTACGACCGCCTGACGGCGATTCGTCAGGACCGCGTGAGTCAGGTTGAACGCTGGTTCCGCGATCTCGGTAATCACACCTTGGCGCTCGCTACCGACGAAGCCGCCATCAGCGCCCTCGAAGAGTTCTCTCAATCCTGGTCGAATCTTCCCCCGGCGGACGATAGACGCCTTGCGCAGGCATTACGAGCAGGTCAAAGCCCCCGCCGATTGGTATCCCCGCGATCCGCGCGTCCGCGCGCTGCAACACCACTTCATCGCTGCAAATCCGCATGGGCTAGGGCACAAAGACCGCCTCCTGATTGCCCCCGGAGCCTACGGCAAAGCCCACGCCCGCTACCATCCCACGCTGCACCGCTACCAGAGCGCGTTTGGATTCTACGACGTCTTGCTCATCGACGCCAACCAGTCGCGGGTCGTCTACTCCGTCTTCAAGGAGTTCGATCTCGGCGCTCCCCTCAATGACCCGCCTTATCGCGATTCCGCGCTCGCCCGCATCTACCGCCGCGCGATGGAAATCGACGAACCCGAACAGTTTGTGCTGCAGGATTACGATTTCTATGTCCCATCTCATTCCGAGCCCGCCGCCTTTCTCGCCGCCCCCGTGTGGCGAGGCGGACACAAGGCCGGCGTGCTGGCCATCCAGGTCTCCACCGATGAGATCAACCGCCTGATGACCACCGACCGTTTAGGTCGGTCCGGCCGCCTCGCCATCGTTGGCCCTGACAGCACGCTCCGCAGCGGTAATTCCATCCTGCGCGAGCGTGTCGCCAACATGCGCTGGCATCTCGAGGAAACTGAGATGTCCTCCGACCTCCACGGCAGGCAGCGGCTCTGCTCTCACGCCCGGCTCGGCATAACCGGGCTCGATTGGGCTCTGCTGGCCGAGATCGACGCTGACGAGGCCTTCGCCCCCGTTCGCAGTCTCCAGATGCGCATCCTCCTCATCGGCGCCCTGATCGCCATTGCCTTCCTGGGCGCAGCCGCATGGTTGGCGCGTTCGGTCACCGAACCCGTCCTCGCGCTCGCCCGCGCCGCCCACCGTTTCGGCCGGCGCGACTTCAGCTTCCGCTTGCCTGGCCAACGGCGCGACGAAATCGGTGAACTCGCTACCTCTTTCAACCGCATGGCCGAAGAGCTCGAGCGCACTACGGTCTCCAAATCCGAATTGGAGGAACTCGCCGGCCGGCTGATCACCGCGCAGGAGGATGAGCGCCAGCGCATCGCTCGCGAGCTCCACGACGATATCACCCAGCGCCTCGCCGCCATTGCCATCGACGCGGGCACGCTCGGCCGATCTGCCGAACCCTCCCGTTTGCAGGAAGGCCTGGAGCGTGTGAAGAGCCAGATGGCTCAGCTTGCGCGCGATATTCACGGACTTTCACGCCGCCTGCACCCGAAGCTCCTTGACGACCTCGGCCTCGTCGCAGCCATCGGAGCCGAATGCCGGGCATTGTTCGAACGCGGCGGCCCGCCCGTCGAATTCTCCCCCTTGGGCGATTTCACTGCCGTGCCCAAGCCCGTCGCATTGTCCCTCTTCCGAATCGTCCAGGAATCGCTGCGCAATATCGAGAAGCACGCCGCGGCCGAACAGGTCACCATTCGCCTGCAGCGCGACGGCGCCTTTGCGCATCTGACCGTTCAGGATGACGGCCGCGGCTTTGCCGAGCGCCGGCCGGGCCTCGGCTTGGCCAGTATGGAAGAGCGTGCCCGCTCGCTTGCCGGGCGATTTCAAGTGCAATCCCAGCCCGGCTCGGGAACGAAAGTGGAGGTCTGGCTGCCGCTCGATGCGTAAACCTACCGTCCTGCTCGCCGATGATCACAAGATCGTGCTCGATGGTCTCAGCAGCCTCCTCGCCGCCGAATTCGATCTGGTCGGCGCCGTCACCAACGGCCTTGATCTGGTCGAGCGTGTCCGCGAATTGCAGCCGGACCTTGTCGTCGCCGACATCTCAATGCCGTTGCTGAACGGCATCGATGCCCTTCGCCAATTAAAGGAAAGCCATCCGGACGTCAAGGTGGTCCTGCTCACCATGCATCCCGATGTCACTTACCTCTCACGTGCTCTGGAAGTTGGCGCCGCGGGATACGTCCTCAAGCACGCCGCCTCCGATGAGCTCATAACTGCCCTCCGCCTCGCATTGCGCGGCGAGGTCTTCATCTCGCCGGAACTGAAGCACGAATCGGTTGTCGAGCGCCTCGACGAAACCAGGCGCATTCTCAAACAGACTATCGAACCGACTCCCCGCCAGCGCCAGGTGCTCCAATTGCTCGCAGAAGGCAAGTCCGCCAAGGAAATCGGAGCGCTGCTCGAAATCTCAGCGCGGACCGTCGAAACGCACAAATACAAAATGATGGACGACTTGGGCGTAAAGACAACCGCGGAGTTGGTGCGCCATGCCATCAGGTTGGGCCTCGTCGCTTTGGAAAACTAGCGGTCTCGAACTGGCGTTGGATCGGACATCCGTAAAATTACGGATCGTAGTTTTGCGGATATTCTCAAACCACCCATACACGGTTCAATGAGGCTGTAGACAGATATAGGAGACAACCTCATGAAGAACCTGATTCTGAGTATGATTCTGGCGGCTGGCGTTACCTTCGCCGCGGACTCGCAGAAACTCCAGGCCATGGCAAAGAGCGCAAGCACGCCCGAAGCACATTCTGAGGTCGCCCTCGGCTATCGCGACTGGGCGGCTACGCTTGACGCCAAGGCCGCCAAGCACGAAGACAACGCGGAGCGCCTCGCCAACAGTCCCGTTTACAACCCGATGCGGTACAAGTGGCCCGCCATGGCGGCAGCCCCCGCGGAGCGCGAACGGCGGCTCGCCATGCAGGCACGTCGCGCCGCCAATGAGGCCCGCACTCTCGCGCTCAAGCACGAAGCTCTTGCCCCTCCGGCTCAAACCGCGGTCGAGTAACACCCCTCGTCGCTCCATTTCCCGCAAAGGCCCGCCCCCCATGGCGGGCCTTTCCCACCTTAACCTCAACTCAATCTCCCCCCTTTTCAACCGCTTGCGACGATCCGCCCCAAATCCCCGCACTCCCTCCTCTCTCCATGAACGGTGAAAGGAGGCCCTCGTGCCTATTTCCACCAGACAACTCGACGCCAATCGCGCTAACGCGAAAAAATCCACCGGCCCCCGTTCCCCGGCGGGCAAAGCCGCCACCGCCAAAAACGCCACCACTCACGGCCTCTCCTCTCGCCGCTTCATCGTCGAACCTCACCAGCAGCAGGACTTCGATGACTTCCAGACCAACCTCCGCGCCGAAGTCCAGCCTCTCGGCGCCCTCGAAATCGACTCCTTCCAGCAGCTACTCCATGCCGCCTGGCAGCTACGCCGCGCCGACGCCCTCGACGCCGACCTCCATGACGCCGCCGCGTCCCCGGCAACCCGGCTCGACCAACTGGAACGCATCACCCGCCTTCGCGCCACCCTCGAACGCTCCTACCAGCGCGCCTTCCGCCGCCTCCGCGAGCTCCAGACAATCCGCGCCGCCGAGCGCGCCATCTCCCACTCCACCGCCCTCTCCCATTCCGTCCTCACTCCTCTCGCTCCACCTCCCAAGCCCCCCAAATCGCCCCCGCCAAATCAAACCCATTTCGACGATCCATCCCCGCTGAATCAATGGGTTGAAACCGTTGGCACCACCACCGGATCTCTCCCCGTCCTCCCTCTCCGCGCCCTCCTCCACCTCTACGCCAGGCTCAAAATCTCCGAAACCGCCCCGCAGGACCCAACGAAGCCCCCTGAACAACCCCAGGAGCCCCCCAAAAGTGACAATCTCCGGCCTCCGCCGTCTGATAGCCTCAAGGACAAGGGCTCTCGCTCCACCATCTGAAACCCATATGATTTCCAATACACGTAGGGACTTCGCCTTCCGGCTTGCCGCCGCCGGTCTCGCTGCCGCCTCCGGCGCCGTCGCCGCCGATACCCCGCCACCCCTCAAAATCCAAACCGCCGAACTCAAGAACGGCCTCAAAATCGTCCTCGCCGAAGACCACTCCCGCCCCGTCGTCAACCTCCAGGTCTGGTACCACGTCGGCTCCAAAGACGAAAAAACCGGCCGCACCGGCTTCGCCCATCTCTTCGAGCACATGATGTTCCGCGGCTCCAAAAACGTCGGCCCCGAAGAGCACATGAAGATCGTCCGCGCCGCAGGCGGCACACTCAACGCCTACACTTCCTTCGACACGACCGTCTATTGGCAGACCTTCCCCGCCAACTATCTCGAACGCATGCTCTGGCTTGAAGCCGACCGCCTCGACTCCCTCGAGGTCAGCGACGAGAACTTCAAGAAGGAACGCGAGGTCGTCAAGGAAGAGCGCCGCATGAGGTTCGAAAATCCTCCCTACGGCCGCCTCGCCGAAGACGTGCTCAATAACACCTTCACCGTCTACCCGTACAAGCACAATCCCATCGGCTCCATGGCGGACCTCAATCAGGCCGCCATCAAGGACGTTCAGGACTTCCACTCCCTCTACTACGTCCCCAATAACGCCACTATCGTCGCCGTCGGCGATCTCGATCCGAAGGAAACCATCGCCCTCATCGAGAAGCACTTCGCCAAAATCCCCAAGGGCAAGCCCATTCCCCGCGTCACCATCAAGGAACCCGCTCAGACCGCACGCCCGCGAGCTCACCGTCAAGTACGAAAACGCCCCGCTCGATGCCGTCGTCATGAGCTACAAACTCCCCTCCATGGCCCACCCCGATAGCTACGCTCTCGAGATCGCCTCCTCAATCCTCAGCGACGGCCAGAGCTCCCGCCTCTACAAACGCCTCGTCTATGACGAGCAGTCCGCCGTCTCCGCCTTCGGCTCCGCCATGCCCCTCGAAGGCCCGTCCATCTTCTTCGGCGGCGCCATCGTCAACCAGGGCAAGAACGTCAAAGAGGTCGCCACCAGCCTCGAATTCACCTTCAACGAAATGGCCGAAAAACTCGTCACCGACGAGGAACTCACCAAAGCCAAGAACAAGACCATCGCCTCCTTCATCATCGGCCGCGAAGGCGTTCAGGCTAAAGCCGACTTCCTTGGCCGCTGCGCCGTCCTGCTCGGCGACCCCAACCTCTACAACCTCGAACTCGAGAAATACCGCAAGGTCACCGCAGCCGACGTCCAGCGCGTCATCAAAACGCACCTCGCCAAGAACACCCAAACCAAAATCTGGATTCAACCCGCGCCCAAATCAGAAGAAGAGAAGAAAGACTAAGCAGGAACGGCCATGAAATTCACCCTCACCCTCCTCGCCGCCATCACAATGCTCACCAGCACAGATCTCGACGCACAGACAGCGCCGCCAAGCAGGCGCCGCCTCCGCCCTCCGCGCCGCGGCCCTTCGCCTTCCCCAAGGCCGCAACCAAAACTCTCGCCAACGGCCTCCGCGTCTACGTCATCGAGGATCATCGCCTGCCGCTCGTCTCGGCTTCCCTCCAGCTCCTCGCCGGCGACGCCTACGCGCCTCCCGACAAAGCCGGACTCGCCAACATGACCGCCACCCTGCTCCGCGAAGGCACCAAGACACGCAAGGCCCAGGACATCGCCCGCGCCGTCGATAACGCCGGCGGCAGCCTCTCCACTTCGGCCGGCGACGACACCGCCAACGTCTCCATGACCTTCATGAAGAGCACTCGCCGCCCTCGGCTTCGAACTCATGGCCGACGTCCTGCTCAACCCCGCCTTCGACCAGGAAGAAATCGATCGCAAGATGCGCCAGGCGCAGTCCGGCCTCCAGGTCCAATACGCCAGCGCCGAGTATCTCGCCCCCATGGTCGCCGCCCGCGCCATCCTCGGCACCCACCCCTACGCCTACCCCGGCGACGGCACCCCGGACACCCTCCGCAATATCAAGCGCGATGACCTCGTCGCGCTTCTATAAGGAAAACTACGGACCCGGCCGCGCCTGGCTCGCCATCGTCGGCGACGTCACGCCCGCCGAAGGCTTCGCCATCGCCGAAAAGTACTTCGGCGCCTGGAAGTCCAACGCCAAGCCCGAATCCACGCCCTCCCTGCTCCCCCTGCCTCTAAGAACCAGGTCATCATCGTCGACATGCCCTCCGCCGTCCAGACCCAGATCGTTGTCGGCCACCTCGGCGTCAAACGCGCCGTCCCCGATTACGCCGCTCTCAATCTCGGCAATCAGATCCTCGGCGGCAGCTTCAATTCACGCATCAATATGAAGCTCCGCGCCAACGAAGGCCTCACCTACGGCGCCTCTTCCTCCTTCGAGCCCAACCGGCAGGCCGGCATGTTTCCAAGCCACCACCTTCACTCGCACCGAGAAAACCGCCGACGCCATCCGCTTTCCTGCTCGACCTCCTCAAGGAAGTCAAGGCCAACCCCGCCAACCGAAGCCGAGTTCGACGAGGCCAAGGCCTACATCCTCGGCTCTTCGCCATCGCCATCGAAACATCCTCCGGCGCCGTCGCCGGCCGCACTCTCACCGACTACGTCTACGGCCTCGGCGACGACTACTGGCTCAACTACACGCAAGCTCATCGAAGGCCTCACGCGCGAGCAGATCGCCAAGGCCTTCTCCAGAACTTCCTGCAGACCGACAAGCTCACCATCGTCGCCGTCGGCAACGCCAAGGAGTTCTCCAAGACATCTCGAAGTCTTCGGTCCCGTCCGCATCATCCCCGTCGATGTGCTCGACCTCGCCGCGCCCGACATGCTTCGCAAGAAGGAAACGGTCAACATGACCGCCGCCGGCGCCGCCAAGGCCAAGTCCCTCCTCGAAGCCGGCCGCCACCGCAATGGGCGGCAAAGCCAAACTCGCCGCCGTCAAGGACCAATCCATCACCGCCAAGATCAAGCTCACCCTCCCGCAGGGCAGCTTCGACGGCGACTCCACCGAGAGTCATTCCTCTACCCCGACCACTACAAGCTCGTGTTGAAACTCCCGGTGGCCGAAATCACCCAGGTCCTCGACGGCGACAAAGCCTGGATGGGCCAGGGCAACATGGTTCAGGAACTTCCCGCCCAGCTCCTCGGCGCAATGAAACAGTCCATGCTCACCGGCGGCACCGCCATCGGCCTCATCAACGCCGCCCTCAACGGCAAGGCTCAAACCTCCGCCCTCGAACCCGTCGACTCCAACGGTCGCAAGCTCAACCCCGTCCTCATCAAGCTCGATGAACTCGAAGTGAAGCTCTTCCTCGACCCAGCCACCAACCTCCCCGCCCGCATTACCTACCGTTCCATGGGCATGCAGGGCCCAGCCGATTTCGAAGTCGAACTGTCGGACTACAAGGACGCCGGCGGCTTCATGCTCCCCAACACTGAAGTCGTCATGCAGAACGGACAGAAAGCCGTTGAGAAGACCGTCACTACCCGCACGGTCAACTCCGGCGTCGATCCCGCGATTTTCAAGCGCCCAGGCGCTTGAGCAGCTCTATCACGCCCGTCAGCCATGAGCTGAGCGGCGTGCTTTGAAGCATCCGGAAGGCCTCCGACCTCCGCCTCCACCAGGGCGGCGATCTCGGAGGCCTTCTTGCTTCTCAGGTCTTTGACAACTGAATACGTCAGCCACTCTGCGAGCGCCGACCCGCACGCGATGGAGGCGGTACATCCGCGGACCAGAAACCGCGCATCCTCAATCCGCCCCGCCTCCACACGCGCGGACAGCTTCAACACGTCTCCGCACGCCGGATTCTCCACCGTCACCGAAATCGCCGGCGCCGGCAGCTCCCCCGCCCGCTTCGCCTCCCGGAAATGTTGCAGCAGCCTCTCGCTATACAATGAAATGTCCTCATCGATTTTCACATAATGGCTCGAACCACAATCGTCGTCGCAGGCATCCTTCGCCGCGATGGCCAACTGCTCATCGGTCAGCGCCAGGCCAAGGACCGCCACGGACTCAAATGGGAGTTCCCCGGCGGCAAAGTCGAAGCCGGAGAATCCCCCCGCCAGGCCCTCGAGCGCGAACTCAAGGAAGAACTCGGCGTCCACGCCACCATCGGTCGTGAAATCGCCCGATACGAGCACTCCTCCCAGGGCCGTCCTCCCCTCACCTTGCTATTCATGGCCGTCGACAGCTTCGAAGGCGAACCCTTCGGCCATGCCTTCGAGCAAATCAAATGGGAAGATCCCAGCGCTCTCACTACCTACGACTTCCTCGACGGCGACCTCGATTTCGTCCGACGCCTCTCCAAAGGCCGCCTCCGCCTCGCATAACTCCAGTACACTGGTCGCGGGATTATTCCGATGCTCAGCCCCTTCTATCACCCGCCGCACATTCCTCGCCGCATCTGCTGCGGCATCCACCCTCCGTTCAGAGGACAAGTGGATCCCCCTGTTCGACGGCCGCTCCCTCAACGGCTGGACCCCCAACGAGAACAAGGACTCCTGGAAAGTCGTCGACGGCTGCCTCTTCGCCGACGGTCCTCGCTCCCACCTCTTCTACTCCGGCCCCGTCGGCCAGCACAACTTCAGGAACTTCGAACTCGAAGTGGAAGCCCTCGCCAGCGCCCGCGCCAACTCCGGCGTCTACTTCCACACCGAGCCCCAGGAAAAAGGCTGTCCCGCAGAAGGGCTTCGAGATCCAGGTCAACAACAGCGCCCTCGGCGAAGGCGGCTACCGCGAACGGAAGAAGACCGGCTCGCTCTACGGCGTCCGCAACGTCTACAAGCAGCTCGTCAGCGACGACACATGGTTCACCGTCAACGTCGCCGTGCGCGGCAAGAACATTCAGGTCCGCCTCAACGGCACCCTGGTCAGCGACTACACCGAGCCGGACACCCCGCTGCTTGCCGACAGTGCCGCCGAACGCGGCCGCGTGCTCTCCTCCGGCACCTTCGCCCTGCAATGCCACGACCCAGGCTCCAAGGCCCGCTACCGCAATGTCCGCGTCCGCCCTCTCCCGAACGACGCCGCCCCGCCTGCCGATGCCGCCAAGCCCGCCCCCACGGACGACATCGCTAAGATCAACCCTCCGCCTCTCCGCCGCCAACTTCCCCATGGTCGACTACCACGTCCATCTCAAGGCCGGACTCACGCTCCCTCAACTCCTCGCCCACGGCCGCATGACGGCATCTTCTACGGCGTCGCCATCAATTGCGGCAAAGGCTTCACCGTCCAGGACAACGAATCCGCCCGCAAGTTCGTCGACACCATGAAAGGCCAGCCCTGCTTCGTCGCCATGCAGGCCGAAGGCCGCGAGTGGACCCAGATGTTCTCCTCCCAGGCGGCCGGCCTGTTCGACTACATCTTCACCGACTCCATGACCTGGACCGACAACCGCGGCCGCCGCATGCGAACCTGGATCCCCGCCGAAGTCGGCCAGATCGCCGATCCGCAGGAGTTCATGGAAACCCTCGTCGCCCGCGCCGTCGGCATCCTCGAAAACGAGCCCGTCGATATCTACGTCAACCCCACCTTCCTCCCCGACCAGATCGTCACCCCGCTACGACGAACTCTGGACCGACGAGCGCATCCTGAAGGTCGTCCGCGCCGCCAAGGCAAATCAGGTCGCCTTCGAGATCAACAACCGCTACAAACTCCCCGGCCGCCGCATCCTCGAAGCCGCCAAGGCCGAGGGCTGCAAGTTCGCCTTCGGTACCAACAACAATGGCGCCGCTGACCTCGGCCGCTGCGAGTACGGCCTCGAAATGGCCACCGCCCTCAAGCTCCGTTGGCAGGATTTCTTCGTCCCCGGCGAACCCGGCCAACGCGCCATCGACCGCAAACCCAAGGCCCTTCTAGGCTGACACCTTAGCCGCATACTTAGCACTTAGTACTAGACCTCCCCATCGGTGGGTATAGTACCCACCACTAGTTCTTGGTATACTCCTGGTACAGCTGATCTTGAGCACCTCGGTCCAATGGGTGCCACAGGATCGATTTGGAGGAGGAGAACCCGTTGTCCACGAGATTCTTTTGTCTTGCAGCGCTCGCCTTTCTAACGGCGGCCGTCACACCTGCTGCCAATCTCACCATCGACAATTTTGCGGTGGGCCAACCAATACAATTCGCGTCCGACGCGTTCGTTCCGGTGAATAACTCCGCTTCCGGGGGAGCGACTGACATCATCGGCGGCGATAGGAACATCGAGGTCACCCGGACGTCCGGGGACTTGCCCGGCATGACTGCGGTAAACTCGGGGCATTTCATCTTCGGCTTGCTGGACGGCAACGGCTATAGCCGCATCATTTGGGACGGGGATACCGACAACCTGCTGAGTTTCGGTCTCGGGAGCGCTGACCTCACCCTCGGCGGATCTGCTTCGGCAAGATTCCGCATCCACGCTCGGTCTGACATCGCAGGCTCCGCACACCTCACCGTTTTCACCTCCGCAACGTCCTACTCCAGCATCACTTTCTTGCTTCCGGCGAACGGCTTCGGCGTAACGCCTTTCACTGAATTCAACCTCGCATTCTCCTCACTTGTCCAGGGCGCGCCCTCACTAGTTCAGAACAGCCTCGCCATCGGCGTCGCAACTTCGATGGCTTCGATGTCCAACATCAATGCAATTACCTTGTTTATTGACGGCACTGCACCCGGCTCGGCAGCCCTCGATGCCCAAATCGACTTCATTCAAGTCTCCGACGTTCCCGAACCCGCCACCTATGCCCTGATGGCCGGTGGCCTGTTCAGCCTCTTTGCTCTCCGCCGCAAGCGAGCCTGATCGCGCTGAATCGTTTGTCTCGTCGAAAGGCCGCCGCCGGAATCTCCGGCTGCGGCCTCTTTGCGTGAAGCCTGCTTCATAATTCAGCCGAATTGCCATTCTTTAGTACTTTCTATTGCGTGATTCCCCTCATTCGGGTGAGAATATTTGCGTCACCTGACACAAAACATCAGGGGTTTCCCTGAAGAGTACCTCGGTCAAACCCGCTGGCCCCATGGAAATCAGCCAATTGTGGCATTTCCGTTCGATCTCGTACGATTGGTGATCGCCGTGCTAATTAATCCTCGCTTGCAGGGAACGCGAAGTGCTAGTTGAAGCCAGAAAATCAAGCCGTCTCGTTTGGGCGGGTGAATCCCTTCCGCCGCTCTTGGCTGAGCGGAACGGTACCGGGATTTCCGCGAAAGGGCAGCCGACGCCTTGGCCGGCTCCGTTGGCAGTCGTGACCCCTTGCTCAGCGGCCATGCGATTAATCAGGCCATACGCGCCGCTGCGCGCGACCTCAGCCGGTTGGACCGCAGTACCCTCGAACATCAGTGGCGCACGGCTGAAATCGCCGGGGGCATCGGAGCAAGGTTGGGCATGCCAATCCCGCAGCTCCGCATACTGGCCACCGCGGCCACTCTCCACGATGTCGGCAAGCTCTTCATTCCCGCAGGCCTGCTTCAGCGGCCCGGCCCGCTGACCACTCAGGAGTATGAAGTCATCCAGGATCACTCGGCCTACGGCCAGTCCTGGCTCGCCGAACACCGAGTCCCTGACCCCATCCCCGCCATCGTCCGTTCGCACCATGAACGGTGGGACGGTCACGGCTATCCTGACCGGCTCGCCGCCCATGAGATTCCGCAGGCTTCTCGAATCCTCGGTCTCGCCGACGCGCTCGACGCCATGGTCAGCCAGCGCCCGTATCACTGTGGACGCACGATGGATGAAGTCCGCTCAATTGTCGAATCTGAATCCGGGCGGGCCTTTGACCCGGAAGCCGTCGAAGCGGCCCTCAGCCTTTGGGATTGACCCCCCAGGTCAGCGGATGGAATCCACCAGGTCTCTGCTGAACCTGTAGCGACGGCCGACAGCCGATTTCACCAGCAGCGCATCGTCAACCTCGGCGCACTCGGCCCCCGCGAACCGCTCCCCACTGAGCAGCTTGATCTCGCACATCCTCCACTCGGTGGTGGCAGCCGCCGCGGGAGCCGCGGCGACCTCCGTAATTCTTGGAGAATGCCGTTCAGCGACAAACTCCTTATTCACGACGACCGGAGGAATTGGCTTCTCTTTTTCAACCGCGTCCTGCACGATGATCCGAACTGGCTCGGCATTAGCCCATCCCCCATCCACCCCATCCGCCCCACATGCCCCGGACCGGCCTTTGCACCGGCGGCCGCGGCGGCCCCGGGTGAGGACGAGTTCCGATTATCACGGACTGGCCTGACACGCCTGTGGCCAGAATCAGGAACAAGGCCAACGCATTCGTGCCCATTTCCATCTCCACTGCCAGAATACGCCGTTCGCGCCGCCATGGTTACTATAGGATTGTGGGCGACATCAAGCAATCCGTTTGTGCACTCGACTGTCCGGATGCCTGTTCACTTCTGATTCAAGTCTCTGGGGATCGCGCAACCCAGGTCCAGGGCAACCCCGATCACCCCATCACGCAAGGCTTCCTCTGCGCCAAAGTCACGCGCTACCTGGAGCGCCAATACAACCCCGCTCGCCTCTCCGGACCCCTCCGGCGCGTCGGGGCCAAGGGTGAAGGCCGCTTTGAACCCGTCTCCTGGGACACGGCCCTGGACACCATCGCAGCCCGCCTCCAGCACGCCGCCACAGGTTTCGGATCCGAGTCCATTCTGCCGTACTCCTACGGCGGCACCATGGGCTACCTGCAAGGCTCCGGCATGGATCGCCGCTTCTTCCATCGTCTTGGCGCCTCTCGGCTCGACCGCACCATCTGCGCCTCCGCCGGCGCCGAGGCCCTCAACCAGACGCTCGGCAATCGTCTCGGCTTGGCCACCGAAGACTTCGCCCACGCCAAGCTCATCATCGCCTGGGGCGCCAATATCCACGCCACCAACGTCCACCTCTGGCCCTTCATCGTCGAAGCCCGCCGTCAGGGCGCCCGCTTCTACGTCATCGACCCTGTCGTCACACGCACTGCCCAGCTCGCCGACCGCCACTTTGCGCCCTACCCCGGCTCCGATCTCGCTCTTGCCCTCGGCCTCATGCACGTCATGTTCGCCGAACGCCTCACCGATAACGCCTACCTCGACGCGCACACATCCAATGCCGGTTCCCTCTCCTCACGCGCTGCCGAATATCCTCCGCAGCGCGTCGCTCACCTGACTGGAATCCCGGCGGATGACGTCGTCGCTCTCGCCCGCGAGTACGCCTCGGCCAAGCCGGCCGCCATTCGTCTGAATTACGGCATCCAGCGCAGCGAACGGGGCGGCGCCGCTGTTCGCGCCGTCGCCATGCTTCCCGCGCTGGCCGGTCATTGGAGCCACATCGGCGGCGGTGTCCAACTCAGCACCTCGGGAGCATTCCAGATCGACCGCGACGCTCTCGAGCGGCCCGACCTGCAAACCCGGTCGCTCGGCCGCCCGGCCCGGTTGCTCAACATGAGCCAACTCGGCCGCATCCTCACTTCGCCGCTCGATCCGCCCGTGAAAGCCCTCGTCGTCTACAACTCGAACCCCGCCGCCATCGCTCCCGATCGCGCCCGCGTTGTCGAAGGCCTCAGCCGCGAAGACCTCTTCACCGTCGTCCTCGATCATTTCCAGACCGACACGGCGGACTTCGCCGACTTCGTCCTGCCCGCCACGACCTTTCTCGAACACACCGACCTCTACTTCGCCTACGGCCACTACTGGCTCCAACTCGCCCGTCCCGCCGTGCCGCCATTCGGCGAATCCAGGCCCAACTCCGAAGTCTTTCGCGCGCTGGCCTCCCGCATGGGTTTCGACGACCCGTGCTTCAACGACACTGACGACGACATCATCCGCCAGATGCTCGCCAGCGGCCATCCTTACCTCGCTGGAGTCACTTTGGAACGCCTCGAGGCCGAGCATTCCGTCCGCCTCAATGTCCCGCGTTTGCCTTTCGCCGAGGGCTTTCTCACCCCCTCCGGCAAGTGCGACCTCGATGCCTCAACGCTCGACTACACTCCGCCGGTCGAGAGCCGCCTCGGCGCCGAATCCACCGCGGCCTACCCGCTTGAATTGGTCAGCTCGAAGAACCACAACAGCCTCAATTCGTCCTTCGGCTTCAAATCGGAAACGGATGCTGAAACCGCCTGTCTCCACATCCACCCCGACGACGCAGGCCCCCGCGGGATCGCCAACGGCGCGGCGGTCCAGGTTTTCAACGCGCGCGGCTCAATCCGACTCACCGCCCGCGTGGAGGCCGTCGTCCGGCCCGGTGTAGTGCGTGCCCCGATGGTGCGATGGGCCAAGTCTTCCCCTGACCGCCAAAATGTCAATATCTTGATTTCCGACCGCCTCACCGACATTGGCGGTGGCCCGACATTCTATAATTGCCTCGTCGAAGTTCGACCATGCGCAAGCTGATTGTCATAACCGCCGCAGCGCTCCTGTTGGTCTCGCCCGCCTGCAAACGCAAGCGGCATCCGAATCCGATGGCCACAATCGAATCGGAAAGCCCTCTGGCCAGCAACGTCTCAATGGCCGATCCCGGCCGCCTCCAGCCAGTTGCTCAACGGCTTCCATGCCGTGGAAGACCATGCGTGGCGCTGGTCGATGAAGAAGTTTGCCGTGAGTCTGGCAGTTCCGCCGGCGGCCATCACAAAAGGCGCCAGCCTCAAACTTCGTTTCATCCTTCCCGATGTCATCGCCGACAGAATGCGCGGCGTCTCGATTACGGCAAGCATTGGCGATCGCAGCCTCAAGCCCTACGTCGCCACGCAAACCGGCGAGCAGACCGCGGTATTTGACGTTCCTCCTCAACTTCTCAACGTCACTGCCCTCATCGTGAATTTCGAGCTCGACAAGTCGATCCCTCCTCAGCCTTCGGAGTCCCGCGAGTTGGGCCTCATCATCGCGCAGGTGTCGCTTGAGCCAAAGTAAGAGACGCTGGTTAGACGCTCTGTTACGGCTCGCGCCGATCGTATTTCTCGTCTTGTTCTACCGTGATGCGCTGCGCACCTGGTTCCAGCAGGATGACTTCGCGTGGCTGCTGTTGCGGCAGTCTCTGAATACCCCCGCGGACTGGTTCTGGGGACTCGTCACCCCGTTCGCGCAGGGCACCGTCCGCCCGATCAGCGAACGGCTCTTCTTCATCTGGGGCCGGGAGTTCTTCTTCCTCGATCCGCGGCCCATGCACCTCGTCGTGGCGCTCACCCAAACCGCGAACCTGCTGCTCCTGTTCAGTTTGGCCATGCGCCTTCTGCGCAATCCGTGGGTCGCGTCGCTGGCATGCTTCACCTGGCTCACCGGCATTGGCCTGGCAACGCCCATGTCGTGGCTTTCCACCTACAATCAGGTCCTGATCTCACTCGTCTTCCTGGGCGGCTTGCGCGCCTTCATCGCGGCCGCCGATTCCGGACGAAGACGCTGGCTCGTCCTCGCCTGGCTCAGCTTCCTGTTCGGTTTCGGAGTCCTGGAGTTGAACGTAGTCTTCCCCGCCCTGTTGACCGCCTGGGTCTTGCTCTACAAGCGAGAACTGTGGAAACGGACAATCCCGTTCTGGATTGTCAGCGCGCTGTACGCCGCGGCACACACCCTCTGGATTTCCAAACCTGCCACGGGCGTGTATGTTCGCCATTGGGACCTGTCAATCGCCCATACCTATCTGCTCTACTGGGGAGCCGCCCTGGCGGGCGGCCGCATCCCTGGTGGCTGGAACTGGCCGGCGCAAACTTGGATTTGGCTGGCTTGGCTCATGGTGGTGTCGCTGGTGGCGCTCTTTATCCGCCACCGCAATGAGCCCGAATCCAAAGCGGCATTGTTTGGGGCCCTCTGGTTTTCCGCCGTCCTTGGCCCGATTCTGCCGCTGCGGGACCATTTTTCGGAATACTACCTCGCCTCCTCAACACCCGGACTCGCGTTGCTGTTGGCAGCGGCGGCGATGTTGTCCTGGCGCATGGGCTGGCTTGGCCGCGCAGGTTTTGCACTCTTTTTGGTCGCCCACATCGGTTTGAACGCCAGCCTCAATCGTGAGATCACCAAGTGGCGCTACGACCACGGTCAACGCATTCGTGTACTCGTCGAGGGAATGGAACGGGCTATCGAACTCCACCCCGGCAAGACCTTCTTCCTGACAGGTTTGGACAGCGATCTGTTCTACTCCGGGTTCTATGACAAGCCGTTCGCGCTCTTTGGGACTCTGCAGGTCTTTCTTTACCCCGGCGAAGAGAAAGGCCTTCCCAATCTGCCGGAGTTTGGCTCGATTGCCCACTACATCGCACCCCATGTCCATGTCGCCAGGGCTTTGGCCGCGGGGACTGGTCAGGTCTATCATTTTGAGGAAAACGCGCTCCGCAACATCACATCCCGAATGCTTCCGCAGATCCCTCCGTCCTGGAAGGATGAACGGCCATCCTTTATTGACGTCGGTCAACCCGAATGGAGCCAGGAACTCAAGGACGGCTGGCATCCCATCGACGAGAGCAGGATGCGATGGATGGAGAAACGAGCTTCGCTGATCCTGAGCGTGCCCACAACGCCGATCGAAGGCTTTTTTGTCGGCGGCTATTGCCCCCGCGATCAACTCGCCCAGCCGGTTCGAATCGCCTTCTGGCTCGGAGAGTCTAAGCTTGGCGAAGTCGTCGTGGGCATTGATAACCCGTCCTTTGAGGCTCTTTTCGCGGTGCCGCCCGCGGTGCTTGGCAGCCGAGAGGTGCTCGTGAGGATCGTGGCGGACCGGGCTCTGGTTACCTCCGTTGACCGGCGCGAACTTGCCGTCGCATTCGGCAGAATCGGTTTCCGCTAAGTCGGCCGGACTGGCCACGCCCTCATTCACACACCCCCGATTATTAAAATCCTCACTTGTTTTGAGAGATCTGTCCAAATTCTGAAACTTAGAGATATGATTTTCGTCTGTACGTTTGCCCCATAACGAAGTGGCACATTGCAGCCGATAAGGATGGGGTGATTGGAAGCCAACCTTTCCGGAGGTTGGCGCTGGCAGGTTGAGAGGTCATGAAACCAGTTCGCGAGCTGCCCTTATTCAGGTGTATCGAAAGATAGTGCCAGTGTGATTTTTTTTGGCAGGATGCGTGCTTAGTTGTGTTATGCTGTCGGGTTGCTGAACCGGCAGCAGGATGCTTTAGCCTCGCTCGGCTAGGGATTGCTCATATGAGGTTACCTGAGTCTATTTAGCTCAGATGATGAAACTTTTTGGCAACCTCAGCGTCTTATCTGATGTTAGAACAGCAAGAGAAAGAGAAGAAGAAGCAAAGAGGATTGATCGGGAGAGAACGCCATGACGAAAACGGAGTTGAACAAGTACAAGCAGATCCTCGAAAAGAAGCTGGCTGAGCTGTCACATGCGGTCCGTGACCGTGAAGGCATCGTCATCGAGAAAAGCCCTGACGCGCTGGACGAGGTCCAGCACGCCGCCGAACGCGAGCTTGCCATCCGCAATCTGGATCGCGAGAGCCAGCTACTTCGCAACGTACGAGCCGCCCTGCGTCGCATCGACGACGGCGCCTACGGAGTTTGCGTCCGTTGCGATGAAGACATTAACCCCAAACGGCTCAATGCTGTACCGTGGGCCCCATACTGCATCACCTGCCAGGAGATTGCTGACCAGAACCGCGATGAGAACAGTGAGATGTTCGAAGAAGTGATGGTCGCCTAAAGCCTCACCTAGGTTTTGCGAATGGCGCTGGTCCGGGCTGGGCCAGCGCCATTCGTGTTTTTGCTCGTCTCATCCAAACGGCTCCGAGTCATTTCCGCCCACTCGGGAAGAATTGTAAGACTCTGCGGTTGGAATAGAATGGGATGGCTGGAGCAATCATGACCACCGCAAGACGTACGTTCATCAAAACCACAACCGCCGCCATCGCCACATCAGGATTCCCCATACTGGGCGCCAACGACCGCGTCCAGATCGGCGTCGTCGGACTCGGCGGCCGCGGCAACGACCACATGGGCTTCTATGGCGAGATTGATACTTGCCGCATTGCTGCCGTCTGCGACGTGAACCAGGCTGCCCGCGAGCGGGCCGTAGCGCGCATCGAGAAGGCCAAAGGCTACAGGGCTACCGAATTCGCTGACATGCGCCAGTTGTTTGAATCCAAAGAGATCGACGCCGTTTCTCTGCCGCTTCCCAACCATTGGCACGCGCTGGCTACCATTTGGGCCTGCCAGGCGGGCAAAGACGTCTACGTCGAGAAGCCGGCCAGCCATAACATTTTCGAGAGCCGCAAGATGCTCGAGGCGGCACGCAAGTACAAGCGAATGGTCCAGGTGGGCTCGCAGAGCCGCACCATGCCGCACAAGGTCAAGGCGATCCAGTTGCTCCGGGACGGGGCGATCGGCAAAGTCTTCGGCGCTCGCGCCCTCTGCTTCCGCCGGCGTTTCTCAATCGGCCGCACGCCAGACCAGCCGGTTCCTCCGGGCGTCGATTGGGACAAGTTCCTCGGACCGGCCCAGATGAAGCCGTTCAGTGTAAACAAGTTCGAATACAACTGGCATTGGTTCTGGGACACAGGCAACGGCGATATCGGCAACCAGGGGGTCCACGAGATGGATATCGCCCTCTGGGGCCTCGGCCGAACCGATTGGCCGAAGCGCGTCACCGGCGGCGGTGGCAAGTATATATGGCAGGACGATCAGGAAACGCCCAACACTCAGCAGGCCGCCTTCACGTGGGACGACGGCGAGATGACGTTCGACGTTCGCAACCTCCCGACTCCGCCTGAAGGGCTTGTGGCGATGCGCGGGCCGAATTATGTCGGCAACCTGTTCTTCGGCGACCTCGGGTTCATGGTGCTCGACGGCGGAGGCTTCCAGGTCTTTAAGAGCACGGCGGGAAACTTTGTGGGCGCACGCGGAGCCGGCGCCGGCGGCCGCGAGCGTTACGAGAAAGTGGCCGAAGAGAAGAGCGATGGCGCCGACACCGTGCCGCACATGCGGAATTTCATCGAAGCCGTGAAGTCACGCGACCACACGAAACTCGCAGCAGAAATCGAATTGGGCGCCCGCTCGGCTGCCTTCTGCCACCTCGCCAACATCGCCTACCGGACGGGGCGGCCGCTTAAGCTGGATGCGAACGGACGCTTCATCGGTGACGACGAAGCCAACGCGATGCAGACCCGGAAGTATCGCGCCCCCTACGTGGTCCCTGATCGCGTCTAGCAGCGCCGGTTACTTGATACACAGCACCTTCGTGCCCCGGATGATCACGCGCTGGAAGCTGTGTGCTGAAACTCCGTCCGCACCCTCCTCCTTCGAAAAAATCGTCAGGTGGATGACGTCGAATACTTCCGGCTTGCCGGTAACGCGGTGAGCTGTGTCGTAGGTAGGCGTCCTGGTCTCCAGCGACTTCGGGTTCAGGATGTACTCGAACTTGCCATCCTTCACCGGCAGATAGCCCTGATCGAGCACGGCACCCGGAATTACCAAGGCAAAATGCACCTGCTTTGCTGTGGACCGCCCCTTGATCGTTATCCCCGTGACGGGGTCCATCGTGGATTCCTCGGGAAGATCAAGTTTCAACTCACCAACGCCACGGGGCCGCTCTTTCTCCACAACGTAGAATTCACCGCCTGAGGCCGGCAGCCCTGGCATTACGCCTTTGTGCCCTTCCCACATGCCCTCAAGTGTGTAGCTGTACAGCCCGGGCTGATCCAGCATCCACCTCGTGGCGCCCGCAAATGTCCCGGAGGGGTCGCCCTTACCCGACTGCGTGACCTTCTTTCCATCCGGATAAGTCAGGGTGAAGGATATGTCAGCCGGCACGACAGGATCGATCTGCACGGCCGGGGCGAACGCCGTCCCAACCTCGTAGGTCATGCCCGGACGAAGGCCGACCATGAAGAAGCGCGCCTTTGTGTTGTAGGGACCTAAAACGTCTTCCTCGCCCGGCGCCACGATCCGGTTATCGTTGGTTCCAGCGGGCATGATGAACGCACTCGAGAGATACCCGGCGTACAGCGGGTCCTTGCCGCGCGGCCGCACGACCACGCCGCCAATCAGCCGGTAGATGTCGCCAGGCACGTCGCCGTTGTTGCTGGCGTTGATCTGCCCGCCAAAAGCATTCGGGCTCAGATGCCAGTACGGCGCACGCACGTTGTTTTCGCCAACCAGGAACCGCGACATGAAGCCCGGACGCGGGCCGGCCGCATAGTAGTAGCCCCAATCGGTGATGTACTCCGGGAACAGGTGAGGAGAGTAGCCGTTGGACGTCTCCAGTTTCAGGTTCGAAGCCCCGATTGAGGAGTATGTCGACTGATAGGGCTGCGGATTGTCCTTCCACTCCCAGATCAGCGTCGGGATGATCTTGTTGGCGCTCTTGCTTTCGCTCGCGATCAGCAGCACGTCCTTCTGGTTGTATGGGAAGTTGATGTGATCGAGGTAACCGACGCCGTCGTCGCCCATCCAACCTTCCCGCATCGAGTGGCCGCGTTCGACGTAGGTTTTCGGTCCAGGCAAGTACAGCTTTTTGCCCCGCGCAACGATCGGCGAATCCTCTGGATAAACAACGCCCGCGTGCCGCATGGAGCAGACCCACAGATGGCCGTTCTGGTCCATGTGCTTTGCCAGAACATGGCCGATATACTCGCCTGGGCGGTCAAACGCCAGCGGCAGCATGCCCTGCGCCGCGCCGAAACCGCCCATCACGGTCGCCTTGCCCGAGTACTTCACAGTCTTCGCCTGGTTCTGATCCGAGTCTGCATACAGCGTCGCCGTCACTTCAACATCGGCTGGAAACGCCGGCGCAAAGCCGATGTCGCGGCCGTAGCGGTTCCCCACCGGATAGGCCATCCCCTGAAAGGTTGCCGTCGCCAGCGTCATCCGCTTTGCAATCCAGAACTTGTACGTCCCTCCGCCCTCATAACGATTGCCAAGCTCGTCCGCGTACCAGCCTGTTGCCTTGACGGTGTACTGTCCGTACATCGTGGGTTTCCAGCCGGTGAGCTTCGTGTTCTTCGTAGTCGGATTCGTGCCTGACTTCGCCACGAACGGGAACGTCCCCAGCTTTTGAACCGTCCCGTCGGGCGCAGTCACCTCAACGCCAATCTCACCCTTGTCCGCGGCCCAGACGATGTTGCCGCGCAGCTCGATCGTATCGGTCAACAACTGCGGCTCCAGCGAATAAGCGATCACCTTGCTATTTGCATCGAACATTGGCAGGATCACATCGTCGTGAATCAGGTTCCTCTGGCTCAGCGCAAACCACCCCTGATCCTCTTCCGCAACCACGCCGCGATAACCGTTGGAGTTGTAGCTGTACATCAACACCCACGGCAAGCGCGGCTTGATCGACGAGGCTTCCACCTGCCGCCCGCTGACGTGGACGCCGCTCGCCCCGATGATCGGCGAATAGTGGTGGCTCTCGATCGGCCGCCCCTTGAAGAAGGGCCGCTTGGCGAAGGCTTCAGCGTTCAGGTTGACCGTCGTTTTTCCTGTGGTGATTCCATAGTCGAGTCGAACGCGGTAATAGCCCGGCGGCAGGTTTGCCGGCAAGGTCTGCTCGATGTTGAAAGGTACTGAGATCCAACCGCCCTCAGCCTTCAGACCGGCCAGATTGACAGTAATCTGCTGATCGTAGGGAGTGTTAAAGCCGTATCCGTATCGCTTTGTGATAGCTCCATACTGCCCACCTTCGATCGCCAGTCCCGTGGGTGTCAGAACTGTCGACATCTTCTCGGCGCAGGGAATCCGAAGCCGTCCTTCGGCATCGAACGTGCGTTCGGCGGTGGCGAGAATGACGATTCCGGTCGCCTTGTAGTTTGCGGCCGCCAGCGAGGCGAGGTGGGCTTCCTGAATATTAACCTGGCCTCCGATGCCGACCTTGACGCCAGGGCGCCAGTCTACCGTGGACACGTAGACCTGCGCAGTCCACTCGCCGTGATCGGTGTAGCCCAGTGTCTCGTAGTAAATGTGGGGGACGGCGGGGGCGATTGCCCCCGCCAGGAGGAGTGCAAACAAGGACCGGATCATTTGTACTGCCTATTTAGGTGCTTTTATCTTAAACAGTTTCCCGGCGAGAATGTCTCGGACAAAAGCCTTAGTGAGGTCTATTCCGCGCGTAGTACGCTCGACGGATCCACGCGCGCGGCGTCGCGAGCCGGCATCCAGGCAGAGAGAGCGGCCACGCCCGCCAGCAGCGCTGCCCCGAGGGAAACGCTCAACGGATCGGATGGTTTCACCCCGTAGAACATGGCCTGCATGAGCCGCGCGACGCCCAGCGCAGCCGCGCCGCCTATGACGAGGCCGGCGAACACCGGCGTCATCCCGCGCCGCATCATGAATCCTACGGCGCCCCCGGGCGAAGAACCCAGGGCCATTCGGATTCCTACCTCGCGACGGCGCCGGCCAACGGCGAACGCCACGACGCCGGCGATGCCGGAGCAGGCCAGCAGCAGCGCCAACACAGCCAGCGCCGATGCGAACCCGACGGCCATTCTTGAAGCGGCCATAGCACTGTTAGCGTTGTCCTCGATCCGGTCGACGCGCACATTCAACTCCCCATCGAGACCTGCGCCGATTTCGCGAATCCGCTTGGCCAGGCCGGCGGAATCCCCGCGCACCTTGAACAGCAGGCACGACTCCATCCAGCGCTCGCCTCGCAATGGATGGAACACCGCCGGCGTCGCGGCCTCACCCGCATTCAAGCCTCTGATCGCTCCCGTCACCCCGATCACATCAAAGTCCGCGCCCTCGCCCGGGCCCATGCGTATGCGCCGGCCCAGCGGGTTCGCCGATCCAAACGCCACGCGAACAAAATCCTCGCTGACCAGCACCACGCGCGCCGCGCTCTTCCGCTCGCTCTCGCTGAACATGCGCCCGGCTCGCAGCGGGATGCCCATCGTCTCCAGGTAGCCCTCGCTCACCTCCTGATTCAGCACGACAATCGACGGGTTCGAAGGGCCGCTCTCGCCTTTGCTCACGGTCACGCCCATCGTGTTCCGGCCCATGTACGGCGACAGGCTCGAGGCCGCGGCTCGCTCGACGCCTGCCAGTGGAGCCGCCTGTTCCAGCATCCGCTCCAGCAGCGTTTGTGCGCGCTGCGGCGTGTACTGTTGCTGCCGAAAGTCGAATCCCACACTCAGGACATTCTCGCGCGCCATGCCGGGATCCATCGCCATCGCAGTTCTCAATCCGCGAACCAGCAGGACGGAGTTCAACAACAGCACTGCGCAGACGGCCACCTGCACCGCCACCAGGCTACCCTGCAGCCACGCGCGCCGCCTGGTCAATGTCGACGTATGCCCGCCGTGCAGCCCCGAGCTCACATTCACCTGCAGCGATTGCAGCGCTGGCGCGATGCCGAATACGATCCCGGTCAACGCGGCGAGCCCCATCGCGAAGAGCGTCATGCGCAGATCCGGCCGCATGTCGAGCGTGAGATCCACCCTTCCCAGCACCGGCTCGACCGTTGAAGAGATCACTCTCGCCGCGAGGTGGCCGCGTCGTGTACGCCAACGCCAGCCCCACCACACCCGCCCCCAGGGCGAGCAGCAGGCTCTCGGCCAACAATTGCCGCATCAACCTTCCTTTGCCGGCCCCGATAGCCAGGCGGACGGCGATTTCGCGCGACCGGTTGAGTCCCCGCGCCAGCAGCAGGTTCGCCACGTTCGCGCACCCCAGCAGCAGAATCAGCAGTCCAGCGCCCACCAGCAGGCCCATCACCACGCGGCCGCTTTCAAAGATGAATGGGAAGTTCAGCAGCGCGGCCTGCCGGACTGTCACCTCGGCGGACCTCTTCGGAAACACCTCACGAACGGCCCGCGCACCGAGCGCCGCCATCTCGGCTTGCGCGGTCTCCGGAGTTTCGCCAGGTTTGAGCCGGCCGAGCACTTGTATCCACGCCGCCCTGCGGTCCTCCAGGAACTGCCGTTCCGGTGCAGTGATGCCCTGCATGGTGATCGGGATCCAGATGTCCGGCTGCAGCACGAGAGGGGCGCGCACGTCCGGCGCGGCCACGCCGATGACCGTAAACTGCACGCGATTGAGGTTCATCGTGCGTCCCACGACGCCGGTATCGCCGCCGAATCGCGCCTGCCAAAAGCCGTGCGACAAAACGACCACTGGAGCCGATCGCGGCTGCGCGCACTCCTCAGGCGTGAAGAATCGCCCGAGCGCAGGCGTCGCTCCCAGGATCGCCGGCAGGTTGCAGGATGTCAGCATCGTGCCCAGCGAGCGCTCTGTATAGCCTTTCCACGAGACGCGGATCTCGGCGATTCCCGCCAGTTCCACAGTTCGGGCCGCCTCCCGCATCCGGCCGAACTCGTGCCACGTCACGAAATACTGCGTGCCGTAACTGGCGCGCACGTCTTCCCCGCGCGTCTGCATGTGCACGTTCACCAGCCGTTCCGGATCGCGCGCCGCCAATGGCCTGAACACCAGTCCATAGAGGAGGGTCACGATCATGCTGGTCACGCCGATGCCGAGCGCCAGCGTCCCGACTGCGGCCGCGAAAAAGCCGGGGCTGCGCCGGAATCCGCGCAGGGCATAACGCAGGTCCTGCCAGAATTGATCGAGCCACGCCAGTCTCCGCCCTTCGCGGACTTCTTCCTTCACTCCCTCGACGCCGCCAAACTCGAGCCGCGCCAACCGCCGGGCCTCTGCGCGCGAGTGTCCCTGCTCGACCAATGCCTGCTCGCGCATTTCCAGGTGAAACTGAATCTCCTCGTTCATGCGCTTCTCGTTCACGTCAAACCCCCTCGCTCTTCAGCACCAGCGCGATCGCCGCCGCAATCCGCTCCCAACTCTCCGTCTCGATCTCCAGCTGTTTCCGGCCTGCCCTGGTGAGCGAGTAGTATCGAGCCCGCCGATTGTTTTCCGACGGCCCCCACTCGCTGGAGATGTGCCCGGCCTGCTCGAGTCGCTGCAGCGCAGGATAGAGCGAGCCCTGTTGAATCTCCAAGCGCCTCCTCCGAGATCTGCCGGATGCGCATCGCGATGCCGTACCCGTGCATCGAACCATGCGATAGGGCGCGCAACACCAGCAGGTCCAGCGTCCCCTTCAACAAATCAGCCGCCTTCGAATTCGGACATTCAGCGCTCCTTCAGGATTCCTACAGGTAACAGCGAAACTCCTCCTACAGAAGTTCAATAGGAGCGGCGAAAGTTTACAGAGGTGACATCCGCCTTCGTAGTCAAATAAGCAGATACCCGATGCAACCATTCGCGAGGACTGCATTCACCAGAGCCGGCTGGGCTCTCGCCTTGTCCGCGGCGTTGTGCTCGCGCTGAGCCCAAAGACGCCGGCCTGGCCGCAATTTCGCGGGCCTGAGGCCAATCCCGTTGGCGTCCACACCGGTCTGCCTGACCGCTGGTCAAAATCGGAAAACGTCGAATGGTCCGCGGAGATTCCTGGACGCGGATGGTCCTCGCCGATCGTCACCGGCGGAAAGGTCTTCCTGACCACGGCGGTCACGGAAGGCAAGTCGAAGGCGCCGCAAACGGGGACGGAGTACAGCAACGAGTATGTCGCCGAGTTGATGAAGCAAGGACTTTCAGAGGCTGAGATTCTCAAGCGCGTCACTGAGCGTGATATTGAGTTGCCCGCGGAGGTTCGCCTCCACTACTTTCTCTACTGCCTGGACCTCAAGTCCGGATCGGTGATCTGGAAGCAGGAGTTCTACACCGGGCAGCCTCCAGGAGGACGGCACCGCAAGAACAGCTTCGCCTCAGAGACCCCGGTCACGGACGGCAAGCATGTCTACGTCTACGTGACGAACCTCGGACTTTACGCCTACGACCTGAAGGGCAGGCAGGTGTGGACGACGCCGCTGGAGGCGAATCCCATTTACCTCGACTTCGGCACGGGCGCCTCGCCGGCCCTCCACGGCAACCAGTTGATCGTCATCAACGACAACGAGAAGCAGCAGTTCATCGCCTCATTCGACAAGAAGACGGGCAAGCAGATCTGGCGCACCAATCGCGATATCGTCAGCAAGGGCGGCCAAGGTCCGCAGCGTTCCGGCTGGGCGACACCGTTCATCTGGGCTCACAAGCAGCGCACCGAAATCGTCACCATCGGTCCTGCCGATGCGGTGAGCTACGACCTGGACGGCAAGGAGCTTTGGCGGCTTTCCGGCATGGCTGCGACGCCGATTCCGAGTCCCTTCTCCTATGGCGGACTGCTCATCATCGACGCCGGGCGCGGCCGTTCGCTGTATGCGATTCGACCAGGCGCCTCCGGCAACATTTCTCTGCGGGAGGGGGAAACCTCGAACGAGTCACATTGCCTGGTCCGTGCCGCGAGCCGGAACTTATCTGCCGTCGCCAGTGGCCTACGAGGGCGGCGTCTATGCGCTGACCGAAACAGGCATTCTGAGCCGTTACGACGCCAAGACGGGTAAGCTCAGCTTCAAGTCACGGCTCGATCCTCAGGCGGGGTACTTCACCTCGTCACCGTGGGCCTACAACGGCAAGGTGTTCTGCCTGAGCGAGGAAGGCAAGACGTTCGTCGTCGGCGCCGCTGAAAAGTTCGAACTGCTTCACTCCAATTCCCTGGACGACATGGCGCAGGCGACGCCGGCCATCGTCGGCGAGCGGCTGCTGCTGCGAACCGAGCATCACCTTTACTCAATTCGCCCGAAGCGCTGAGCACGTCGCTCAGTCGCGCCGGTACAGCTTCAGCTTGATCACGCCCACCGGGCCGCTGCGCAAGGCTGGCCGGCCTTCGTCGCCATTGAGCCTGCGGCCGGCGACCCAGCCTGCTCTTTCGAAGCGTCCCTCCTCCATGTAGTCGACTTCGGCTATCTTGGGTCCGGGCGAGTCAGGCGCGAAGTTAAAGCTGAGACCTGATCCCACAATGAGGAACTCGTCGGGCGCAGTCGCGATCATCAGGCCGTAGGACCTTGTATCGGGGGGCGCGGGCGATAGTGGCGATTCCAACGGAGCCTGCCCGGCATCAAGCCGGACCGGCGCGCGGGAAGAATTGATAGTCACTTTGTATCCGGCGAATGACACGGTCTCAGCCTTCTCGGTTTCCAGCAGGATGCCGATCACTTTGCCTTCAGCCTGGTGTTTCGCAAGAAGCGGCAGCATCGGGCCGAGCACTTTGTAGGCGTCGGCGAGTTGGCTGTCTTCCTTCACGTTCTCGATGCCGAATGGCGAGAAGCCGAGCGCTGCGTGTTGACCCAGCGCCCAAAACAGATTGCCCACGATCGCGCGTGCTTCCGGAATGAAGAGCGGATTGCCGGAGCGCGCATAAAGGGCGCAGGTCTCTTTGAACTCCGGGACGTAAATGTCCGGGGCGAGCAGGTCCGCGCCGGGCGCCGCCGTGCGCCAGACATCCATCATGCGGGCAACGGGGCCGCCGCTCGGATACTGTCCGGGCTGCTCCATTCCCTGTTGCGGACCGAGCCAGGCATTGACGAACATCGGCAGCGCCAACTCCGCTTTCCCGGCTTCAATCACCTTTCCGATATAGCGGCCGATGTGCCAGGACATGAACACTTCGTCCGCCTGGTTCGATGTTCCGAAGACTTCTGACCACGTGCCGGAAGTCTTGAAGCCGTTCGCCCCCCACACCGCCTGCATCTCCGGCAGCAGTTTCGCCTTGTTCGACGAGAGATGGCTCATCAAGGCCGCCGGAACAGGCTTGGACCAGGCTGCCTCGGCGAGCGGGGACCGGTCGCGGCTGTCGCCGAGAAGCCCGGGCTCATTCTCGACCTGCATCATGATGACGGTGTGCTGCGGATCTACCTCGCGAAGATGCTGCATCAGGCGGCGGAAGGCTCTCGCGTCAGCGGCGAGGGTCTCCTCGCCGAATGCGCTCAGATTCGGCAGGGGCACCGACGCGGCGAAGTATGAAGTCAGCCGCGATTGAAGGTCCGGGCGGGGCTTCGTCTGAACGCGAGGGAAACGCCGGTGTCTCGCTTCACCCAGATCGGCGCATAGCTCGAAGTCGCGTTCTTCCAGGAGGCGAACCAGATCAGGACAAGTCGCATGTCCCTTTGCCGGGCCTCGCGGATCTGCGCGTCCACCAGGGTGAAGTCGAACTTGCCTTCTTCGGGCTCGAGCAACTCCCAACTGACGGTGCCGATCACCGTATTCAGATTCAGCGCCGCGAGCCGGGTCCAGATTGGCCGCATGTACTCGATGCTCGATGCACTCGAATTGTGCAACTCGCCGGCGAGCATGATGTACGGCTTGCCGTCGACGAGCAACTGAGTAACAGCGCCGCTGCGGCTCAACTGAGGAAGCGGCGCAGCCGTTGCCGTCCACGTCTGCAGCGCTCCCAAGAGGGTAAGAACAAAGAAGTTCACACCGAGTTTGATCACTCATCGTTCATATCACACATCAGAGTTGAAACCCTTTCGCCTTCTCAAGGCTCATAAGGTGTAGGGGTAAATTCGCCTTGACACGAAAGATCCGGCAGTTAGGCATCGGCTTCGTGCTTTTCACACTGCCTGCTCTTGCGGGCGAAGCCGAGGCGCTCGACATCCATCGAACGATCCGGGAGCGGCACATGCCGTATTCGATGGTGATGGACCCGGTGTATGCCTCCGCTGAGAGCGATGAGATTGTGAGTTATACGCGCTGCGGGGACTCAGCCATCTGGACAGGACACTACGCGGCTGCCGAAGCCTATCGCTGGTCTGTGACTCGTTCGCCTGAAGCCAGGGCCAACCTGATGGAGGCCCTGTACGGAATCCGCAAGCTTATCGAGGTGACCGGCACAGATGTGCTGGCGCGCTGCGCTGTCCCTGTTGACTCGCCCTACGCGGGTGCGATCACCGGAGAGGAGAGTATCCACGGCATCCGCACAGGCATTGTCGACGGCATACCGTATTACTGGATCGGCAACACGTCGCGGGATCAGTATTCGGGGGTGTTCTTCGGTTTGACGGCGGCCTGGAACCTGGTGGACGACCAGGAGGTTCGCGACTGGGTCTCAATGCTTGCGACGCGGATGCTGAACCGTTTGCTCGAGGACCTCTGGCTGGTTCGGATGCCGGAAGGAGAGATCACCACCACTTTCCTCGGACGTCCCGACCAGCAATTGAGCCTTCTCAAGCTGGGAAGGCGGTGCAACCCGTCGCGCTTCGAGAGCAACTATCGCGCGCTATCTAACTTCGCGGCACCGGGCGTGCTCGCTCCGATTCTGCTGGAGACCCAGGAACTGCACGATTCGTACTTCAAGTTCAACCTGGATCACATCAACATGTACAACCTGCTGACCGGCGGGGACAGTTGGTGGCTGAAACTCCACTACACAGCGGCGTTCGACGCTCTGCGCAGCAGCACGGAGAGCCACGAGAACGCGTTCTTCGACATGATCGACACGGCGATCAACGGACCCCGTGCGGACCGCGACGAGCGAGTTCGAAAGAACCTCGCCGCCTGGCTGCAGAGGTCGAGGCGCAACTTCTGGACGGACCTGCGGCCAGACTATGCTGCCTGCGGCGACAATCGCGGCTGCGACGTGATTCCCGTCGAGCGGCGGACGCCTACCGATTTTCTTTGGCAGCGCAGTCCGTTTCAGTTGTACGGCGGGCTGTACGGCACGATCGGCACGGCCGGGATCGATTACATACTCCCCTACTGGATGGCCCGTCAGCACGGCGTGATTGTCGATTAGGTAAACTGGCCGGGAGTGATCCCTTCGGTCAATCGTTTTGCATCCTGGGTCGCATTAGCGGCAGTCGTTCTCCACATCGTCCTGGGCGTGATCATGATCCCGTTGATCGGCCCGCAAAATGACGAGGTTTTGTTTGCGAGCGGGATTCTGCAGCCCAAATACATCGAGGCCACGAGCCATCGCAATCCAGATATCCCTTTCATGCTCATGCCCTATATCGGGGCGTTGAAGATCTATCTCTACAAGGCCGTGTTCTGGGTGGCGGCGCCGGACTTGTGGTCATTGCGCGTTCCGGTTCTATTGATGGGAGCGCTGTCGATCTGGTTGACATTCCTTATTGGCAGGCGGTTCATACCAGCGGAATTTGCTGCGCTGGCGGCAGCATTGCTGGCGGTGGACCCGATCTTCCTGCTGACGGGCGTGTTCGACTGGGGGCCTGTGGCATTGCAGCATCTGCTGGTACTGCTGATGGTGCTGGCGGCTATTCGAGCTCATGAGAACGGCAGGTGGAGTTGCGCGGTTGGCGCAGGACTCTGCTGCGGACTGGGAGTATGGGACAAGGTTAGCTTTCTGTGGTTGCTTGTGGGGTTGTTGGCGGCGGTGGCGCTGGCCTGGCCGGGCGGATTCGTGCGGTCATGGAGCAAGCCGAAACTCTGGGCGCCGGCGCTTGCGGCTGCCGCAGCCGGTGCGACTCTCTTCCTGCGATACAACCTGCGCTCGGACTGGGGGACGTTCAGAGCTTCGCGAGGTCTTGATTTGGAGAGTCTGGGCTCCAAATTGTTGGCGCTCCAGTTTTCCTTCGACGGAAGGGCGCTGCTCGGGTTTCTCGTGGATAACACAGGCATGCCGGACCTTCCACGCGGAAGTTGGCAGGGCTACGCGCTGATCGCGGCGCTGTTAGCGATTCCGTTCCTGGGAGTTTACTGGCGAAAGGCGTTGGCGTTGACGGCAGCGCTCGTGGTTTCGTTCATTGCGATGTCTGCAATGAGAAATGCGGGAGGATCCGCCCACCATACCGTGTTGATGTGGCCGCTGCCTCAGTTGATCATCGCGACCGGCGCTGCCGGGCTTGCCGCGCGGGGCAGGATCCCCGAAAGAGCTACCTGGGTGTGTGCGGCGGCGGTGGTGATTTCCAGCCTGTCGATCACACTGCTTTACATTCAACGCGCGCAGACAGCAGGCCCTGCAGGCCAGTGGACCTTGGCCTCGAAAGACCTGGTGCGCTCACTCGAGCGCCGCAAGCCGCAGGACATATTCGTCGTCGATTGGGGCATATTGTGCCCGTTGCGGTTTCTCGGTGCCGGCCGGTTGCCCATCCTGCCGGCAAGCGATTCAGTTGCCGCCGAGGTCGAGCGAAGCGCGGGCGATCCCCGACTGGAGAAGCTGAAGCTGCCATCGACGCTTGTCGTCACACACCCCCAGAGCAAAATGCTTTTCACGGATCTGAACGTGCGGTTGGACAACTGGGCCGGAACGCAAGGGCTGGTGAAGACTGTGCTGGAAGAAGTTCGAGACGAGCACGGGGTTATCCAGTTCGAGATCTACCGGTATACAGCCAAGCCGCAATGAAGGCCGCCATGGCGATCATGCTGACCAATCCGCCGATGCGGACGGGCCCGGATTGATAGGAGAACTCGACACGATGCGAGCCGGCGGGGACGGCGACGGATTGGAAGACATCATTGAAGGCGGCGATGGCAGCGGGCTTGCCGTCGACCGTCGCAGTCCAACCGGGCAGGTTCTGTTCGAGCAGAGCGAAGCTGCCTGCTGACTCCGAGGCAACGTCAAAGACGCGGCGGGCGGGCAGCCACTGAACGGGTGTGACGTCGCCGGTCCAACGGTATGACGGTTCGGCGCCGGTGTATTCGAAGACCCTGTAAAAATGGCCTTCGCCGCCCAGCGCACGCAGATGGGGCAGACTCGCCGCGCGTCGGGCCGTGGCTCCCTCGGAGAGGCAAATCAGGTAGCGGACGGCGAAGTCGCGAAAGAAGCGCTCGTCCTGGAGGTCAGGTTCAAACAGGCGGTTGGTCCGCCACGCCGTGTAGCTCGCGACCTTTTCGCGGTATCGGGCGGGCAGGCTGGCTTCAAAGCCCTGGGGGGTCGCAAATCCATAGTAGTGAGCTTCGAGCGGATTCAGTCCATCCATGAAGAGGACCCGATAATGCCGATCGGCACGAAGTCTGTCGAACACAGGCTGTTCCATTCCGGCCATCGTGTGGCCGCCGGTCCGCATGTCGCGCAAGGCGCGAAAGCGTTTGTCGAGGTGGCCGGCTTCGGCATTGAAGCGGCGATTGGTGCCAAAGCTCTTGAGTTCGACTAGCGCAAGCAGCACGAAGACAGACGCGGCCAGGCGGGGAAACCGGCCTCCTGCGATTGCAGTTGCGATCACTGCGAAGAGAGCGACAGAGGCCGCAACGTCCAGCAGTGTCGCCCAGCCTGATGCGAACTCAAGCCCGCCGGGGGTCCAAATCCAGAGCAGGCGTGCACACCAAAGCAAGGCGAGCACCAGGGCGGCAGGAGTGCACCACAGGGGGAGCTTGAGCGTGGTCGATCGGAGAAACCAATCGATGCCGTGCGCAGCGAGGCAACAGGCCATGATGGTGATGCAGGGGAGCAGGTTGTACTCCCGAAGAACGCTGGCCAGATCGGGCGAGAGACTGACGATGGGGTCGATGGCCCCGAACGGATTGCTGATCAGGACAACTGCGCCGGCGAGAATGAGCGCGGGCGCTCGAAGGCCTGGAGGCTGGCGCCGCAGAAGGATCGCTGCAGCAAGGCAGCCCAAGCCGAAGACAGCCGCGCCGCCGAGGTAGAAATAGTCGCCCCAGGCAACGACTCCGGAAGGCGGGCGGGAGCCGTCGAAATAGTTGGGCAGGAAGGGCAGCAGATACGTGATGGGGCCATGGATGAGTCCGCCTGAGTAGGACTTTTCGGAAAACCGCGTGGCGTTGGCTTCGAGAGAGGGCAGCAATTGGACGGCTGCGAGCAGGAAAGAGAACATCAACGCGGCGGCACAGGCTATGCCGTGGCGCAGAGGTCGCGTGCCAAGCGCGGCCCAACCGGCGACGCAGATCACGAAGACAGCGTATGTCGCCGGGTAGCCGGCGAGGAATGCCATTGCCGAAGCCAGGGCGACGGTCAGGTAGGGCCGGAGCGAATCGGAGCGACGAGCGTTGTCGATGGCGCCGAGCGCCAGCGGGATCCAGATGTAACAACAGACCACGCCAACGTGCTGCAACTGGGATAGGGGCATTCCACCGAGGGCAAAGGCGGCCGCGCCAACGAATGCAGCGACAGGCGCCTGAACGCGGCCGCGCAGCCAGGCGAAGCAGAAGAGAAAGCCGGCCCAGAGGTGCAGTATCACCAGCACTTCCAGGTGCTTCAGCAACAAGCCGCGTCCGAGAGCCGATGCGCCAAAGAGAAGCCACGTGGGTGGATAGAACAAGGCCTCCTGGGTGATGCCGGGATAAGAGACTCCACAATAGATGGCGGAATCCCAGACAGGCAAGCGGCCCTGCCGAATCTCCTGCCAAGCGAAGTTCAGTATCGGAAAGTGGTAGCCGCCCAAATCAGAGTGAATTCCGGCGGACTGAAAGGGCGGCAAGTACTCGAGAAATATAAGCCAGGTGGCGCAGAGGGAGGAAGCGGCGAGAAGCATCCATGCGCGAAGGCTCATGGAACAAATGATCCCCGATTCCACTACGCTCTGTCACAATAGGTCTGTGTCGAGCTTTCGCGACCGGTTCAATCCGGAAGCGGTCCACTTTCCGGCCCAGATTCGATCCAAAGCTATGATCGTTTGCGGAGTCTTGTTGTCGGTGTTGTCGACACTACCGAGCTACTGGGTTGAACAACCCCTCAGGCCGGTGATCATCGACACAGCGATCCTGTTTGCGGTGTTGGCCTTTTTGTTGTCGGCCTGGCCCTCGAGCTTGAGGACTGATCAATTTGGAGTTTCACGGGATTCACCTTTCCCGTACAGGCGTGTATTCATCGCCTGGCGAGACGTCGCCTCGTTCGAGACGAAAGTGGTGTACGGCGGATTCCTCTCCAGTCTGGGCATCTACAGTGAGGCGCTGATCGTATACAGCACAGATGGCAGGAAGGTGGTTCATGGGCCGCGGCACCCGGATCGGGCCCGGTTCGTGCACGAACTGGAATTGCATGGCGTTGCCACTCAGTCTGCGAGCGGCGGCGAAGCTGAGTCAGAATAGCGGTAATGGGGGCACCACATGCGCAAGACGATGGCGGCTCTGCTATTCGGGACCCTCGTCATTGGCCAGCAGAAAGAGATTGAGATACCAGGCGACACGTCGTGGATGGACACGAGCCTGGACGTCAAGGCAGGCGAACTGTGGCTTTTCGAAGCGACGGGGGAGCTGCGATACGCCGACGCGAAAATGCCGGCGGGCCCGGAAGGACTGGCGCGCGGGTGGATGGATCTGATCAGGGCCTATCCGCTGAACAGCGCTGGACGGGGAGCCTTGATTGGAAGGATCGGCGATAGTGCGGCGGCATTCCCTTTTCTTATCGGAGCGCGGCGGGAAAGCCGCATCCAGATCTCGGGGAGGCTCTATGTGGGCCTGAACCAGGCGGCGGGATCGAGGGGCGAGGGCTCCTTCAAACTCAAGGTCAGCCGGATTGCGGAAGCAGCCGCGGGCGCGGGGGAGTTCAAAGGGACAGTTCCGACGATCACAGAGGAGGTGCTGGCAAAGATCCCGAGGAGGGTGGTGGATCCGGCGGGGACGGAGGGCGACCGGGTGAACTTCCTGCTGCTGGGCAGCGAAGAGCAGATGAAGAAGGCGCTGCTCGACATGGGATGGGTAATCGTCGATAAGTCGGTGAAGGACTCGATTCTACGAGGCGCGCTGGGGAGTCTCTCCAAGCAGGCTTACCTGACAATGCCCATGAGTGAGCTGAGGGTATTCGACCGGGGGCAGGACTACGGCTTCGCGCATTCGGATCCGTTGATGACAGTGGCCGCGCGGCATCATTTCAGGGTGTGGAAAGCGCCGTTTGACGTGGATGGCTGGACGCTCTGGGTGGGTGCTGGCACGCACGATATCGGCTTCGATACGGACCAGCGGACGGGCGGCGTGACGCACAAGATCGACCCGGAGACGGACAAGGAGCGTGAGTTTATCGGAGAGAGCCTGCGCAATAGCGGCCAGATCGTGAAGACGGATTTCGTGACGCCGAAGGACACGGTGACGAAGGCGAAGACAGCGCACGGTGGGGAGTTCTTCTCCGACGGGCGCATTCTCGTGCTTTACATGAGACCGGACGAATCGCAGAAGGCCTTGGCGTTTGGAGACTACTTCTGTTCCGTGCTGGCTCAGAAGAACCCTGACTCAGGCGAGTGGGGTGAGTGTGCGCAGTGGATTGAAAATCCGGGCAAGAAAGACCTGCCGCTTTCCGCCCCGGCTCAGGGCTATCGCGTGGTGGTGGTGCCTGGCATCTTCAGTTCGTGCGCGGCGGACACTCCGGCGTTCGAGGTCGGGCGGAAGGTGCTGCAGGAGAGCTACGGGGTGAAGGCCGACTTGATCAATGTGCCGAACGATTCGAGCGAGGACAACGCGAAGATGATCGCGGAGTGGATTCGCAAGGAGACGGAGGCGGACAAACGTCCGATCATCCTGGTGGGCTACAGCAAGGGAACGCCGGACATCCAGGTGGCATTGGCCTCGGCGCCGGATATGCGGGCCAAGGTGGCGGCATTCGTCAGCGTGGCGGGTGCGTCGGGAGGATCGCCGATCGCCGACAGCCTTCCGGGGCAGATTGAGAAGTACATGCAGCAGGCCAATCGGGGACCATGCCAGGGAGATCTGTCGAAGGGGTTCAAGAGCCTGCAACAGGACGCGCGGAGGAGGTTCCTCTCGGCGCACCCGCACCCGTACGTGAAGACTTACTCGCTGGTTGCGTCTGACGAGCGAAGAGCGGGCGTCGAAGACAACGGTGCAGAGCTACAGGATGCTTTCGGCGTGGGACAAGCAGAATGACGGGCAGTTGCTGAAGACGGACGCGATCGTGCCGGAGTCGACCTACCTGGGCGCGGCACTGACGGACCATCTGGGCATAGCTCTGGCGTTCGAAAAGGACAAGCCGAGTTACCCGCGAGCTGCGCTGCTGGAGGCGATGGTGCGATTCGTCCTGGACGATTTGGGTGCAAAGCCCAAGGCGTCTGGTTGGGGCGATCCAAAGTAATGCGGCTGGTGGCCGCGGTTTGAACAGTTAGTTAAGCCGCCCCCCGGAGACCCTACCCACTGGGGGGTCTCCGGAGAATTTCTTTTGTCGAACGTCTTACTTTGAGCCAGCTATATCCTCAGGCCGAAGCCGTTGGCAGCGTTCTTTGCGTAGCGCGAACCCCATGGGCGGGTCCGGCCCCCTACTTCCACCCATGAGCAGGCCCGAAGGCGCCCGCGGGTGGTGGTCGGTCAGCTTGTCGATCTTCGACTGACGTTCGGGGCTTGCCGGCCGGCGAGTTGTTCCCCACGAATATTTTAGCGGCTGACATCCAAGCCCAGGCCGGACGGAGGCGGTTTATACTGTTGATTCCGCGGGAGTAAGTAATTCTGCGGAACGCGTGATCACGGCCGGGAGGCCATGTAGACGCCATAGACGAATCCGGCGGACGGGAATTCGCGGAGGATTCGGTAGCCCCGCTGGTCGCGGAAGAATCTCAGACTCGAAAGATTGGCGACGGGAGCGTGCGCTATGTCGAGGACGACAGGGCGGGGTCCGCAGGCGGCGGCGAAGGCTGCATACAAGCGGGTGGCGACGCCGAGTTTTCGATGTGAAGGCGAGACGGCGATCTGATCGAGGAGTACACAATCGGGGCCGGCATGGGCAATCGCGTAAGAGTAGCCGGAATCGGGCGGGTACCAGGAGGCGCAGAGGGATGAGGGATAGGCGGTGAGAAATCCGGCGAGGTCATTGCCGGCGTCGGCGACGAAGCACAGGTCTGACAAAGCAGCGCGGGAGGAATAGGTCTCGGCGGCGTGGAGGCTCATCAGGAAACCGCGGCGGCCGTCGAGTTCGTCCGGCACGCGCGCAGGATGAACCGATGCAGTCAACGCGTGGATGTTTGGGCCGTCGGCGGAAGTCGCGCGGCGGATGGTCAGGTCCATAGTTCCCAGTGTCGGACGAACGGTCGGGCGAATGGTCTTGACGCGGGGGCGGGAGTAGGAGAGACTCCATCCATGGTAAAGACACTCCTGCTGATTCTGACTCTCGCGGCAACGGCACTGGGCGCCGATGTCAGCGGCAACTGGAAAGCGACGGCTGAAGGGCCGAACGGGCAGATGGAAAGGACGTTTGTCTTCAAACAGGACGGGGCAACGGTGACGGGCGAAACGGTCAGCTCAATGTTTGGCAAGTCTGCGATCACCGATGGGAAGCTCGACGGCGATACGCTGACTTTCACGATCAACGTGAAGTTCGAAGACAACGAGATGAAGCTGAACTACAAGGGCAAGGTGTCTGGAAGTGAGATCAAGTTCTCGGTGGAAGTCCCGGGGGGCGGGCAGACCATCGAGTGGGTGGCCAAGAGGGTCTCGTAAGACCTTCTGGCTAGTGTGACTTCGTGGCGCGGAAGCGATAAATTCTGACACGAAAGGGGTCTGGGTATGAGGTTTGTCCAAACACTGGGAGCATTGTCTGCTCTGATTCTCATCACGCCCGCGGCCTTTGGCCAGGCGGTAACAGGAACTCTCCTTGGCACCATTACCGATCCGTCGGGAGCCGTGGTGCCCGGGGCCAAAGTAAGCATTTTCGAAGAGAGAACCGGCGTCAACCGGGCGTCTGAGACAACGGCAGCGGGATATTACGCTTTTTCCGATTTGCAGCCGGGCACGTACACGGTGAGCATTCTACAACCCGGCTTCAAGAAGGGCGTGCGTGTCAACGTAGACGTGCTGGTCAACACGACGGTCCGCGTCGACATGCAACTGCAGACGGGTGAAGTGACCGAGGTAATTGAGGTCACGGCCGAGGCGGCGCTGCTGCAAACCGACCGCACAGACACGGGCCGCAAGATCGAAACGCAGCAACTGGCTGACATGCCGCTCGGTACGAACCGGAATTTCCAGAGCCTGCTGAACCTGGTGCCGGGGACGACGCGTGCGTTCCGCCCGCACTCGGTGTTCTTCAACTCGCAGGACAGCCTGTCGACGCAGGTGAACGGGCAATCGCGCATGGCCAACAATGTCCAACTGGAGGGTATCGATAACAACCATCGGACAGGTTTGCTGACGGCGCTGATTCCGCCAATCGAAGCGTTGCAGACCGCGGACATCACGACGAGCAACTACGAGGCTTCGCTGGGGCGAGCGGGCGGGGCGGTGACCAACGTTCTGCTGAAGTCGGGAACGAACGATTTCCACGGCAGCGGCTTCTGGTTTAATCAAGTCAGCGCGCTGAACGCGAAGGCGTTTCTGACGTCGACCAAGCCGCTGACGGTCTACAACTATTTCGGCGGGACATTCGGCGGCCCGATCATCAAGAACAAGACGTTCTTCTTCGGCGACTATCTGCGGGTAACGGATCACCGCGGGCAGACCGACCGGCTGACGATTCCGACCCCGGCATTTCGAGCCGGCGATTTTTCCGGCCAGACGCTGATTTACGATCCGCTGACGGGCAACGCTTCCGGCGGAGGAAGGACGCCATTCGCGGGCAACAGGATTCCGGATGCACGGATCATGCCTATACCGAAGAAGATCCTGGCCCTACTGCCGGCACCAACGCTGTCCGGCACGGGCATCAATTACGAGTACAACTCAATGCTCGTGAAGGACACGGACAGCTTCGACGTGAAGGTGGACCACAACTGGACGGACAATGACCGACTGAGCGTGCGCTACAGTTTCCAGCGTCCGACGGTGTACGATCCTCCATCGTTCGGCGCCGCGGGCGGACCTCATGGCGGGGGTTTTCAGGGCGACGGCGTGATGAAGGCGCAGAACGGAGCGGTGAACTACAACCGGGTCTTCGGACAGGCGCTCATCGCGGAGTTCCGTTTGGGAGTGAACCGCTACCGCAACGACGCCAAGCAGGTGGACTACGGAACCAAGGCGAGCGAAGAGATGGGGATCCCCGGAGTCAACCTGGACGACTGGACCAGCGGTTTGGTGAACGTGGACATTTCGGGCTTTTCGAACCCGGTGGTTGGATATTCCGCGTCCCTGCCGTGGATCCGGTCGGAGACGAACTTCAACTTCGTCAATACCTGGACCAAGACGTGGGGCTCACACACCACCAAGTGGGGCGCCGACATCCGCCGGCTGCGCGACGATCTGCTGCAGACGCAGACGCAGAATCCGCGCGGCATTTTCCGCTTCCGCCAGGGCCAGACGAGTTGCAGCGCGGACTGCGGGGCTGGCAACTCGACCACGGCTGGCTTCGCCAATGCGTTCGCGAGTTTCCTGCTGGACCTGCCGAACGACACGGGGCGCGATCTGGCGGTGGATTTCCCTGCCTGGCGGCAGACGCAGTATTTCTTCTACGTCCACGACAAGTGGCAGATCAGCCCTAAGCTGACACTCGACCTGGGGCTGCGATGGGAGTACTACCAGCCGGCCACGCCTAGATTCGCCGGCGGCTTCTCGAACTACGACGCGGACCTGAACCAGTTGTTCGTAGCGGGGTACGGCGACATTCCGATGAACTTCGGGATGCAGTCGACTTACTCCAACTTTGCTCCACGCCTAGGTGTGGCCTACCGCATGACGGATAAGGACGTGTTCCGGATCGGGGGTGGCATCAGCTACATCCCGTTCGCTGATAACACGTATGCCTACAACTACCCGATCAAGCAGAACAACACGTTCAATTCGCTGAACGCGTTCGTGGCGGCCAGGCTGCCGGACGGGCGGACTGCGTCGCTGGCCAACGGGTTCCCCGCGCCGATTGCGGCGACGATTCCGACCAACGGCATCATTACGAACCCGCAGAACCAGGTGTATGACGTGATCAACACCAAGTTCCGCGAAGGCTACGTGCAGTCGTGGAACGTCGCTTACCAGAGGGCGCTGCCGATGAACTTCACGTTCGAAGCGGCCTACGTCGGCAACAAGGGCATCCGGATTCCGACTCCGTACAACCTGAATGCCGGAATGGTTCTAGGCGCGGGCGCGGCCGGCAGGCCGTACTTTGCCAGGTTCGGCCGCAACGTGGACACCAACCTGCGGTTTGTGTCCGGCGACAACGAATACAACGGTCTTCAGGTGAAGGTGGACAAGCGGTACTCCAACGGGTTCCTGCTGACGACCGCCTACACATGGAGCCGTGCGATGGCCTACGGCGGCGACGACAACGGCGGTCCGGCGTGGTACATCAATCCCGAAAGGAACTGGGCGCGGGCCGGATTCGACAGGCGGCAGACTTTTGTTCAGAGCTACATCTACGAACTGCCGTTCGGCAAGGGCCGGCGCTGGATGCAGTCTGGCGCGGGCGCCTGGATTCTGGGAGGCTGGCAGTTGAACGGCATCCTGACGCTAATGAGCGGCAGTGCGATCAACTTCAGTTCGTCGGCCCCGAACAACGCTCCTGGCAACGCGCAGACACCGAACGTGAGCGGCGAATACACCGTTCTGGGCGGCATCAACGACAGCCCCTGGTTCGACACGAAGGTATTCTCCACACCGGCGGCGAACACGTTCGGCAACGTCGGACGGAACTCTGCTTCGGGGCCGAAGTTCTTCAACCTGGATGCTTCGCTGTTCCGGACGATCAGCATCAGCGAGAGGTTCCAGGTCGAGTTGAGAGCGGAGGCTTTCTCGCTGCCGAACTCGCCGAGCTGGCAGTACAACAACCCGAACACGAACGTGAACGACGCGAACTTCGGACTGATCCGGGGCGCGAGCGGAAACCGAACGATGCAACTTGGTCTGCGGCTGATGTTCTGATCAAGAGGCCGAGTGCCAAATGCAAAAACCCGCGTCCGGTCACCCCGGGCGCGGGTTTTGTTTTGAAGAACGACAGTGGCTCTTAGTAGCGTCGGCGCTTGTCGCTGAAGCTGCGGAAGGCCTTGCCGGCCGGGCGTCCGGCGGCGGCTTCTGTGCGACGGGGACCTTCGGTTCGGCGAGGGCCTTCACTGCGGGCCGGTTCATGCCGGTGATGGGCAGCGGCCGGGGCATTCGAGACCGGAGCGGCTGACCGCGCGGACTGGCACTGCGACGGCATGGGCCGGGACTGTTTGCGGCAGGAGCCGGACGCTGAGCGCCCGCTCGATGCGACGGATTTCGCTGCGTTCCCCGCGAGTGCTGAAAGTGGAAGCGGTTCCCATGGCGCCGGCGCGGCCGGTGCGGCCGACGCGGTGGATGAAGTCCTCTGGAGCCTGCGGGAGATCGTAGTTCACGACATGGGCGATGCCGTCGACGTGGATGCCGCGGGCGGCGACGTCGGTGGCGACCAGGACGCGGTAGGTGCCGTCCTTGAAGCCGTTGAGGGCCTGGTTGCGCTGGCCCTGCGTCCGGTCACCGTGAATGCGGGCGGCTTTGACGCCGGCCATCACGAGGCTTTTGGCCAGGCGTTCGGTGGCGCGCCTGGTGCGGGCGAAGACGAGGAACGCACCGCGCTCTTCGGCAAGCAGGTTGGTCAGCAACGGCAACTTGCGGTCGGTTTCAACCTCGTAGACGTGCAGGTTCACCTGTTCGGCAGGCTTGGTGGCCGTGCCGACGGTGATGCGGACGGGGTTGTGGACGGACTGTTCGATGAGATGCGCGACGGACTTGTCGAGGGTGGCCGAGAACAGCAGCGTCTGGCGCACCTCGGGGAGGTCCTTGATGATCATCCGGATGGAGGGCAGGAAGCCCATGTCGAGCATCCGGTCGGCTTCATCGAGGACGAAGGTGGTGACGCCGGCAAGCGGGACGAGCTTCCGGTCGAGGAAATCGCACAGGCGGCCGGGGGTGGCGATGATCACATGAGCGCCGCGTTTGATCGCGCGGAGCTGCTGGCTTTCGTGCACGCCGCCAACGACGACGGCAGCAGTGACCTGCGTGCCGGCGGCAAGTTGGATGAAGGCCTCGTGAATCTGGATCGCGAGCTCGCGGGTGGGGCTCAGGATGACGGCTTTGACGCCGGGGCGGTTGGCCTGGGCGCAGAGTTTCTGGATCAAAGGCAGAGCGTAGGCAAGGGTCTTGCCGGTGCCGGTTTGCGCAGTGGCGACGATGTCGCGCCCTTCGAGGGCGGGCTCGATAGCCTGTTCCTGCACGGGTGTGGGTTTGACAAAGCCATGCCTTGCCAGATTAGTCCGCAAAGCGGAGCACAAGTTCAGTTCTGAAAATTCGTTCATTGAGTCAGTTCGGTCAAGCGGGCTGGTGAGAGGGATAAATTGTCGAGGGCGTGGAGTGATTGAGAGGCGGGAAACTGCTCAGAACGTCAGATGTTCACTATTCGTATGAGCCGCCGACTCTTCTTGTGAGTCGCTGGGAGCATCTTCGTTTTCCTGCTCGGGCGGCTCGGGGTTGAGGTTTTCTTGTTTGCGCTGGAGACGCTTGGCGAACTTCTCCTGTTGGCGTTCCTTCCTTTGTTGTTCTTTCTGACGTTTCTTAAAGGTTTGAGGTCCGCGTCCAGGCATAGTTCTTCCTATCAGTGATAAGGTTGGCAGCGCTCCAGCGCTGGTTGTTGACAGTAAAGGCGATTACCAGCGGCCGCGACCGCCGCCACCGCCGCTGCCGCCGCGTCCACCACCGCCACCGCCACGGCCACCGCCGCCGCCGTAGCCGCCGCCGCCGCCCGCAGGCTTGGGCCGGGCTTCATTGACGTTCAGCGCGCGGCCATTGAGCTCGGCGCCGTTCAACTGTTGGATCGCGTTCTGCGCGTCGCGGTTTTCCGGCATTTCGACGAAAGCGAAGCCGCGCGGCTGACCGGTGTCACGGTCTGTGATGATGTTAACGCTCTCGACTGCGCCGTAGGCGGAGAAAGCTGCGTTGAGGTCGTCCTGGGTTGTCTGATAGCTCAGATTGCCAACGAAAATCTTCATGTTGGGTTGTCCTTTGATTCGATCGCTCCTTGTCAGACTGCGCTGTGGATCAACCCAGAAGCGTCGGCTGGAAGGCGCCCCCCGCAAAGGCGCGGAGAGTCATCTATAGAGTACCATTATTCCGTTCCCCAGTATGAGTCCCCGAATCGGGACGAGGTTTCAGGGCTCACCCTGCGTCTTGCCGGACCGGAGAGTCAGTCCAGGGGTTCTTCGAGGACGCGGACGAAAACGGCTATTGTTTTGTTGCGTTCCGTCTCATCGAGCTGCCAATCGGAGAACTCGGGATTCTTCGGGTGCATGTCGATCCGGGTGTGCTTCCAGCTTCCTTCGGCCGCTTCCTTTTCGCTCGAATAGCGCTTGATGGTGACTTCGCCGCCGGAATCAGACTCGGAGACGCGCTGGACGAGGACAATCTTGCCCGCGCGAGTGCCCGCCGAGTATTGGCGGAACAGGCAAAGCGCGCCGTCGGGGATATCGGGTTCCATGGAGCGTCCGGTGATGCGTAGAACGAACTCGTCCTGGCGCAGGACTTGCTGGCCGTGCACCTCGACCCATTCCTCGATTTCATTTTCAGCGTCCGGGCCGAAGCCGCCGGCGGCAGCGCGAATCGAGTAGAGAGGGAGGTGGGTAACGCGCTCCAGGGGCCTGGTATGGATTTGGCGGCGGTAGAGCGCCTGAGCGGTGGTTTCGACGTTTCTGCCGAGCACCTCCGCCTTGTCGTCCACGGAAAAGGAGAGGGATAGAGAAGAGTCGACCCAGGCGAAGAAGGACTGGGCTCCCAGTTCCTGGAACTTCGTTTCAAAATCGGCCGCAAGTGCTTGCAGTGTGGACGCTTCTTCCCCTGCAAACTCGCTCCAGTCGCGGCGAAACCGAAACGCGGCCTGGCCGGATTCCGAGTCGAAGACCACCACTCCGCAGGGTTCATCCAGTGCCCGCAGGAGACGGGCTTCCATGCGGCGAAGCTCGATGGGCGGAGGGCGGTGGGCATGGCTTTTATGAGCTTATCGGAAGGGCGGTTAAGGGGTGTAGGGAAAATATCCCTCGCGAGCTCGCACTTTGACGTTCGGGACGTTGACTCGCACCTCGATCCGGCGAAAGGCCTTGGCGACATCGGTGTCGACGGGCACGTACCGCAGTATGTACTGGAGTTGGATCTCGCCGGCGGTGGCTGCGATGGCGTTGACGATTCCGCGCATGATGGCGCTGGCGTAACCGCCGGTCCCGACCTTGAGCGCATAGTTGCCCTCATCCGACGGTGTTGAGAGGTACCCGCTGACGTCCTTGTAGACATCTTCCAATGGATAGACGACTCGGCCGCCGGTGGATTCGGCCAGGCGCTTCAGGTTCGATTCGCCCTCGACGTTGAAGCCGAAACTGACGGTGGATACGCCATAGATGGTGACGAGGTTGCGCTGGGCAAGCTCAAGCACCTGGTTGAGGCTCTTGCTGCTGGCGGTGTCGTGGCCGTCGCCGACAATGATGATGACGCGGCGCGGCTCGATGGGTTCGCCCTTGACCAGGGTGCGGCTGGTGCAGGCCATGTAGACGGCGTCATAGAGGGCTGCACCGCCGCCGGCCTTCATCTTGCGGATCTTGTCGAGCAGTTTCTCCGGATCGTTGGTGGTGTTGACGAGCAGTTCGGCCTGGGTTGAGTAACCGACGAGGTAGCCGCTGTACTGATCGCGCTTGTTCTTGTTCTCGGGCTCCATGCAGGCCAGCACGAGGTCCTGAATGGCCTCTACGAACTCCTTCCAGCGGAGCTTGGAGGCGTTGGAGAGATCGACGAGGAAGCCGATAACAACGGGCTGGTTGCGCTCGCGCGTGAAGAACGAGATGGTCTGCGTCCTGCCCTCGTCGAGAAGCTGGAAATCGGCCTTGTCGAGATTGGTGACGAATTTGCCCTTATCGTCGGTCACGGTGACCGGCACGATCACCTCGCTGACGGCGGCTTTGAAAGCCTCCTGGCTGGCGGCAACCTCCGGCTTCGGCGGTTGACCCGAGGCCAAGGCGGGGGCCGACGACCGATCCCAGTAGAAGGTGCCTGCGTGAAACCATGTTCCTGTCCTGATTATACGGAGTCGGGGGCGGGCTGGACTAGGGACGTTGCTTCTTGCGGGTGAGTTTCCGTTTCATGTCTCCGCCAAACTCGTCCATGAAGTTGGTGAAAATGCGGAACATGGCGCGGTTGGCGACGCGCTGCAGTCCGTCCAGTTGGGTGTTTTCGCTGGGAGGGCGCCAGAGGCTGGTCGTCTGCGAGGCGATAATCGTGCCGGCATAGCGGGCGTAGGCGGGCATGTAGCGGCCGTCCTGGTTTTGCGCGATCACCGTCATCTTGAGCACTTGCTTGATGCGCGGGCCGAAGGGACCCTGGCCGATCTTGGGATAGCGGGGATCCTCACCCCAGAAGCTGCCGATGAACGCCTCCGACATATTGCCGATGGCGTTGCTGGCCATGCGGGTCGCGAAGCGGCGGCCGTAGCCATCCCAGGTCTGCCCCCACTCTTCGGGGCTGTTGCGCGCCTGCCGGATGGATGTGTTGAAAACGCCAGCGGCCCAACTCTCGACGCCAAACGACTGGTTGGCAAACCACAATCCGCGCTGTTCAGCGGACAGGGGCGCCAGCGAAGCTGCCTGGGGAGTGCCGGGCCAGGTTTGCGCGCGAGCCTGTTGGGCGAGGCTCGCGCACAGAGCCAGAAGGATCAGGAACAGCGGCCAGCTAGCGCTGAACACGCCCGCTGCCGCCCTCCTTGAGCAAGGCCTCGACCTCGGCGCGGGTGAAGCGATTGAAATCGCCGGGGATGGAGTGCTTGAGGCAGGAGGCAGCCACGGCGAATTCCAGCGCGTCTTTCGGCGAGCCGAGTTTGAGCAGTCCGTAGATGAGCCCGCCGCCAAAGGCGTCGCCGCCGCCGACGCGGTCGACGATGTGGGTGATGTCGTAGTGGCGGCTCAGATGGAATTCCTTGCGATCGTTCAGGCAGGCCGACCAGCCGTTGTGCGAAGCGCTCTTGGACTCGCGCAGGGTGATGGCGATCGTCTTCAGATTAGGATACGCCGCCAGGACTTTGTTCGACAAGGCTTCATACTTGGCGGTGTCGAGCGCGCCGGAGTGCACATCCACGCCTTCCACGGAAATGCCGAGCGCCTTCTGGCAATCCTCTTCGTTGGCGATGGCGACGTCGATGTACTTCACGACTTCACCCATCACCTCCTCGGTCTTCCTGCCGTACTTCCAGAGGTTCTTGCGGTAGTTGAGGTCGAACGAGACGGTCAGCCCCATTTCCCGCGCGGTCTTGACGCTTTCGATGGTGAGGTCGGCGCACGATTGCGACAGGGCGGGCGTGATGCCGGTGACGTGGAACCAGCCGGCGCCGGCGAAGACGTCTTTCCAGTCGATGTCGCCGGGTCCGGCAAGCGCGATGGCGGAGTTGGCGCGGTCGTAGATGACCTTGCTGGGCCGCTGGTTGGCGCCGGACTCGACGAAGTAGATGCCGAAGCGGCCGGTCTTAAAGGCAATCTTCGACACGTCGATTCCGAAGCCGCGCATCTGGAACAGGAAGCCATCGGTGGCAGGGTGGCCTGGGGCGGGCAGCGCGGTGACGTATCGCGTGGGGAGTCCGTAGTTGGCGAGACTGACGGCGACGTTGGCCTCGCCGCCGCCGAAGGTCGCCTGCATGGAGGGCGAGACGAAGAAGCGCTCAAATCCTGGAGGGGCGAGGCGGAGCATGATCTCGCCAAAGGTCACGACGTATTTATCAGACATGGATGAGTCCTTTCACTTCACTGCGTTACTGTAATGCACCAACGGAAACGACTTCAATGGCGAAGCTCGCGTCCATCGACGGCAAACCTTCGAAAGGCAGCATGGTTGAAGCCGGGGGACGAGCGGCGTCCAACCAGTCGAAGCGGACCTTTCTGATCATTTCGGCCATCTGGCCGGAGAGCGGGTATGAGTTCATCATCACCCCGCGCTTGAGCGAAGACTTGGCGCCATCGAGCGTCTTCTCCAGGCGAGTGAAGGCCAACCGGGCGTCGTCCTCGGAGTAGCGGAACGCAAGTTGCGTCGCGGTAATGACCAATCGCGGCGACCTGACGAGCGCGACCTGCGAGTACATCTTCGACGAGGCCAAACCTTCGGGATTCAGGAATGCAAGCTCCTGCGAAGGCGCGGTCTTCAGCCGCGCGACGGCTTCACACTCAACCATCCGCTCGCGGGCCGTCCTCTGTGTCTGCACGAAGAGCAAGGGCACAGTGGGGAATCGCGAGGCGACCGCGGCGCGCGCTTCGGCCGCGTCATCGAGCGAAGTCAGAAAGCAGGAGACACGCAGCATCACCGATCCGCCCGCGGCATCCAAGGCGCGCTTCAACAGGTCGGCCGATCGCGCCGTGGCCTCCTTGAGGCCAGCCTCGCCCTCGGCCGGGCGCGAAACCTGGCCCGAGATGAATGCCAGGCCTTCCGTGTTGAGAGGCTTCTTCTCTTCCAGAGTGGCCTCGAGAACGACTTGAGACGCCTCCATCGGCAGGGCGCCAACTTGGACCACAGTCACCGCGGGCAGCGACAATTTGCGCTCGACAAACTCCTCGCTGACAATTGCCGGCACTCGCCGCTGGTCGCCGGTGCCGGCCACGAACGCCCTTACCTTCACGACACGGCGTCCGCGGGACTGTCCGGCCAGCCATTTCACCGCGTCGCGCGTCTGCTGCGAGAGCAGCCCCTTGGCTGTCATCGGCGTGACAAGAAACGCCAGGCGCGCGGTTTCGGCCGTCACAACCGAAGGAGGCTCGGGAGGAATCACGAGCACCTGCGTCAGTTCCTCCTCGGTCTTCTTCCGACGCTGCCCTTCAGCCGCGTCAGGCGCCAGAAGCGCGACCGCGGCGAACAGGGCCAGAACTCGTTCCCGCCTCCACATTGTCAGTAAATCGGTATCGTACCAAACCGCCGTGGAGGACCCTTCAGGCAGAGCTCGTCGAGATTCACCCTATTGGCATATTGCAAGCACTGTGGCAAGATAATCAAACAAGACCAAAGGATCTCGATTTGCCTGTTTACACGACTCCCGATGTGGTGACCTTGCTGCTTGGCGAGCACGCGGCCATCCTGTCTCTCTTTCGCGGATTGGAGAAGCGGCTGCCAACGATGAGCCTCGAAGAGATTCGGCATGCCGCCGAATGGGTGGAGTGCCTGATGCGGAGCCATGCAGTGGAAGAGGACATGCTTCTGTTCTGCGCATTGCCTCGAGCACAGCGCGGCGTCTCCGACACGCTGGAAGCGATGGAGAACGAGCATGAGCAACAGCGCCGATTGCTGGAGGGCATGCACGAGGAAACGGACGCCGCGCTGGCGCGTGCGCAGATGCGGCAGTTGATCGAGGTAACCCGCGAGCATTTCGCGGTGGAGGAGCGGGTACTGTTCGGATTGGCGCGCGACATACTGGGCGTTGAGAAGCTGACGGAGCTCGGCCGCGAATTCTGCCGCCGGGGCGGCATCGCCGGCCCGGTCTGACAAGCTCTCCCCGGTTGGCGGTATCCTCTACCCCATGGCTGCTGTGCCGGATTGGGACCACTATTTTCTGGAGATCTGCCGCGTTGTGGCGATGCGCAGCAAAGATCCGTCGACCAAGGTGGGCTGTGTCATCGTGGGCCCGGCTCACGAGATCCGCTCCACCGGCTACAATTCCCTGCCCCGCCACATCCGCGACGACAAGCCGGAGCGCTTCGAGCGGCCCACCAAGTACCTGTGGATTGAGCATGCGGAGCGGAACGCGATTTACAATGCCGCCCGCGCCGGCACTCCGCTGGAAGGCTGCTCCATCTACGCCGACCTGATGCCTTGCATGGACTGTGCCCGAGGCATCGTGCAGGCGGGGATAGTAGAAGTTGTCGTCGACGACACGCGCTATCAGCAATACAGCGGCCCTATGTACAGCGAGCAGTTCGCCAAGGTCGTCGAGTTGTTCGGTGAGGCGGGCGTGCGCATCAGGACGGTGGCAACAGCCGACGCCCCGGAACCATCCAAGTAGGCCAATCCAGCCAATGTGCAAGCCACCCAATTTGGTATACTGCTGAGCGAATGCAGGCGAGCTCCGCTCTGTCTCTCCGTTCTTTCGATTCAACTGGCGGTGAACCGATCTACCGCCAGTTGGCTTCAATGCTGCGCTTGGAGATCGAGCAAGGGAACCTCCGCACTGGAGACCGCCTGCCTGCGACAAGGGAACTGGCGGCGCAGCTCAAGCTCAATCGAGCCACGGTGGCGGCAGCCTACGAGATTCTTGAGAACTCCGGGCTGATCACGGGCCAGGTGGGTCGCGGCAGTTTCGTTGCCGGGGCGCGGCAGGAGACGGCCGCGGGAGGATCATTGCCCTGGACCTGGGCTGATCGACTAGGGTCCCAACAGGAACAGGCAACGACGCAGGAAGACGTCGAATTCCGTTTCGACAGTTCACGGCCGGCCTCCGAGTTTTTTCCGACGGCCGACTTCCGCGCGGCCTGCGAAGAAGCCTTGAAGCATCATGCACGGCAAATACTCGAACTCGGATCGCCATTCGGCTACGCGCCTCTCAGACGATTTCTGCTCGATGACGCCCGTGCGCAGTCCCTGGTGAGGGGCGATGACGATCTGATCGTCACCAGCGGCTGCCAGCAGGCTCTCGACCTGCTTGAGAGATTGCTGGTCGCGCCGGGCGATACGGTGCTCGTCGAAGACCCCATCTATCCCGGACTCAAGAACGTCTTTCAGCGCGGACAAGGCAAGGTGGCCGGCATCCCGGTGACGGCGAGCGGCATCGATCTCGACGCATTGGAGAGAGCCATCGCGCGGTTGCGGCCACGGCTGCTCGTCGTCACGCCGAACTTCCAGAACCCGACGGGAGCAACGATGCCCGAAGGCGCGCGGCGGCGCCTGCTGGCGATGTCCGAAGCGGCGCGCCTGCCTGTTGTCGAGAACGACATCTACGGGGACTTGCGCTATCTGGGCGCTCCTCTGCCGACTCTCAAAGAACTCGACCGGTCGGGCCTGGTCATCCGCATCAAGAGCCTGTCGAAACTGGCATTTCCAGGCCTGCGGGTGGGCTGGATTCTGGCGCATTCGGCGGTGATTCAGAAGCTGGCCGAGCGGAAGCAGCTTGCAGACCTGCACTCCGATCAACTTGCGCAGGCCGTGCTGCTGCGCTTTCTCGAAAGCGGCCGCATGGATGGTCACAAGAAGAAGATCATTCGAGCCGGCTCGGCGCGGCTGGAAGCAGTGCTTGCCGCATGCGGGGCGCATCTGCCCGCGGGCTCGGCGTTCACGCGCCCGGAAGGCGGAGTGAACCTCTGGGTTGATCTGCCGGCTGCGCTGGACGCCACAATGCTGCTTGGCAGAGCCGCGGGACGTGGAGTGTCTTACCTGCCGGGGCCGCTTTTCGCGGTCACGCGCGAAGCGCGCAGCTCTCTCAGACTGAGTTTTGCCGGATTGGATCCTGCTCACATCCGTGAAGGAATCAGCCGGCTCGGAGAAGTTTTTCAGGAAGAGATCGGGCACGCCCGGCCGGTGCGATCCGCCGGACTGGCCCCGGCGATGGTGTAAGCGAACGAAATTGTCAGAAGGGAAAACGGTTATGAACTACCTCGATGAAACATTCCGCGTGAAGGTCGGACTGGCCGAGATGCTCAAGGGCGGCGTCATCATGGACGTCACCGACGCCAAGCAGGCGGAGATCGCCGAAAGGGCCGGCGCTTCCGCGGTGATGGCGCTGGAACGCGTTCCGTCCGATATCCGCAAGGAAGGCGGCGTGGCTCGCATGGCCCCCATCAGGAAGATGCGGGAGATCATGGCCTCGATCTCCATTCCGGTGATGGCCAAGTGCCGCATCGGCCACTTCATGGAGGCGCGCGTGCTGGAGGCGCTCGAGGTCGATTACATCGACGAGAGCGAAGTGCTGACGCCGGCCGACGAGGAACACCACATCGACAAGCGCGACTTCAAGGTGCCGTTCGTGTGCGGCGCCGCAACCTGGGCGAGGCGCTGCGGCGCATCGCCGAGGGCGCGGCCATGATCCGCACCAAGGGCGAGGCGGGCTCCGGCAACATCGTGGAAGCCGTGCGCCACATGCGCACCATCATCAAAGAGATGAAGCAGCTCACCGTGCTCGGCCGCGAAGAGCTGATGGCCGAGTCGAAGAAGCTGCAGGCGCCGCTCGAACTGGTGGAGTACGTCCACGCCACACGGCAAGCTGCCGGTGCCGAACTTCTCCGCCGGCGGCATCGCCACGCCGGCCGACGCCGCGCTGGTCTGCAGACTCGGCGCCGAGGCCGTGTTCGTCGGCTCGGGCATCTTCAAGTCCTCCGATCCGGAGACGCGCGCCAAGGCCATCGTCAAGGCGGCCACGTACTATAACGACCCCAAAGCTGCTGGAAGCCAGCGAGGAACTGGGCGACGCGATGCCCGGTCTCGACATCCGCAAGATGGACGAGTCCGAGCTGCTGCAGACGCGCGGCTGGTAGGAGTCGCCGGACGAAGACTATCGGCATTCTCGCCCTGCAGGGCGATTTCGAGGCGCAGCCGGCGCTATCGTGCGCGCCGGCGCGATGGCTGCGGAAGTCCGCACCATCGAGCAGTTGAATGCGGTGGATGGGCTGGTGATCCCCGGCGGCGAGAGCACCACCATGCTCAAGCTGATGAGCTATTACGGGCTGTTCGAACCGCTGACGCGAGTTCGCCGCGCGCAAGCCGGTCTTCGGCACGTGCGCGGGTGCGATCCTGCTCGCCAGCGGAGGTGCTCAGTCCGGCGCAGGCTTCGCTCGGATGTGCTCGATATGACCATTGAACGCAATGCCTATGGCCGGCAGCTCGATTCGCATGTGGCCCGGCTTCAGGGTCACGCTCTCGACGGTGACGCGGAGCTGGAGGCGGTCTTCATTCGCGCGCCGATCATTCGGCGAGTCGGGGAGACAGGCAAAGTGCTCGCTTCACACAACGGGGATCCGGTGCTGGTGGATTTCGGCCGCCATCTGGTGGCGACATTCCATCCGGAGCTGACAGCGGACCCACGCGTCCACCGTCTCTTTCTGAACCAAGGTGGAGAACGCGTGAAGCCCACCTTCAATGTTCTGTTCATCTGCATCGGCAACGCCTGCCGCAGCCAGATGGCGGATGGATTCGCCCGAACCTACGGCAAGGACGTGCTGAGGAGCGAGAGCGCAGGGCTCGCGCCGGCCTACATGGTTCCGGAGGACACTAAGGCGGTCATGCAGGAGAAGGGCGTTGACATGAAGCAGTCGCGCCCCAAAGGGCTGACTGAGTTGCCTCACTTCAAGCCCGACCTGATCGTGAATATGAGCGGCGAACCCTTTTCGGCGCCGGGCGTGGAAGTGCAGGAATGGCGGGTTACGGATCCGTACATGGGCTCGCTGCAGCTATATCGGAAGATCCGTGACGAGATCGAGCAGCAGGTGATGTCGCTGATTCTGACGCTTCGGAAGCGGGCCGCGGCATCGCCGGATGCGGCAAGCCGTTCGCATTGACAACCCGATGTTGCGGTTGCAAGAATGAAAGCGTCCTACCCATCACGTGCGGATGTGGCGGAATTGGCAGACGCGCTAGATTCAGGTTCCATGGCGAATTCATAAATCATGCGGCGTATGGGAGTCTTATACAAACCCTCGACAATGTCTCCGCCACCGGTAGGATTCGAAATCGATGGGTGACGCCGATCCGTCAGCACCCGGTTCTGGCAGGCCTCCTTCCAACCTGTGGTTCGCCATAAATGAATCTGGGCCAAGGGCCAGCGTTTCTAGGTGGATAGCAATTGTTGTTTGGGAACCTGGAAAGGCCGAGTGCGGGGACGTAACATTGTTACATCGCTTGTTTGCGGCACCCTTTAACGTGCCCCTCAACGCGATTCGTCTCGTCCGCTAACGCTCTGATCCAGCACATGTTCGCGCCGAGCGCAATTTTGGCGAAGGACAGGTTTGAAGAACCGGTAGAGGCGGACGATTTTGCCGGTTCGGCTCAAGTGCGGCGCGCGCTTTCCATGCCAATCGCATCAGGCGAGAACGAATTCACACGATGGGGCGCACGTGATCTGCTCAATGCCAACGCGGTGGATATCCTGCAGTGTGACACCGTCCTGGCCGGCGGCATCTCAGAGGGGC
>CAVQOO010000012.1:0-19555 GCA_963714395.1 Bryobacteraceae bacterium
CGTGGTATGCGCCGATATAATCCGCGGCCTCGCAGGAACATAGCGGGAGAGATGGCCGAGCGGTTGAAGGCGCACGCCTGGAACGCGTGTGTACGGGAATGGCCTATCGTGGGTTCAAATCCCACTCTCTCCGCCAGTACCCTTTTCACCAACATCCGCAAGCGTTCACGAGCGTCCGCGTAACTCGATGATTTGACGAGTGAAACGGGTGCCACGTACAACGCGAGCGTTCGCGAGCGCGGTTTTTTTGCCGCGCAAATTCGCGAACTTCTGGCGGGTAGATTGGCGACTTTTGAAGGGTCCCCGTTGGCGCTCGCTCAATGTTCGGCGCTTCAGCTCGAGCACGCGAAACCCGGTGTTATCTACGACGGCGGTGGACTTGAATTCCACATCGCAGAGACCGGTGTGCGCGCGATACTCCGGTTTACATCACCGGCGGGTCAGCGCCGTTCGATGGGGCTCGGTTCGCTGGATCGCAACAGCACCCAGGCAACGGGCCGCGGCCTTACCGAGGCGCGGCGCCTGGCACAGGACGCGCGTGCCGTCTTGGCTCAGGGCTTGGATCCGATCGAGCAGCGCAAGGCCCAACGCTCGGAGGTTAAGGCAGCCGCTGCTGCCAGAAAGGCGGCTGCAGCGCATGCGCTGACGGACACTCGCGCGGGTCGCCCGCGACTACCACGAGCGGGTCATCGAGCCCACGAGGACCGCGAAGCACTCCGCGCAGTGGATCGCATCGCTCGAGAACAACGTACCGAGAGAGATCTGGCATGCGCCGATCCGGAACGTGACAGCGCCGTTGCTTCTCGACGCCATTGCCGGGATACAGCTGCGCGTCTCGGAAACGGCAAGCCGGATCCGCCAGCGTCTTGAAGCAGTCTTCGACGAAGCCGAGTTCCGAAACATTTCGAAGGGCAATCCAGCGCGCGCCATCCGGCGCAAGCTGTCGGAACTGAGAAAGGGCCGTCGCGTCGAGGGGCACTTCGCCGCGCTCCACTTTGAACGGGTACCTGCGCTTGTCGCGCAAATCCACGCGGCACCCGGCATTGCCGCGCGTGCGCTTGAGTTCGGAGTACTAACCGCGTCGCGAACCGGCGAAATCGTCGCGGCCGAATGGAAGGAGTTCGATCTCGAGGCCTGCGTCTGGATCGTTCCCAGCGAGCGCATGAAGGCACGTGAGGAACACGTGGTGTTCTTGTCGCCCGGCGCCATTGAGCTACTCAACGCGCAGCAGGGGCTCAGTGATCGCTACGTTTTTCCTTCGCCCGTTGACCGCGACAAGCCGCTCTCCAACATGGGAATGTTGACGCTCCTGCGGAGACTGGAGGTTGCGGGCGAAACGACCGTGCACGGACTGTGCCGCAGCAGCTTCAGCACGTGGGCCTACGAGTACGCCGTAGCGCGGCCGGAAGTGATCGAGGCCGCCCTCGCGCACAGGGAGAAAGACCAGATCAAGCGCGCCTACAACCGGGCGCAATTCAACGCGGAAAGGCGAACGCTGCTACTTGACTGGGCGGCGTTCATAGGCGGTAGCAACGCGCGAACGAAGGTCGTTCCTTTTCGACGACGTTCTGCGTGACGGTGCGGCCGCAGCCCGCGATGCTGCGGCTTTCAGCGTTCGCCGAGCCGTCCAAGCGAAAGTCCTTCAAACCAATCTCGCCAACCAATCTTGCTTCCGAAATTGAGGTACCAGATCCGCAAGACGGGTCAAGGCTCTTCGAGCGATCTACAAATGACTGGGCAATTAATCGTCAAGTTCGCTTGACAAAGAACTGGCACATGCCGATCATCTGCGGCGAGTCAACGGTGGTCCCGTTTCAGGGCTTTGCCCTTTCACCCGCTGCGCGGCGAAAAGCGCCCAACCGAGTCGTATTACTGAGATGCCTGCGTGCCGGATGACGTCCCGTCATCACTGCTGCACGCACGCCATTGAACCCTTCCCGCTCATCGTCAGCGGGTTTCTGAGAGCGACGCCTTGGGCGTCGCGCCTTAGCCGGTCGTTCCGGCTGGTGTCGGCCCTGGAGGTCGACCGCATTTCATTCGAGTTCGTCTGTCGTTCATGGGATAGCTGTCTGACGGACAGCTGCCGCGCGTGCCGCCCTGAGAACGGGCGCCCGGATGACCATGAACCGTTGTGCCGTGCCGCTGGTGGGCGCGGTGTCCACATAACGGGACAGACGTCGAGCGAAGAAACCGAATTCACGGGTCCGAGCATGCGCTCGGATGCTCCCGAACCCTTGAGGTTGCGGGATCCGCTATGGCGGAAGGGACTGGCGAGGCGAAATCTTCGCCGTCCGCTGCTTGCACATTTTGACGAACGACCACCCCGCGCGAGCGGGAAGAACACTGGACACGTCGCCGGCACGAACCGAAGCCGACGCCGGCAGACGAACATGGCTTCCTGGCCGCGAACGCGAACCGGTCGCGCCAGTACACACAGGTTCACGCCCTACACCGTTGCGCGCCTGACTCAACGCGCTGTGTTGAAACACGCCGACTAGCGGCGCAAATCTCGGCAGTCGCTGCCGAGGGAGGTCGAGTTATGGACAACGGGTCTTTGGCAGCATCAGTGTCATGACGAGCGAGGATGCGCGCATTCAGAGGTTGCCCAACTTCCTGAGTCTTGCGGCCCTCGCCAAGGATGTCCTGCATCTAAAGCGAACTGCAACGCATGCGGTGACCAGCCGCCCAGACTTCCCGGCTCCGATTGAGTTGGGTGGCCGCCATCGACTGTGGGTAACGGCCGAAGTCCTTGCCTGGGTAGACCATCAGCCCAGGCTGTTCATGCGCCCCGTGCCTACAAGCCTTGCGGAGGTAAGGCGCTACCGCGACGGCCGGCTGGTTGCAGGAGCGCGCATCGAAGTGGCTAAGGACCAGTTGCGGTCAACGCGCCGAGCAGTACTGACGTCGTAGGACGCAGCGCGGGCGCTTCGGGCTGGCGGATGCAATGGCGGACACCATGGCGGATCTGGCGGGTATGCCTCCAAGAAGTCCGGGTAGTCAATGAGTTTGGCGGAACGTATTTCCACCGAACAAATTCAAGGTACAGCTGCTGGTAGGCGGCTTTCGGCCCAGGTGCTGCCCTTCGGGCCCTCGGGTCGAAGGTCAGCAACAGACTGGTTGCGCCGGTGATGTATGGCGCGGAAAGTCGGCTGCTGCCGAGACCTGGCGTGGAGTTCATCGTGGCGGATGTCCGCTGGCCTTCGCGCTGACATCCGATGACGGTCCAGACGGCGCTGTCGATGCCGTTCTATCACCCGGTGTTGGAGGAAGGCCTGCGCACCGCGCTGCGCGAACTGGCCGCGAACCTGCGCGCGCTGGCGCAGTGCCGGCCGGAGGACTTAGCCAGCGCGCCCGGGGCCTGACGGCTGGGCGTAATCCTCGTCTGTGGCGGTCGAGGCGCGGGCTGTTTCGCCGATCAGTCAACGGACGCCGGCCGTTCGTGCCATCTCACAGGCGTTGGACTTCGTTCATGAGGCGACATGGAGCGGCAGAGCGACGTGGTGTCAGGCCCGGACGCCCTTGGGCGCCAGAAACACCGTCACCGCGGGCGCGTTGCCCCGTAGCTTCTCGACCTGCACGATGCCGGATTGACCGCAATTGCCGTCGGCCAGTTGCGACGTGGGGAGATCGTCCACCAGCACGTTCACGCAGCCGTACTTGCAGAGCGACTGCGGATTGCCGGGCTCGGCGGGGTCGTACCAGCCGCCCTCCGCTATCTGGACGTGGCCGGGCGCGATGTTCTCGGTCACCACGGCGCCGGCGAGGATGGCGCCATGCGGACTCCGCAGCCGCACCACATCACCCGACTTGATGTCGCGGGGAGCGGCGTCGGCAGGGTGGATGAGCATGGGCTCGCGGTCGGCGACGGCATACTTCTGGCGCAGCGAGGTATTCGAGAGTTGCGAGTGCAGGCGGAACGGCGGGTGGGCGGAGAGCAAGCCGAGCGGGAAATCCTTTGACTGTGGGCGATTGCGACCATTCCTCCGGCGCGTACCAGCGGGGGAACGGACCGCAATCGGGATAGTTCATCTTGGCGATGCGCTGGCTGTAGATTTCGAACTTGCCCGAGGGCGTGCCGAGCGCGTTCAGCTCGGGATCCTCGCGGAACTCGGCGTAGCGCACCCATGCATTCGCGTCGCCCGTCACGGGAAACTCGATGTAGTCTCCCGAGGCCCAGAACTCGTCGAACGAGGGCATCGGCACGCCCACACGCTTCGACTTGGCGAGCGCCGCGCCGTAGATCTGGGCGAGCCACTGTCGCTCGGATTTTCCTTCCGTGAACTTGTCCTTGTAGCCCAGCTTGTCCGCGATCGCCGCGAAGATATCGAAATCGTTCCGCGCCTCGGCGACCGGCTCGACGATCTTGTGCATGGGGAAGAGGTAGCGATTCGAGTAGTCCCCGCCCATCTCGAGGTCGTTTCGCTCGTACGGCGTGGTCGCAGGAAGCACGATGTCCGCCATGCGCGCCGTGGCAGTCCAGGAGACCTCGTTGACGATGACGGTTTCGGGCTTCTGGAACGCGCGCACGAGGTTGGCCGTGTTCTGCTGGTGCCCGAAGGGATTACCGCCCGACCAGTAGAGCAGCTTGATGTCCGGTACGTGATCGTGCGCCCGTTGAAGGAAATCGTCTTCCCTGGGTTCAGTAGGCAATCCGACACGCGGGCGAGAGGGATGGTGTTCGTGCCCCCACCCTGCAGCCACTCGGGACCGCTCGCTGCGGCGCCGGCCGTGATGCCAGCGAGCGTGCCGCCGCTAGCGGTGGGGCTACCGCCTGACGCATAGTGGTACGAGAAGCCGAAGCCCCCGCCGGGCAGGCCGATCTGACCCAGCATCGCCGCCAGCGTGACCAGCATCCAGTGCGCCTGCTCGCCGTTCCGCTGCCGCTGGATCGACCATCCGGCCATGATCATCGTGCGGCTCTTCGCCATGCGCCGGGCGAGCGTCTGGATGTTCTCGGCCGGGATGCCGCAGATCGCGCTGGCCCACTGCGCCGTCTTCGGCGTGTTGTCGTCGGTGCCCGTGAGGTAGCGCTCGAAGCGATCAAAGCCGACCGTGTATTCGTCGAGAAACTTCCGATCGAAGAGTTTTTCGGCGTGTAGCGTGTGCATGATGCCTAGCATCATCGCGGCGTCGGTGCGTTGGCGGATCGGCACCCACTCGGCCTTGAGCGTGCGCGCGGTCTCGGTGCGCAACGGGTCGATCACCACGACCGGCGTGCCTTTCTTCGCAAGGTCCATAAAGCCCTGCACGCCGACGAAATCGGGCACGGTCCAGGAGACCTTGAGGGTGTTCAGCGGGTCGGCGCCCCACAGCACCACCAGCTCGGTCTTGTCGAGCACCACCGGCCACACCGTCTGCTGCTCGTAGACTTCGATTGAGCCCACCACGTGCGGCATGATCACCTGCGCTGCCCCGGTAGAGTAGTCGCCGCTTGAGCCGACGAAACCGCCACCGAGGTTCAGCATTCGGTGCAGCAGTACGCGAGCGTTGTGCAGTGTGCCGACGCTCTTCCAGCCGTACGAGCCGCCAAAGATGCCCTGCGGACCGTGCTCCTTGCGCACCCTCGCGAGCTCGCCCGCAACGAGGGTCAGTGCCTGGTCCCACGACACGCGGACCCACTCGTCCCTGCCACGCATCGTGCGATCGGACGCGCGGCCTTTACCGAGATAGCCCTTGCGCACGTACGGATGGCGCACGCGGGTGGGGGAATAAACCAGGTCGGGAATCGCGCGGATTAGTGGATCGGCGGGCGAGCTGATGATCGGCTCGGCCGTGAACCGACCGCCTTGCGCGACCGCGCGGAACGCGCCCCAGTGCGCGGCATTGATAACCCCCTTCGGTTTGGTCGCTTGCGCGCTTGCGGCCACAGCCTGGGCGATAACGGGTGGCGCCATGACGGCCGCGGTGCCCGCACCCGTCAACGTCGCCGCATCGCGCAGGAACCGCCGACGCGACACCCCAGCATCCACTTTGCGCAGCTTCATGACGATCTCCCGCCGTTACTTGCCCGCTTTGTCGCTGGCGTGCTTCTGCGTGTACTCCGTGATCATCGCAAGCTGCTCCGCATCCGCGCTCACCCGGCTGCGCTTCGAGCGCACGATGCCGGCCCACTGGTTGGCCGTGAAGTGATCGAGATCGGGACGCGGATGGCAGCTCGTGCAGTTCGCATTCACGAGCGAATCGCCATACTTCCAGAGCGGGTCCACGCTCGCGATGAACTGGTTGCGCGGCACATCGCCTTCGAGTGAAACCTCCGCCCACTCCTGCTCGGTGGCCGGGTCGGTCTGCGTCTTGCCGCGCGTGAGGCGGCCCTTCTCCTCGGGCTTCATCTGCGCCACCAGGATCCGCCGCCCCGGGGCGAAGAAGACGAGCCGCGCCCCACTGCTCTGCTGCCAGCCGCTGATCCGCACCTTGAGCTGGTCGCCCTCAGTACCGAGGACCTTCACCTCGCTCGTCGGGCTCAGCGTCCCGATGGGCGCGCCGCCGGGCGTAGCAGCGATCGGCACCGACGCGATGGCGTACACGGTGGCGGTCCCTGCCGGGAACTTGCCGGCGGTGTCCTGAATGGGCTTGAACGCATCGTCGGCCTGTGCGCCCGAGCTGCACACCACTAGCGTCGTGAGGAGCAACGATGCAAACGTGAAGGGTCGGACTATCACACCCATGGCGTCTCCTAGAGTGTGCGAGGAAACAGCGAAGCGGCCAGTGCTACGCGGAGAGCTCTGCGCATTTCTCCCGCGCTGTATAGAAGTAATAACCCAGACTTGCACGTTGAGATACCCTCAGATCAGTCCTCGTCGAGCGACGATCGACTATCGCCTCGAGTGCTGGTCGGTGCGCTCAGAGCCACCGCGCCGTCGAATCGTGCTAGAGCGACCAAGCCTATTGCGAGTAGCGCATAGCTCCCCGGTTCCGGGACGGTCGTGAAGTTCAGATTGTCGAACCCTTCCTGCTCGGTCGTCGTCTGGAAGATCGCGAAGCTGAATGGCGGAAGACCCGTCAGCGAGAGAAGGTTGCCCGGCGACGTGGTTGCGTTGTCTGACGCCTCGGCCACGGCGATCACCTGAAACTCGTTCGGATTTCCGGTCGGTGCCACTGCGATCAGTCGGATCACGTCGGCTATTTCAGCGGCGGGCGGAGTCGGAGTTCACGCTGATGGCCGTGATCGGGGTCGAGAACGACATCAACACATCGTTCAAGCCACCACCTAACGCCACGGCGATGTTGGGTTGAGACACCGCGCTGCTCGCGAAGATTGAAAAGCGCGGATCGAAGTTTGAAAAGGTGAAGGGAGCCACGATTACATTCGGGATGTTGCCGGTCGCGAACGTCACGCCGCTGGCGGCAAGTACGTTACCGTTCTGATCACCTGCCGCGAGGTTGTCGAAGTCAATGAGCACGGCCGACGCCGGTTGCGCGGCTCCGGCGAGGGCGAAGAGAGCTGCAGTCAGCGCACGGCGCTTTTTGGTCGTCAGCAACGCTATGGCAATCAACGCCTTACGGTATCGCTTTGACATAGTGACCTCCACTCGGTTGTGGATCGCGTCGAGTACTGACAAGTACGCGCGAGGGTCCGGTCAACAGGCCGACAACGCTCCCAGCAATGCGAAGCCGGCCGAATGTCTGTTGGTCAGACTCTTTGACCTCATCGATCAATCGTGAGCCGTGTTGCGGCTGACGGCAATCGCCGGAATGTTGCCGACTGTCGAGCCATTCGCGCGAATGACTCAATTGCATATTCGTGGCAACCGGCAAGCGTTCAAGGGAGTGTGTAAACAAAAGCGACAGCCAGTAAGGCGTGTGGTCGAATCGCGGACAACCGGCGGACGTTGGCAGTTTGCTGATGCAATCCAGAAGCATCGAATGGCGCAGCCAGCCCGTTTCACTCCGCACGACCTGTGGCCGCCGGCCCGCGTTCACGCGGCTATCTGTCGTGTGAACAAATCCGCGGACAAAACTCGACAGATCACGTCGTCTGCAAGCGATTCGAGCTGGATCGGGTGGTCGGCGAAGCTCTGCGCATACTGGCAGCGCGAACCTGGCGCGAAAGCCGGAAATATCGGCGCTGTACCCGACGGGACGCCTGACATTGCTCGACGCATCGAAGGCGATCGGTCCGATTCCTTTAGGTAGATGCGACCATTGTTCCGCCTGGGGCTCCCGATACATCACCGGCAAGGAAGCCATACGAGACTACGTCGCCAAAAGCTTTGCTACGCCGGATTCCGTATCAGCTGGAAGACCTTGGATGCCGCAGTGAGCCAGGATGGCACCATGGGTTACACAATCGCAGAGAACACCATAGACTTTTCCAGGCGCCGACGGGAAGCTCATCACTATCAACGGGCGCGGTGTTGCCATTTGGCGTCGCGATGCCGCCGGCGCATGGAAGTGCGTGTGCGACATCTGGAATCATGCCCAATGACCTTAGTGCCTAACAATTCTTTCAAGCCACTGCCGCTTCGCGGTTCGACTTAATTAAGGCGTTGAACCTCCGCTCCTGAGACGTTCGGCAGCGTCTGCTATCAGGAAATCGCTTCGTCCGCATTGGGTCGCACTGGGGTGCGCCTTCCGATAGACAGAAGTCGGCCAAGAGCAGACAACCGCGAAGGTCCGCTTTGAAACCTTCAAGTGAGGCGAAGCTCGGTGTCTGCGAATCAACGCTGCCGGGCCCAGCGCGCTGTAACGTCCGACGCTGCGCTTTGTCGCCGGTCACGTCCCGCGTTGCGGCAACTTCAGAGAAGCTGCCTAAAACCGGCGGGCTTAACTGGACAGCGTCCACTGCCGGGCCGTCATTCCTGCGCCGGCGGCAGAACACAAGCGGGTACGGCGCCTGGTGCACGTATGCTAGTCGCGTCATAGGCCGATCTCAGGGAGGAGCCGCGATGTCAACCGCAACCTTGCCAGCAACCTTGCCAGCAACCTTGCCAGGACCGGAGTCTCTGTCTCCGTGGTGGGGCCGAGCCGTGGGCCTGGTGATGGTGATCGGCTTCTCCGCGCTCATCATGCTTTCACTCAAGGCGTACGACAACGCGCCGCCCATTCCCGCGAAGGCGGTCACTGCAGACGGAGGGGTTGTCTTTACCGCCGACGACGTTTCCTCGGGCCAGGCGGTGTTCCTCAAGTACGGCCTGATGAACAACGGCACCATCTGGGGCCACGGCGGCATGCTCGGGCCCGATTTCTCGGCCCAGACACTGCATAACCTCGCACTATTCTTCGCCGAACGGATCGCGCAAGACACCTTCAAGGCGCCCTACGGCAGCCTGACGCGACCGCCAGAAGGGGACCGTGGACGGCGAGGTGGCGGTCGCGTTCAAGACGAACCGGTATGACGCCGGCCAACGGCACGCTCACGCTTCCGCCTGGCAGCAAAGAGGCCTTCGATACCGAGGTTGCGTACTGGACGGATTACTTCAAGGATCCGGCGAAGAACGGCGGCCTTACCAAAGGGGCTGTCTCCGATCCGGAGGAGCTGCGCAAGCTCACGGCGTTCTTCGTCTGGACCGCCTGGGCTTCGGCCGCCCAGCGCCCCGGCACTACGCATTCCTATACCAACAACTTTCCCTACGATCCGCTGGTCGGCAACCATCCGACCGGCGGCGACGGTGCTCTGGAGCGCGGTCAGCCTGCTGTTCCTGCTGGGCGGCATCGGGATCGTGCTGCTCGCCTTCGGCAAGTTCGATTACCTCGGCTGGCACGGCGGTCACGCTGAGATTGCCCAGCCCGCCGGCGCACGCTACTACTGTCACGCCTGCCCAGGCGGCAACGCTCAAGTTCATGCTGGTCGCGGCCCTGCTGTTCCTCGCCCAGGCCCTGATCGGCGGCGCCGTCGCGCACTATCGAGCCGAGCCGGGGGACTTCTACGGCTTCGACCTGTCCGCATGGCTGCCGAGCAACCTGCTGCGCGCCTGGCACCTGCAACTCGCGATCTTCTGGATCGCGACCTCCTATGTCGCCGGCGCGCTGTTCGTCGCGTCTGCGCTGGGCGGCGGCGATCCGAAGGGCCAGCGCACGCTCGCGCACGTCCTCTTCGGCGCGCTGGTCGTGGTCGTCGTCGGCAGCCTGCTCGGCCAATGGGCCGGCATCCGCAACCTGCTCGGCGATCTGTGGTTCTGGATCGGCAACCAGGGCTGGGAATACCTGGAGATCGGGCGTTTCTGGCAGATCCTGCTGACGGCCGGCCTACTGTTCTGGTTCTGGCTGGTGTTCCGCGCGGTGCGACCAGCCAGGGCGAATCCCGACCTGAAGCCGTTCGTCACCTTCTTCCTGATCGCCGCCTTCGCAATCCCGTTCTTCTACCTGCCGGCCTTCTTCTTCGGCGACAGGACCCACTTCTCCATCGTCGACGTCTGGCGGTTCTGGATCATCCATCTTTGGGTCGAGGGCTTCTTCGAATTCTTCGTCACGGTCATCGTCGCCGTGATTTTCTATCAGCTGGGCCTAGTCAGGCGCATAACGGCGCTGCGCGTGATCTATCTCGATGCCATCCTCTATTTCGGCGGCGGGCTGATCGGCACGGCGCACCATTGGTACTTCACCGGCCAGACGCCGCTCACGATGGCGCTCGGCGCGACGTTCTCGGCGCTCGAAGTGGTGCCGCTCACCCTGCTTACGCTCGACGCCTGGGACTTCTACCGGGTGACGCAGCCCGAGGGCGGGCAGGCTCACCGGCACCGCTGGACCTTCTTTTTCCTGATGGCGGTCGGCTTCTGGAACTTCGTCGGCGCCGGCATGTTCGGATTTCTCATCAACATGCCGATCGTGAGCTACTACGAGGTCGGCACCACCCTCACCGTCAACCATGGCCACGCCGCCTTCATCGGCGTCTTCGGCATGCTGGGCGTCGGGCTGATGGCGTACGTGGCTCGAGAGATCACGGCGGACGCGCTCTGGCCGCGGGTCGAGAAGTGTCTGAAGGTGTCGTTCTGGGGGCTCAACATCGGCCTCGCGATGATGGTCGTGCTGAGCCTGCTGCCGAACGGGCTGCTGCAGGTGTGGGACGTGATCGAGAACGGCTATTGGCACGCGCGGTCGGTCGCTTACACCGGCAGCACGCTGCCGCAACTCCTGGAATGGATGCGCACCCCCGGCGACCTGGTGTTCATCTTCGTCGGCGCGCTGCCGCTTTCGTGGGGATTGTGGCTGGCGTACCGCGACCTGTGGCGCCGTGGCGCGGGTAGCCGTTAGAAAAAACGAGAACGGACCGCGCAGATCCGTTCTCGCGTTCTAACGCTAGCGATGTGCGTCGTCAGTTCCTCGTCGCCGTAAGCACACGACGTTTCCTCGAGGCGGCGTGAACCGGTGCGGCCGCGCGCGGACGCGCACCGACTTTCGTTACCCTCGCTGCGCCGAGCTGCAGGCTAAGGTCCAGCGCTTTAGAGACCGCCATCACAGTGGCGAACGACGGATTGCCACTCTCGCTCAGCGCTCTGTAGAGGCTTTCGCGGCCCAAGCCACACCGGCGCGCGCAATTGCCGTGCGCGAGACCCGGTCAATCCAATATGCGCGGCTCGCTCTATGACGTCCCTGAATGATTCCAACAGACCTCAAGTGGAAGTCGATCCAAGTTAATCGGCCGACGTGGCGCGAAGCGGTGAGGCTGCGTGCCGCCGGCCGATTCGCTCGAATGCGCTGTTGGGCAGCATGGCGTGCATGGCTAGCGGTTGAAGCCAATAACTGAGGGTGCCAGCTTAGCCAGCAGGTCGGATGCAACTTCGCTTTCGGGAAGAAGGCCTAGCGCCAACCCCCGAGCAACGATCTCGGGGTCGCGAAGCGCCTGATAGACGGACCACAGCTCACGAGACTGGTGCTGGTGAAATTCGTGAATCGCCTGAAGCAACTCCGAACTGAGCACTTCTCCGGCGCGCCACTGCGCAAAGGAAGACTCGAGTTCTTCAAGAAGCGCGTGCGCTTCAGCCTCGTATATCTCGTTGGCGAGACGACGCAGCTGCCCACGCTCGCGCTTAGTGAACTCGGCCACGGCCGCTAACCCTCCCACTAAGCTGAGCGGCGTGCCGCCGCCTTTGTGGCGCGTGCGCTCCGGCGAGAAGTTGGTCCTCGTTCGCTCTTCACAAGGCGAATCTGAACTCGGTAGCCGAGGGCCTTTGCGTATCTCTGCAAGGTTGCGATGGAGGGCGAGTGCTTCGGTTCAGCCGATTCGAGGCGGGCAATCGCCGATTGAGTGGTCCCGACCCGCGCCGCGACCTCTGCCTGGGTGAGCCCCGCTTCCGCTCTGGCCTTGAGCACCTCATCCAGGAACGCAAATTCCTCATCGAGTTCGTCATAGGCCTTCCTCACATCCGGGCGCGCAAGCGCCCTGGACTTGAACTGCTTCAGAGTGCTAGCCACTGGTTACCTCCGTCATCCTTACCCGCGCGATCTGCAGCTCCTTCGGCGGCGTCTTGTCCGTCTTCTTCACGAACTGGTGGAGAAAGACGATTCGCCGTTCAACGACCGTGCAATAGAACACCCGCGCAATTCCTTCGGCAGCTTTGATCCGCAGCTCGAAGAGCCCGCCTCCCATCGCTCTCGTATGCGGCATCCCGAGATCTGGACCATGGATCTCCATGCGCTCCGCGTATCGGACGAAACGGGCGACGAGGCCACTCGAGAGGGCAAGGATTTCATCCTCAACCCGCCGACTATAGAAGCTGATGGTCCAGGCCACGATCGCAGTATAGCATTTCCGCTATGTACGACGACCTACTTTACGAGGGCCAACTTGTACTTCTCACCGGAGTTATGCGCCGCTAATCCCCGGCGTAGATGGCCTTGCCCGATCCCTCGCATTCGAGCTGGAGTTCGAGTGGACCGTTGACGCTGAGACAACTCATCGCCTAACGCGCCATGCAGCGGACGACGCTGCGCGCCGCCGTGATGCCGAGTGTTCTAAAAAGCCTCCTGCAACTAGTCGCGACTGAGGCGCGGACATTGACAATTGTCAAAAATTCATAGACAATTGTCAAAATACCTCAAGATGATTCCCTTAAGTGAAAACCGAGAACTCCACTATCCCTCGGAAGTCGGCTAACGCAGCGCAAAGGAAGTCTGGCGTGGTCGGTGAGGCGCAAAGCGCCAGCGCGGGCCTGGCCGACTTCATCAGCCACGAACAGCGCTTCTACAAGCTCTCGTGTCACTACCTCGGTGGCAAGAAGTTCTGGAGTGGTCGTCTGGCGAGCAGATCGGATGTTCATTCCGCCATCGTGAACGGCGTCCCCTACGGCTCGCTTGTCTTCCTCGTCAGTCAGGTGAAGGAGCTTGAGGAGGACGACCTTGCCAAGGTGCTCGGCATCAGCACTCGAACGCTGCGCCGGCAGAGTGAGACACCTGATAAACCGATGCCGGCCGACCTCGCCAGCAAGACCTGGCTCTTCGCAGAGACCTTGGCCAAGGCTACGGAAATCTTCGGCGGCAAGGAAGAAGCCGAACGCTGGATGTCCAGGCCGGCCATGGGTCTGGATGATCAGCGGCCCATCGACCTGCTGCAGACCGTTCAGGGCGCCGAGCTCGTCGATGACTTTCTCGGCCGACTCGAGTACGGCGTTTACACCTAAGCGTGGACATGACGCCGCTGCCGGGGCCGCTGGCGCCCGGCGCTCCGCTTGTGGCCTGGCGGCTCGATGAAGCATCTCATGCGCCCACCTGGGACAGTGGCATCGGCGCTGAGATCAAGGGAGGCCGCTGGAATCCCAAGGGGGTCAGGGTGGTGTACTGCAGCGTCGATGCGGCGACAACCATTCTCGAGTCTGCCGTGCATCGCGGCTTCTACGTGCTCGACACACACCCGTTCATTCTGACCAGCATGACGATCGCGGACCCGACCGACGTGATGATCGTCCAGCCGGAGGATGTACCAAACCCGGCTTGGCTTCAGACGGGCATTCCGAGCGCAGGCCAGCAGGATTGGGGCGCGACTTTGGTCGCCAAATATCTGTTCGTCGCCTTACCCAGCGTGGTATCCAAATTCAGCTGGAACATCTTTTTCCGACCCGACCGCGCATCTGGGAAGTACGCGCTTCTGGGTCAGGATCGGTTGGTGCTCGACACGAGGCTCAATCCCCCGAGGCCTTGAAGCGACGCCGCGCCAGGTTGTGCTCGCTTTGACGCCCGGAGCGGCTCGACTCGAATTTACGCGGGTCTTGACAGCCACTCTCTCTCGCTCAGAGCTCTGTAGAGACTTTAGCGGCTCAAACCACTGGCGCGCGCAACTTTCGACATGCCACATGCACGAGCTACAGCACCTAGCGCCCGGGCGAAACCTGCAGCGTCCTCGGATGATTCCTGAAGCCAAGCATTCAGGTACTCGGCTTGTTCCTCTGGCGTGCGCAGATAGTTCGCCACGTCAAACGGCCGCGTCTTGACGTTGCTAGCCACCTTTACTTTGATGACTCGTACCTTCATTTCGAAGTTTCTCGGCGAGTGCGATGGCGGGGGAATCGTTGAGCAACGGGTCGACAGGCGTCATTTATAGAACATGCACGGCCGGCATCCGATAACGTCTGCTGGCGGCGCATCACCGCTTGCCTAAAGCGGTCGCAACTGAAACGCTGATTAGCCGACGTAACGACCCAGTTGAGCGGCCTGCCGCGGACAGATGCGGCCCACGGTGCCTCAACGACAGTCTTGCCTATGCCCTCCCATGCGTCCAGACAGTGTCTCGCACGACACGTAGCGGCATAAGGCTCCGCTAAGTCTAGCTATTGCATTCAAGAAGTCCTCGGTGTCTAACCTGCAATTGGCCGACTTGCGCCTTACGGCATGATTGGTCCGACCTAATTCGCCACGTAGCCAGGCGCGGAGTGTCTCGATCTTGGCCGCGTACGCCTTCGGATTCAGGTCGTGGCTTCTGTCCCATCGATCTGACGCAGAAGCGTTTGGCACCCTGCGTAAGCAGTTGACCGACGGATCGACACTGTCGCCACGCGAGCGTGCGATCCTCGTTTGCGCCCAGGCGCGCGCGCTGGGTGATTCGTACTGCGCAATGGCGTGGGGCACGAGGCTCGCGGAGCTGATCGACGCCAAGTCAGGGGCTGACGTTTTGCGCGGGCTCGATACGCCCGACCTGTCACCGCGGGAAGCTGCGCTAAGGCGATGGGCCGATCAGGTCGTCCGAGCTCCGGCCGACGTCCAAGCGGCCGACGTCGAGGCTTTGCGCTTCGTCGGGCTGAACGACCGAGAGATTTTCGAGGCCACGGTTTTTGTCGCCTTCCGAATCGCGTTCTCGACCGTAAACGACGCTGTAGGTGCGCAGCCCTACCGTCAACTGGTAGCGGCAACACCCGATGAAGTGCGCACCGCGATAACGTACGGTCGGTCGCAAGCATGATCACGCCGCAAGCCTGTTGCGCTCGAATGGCCGCAACCGGGAACCGCCACACTGGAAGACAAGCCTAGCGGACGCTCGGCGCACGAGCGCCGACGGGTAGGATGTAACTGGCTACGTCGGTACCGCGGTACCGCGACGGCCGGCTCGTCGCGGGAGCGCGCGCCGACGCGGCTAAGGTCCAGTTGGGTCAACGCGCTGAGCAGTACTGACGTCGTCCTTGTGAGACGGCAGAGGGCGGCGCCCGGCCTCAGTTCGACCTGATGTCTTTGGCATTGCGGCACTTGCGACGGCAGCGCCAAAGACGCTGCGCGGCGCCGCGGGCTGGCGGACGCAGTGGCGGACCTGGCGGGTGTGCCTCTGGGAAGCCCACTGGTCAATGAGTTTGGCGGAAAGTATCTCCGCCAAGTCCCGATCGCGCATCCGAGCCGCCAGATCGCGATGTGCCTCTTGGGTCAGCACCGGGTTGCCCGAGTGCAGCCCCGCCATAGCCGCCTGCGCCCACTCGCGCGTCCTCACGCTGCCGTCTAAGGTGGATGCGCGCATGAGGCGCCCCACATCCGAATCGCTCGCGGCAGTCTTGGCTCGCAGCTCGCGCATCGTCGCCACAGTCCACGGGGAACCGTAGCCGAGGAAGCCGGCGCAACACGACTCAACCGGCGCGTCCTGCAGCTGCTTGAGTAGCTTTCGGGCGATTCTGACCCGGACTGGAGATGACGGCTACTGGCCCGAACTGAGTCGGCACGTCAAGCGGCGTGCAACTCCTCTCTAAGGATCTTGCGCAATGCCGCGGCGGTCAGCGGCTTCTCGTCGACCACCTTTCCCTTCGTCCTGGAGGCTACTTCGCGCAGGGCAGCGTTGATCATCGTCTGATAGCCTGTACCCTGCACCTCGGCACGAGCGCGAAAGTGCTCGAGGATGTCGTCGTCAAGCATGATCGTGATTCTCGTCTTGCCTTTCGAAGGAACCACGGCGCCGCGCCGCCCCTTGCTGAAGTCGTACTCTTTACGCATGGTATTGCTCCACTTCGCCCTTGCTGGCCTTCCTTGCTGAGATGAGGCGCACTCGATCGCGCCGGGCAGTGTGGACAACGACCAATACGCGCCCCAAGGTATCCATTCCCAAGGTGACAAAGCGTTGCTCGCCTTCCGCGTCCGGGTCGTTGATGGTCACGGCGAACGGATCTCGAAGCGCTTGTTCTGCGTCCGCGAAGCTGACACGGTGCTTGCGTAGATTTGACCGGGCCTTTGCCGGATCAAACTCGATGTCCACGCATCAATTATGCATATACTATGCATATAGTCAACCCGGGTAGTTTCGTCCGATTTTGGGGCAGATCAAGACAGGCTCGACCGATCGCCCTTGGGCAAGTTCGGGTGACTGACGGCACCTGGCGCGGGAGCGTACCGCCTTCGATCGGACCCCCGCTTCGGATGACGAGCGACGCACGTTTGGCGGATCCAGCGGCGGATCCTGACGAGGGCGCCTCGGAAATGTTCAATCGACGCTGGGCTTGGTTGAGCCAGCCTCCGTCGAACCCCGCTCGACCTCTCCTCGGTGCGAACCCGTCACGAGTACTCGGACGGGTGATCCGCCTGATACGGGCTTTGAATGAAGAGCGCCGCCTGGACTGCTTGAAAAGCTCGCCCGCGCGATGTCCGAAGGCAGGCCGGTACCGACTCGGCTGCACCGAGTTCTTAGACCGGAGTCCGGGAAGACCGTCGACGGCGCGACGTGAAATGCGGCCGAGCCGCATCGCGCCGATCCTGCAGCCAGACGTACATGGCAGCTGCGATGATGCCCACTCCGACGAGACCCCAAAAACCGACGAACCCGAGAAGAACGTAGTCGTTGGGCGTGAGGTTGGTCATCGCTGCGATGTCTGCATTCTTGGTTGCCTACGATGCCCCAACTGCTCCAGGTGTGCAAGCCTCAGGTTGCCGGGACTTCGGGACTGGTGTACTCCGCGCTCATCGCCGGTAACGCCACGGCAGTCCCACGCTAGGCGCTACTGCATCGCTGCTTGAGCCCGGTCCGACCGGGCTCTTCTAGATCGCACCGGGGATAGCGGCAGCACTCGGGGCGCGTTCACCTTCGGCTGCGCTTTCGCCCGCTGGCGATTGCAATCCGGCCATCGTAGAACCAACCGCGAATCTTCGTCGCAGTCACGCGCTTTGCGTCGGCTTGTTTTGGATTGAGTAATACGTTCGCTTCCTCCGGAACGACGACCGATGGCACCAACAACAGCGCCGACTTGCCTCCGACAAGCCAAGCGTCGCCGCGGTCGAGCGATACCTTCCCCTCCGGCACTGCACTCCATCCGACAGGCAGTGTCGCCATCGTCTCTTCCTGGCGTGCCGCCCACACGTCGTCTGGGACTTCTAGGCGAACGAGAAACCGATTCAAAGGCAGTTGCGAGATGTTGGTATGGACCAGAGTTTCAAGACATGCCAGAGCAATAGTCGTGGAGGCATACAGAACGGGGCGGCCTGCTCGGTTCCAGCGCCCGCCAGTGGCTTCTGCACCTGCGCCACTCAGATCGTCTGCCTCATAGTCGGGGGTGTCTGTTGCGATTCGCCACACCGCGATCGTCACGCGTAGGCTCCGCTCTGCGCGCGCTGGAGCAGATTGGCGACGATTGCCTGTCCTTCGGCAGTGTCCATGAACTCCGCCGGCCGCCGGCCCTGCAAAGCCGGCATTGGCTCTTCAAGCCAATTGGCGACCCACTGCGCCGCGTCAAAGCCCTCAGAATCCCCGGACTGTTCGACGAGAGTCTGCGCTTGCCCAACTAGTCGAGCGAGGCCAAGTACCCGCGAGCTTTCAACGGGCGTCAAGATCTTGCCTTCGCGCACTTTTCGATCGACCGTGGCGCGTGGAAGGCCAAGTGTCGTGAACAGCCGTTCCTTCGTGATGCCCATGCGCTCAGCAACGCTCACCAACGCACGCGCTGGCATGCCGGCCTTGATAGCATCGACCGCCTGCAGTGGTGCAAGCGTGTAGGCCGTCTTGAACTCAATCCGATAGACCTTGCCCGGCAACCTGACGATCAAGTCCGCTTCACGCGTAGTTTTCGGCGACTTTGGGTGAGGCCTATGTCGGTGCTCAACCAAGAACGCCTTGTGAGTTTTCGGGCGGTCCGCGACCAAACTGGCCACCCGTGCTGCAGTCGTCTTAGACGTCATAAGCTGGTTCCTCAATTGAGGATAAAGTATTGCTCAAATGGGCTGAAATGGCAACGCCTACGAGGCGATCGTACTGATCGGTTTTGCCCATGCGACGAAGGAGTACGTCGCCATCTGGGCGGACACATATGGTGGGAAGTTCGCGGCCATGGGACGCGGCAAGCGCGTCGGGGACTCGATTGACTCTCGCTTTGAGTACCCTGAGGGTCCTTTCTTCAAATAGCTTCACATGGCAGCCCGCGCGGCAAGGCTGGACGTTCCGGATGGAAGCCTAGGAGCCCAGCGGCGAACGGCGCTTGTTCGCGACGGATTCCTTGGTAAGGGTTCAGTAGGCCGGAGCGGGGCTCCGCTCCTATGGACTTCTACTGTCGGCCAAGACCAGCCATCGAGCGATGATCTCGACTTGGCGCGGAAGCAGACATGGCATGGGAAGCACACCGTGGCCCAGTCGGCACACAGGACGACGGTGGCGAGCGTCTTGACATCGCCATATATGTACATACAATGTCCATGTACACAGTGAAGGGCGGTGCACATGGCAGCGGCGGTTCAACGGATCGTGGTGCAGACAACTGCACAAGACAAGAAGGCAATCGTCTCGAAGGCTAAGAAGCTCGACATTCCTGTGTCGGAACTGATGCGACGTGGTGCGTTCGCATACGAGTCGAGCGAGTCAGACGCCGAGCTGGGCGCATTGGCCGACGCCGCAAAGGGGGCTGCCGATCGTGCCGGAGCCGCTATTGAAGATGCGCTTGCCTTCATTGAGGCAAGTAACAAGCGCATTTCGGCAATGGAATCCAAGGCTGCGCAAAATGCGGGTCGCAAGGCCGCCTGATGGGAGTTACCGAAAAGATCTGGGGTGCCCTGGCTTCGATGATCAAGCTTGAGGACAAGGTGAACCGACAGGCAGAAGCAATGAAGTCGCAGCAGGAGCGCATTGAGGACCTGACGGCGCGCGTGATACGACTCGAGGCGCACCTGGAGTTGCTCACCGGAGCTGCGCTTGTCAAAAGGCTGAAAGGAAACTGAACTTCAGAACTCGGCCACA
>CAVQOO010000013.1:0-338500 GCA_963714395.1 Bryobacteraceae bacterium
TTGTAGCCCTTCGTTTCAGATTTCGTGCTAGCGGCGTCTGGGTGCCGTAGTAGTCCACGTGCAGGCGCTCGACCAGGGAGGTCGAGGCGCGGCCCGTCCGGAGGGTCAGGAAGTCGCGCTCCATGATCTCGACGGCGCGGAGCATCTTGCGCTCCGCTCCGGACAGGATCTCGCTGGTCATCCGGTGCCACCTCCGGGCTTCACCGAGATAAGGGTGCCGACGGGATCGCCGAGGGCCACCCGCGTGATGTTGTCGGGCTCGTTGAGGTCGAAGACCACGATCGGCAGGTCGTTCTCCATGCACAGCGGAGACCGCCGCCGCGTCGAGCACCTTGAGCTGGTCCTTGAGCAGGTCGTGGTAGCTCGGGCGCTCGTAGCGGGTCGCCGTCGGGTCCTTCATCGGGTCGGCGTCGTAGACGCCGTCCACCTTGGTCGCCTTGAGCAGCACTTCGGCACCGATCTCCACCGCGCGCAGGGCCGCAGCCGTATCGGTGGTGAAGTATGGATTGCCGGTCCCGGCCACGAAGATCGCCACGCGGCCCTTCTCGAGGTGGCGGACGGCCCGGCGCCGGATGTACGGCTCCGCGATCTCGTTCATCGCGATCGCGCTCATGACGCGGACCGGGATCCCGGCGCGCTCGATCGCGTCCTGCAGCGCGAGGCCGTTCATGACGGTCGCCAGCATGCCGATGTAGTCACCCGGTCGCGCGGTCCATCCCGCGGGCTGATGCCGCGAGACCGCGGAAGATGTTGCCGCCGCCGACGACGATGCCGACCTGGACGCCCATGCGCGTGGACCACCGCCACCTGGCGCGCGATGAAGGCGCAGAACGCGGGGTCGACACCGTACTGGCGCTCGCCGAGCAGGGCCTCGCCGGAGAGCTTGAGCAGGATCCGGCGGTAGCGAAGCCGGCCGTCGGCGGGGCCGCTCCGGCGCTCGCACGCCTCGCCGGCCGGTGCCGGCTCGGTCACAGCTCCTCCCCGAGCGCGAAGCGCACGAAGCGGCGGACACGGATGTTCTCGCCGATCGTGGCGATCCTCTCGGTCACGAGGTCCACGGACCGTGCGGTCCTCGTCGCGGAACGGCTGCTCGAGGAGGCAGACCTCGCGGTACCACTTCCTGAGCTGCCCGTCGACGATCTTCTCGCGGACGGCCTCGGGCTTCGCCTGCGACGGCCGCATCGGCGAGCAGCGCCGCCTTCCTGGCCTCCAGCGACGTCGGCCGGGATCCGGTCGATGTCGACGTACGATCGGCGCCAGGCCCGCGACCTGCATGGCGAGGTCCCGGACGAGCTTCTGGAACTCGTCCGTGCGCGCGACGAAGTCCGTCTCGCAGTTGACCTCGATCAGGACGCCGACGCGGCCGCCGGTGTGGATGTAGCTGCTGACGAGGCCCTCGCGGGCGTCGCGGCCGGCCTTCTTGGCGGCCGCCGCGAGACCCTTCTCGCGGAGCAGCGCGACGGCCTTGTCGAGGTCGCCGCCGGTCTCCTCCAGTGCGCGCTTGCAGTCCATGAGCCCGGCCCCGGTGCGCTCGCGCAGCTCCTTGACCTGCCTCGGCCGTGATCGCCATCGAGTGGTGCTCCTGTGATCCTTGGGCGCGCGCTCAGGGCGCGCGCATGATGGTCCGGTCGACCGGCGCGGCGCCCAGGCGCGGCGGCCGGCGAGTCCCGGGTCCACGGCGCCGCCGCGATCCCGGCGGGGTGATTCCGTGGGAGCCTCGGCCGCCGGAGCCTCGACCACTCGGCCGGCCCTGGGGGCCGCCGGGCAGGAGGTCGTCGTCCAGGTCGGGGTCGAAGGACAGGGTGCCGCCCGCCGCCAGCTGGGCAACGAGGTCTGCGGCCGCCGCTTCGTCGAACTCGGGCTCGCGGCCGCCTGGGGCTCGGGGGCCTCGGGCTCGGCCATCGCGTGGCCGGCCCGCTGCCGCGCGCCCTCGATCGCCGCGTCGGCCACGAGCTGGCAGAGCAGGCGGATCGCGCGGATCGCGTCGTCGTTGGCCGGGATGATGTAGTCGAGCTCGTCCGGGTCGCACGTTGGTGTCGCCGGTGCCGACGACCGGGATCTCGAGCTTGTTCGCCTCGGTGACGGCGATGCGCTCGCGGTGCGGGTCCACGATGAAGATGGCGCCCGGGCAGGCGCTTCATCTTGCGGATGCCGCCGAGCGTCGCCTGGAGCTTGTTCAGCTCCTCGGTCAGGAGGGCGGCCTCCTTCTTCGGGAGGCGGTCGAAGTCGCCGGCGAGCTGGCGGGCCTCGAGCTGGTCGAGCAGGCCGATGCGCTTCCGGATCGTGACGAAGTTGGTCATCATGCCGCCGAGCCAGCGCTTGGTGACGTACGGCTGGCCGGCGCGCATCGCCTCCTGCATCACCGGCTCCTGCGCCTGCTTCTTGGTGCCGACGAACAGCACGCTCTCGCCGCGGGCGACGGTCTCGGTGACGAACTCGAGCGCCGTGTCGAGGCGCTTGACCGTCTGGGCGAGGTCGATGATGTGGATGCCGTTGCGCTCCGCGAAGATGAAGGGCTTCATCTTGGGGTTCCAGCGGCGAGTCTGGTGTCCGAAGTGGACGCCGGCCTCAAGCAGCTGGCGCATCGATGCGGTGGGCACGGTGACCTCCTGCGGTTCCCTGCCTCCGCGGATCCCCGTCCGGGGCCGCCGGCTGGTCTGGAGACCGTTGCCGGACCGGCACCGTCCCGATCGGGAGACGGATCCGCGTGTGTGCTCCGCCCCGGCTGACGCCGGACGGGCGGTGAACGAACTCCGCGACCCGTGCCGCGGCGCGGCGGGAGTGTAGCAGGGCCGCTCGGAGGGGCTCGGGCGACTCTCCCGGCGCATGGCCGCGGCCACGACGGTCGGCGTCAGGGCCGGATCCCACGGTGATGCCGCACCGACGGCGCGCCGTCGGGCCCGCTGTCGATGGCGACCAGGTCGACCCGCACCGGCAGCCTCGGCAGCGGCCGTCCGTCGGGCAGCGTTCGCGTCCAGCACAGCGTCCCGACCGCGCGCCGCAGGGCCGCGCGCTTGCGGTGGTCCAGCGACTCCTCGGCCAGCCCGAAGTCCCGCCGCCCGCGCCGGCGCACCTCCACCACGACGAGCGCCGCGGGCGGCCCCGGGTCGAGCGCCACGAGGTCCAGCTCGTCCCGCCCGACGCGCAGGTTCCGCGCGAGGATCGTCCAGCCGCGCGCCGACCAGCGCGAGCGGCCGCCAGGTCCTCGCCCGCGTCGCCGATACGCTGTGCCGTCGGTGGTCCGGTGGCGCTCCATGCGCCGCAGGATCGGCACGGCGGCACTCACCCCGCGGCTTACCCGTGCGGGTCGCGCCGACGGCCGCTCCGCATGCGGCCGCAGCGCCGGCCTCGTCGGCGGCGAACGACGTCCGCTCCGAGGACCGTCGACCTCGTCGGCTGCCGATCGACCGGGAGACCGTCGAACATCGTCGGCCCGTCGCCGTCGGCCCCGTCGTCATCGAACATCCCGAGCTGGTCCCCCGCGAGCAGCACCTGGAGCGCCTGCCAGCTGCTCCGGTGGTGCGGCGTCAGCCCGTGCGCGCGGATCGCGTCGCGGTGCTCCCGCGTCGCGTAGCCGGCAGTTGCGCTCCCAGCCGTACTCCGGATAGCGCACGCGCCAGGCGGTGCATCATCCGGTCGCGGACGGTCTTCGCGACCACCGAGGCGCAGGCGATCGAGTAGACGAGGGCGTCGCCGTCGACGATCGCCGTGTACGACCCGACCTGCGCCTCGAAGTCGCGCGATCCGGAGGCCGTCCACGAGCACGTGGTCGTGGCCGCCGAGCCGCGCGATCGCGCGGCGCATCGCCGAGGTGCGTCGCGTGGTAGATGTTCAGCCGGTCGATGTCGGCGACCGACGCCGCACCAACGCCCGACCGCGACGGCCCGGCGACGGATGACGGGCGCCAGCCGCTCGCGCTGGGCGGCGGACATCGTCTTGCGAGTCGCGGACGCCCGGGGATGCGGTGGCAGTTCGGCGGCATGATCACCGCGGCCGCGACGACCGCGCCGCAGGTGGGCGCCACGCCGACCTCGTCCACCCCGGCGATGCGCGTCGCACCGCCGCGCCAGAGTGGGCGCTCCCAGCGCAGGGTCGGGACGATCACGGCCATCGCCGGTAGCGTAGCGCGGCCGCCTCCGGGCCGGCCATCCGTCCCGGACGCGAAACGACCCCCGCTGCACGGGGGTCGTCGAGTTCGCGGCGGCCGGGCGCGCGCCCGGCCGAGCGTGCCTAGCGGCGCTCGCGGAGGGTGGTCGCGGCCTTGCCGACGCGGTTGCGCAGGAAGTACAGCTTGGCGCGGCGGACCTGGCCGTGGCGGACGACCTCGATCTTCTCGATCCGCGGGCTGTGGAGCTTGAACGTCCGCTCGACGCCGACGCCCGACGCGATCCGGCGGACGGTGATCGTCGACGCGATCCCGCTGTTGCGCACCCGCATGACGAGGCCCTCGAAGACCTGGATGCGCTCGCGGTTGCCCTCGACCACCTTGGCGGAGACCTTGACGGTGTCGCCCGGCGTGATCTCCGGGAGGTCGGTGCGGAGCTGGTCCTGGACGATCTCGTTGAGCACGTTCACGGGGGTTGGATCCTTGTCGGTTCGGCGGCAGCCGCGGCCGCGTGGGGGCTCGGGTCCGGGACGGCGGCCGGTGGACGGCGCGCCGACGGCGGAGGATAGCACGGCGAGGGGCCCGTGTCAGTCGCGGGGCCGCCGGGCGTCAGGCGCCGGCCCCCTCCTCCGCGCCCGACCGGGGTCTCGCGGAGGTCGTCCAGCAGCTCGCCGCTCCTCCCGGCTGAGGCGTCCGGCCCTCGAGCAGGTCGGGCCGCCGCTCGCAGCGTCCGGCGGAGCGACTCGCGCAGCCGCCAGCGTCGGACCTCCTCGTGGTGACCCGAGACGAGGACGGGCGGGACGAGACGCCCTCGAACGTCGCCGGGCGCGTGTACTGCGGGTACTCGAGGAGTCCGGTCGCGAACGACTCCTCCGCGGTCGAGGCCTCGTCGATCGCGCCCGGGGAGCAGCCGCAGCACCGCGTCGACGATCACGAGCGCGGCCAGCTCGCCGCCGGTCAGCACGTAGTCCCCGATGGAGATCTCGCGGTCCACCATCGAGCGGATGCGCTCGTCGACGCCCTCGTAGCGCGGGCACAGGAAGACCAGGTGCGCGGCGGCCGCCAGCTCGTGCGCCGTCGCCTGGCGGAAAGGCTCGCCCGCGGGGTCGAGCAGGATGACGATGGAGTCGGGGCCGACGGAGCTCCGCCAGCGCGGCCGCAACGGGCTCCGGGCGAAGGACCATGCCGGCACCGCCGCCGTAGGTGTAGTCGTCCACGGCGCGGTGCCGGCCGATGCCCCACCGCCGCAGGTCGTGGACGCGGACCTGCGCCAGCCCGCGCTCGAGGATGCGGCCCGGGATGCTCTCCCGCAGCGGCCCCTCGACCATCGAGGGGAAGAGGGTGAGGACCTCGATCTCGAGGGGCATCAGCCGGACGGAGCCACGCCGGGCCCGGAGGGGCGCCCGCCCGGCGTCTTCGGTGGCTTCGGTGCCTTCGGCGCCGCCGGCGTCTTCGGCGGCTTCGGCTTCTTCCTGGGCCGGCGATCCCGAGGCCGGACGTAGTCCTCGTCGTCCACCGGCCGGGCATCAGCGCGAGGGCCTCCAGATCCACGATCAGCTCGCCGCGCTCGGGCGCCAGGTCCGTGACGATCCCACGGACGCCGGGCACGTCCAGCTCGCCCCGGGGGCCGCGGACCACGAACACCTCGGCCCCGCCGGCGCGGTAGATCTCCACCACCGTGCCCAGGTCCTCGCCGGCGGTGGACCGGACGGCGAGGCCCTCGAGCTCGTGGAAGAACCACACGCCCGGCTCGCGCGGCTCGTCCGGGGCGTCGATCTCGAGGTAGACGTCACGGAGGCGCTCCGCGGCAGCGCGGTCGGGATCTCGCGGAACCTGAGCCACCAGCCGGGACCGTCCGCGACGGGCGACGCCTCGGCGATCGTCAGGGTCTCCACCGAGCCCTCGAGGTGGAGGAGCGCGCCCGCCACGAGCCGGTCCTCGGGCCGGTCCGTGAGCAGCTCGACGCGGACGTGGCCGCGCAGCCCGCGGAACCCACGGACCAGCGCGACGGTCAGGCGGGCGGGCACGACATCACGCGCCGCCGGTCCTGCGCCGCGGGACGGGATCCTGGAAGCCAGCGCGGCCTCCTCAGACGATCTCGAGGCTGACCGGCTCGCCCGTGCGGGCGGACGTCACCTTGAGCAGCGTGCGCAGCGCCTTGGCGACGCTGCCGTTGCGCCCGATGACCTTGCCCATGTCGGACTCGGCCACGTGGAGCTCGATGACGGGCCCGTCCTCCCCGTTGACGACCTCCACCGTCACGGCGTCGGGGTCGTCCACGAGGGACTTGGCGACGTAGGCGACGAGTTCGGCGGCTGCCATGTCGCGGGCCTACTTGTGGCCCGGCAGCACGCCGGCCTGCTTGAAGAGCCGACGGACGGTGTCGGACGGCTGGGCACCCTTGGCGAGCCAGTCCTTGGCCTTCGCCTCGTCGACGTGGAACTCGATCGGCTCGGTGCGGGGGTTGTAGTGCCCGATCGTGTCGATGGCGCGACCGTCCCGGGCGGAACGGCTGTCGGCGACGACGAGCCGGTAGGTCGGCTGCTTCGTCGCCCCGACGCGGGTCAGGCGGATGCGGACGGACATCTGGTGCGGTGCTCCTCCATGGGCCGTCCCCGGCAGGCGGGGTTGCGGCGATTCTGGTACCTGATGCGGTGGGTGGTCAGCTGCCGCTCGCGGATGATGACCTTGGACCGGTCGAGGGTCTCGCCGGGCGTATGGACGCAGATGACGCTGTCGAGCGCGTCGAGATACGGCTTGATCTCCGTGTCGAACGCTGCCTTGCCGTCGGCCGGCACCTGGAGCTCGACGAAGCCTCGGACGGCCGCGAGATCGAGCCAGCCGAGCGAGCCGTGGGAGGCGTCCACGAGCTTGAGCGCCGACATGAACCGCTCCGACGCGGCGAGCGAGCCGCCCGTGCGCGCGTCGAGGACGGCCTTGACGAAATCCGTTCCGTAGCCGAGCACCACGACGTCGTCGGTCACCGTGTAGGCGATGGTCACGTTCGCCGGGACAGGGACCGCGCCCTCGGTGACATCCCCCGCGAGCGCCCCGAGGTCCCCGAGGTCGATCACCACGATCGTGGCGCCGCCGTAGGCCTCCTCCGAGACCTTGATCCCGGACGAGCCGCCGACCAGCGAGACGAACCCGCGGAGCTGCGTGAACAGGCGCTCGGGTGCCGCCGTGTCGAGGGGCGTCACCACGATGCCGCCGCCGGGTTTCTGCGAGAGAGGCGGGGGAAGGCGGCCATGGTGGTCCTACGATATCGCAAACAGTCGTAGGGTTTCGCATCGAAATCGGTCGCACATTTGACCCATTCTTGACAATCAAGTCGCAACCGGGAACCACTGAGGCGCGTAAGTAAGTCCATGACATATCGGATGCAAGGAACTGTTTATCTTTTTCTGATTGCGGCGCTGGCTCCGGCAACGTGGGGCCGGGCCTCCGGCTCAGGATTGACGGGGTTGTCCGGCGCGCCGGGCGAGAACACGTGCACACGGTGCCACACGGGGACGGTCAACGGCGGCGGCGGTGCGCTGACGATCACGCCGGATTCCACAACGTTCACCCCCGGACAGCAGATTCGGTTGAAAATCACCCAGGCCGACTCGACGGCGCGTCGATGGGGTTATGAATTGAGCGCTCGCAAATCGTCGACCCCGACCGTCGCACTGGGGACTTTGACTACACCGGACAGCCTTTCGCAAATCACCCCGGCAGGCGGCTTGCAGTACGCGGTGCAGACCAATGCGGGGACGCAGTCCGGCGCGGCCAACTCGGCAAGTTGGGAACTGGTGTGGACCGCTCCGGCGGACACCAGTGGCGGCGCGGTCACGTTCTACGTCGTCGGCCTGGCGTGCAACAACAATGGATCCGACAGCGGCGATCGCACGTACACAGCAACGCTCACGCTGCAGCCGGCGGCGTCATCGCCGGGGATCAGCGGAACGGTAATGGCGCTGCCCCAATTTGTATTCGGCGGCGGATGGTCGAGTTCGCTCTATTTCGGCAACACGACGACGAGCGCGACGAGCGTGGCACTCAAGTTCATTGCCGAAGATGGCACAGAGTTGAATGTGCCGGCGGCAGGCGGTTCGTCGCTGACGATGAATCTGGCTGGGCGCGGCTCGGCCACGTTGGAGGCGCCGGACGCAGGCGCTCTCATATCCGGCTGGGTACAGGCAACAGTGCCGGAAGGGGTGATCGGATACGCAGTCTTTCGGCAAAGCGTTGCAGGCCGGCTGGCACAGGAGGCGGTGGTTCCGCTCTCCGGAACAACCACATCGACGACCACGCTGCTGTTTGACGAGGCGAGCTTCACGACGGGGGTGGCGGTGTTGAATCCTTCGACGAGTCCGGCGACGGTCAGCATCACCGTCTACGATGAGGGCGGCACGCTGCAGGGCACATCGACACTGAATCTGGCGGCGGGGGCGAAGCAGGCGTTCACGTTGCGCGACCGGGCAGGGTTGTCCGCGATGGCCGGCAGGCGGGGCATGGTGGATTTCTCCGCGTCCGGCGGCACCGTGAGCGTGCTGGGGATTCGATTCAGCGACGCCGCATTCACTTCCATCCTCCCAGTGGAACGCTGAGAGGCAGCGTGAGAAACTGATTGGCTGTGACACGAATTGTGTACTTGCACGGGTTCGCCTCCTCGCCGAAGTCGAAGAAGGCGGCGATTTTCAGGCAGAGGCTGGAGTCGGCGGGATTTGAAGTTGCTGTGCCGGACTTGAACGGCGCGTGGTTCAGGAACCTGACGGTCAGCGGGATGCTCTCCGCTGTCAAAGAGGCGGCCGGAGAGGGCCCTGTGAGCCTGATGGGTTCAAGCCTGGGCGGTTATCTGGCGGCGCTGTACGCGGCACGCCATGAGCACGTGGAGAAGTTGGTGCTGCTCGCGCCTGCGTTCGGATTCGCACGGCGGTGGATGGAGGAACTGGGTGAGGCGGCAGTTACCCGGTGGAGGGAGAGCGGCGAGCGGATGGTGATGAACTATTCCACGGGGATCGAGACGCCGATCGGCTGGGGGTTGATGGAGGACGCGCTGCGCTACGAGGATGAGCCGGCGGCACTGCAGCCGACATTGATCTTTCACGGGGTGGAGGACAGCGTAGTCCCAGTGGCAGCGTCGCGAGCCTACGCACGGACCAGGACGTCGGCGACACTGTGTGAAGTCGAAAGCGACCATGAGTTGATGAGCGCGGTCGATGAGATCTGGGCTGGGACGAAGGAGTTCCTGTGCGGCGGCGCGAAATCCTGACCGCGGGTGCAGCGGCGCTGACTGGAGGATGCTCGATTCCCAAGAGCCGGAAGAGCGACCTCGAAGCCTACTGGGATTGGGAGAAGACGCAGGGCGCGGCATGGGCGACGGCCGAGGAACCGCTCGACCGGTATCACGAGAAGCTGCTCAAGGACGGCCTAAAAGAAGCGGGAGGCCGATGCGGCCATCGTGCGGCTGAAGCACGAACTGGCACGGGAGGAGGGCGAGTTCTACGACAAGATCTACGAGCAGGGGCCGCGATTCAACCCGCAGCCGAACCGGCTGCTGGTGGAGGCGTCGAGCCTGAGGCCGCCGGGCAACGCGCTGGACGTTGGGATGGGGCAGGGGCGAAACGCGATCTACCTGGCGAAGAAGGGCTGGCAGGTGACCGGGTTCGACGTGTCGCGGGTCGGGCTTGAGCAGGCGAAGACGGAGGTTCGCAAGCTGAGGCTGCCGCTGGAAGCGGTGCTGTGCGGCGATGAGGAATTCGACTTCGGCCGGGAGCAGTGGGACATGATCGCGATCATCTACGCGCTTGAAAAGCGCAGCGTCCGGCGGGCTCGTGAAGCTTTGAAGCAGGGAGGATTGCTGGTCGTGGAGTCTGGAAGAAAGATCGGCAAAGGACTCCCGTTCGAGTACGATGCGGGCGAATTGCGGCGGGTGCTGAAGGGCTTTCGGATCCACAGGTACGAGGAAGTGGACGATGTGGCCGACTGGGATTTGAAGCGGGTTCCGCTCGTGCGGGTGATCGCCGAGCGGGTTGAGTAGGGGAACCTAGTCACCCGGGGGAATCACCCAAAGTTCGGGGCGGCCCGCATTGGAATGGACGGCGCGGGAGAGGAGACCGAAGTGGGCCCATGAGAAGTAGAGGGCGAGGCGAGAAGCCTGCCAAGCTCCTGAAGGGCGACGCTGGGAATCGAGGGCGCTGAGGCGGTTTTCGATCGAGGGCACGGGGTGGAAGATTCGCTCCACCCAAGAGGAGCGCGAAGGCTCATCATCCTGGAGTTGATCGATCTCGGTCATGACAAGGAGCAGGGAGGCGGGAGTGGCGCCGTGGTCCCGTGCCCAACGGTCAGCCTCGAGCACACCGGTGCGGCTCAACGAGGGCAGCATGAGCAAGCCCAGGAAGGACCAGAGCGTGGAGCCTAGCACGGCTTCAAGCAGGCCATACGCGCTGTCCAGACGGACCCAGGGCAGTGCGGCGAAGAGCATGAAGCCGGCCTGATTCCACGCCAATGCAACCAGAACGCCGCGGAAACGCGTACCAGTGGCCAAAAGTCCGACGCGGCGCAGTAGCTCGGCCCGGAGAGCGTCGGGTGAGAGAGAACTCAACCATTGGCGGGGAACGATAAGACGATCGAGCCCGGGCAGACCGGCGAATCCGCCGGAGAACCCGGGATCGATGGAGTCGAATACAGTGGCTCGCGGGTGAGGGCGACCCGCAGCGCGGAGGGAGGATTCCAGTGCGAGGTCAGCCGCATCATCTGAGGCAAAGCCGCCGACGAGAGCAGCAAGGGGGGCCTGCAAAGCCAGCAAAAGGAGCTGCAGACAGCCGACGGCGCCAACAGCGCCCCAATAGCCAACTCGCTTGCCCGCTTCGAGGATTGCGAGTCCGGAGAGCGTCATGACAAGACCCTGCAGGAACACGCCGCGGAACCACTTCATGAGGAAATGAGGAAAGGGCAGACAGAGCCGTTGATAGCGGCAGGGGAGCCAGAATCCTCCTGCAACGTCAAACGGCAGGCTGACGATGGCATAAGCGAGATAGAAAACAGCCAGGGCCGCCCAATCGGCATACCATGGCCCGCCGAAGAAGGGGAAGAAGGTGGACGGCAACTGATAGGCAAAGGCGACAGTAGTGAGCAGCACCAGCGTGCCGACTGCGGCGATGCCGAGCCGAAGCCGGGCTTGTGCGTAGCTCATTCAGGGAGAAACATCCAGTCTTAGGGATGCGCTCGGATGCAGGGTGGATGTCCCGTTCTTGAGTCGTTGTCGAGGGCTGCCGTGATTTCCGATACTTGAGTAGATGCGTCTTCACGCCTTTTGCCTGATCTCGACGATATTGACCCTTGCGCCACAGAGAGTGAACGGTTGGGGGCAGGAGGGGCACCGGTTGGTGGCGGCCATCGCGGCGAAACACCTGAAACCGGCAGCGGCGGCTCGCGTGAAAGAGCTACTGTCCGAAGGCGAGACCCTGGAATCGATTTCGTCCTGGGCGGATAGGGTGCGACCTGACCGGCCGGAGACTTCAACCTGGCACTACATCAATATCCCGGTTACGGATGCGCGAGATGGGAGCTTGCCGGAGCAATGGAAGAAGTTCTGCCAGGCGGCGGGTTGTGTCACGGGGATGGTGGAGGAACTGGCGGGCAAGTTAGGCAACGGAAAGCCTGGACCGTGCACAGAAGGCTGAGGCTTTGAAATTTCTGGTCCATTTCGTGGCCGACATGCACCAACCCCTGCACGCCGGCGATCGGGGCGACAGAGGGGGCAATGACGTTGCCGTTGTGTATCGCGGGCGCGCCACCAACCTGCACAGTGTGTGGGACACGCCTTTGCTGATGGACTTGTTGGCGGCGAACCAAGGCCTGAAGTCGAAGATTGAGAGAGGGCCCGGATTCTGGGCGCGGAGGAGCATGGACAACGGCACGATCGCAGATTGGGCGTGGGAATCTCACGATGCCGCTCGGGATGTGGCTTACGGCAACCTGCCGGCCGCGAGGCCGGCGATGCTCGGAGACGAGTATCTGGCGACAGCGGGACCTGTGATCGCCAAGCAAATTGAACGAGCCGGCGTGCGCCTAGCACGGCTGCTGAACAACGCTTTCGCGGATTGATTTGTGAGTGCATAAACTATCTATTTTCTGTGACATAGGCGCTCTCTATCAGAAATGAAAGCGGGAGCGGAAGACAAGGCGGTCCGACTGGCCCGTGATCCAAAAAATGGGAGCGATAAATTGCGTTGCCTCTGCGTGTTATGATTTATGGAAGAGGGTTTCGAGGACTTGACGAGCTTTATTGCAACGTTCTCCATTGCAGTGGCGTCTAAGGGTTGAGGGTAGAGCATTGGCCAATGGCTGAGCTCAACAACAGGAGCAGTCGGAGCCTGAGTGAAAGTACTATGGCGGCCCATGAACCTATGAGCGTCCCCGGACCCGGAATCGAAGATCCCGGCAGCACCAACGGAAATCCGTTTCAGAGCGTCCTTAAGGCGCAAGAGGCGAACAAAACCTGGTTCATGTCTCTGGCGGAGTCGCTTCGCGACTTGGCGGAATTCAAGAAGCAGCCGCCTCTGCAAGTTTCGTTTCGCCCCATCACCGAGGCGGAAATGTTGGCCAGCGACGACCCGAAGATGCGGCAGATGGCCGCACTCCAGCAGGACGTCGGCTTCTTCCAAAGTTTGCTCGCCAACGTGAAGAGTCTTTTCGCATCCGACACCCTTCCCCCGCTGCAAGTGACATCGCGCCCGTTGACGCCGGAAGAACTGCAGGCATCCAGTTTCGGAGAGATGCAGGCGCTTTCCAGACCCTGGTACAAGACATTCCTGGGTGGTTTGAAGGAAACAATTTTCCCGCCCAAGCTCCCCCCGCTGGAAGTTACTTCAAGACCTGTTCAAGTGAAGGAGATGTTCGGCAAGGCCGAATATCGCAGCCGGAGCCAGTTGATGTCGGTAGGCATCCATGTGGGGCTGGTGGTTTTGGCCTTCGCTTTAGGAACCAACAAGACGGTTCAAAAAGCTGTGAAGGACTCCGTGGCGCTTGTGGCGCCCGACCTGTCGCCGTTCATGCCGGATGCGGCTCCCAAGAAACAGACTATGGGCGGAGGCGGAGGCGGAGGCGACAACAGCCCGCTGCCTCCCAGTAAGGGAAGGCTGCCGCGGGCGAGCCTGAAGCAGTTTACTCCGCCGCAAGCGGTCCTGAACAATCCCAATCCGCGGCTGGCAATGGAGCCTACGATCATTGCTCCGCCGGACGCTAACCTGCCGCAAGTGAACATGCCGAACTTCGGCGATCCGCTGGCCAAACTGGGTCCGCCATCGAACGGGCCGGGCAGCGGCGGCGGTATCGGCACGGGAAGCGGCGGTGGCGTCGGTTCCGGTCGTGGAGGCGGGTTCGGACCGGGTGAAGGCGGCGGATTCGGCGGAGGCGCGTTTCGAATTGGCGGCGGCGTATCCGCCCCTGTGCCGATCTTCAAGGTCGAACCGGAATACTCCGAGGAAGCTCGCAAGGCGAAGTTCCAGGGCACTGTCCTGCTGGCCATCGTGGTTGACGAGGGCGGCAAGACAGCCAACGTCCGCGTGGTGCGGCCACTGGGCATGGGACTCGACGAGAAGGCTATCGAGGCGGTCATGAAGTGGCGCTTCCGGCCGGGCTATAAGGACGGCAAGGCCGTTCCGGTGATGGCCAACGTCGAAGTGAACTTCAGACTGCTGTAATCACCTCAACTCCGGCGGGGGTTTTGCATTTGATGGTGTAGCCCTTGCCGGCGCGTTCGACTTCAACAACAATCATTCCTTTCGGATGCGGGACAGCACCGCTGGCGCGCTGCAGCGGGCCGAGGTGCGGCTTGACGGAGACCCTGGCGAAGCCGGGAGCCGCGCTGTCGACGCCTAGCACGGTGCGCAGGAACTCGATGTTGGGCGAGGCGCCCCAAGCATGACAATCCGAGCGGGTCTCAGGGCGGTCAATTTCAGCCCAAGTTGTGAGGCCTTCCTTGAGCATGAACTGCCAGGTCCCCAAACGGTCCAGATACCGATCGCCGAGGCCGGCCTTGACCATGGCTCGGTCGAGATAGAACCGGAAATAGACTGAGCAAGGGGCCAGTTCGGATTCGGGCGCGACGGAGACACGCTCCATCAGGTCCCTGTCGGCGGCCGAATCCTGCAGAACGCCCGCGAGGACGGCTAAAACGTTGGCGTGCTGGGAAAAGTGTTTGCCCTCGGTATCCTCGCTGAACATGCGCCGGCCTGAGTTCCAGAATCTGCGGCGAATCGTCTCGGTGAGGGAAGCAGCCATCCGGCGCGATTCAGTGGCGCGGACGCCGTCGCCGAGAGCGGTTTCGAGGTCTGCCGCGGCCTGCAGGGCGTGGAGGAGCTGAAGGTGGATCGAGGCAGCCATGCGCCCTTCGGACGCCGGGGGCGTGCCATTACGGAACGAGGGCACCCAGTCGACGTAGTTCCAATAAGGCATTTGCTTGAGCAGGCCGTCTTCGCCGAGGAAGCGGTGGTAGAAGCCCAGAACGGAGCGTACGCCGGGCAGCATGCTCTCGACGAAGGCGGGGTCCGGCGCGTACCACCAGTAGTCGTGCACCATGCAGATCCACCAGAGTGAGAAGGGGACGATGTACTGGGGAAGCGTCGAGGGGGCGCGGGAAAGAGTGATGCCGTCGGGAGTGCGGGAGCGCTCGAGCATGCGGATGGCGAGCTTGGCCAGACGCGTATCGCCGGAATTGAAGATACTCACCAGGCACTGAATGCGCGTGTCGCCGGCGTATTGGAGCTGCTCGTAGTAAGGGCAGTCCATGTAGGACTCGTGTGCGCAAAGCCGGGCAGTACGCCAACCTGTCTCAAGGATGAGGGAGTGCTCGCCGTTGGAGCTGTCGAAACGCGACCTTTGGATGAACGGGTACCCGGTGTAAACGGCTGAGAAGTCCTCGATCGAGAGTGGCGAAGCGACTGTCTCGACGGTGATTTCGATGTAGCGCCACGTTCGCCAATAGAGAGGACGCCAGGCGCGAGGCTGGCCGTCGGCGATGATGACGTCTCCATAGCCCCAGAAGGTCTTGTTTTCTGTATTATTGCGGTTTCCCTTGATGCGATTGGGCTTTTCAGACTGGAACAGACCCTCGCTGTATCGAACGGTGATGCGGGCACCTTGGCCGCCGTTGAGATGGAGGATAGGGAAACCGGTCGTGAGCTGCCCCTGATCGAGCAGGAGGGTGGCCTTGGAATTGGCGGGGAAGGTTAACCGGCCTGGCGTGGCGGGGAACCCGGGGGGCGGCTGAGTCCCGGAGGCGCGACGAACACCAGCGAGGCGGATGGGCGTTTCCTCCATGGGCGGGATGTCCCGGGGAACGAGCGCCCAACGGGTCTGAGCGTCGCGCTGGCCGCGTTCGGAGGCGAGAAAGCCCATGCGGACCCTTGGCCAGGAGGAGTCATCGAAGCCGGATAGCTGCCAACCCCAAGGGTGCTTGGCCGCGTCGAACCTCTCGCACGGGCCAATGGCGAAGTAGCCGTTTTGCGAGCGCTGGGGAACAGGGATGGCCTCGTAGGAGGGAGCGCGGAGGCAGCGCCACTCGGGACCGGCATTGAGCGCTTCGAAGCCGGGCGCATCAGCTTCCATCAGGAAGGCAGTTTCGAAACTGAACTGGGAGAGTGCGGCATGGGGGCCGTCGTTCCAGACGGTGGCCGCAATCACATTTGCGCCGGGCATGAGCTGTGGAGCGATGTCGACGGTCTCGTAGTGCCACCAGTCGAGGGTGCCGCGCGCCGGCCCCCAACTGAGCTTGACGCCGTTGACCCGAAGTTCGTAGCGGCTGTCGGCGGTGACTCGCACGGGGAGCGAGGCTGGAACTGACTCGAGCGTGAGACTGCGGCGGAAGAAGTAGACGCCGTAGCCGGTGGGCTCGCCGGTGGAGGGATGGACCCAGCGGGTTTTCCAGGGCCGGACGTCGAAGTCAGCGGCGGCGGCAGGCACAGCGGCTGTGGCGAGGAGGAACTCTCGGCGAGAGGGCATCGACCGAGAGTTTATCGCTTCAGTCGTGTGCCGCGCGGAGTGACTGGCATTCGGAGCAAGGGCAAATTCGCCGCAAGTGTTCGAAGGAATAAATACCAGCGTTGTGCCCGTCGTTCCAGTTGATGCGAACCGCGTAGGACCCGACTTCCTCTATGTCATTCATCTTGATGTGAGGCTTGAACATCGGGAACGGGCTTGCGGAGGCCGCGGCTTGAGGCGCGGAGTAATTGGTGCGTTCCGGGACGGTGCCGTGCGCGCCGGTGCAGCCGGCGCAAGGGCATTCGTCGCGGAGCAACTCGCAGGAGTAGTGGCTTCGGTGGCCGTCGGACCAATCGATGGAGATTCCCTTGGACTTGGAGACGGCGATGTGAAGAGGATCAGTTGAAACGGCGGGCATTGTGTTCTCAATAGACGCGTTCTATGTCGCGAACGCCGGAGACGCGCCGCATGGCGCTGGCGACTTTTTCTAGCTGCTTCTTGTCTCGGACGTCGATGGTCATTTCGACAACTGCGGCGTCAAGGCTTCGCTCATCGGCGTGGGCTTCAACACTACGGATGTTGATGTCCTCGTCGAACAGGATCTGGGTCAGTTGGTTGAGCATCCCGGTCCGGTTGTCAGTGTGAACAACCAGCCGGACATGGAAACTCTCGCCGGCAGCGCGGGCCCATTCGACTTCGATGCGCCGTTCAGCCTCATAGAGAAGGTTGACGACGTTAGGGCAGCGATGGGAGTGGACTGCGACGCCTTTACCTCGCGTGATGTAACCGACAATGGGCTCACCGCGAATGGGATTGCAGCATTTGGCGCGGTAGGTGAGCAGGTCGTCGATGCCCTTGACAAGAATGACAGCGTCCTTACTGTCCTTCCTATTTGCAGGCTCCTGCTGCTCTGTCGTGGAGGGAGCAGGCGGATCCTCAGGAAACAGTTCCGGGGCCAGCTTGGTGAGCACCTGGCGGGCGGAATACTTGCCCCAACCGAGGGCTGCGTGCAGGTCTTCGATCTTTGAACAGCCGTAGTCTCCGGCCACAGATTCCATCTGAGCGCGCGTGATGCGGCTCAATGCGACGCCGAGCCGCCTGGCCTCGCGTTCTATGAGCTTCTGGCCCAGCTCGATGGCCTTTTCCCGTTCGTCGGCGTTGATGACACCGCGGATCTTGTTGCGGGCGCGGGCCGTCTTGACGAAGGTGAGCCAATCGCGGCTTGGGCGGCTCCCGGTGGAAGTCAGGATTTCGACGATGTCGCCATTCCGGAGCGCGTGTTTGAGCGGCACCATGCGGCCGTTGACCTTGGCGCCGATGCACGGTGGCCGACATCGGTGTGAATCGAGTAGGCGAAGTCGATCGGAGTCGCTTCGCGCGGCAGGACGACAACGCGGCCCTTGGGGGTGAAGCAATAGACCTCCTCGGGATAGAGGTCGACCTTCAGGTTGGCCATGAAGTCGGTGGAGTCGCGCATCTCGCGCTGCCACTCGACAAGCTGCCGGAGCCAGGCGACCCGCTGATCGTCCTCGCCGGGGCCTTTTTTGCCTTCCTTGTATTTCCAGTGCGCGGCGATGCCCTCCTCGGCGAGCCGGTGCATCTCCTCGGTCCGGATCTGCACTTCGAAAGCAACGCCCGCCGAGGCCGATCACTGAGGTATGCAGCGACTGGTAGAGGTTGGGCCGGGGAATGGCGATGAAGTCCTTGATCCGGCCAGGGATCGGGTGGCCACTCGTTGTGGATGACGCCGAGGGCGGCGTAGCAGTTCTTCACCGAGTCCGTGATGATGCGGATGCCGAGCAGGTCGTAGACGTGCTCGATGTCGATCTTCTGCTTCTTGAGCTTGAGGTAGACGCTCCAGGGCCGCTTGACGCGGGCCTGGACACGGGCGGGAATGGCATCGTGGGAGAGCTTGCGTTCGATGGTGTCCCGAAGTTCGCCGAGAAGCTGTCTCGTTGATGCGGCGCTTGGTTTCGATGGCCTCGACGACTTCGGTGTAGGCCTGCTGGATCGTAGTATCGAAAGCCGAGGTCCTCCAGCTCGGCGCGCAGTTTGCCCATGCCGAGGCGGTGAGCGATGGGGGCATAGAGCTCGACGGTTTCGGCGGCAATGCGTTCCTGGCGTTCGCGGGGAAGGACGTCGAGAGTGCGCAGGTTGTGGAGGCGGTCGGCCAGCTTGACGATGATGACGCGGATGTCCTCGATCATGGCGAGCAGCATCTTGCGCATGCTCTCCGCCTCTCGGACTTCCTTGTTGTGGAGTTTGAGCTTGCTGAGCTTGGTGACGCCGTTGACGCAACGGGCGACATCTTCGCCGAACAGAGACTTGAGTCTCGTCGGAGTTGGTCTTTGTGTCCTCGAGGACATCGTGCAGGAGGGCAGTCTCAACGGTGACGAGGTCCATCTGCATGTCGGCCAGGATCTGGGCGACGGCGAGGGGGTGGGTGACATAGGGCTCGCCGCGCGTCGCGGCGCTGATTGGCGTGGCGTTCACAGGCGAACTCAAACGCGCGCCGCAGAAGTGGCCAGGTCCTCGTTGGGGCGCCGCAGGCGGACGGTGGCTTCGAGACGATCGTAGGCCTCGCAGAATGGCGGGGGTGGAACCTGGAGGCGCGGGGGTAGGCTGAGCCTCGGTGCCGATCGCCGAGGACGATGGAGCTGGTGAGGGGTTGAGCTGGCTCCATGAAAAGGAAAAGAGTGGGGATGGCCCGATGCCAGGCCGTGCCCACTCTTCAGTCTATCGGATTCGAGCGATCAGTTGCCTTCGGTAATTCCGCCAGCCAGACTTCTTGGCTGCTCGCTTCGGCCTTGACCTTGCGGGTTTCCAGGGCCTTGGACATCCACTTGTCGGCGACTTCGACGTCCTTCTTGTAGCCGGCTTCATCAGCAGACAGATCGGCACGCTCGCGGTGAAGCAGGTTCAAGTAGGCCATCGCATCGTCGTAGTCTTTGTCGATTTGCAGGGCCTTCTCGAGGCTGGCGATACCATCATTGATGATAGTGGTGTACTTGACTTCGCAGTTCTTCGCGCACCTTCTTGTCCTTGATGGGACCGGGCGCTTCAGGCTTCATGTTGAGCTTGGTACGGGCTTCCATCCAAGCCGGGTAATACTTGGACCAGGCGATGACACCGAGCGAGTAGAACGCTTCCTTCTCATTGGGGTCGGCGGCGGCCAGCTTCTTGTACCATTCGGCGGCTTCGTCGAGCTTCTTCATCTTATCGTCGACCGACTGCATGCCGCTGGCCTGCTGATAGTACAGCGAGGCGAGCGACTTCAGCGCGGTGGAGTTCTTCGGATCGGTTTCGAGAACCTTCTGGAAGTGGTCGGACGCGTTCTTCGCGTTGGCGATATTCTCAGGAGACTCGGCGCCGGGGATGTACTGGCTCATGTAAGCGGTAGCCAGATACAGCCGCGCCGTGGGGAAGGTGGGATCGAGTTCAATCGCCTGTTTGAAGAACTCAACGGCTTCGGGATACTTGGCGCTCTTGAAGGCCTGGACACCCTTGTTGAGGTTGTCGCGGGCTTCGAGCTTCTTGCAGCCGGTGGAGAGGCCGCCAAGCGTAAGGACCGCGGCAGCAACGAAGAGGGCAAGAGGTTTATTCATACGACTGGGACCTCGCGGCTATTCACCGGCCTCCATCTTCGCAGTCATGAGGCCGACCTTGTCCATCTGAGCGCCTTTGGCGATGTCGATGGCCCTGGCGACGTACTGAAACTCGAGATCGGGATCAGCCTTCACAAAGCAGACGCGTTCGGCGCGGGTTTTGAAGACTTCCAGCAGGCGCTCGCCCAACATGGCTTCGCTGACGGGCTCCTGGTTGAGTTGCATCGACTTGTCGCGATTAATAATGATAACTACAGTACGGTCGTCAGACTGCGGCTGCTGGTTGGGCGGAGGCGGCTGAGGGATCAGCGCTTCCAGGCCCTTCGGAGTCAGCGGCGTAATGACCATGAAAATGATGAGAAGCACGAGGAGGACGTCGATGAGCGGAGTCATGTTAATGTCCGCCTTGATGCCCTGACCTCCGCCAACTGCCATTGACATAGGACAGTCTCCTTATTCCATCTAAAATTCTAGACCCGCTCCCGAAGGCGCGGGGCCGGCCAGCGAACGAGTCGCCCGGCCGAAATACTAAGGGGCAATGGCTGGCGCGGAAGCATCCGCTCCTTGCTCCTGGCCTTGGCATCGAGTTCGGTGATGAGGCCGATATTGTCGACGCCAGCCGCACGCAGATTGTCCACCACTTCGACCACTTTTTCGTAACGGGCGCGGGAATCGCTCTTCACATAGCAGGTTTTGTCGAGCCGGTTGGTCAGGAGGTCCTTGACCTTGCCCGGCAGCTCTGCCGGGGGAGTGGGGGTGGAGCCCAGATAAGTGCGGCCATCCTTGGTCACGGCGACGAGAATGGCGTCTTCCTTATCGGCATTGTTCATTGCAATGGGGTTCATCGTCTTGGCCAGGTCGACGCTGACGCCTTTGGAAAGCATAGGCGTGATGACCATGAAGATGATGAGCATGACGAGCATCACGTCGACCATGGGGGTGACGTTGATGTCGCAGACCGCCTCCAGGACGGTTCTGTTCTTCTTGACGTGCATTCCGGACATGTGCTCTCCTTAATCTCGCTTGTGCTGACTCTGTCGCGGTTCGGTTCCAGGCGGCGTTTCTTCTCGGATGCCCGGGAGCTCCGGAGGAGATCCGGAGCTCCCGGCAAGAGGAATAACTCGCCAGAGAGATCAGAGCCGCGGCTGCCGCGGAGCCGGGATTGAGCTTACTTCGCCGCAGCCTTTTGGCTGCGCTTGATGAAGTAGTCGACCAGCTCGGAGCTGGAGTTGCTCATCTCGACGTCGAAGTTCTTGATCCGGCTGGTGAAGTAGTTGAACATCCACACGGCCGGAATGGCGACGAAGAGACCGAGAGCGGTGGTGACGAGGGCTTCGGAAATACCGCCGGCGACAGCGCCCAGACCGGTCGACTTTTCGGTCGCGATGCCCTTGAACGCGTTGATGATGCCGACGACCGTGCCGAACAGGCCGACGAACGGCGCCGACGAACCGATGGTGGCGAGTGCGCAAACGCCGCGCTCCATTTCGGTGTGACAAATGGCTTCGGCGCGTTCGAGGGCGCGCGTGGAGGCTTCAATCATCTCACCGGGGATTTCGTTGCTGACCTGGTGAGCGCGGAATTCCTGCAAGCCGGCCACGACGACCTTGGCCAAGTGGCGACTTCTTGTAGCGGTCGGCGATCTTGATCGCTTCGTCGAGCTTGCCTTCGCGGAGGGCGCCGGCGACGGCGGGAGCGAAGAGGCGCGACTGTTTACGCGCGGCGTTGAAGACGATCAGACGGTCGATCATGACGCCGATCGACCAGGCCGACATGATGAATAGCACGATAACGACGCCTTTGGCCATCCAGCCCATCTGGGTCCACATTGAGCGGAGGTCAAAGCCGACGGCTGCCTCCTGCATGAGCAGGAAGGCCCAAACTTGAAATTGAAGAAGCATTGTTTCTATCTCTCCTGCGAGTTGAATAATCTAAAGTCGAACTACACTCAATTCCTTACTGGCTCAACGTGAAATTCACGTCGATCTGGGTCACCACTTCCACGGGTTCGCCGTTGAGAAGCGTCGGCTTGTAGCGCCACTGCTTCACGGCGTCCGTGGCAGCCTGCACCAGCAGCGGATGGCCCGACATCATCGTGAGATTCTGAATCGTGCCGTCGCGGCCGATGATGGCCGTAAAACGCACCGTTCCCTGAATGCGCGCCTGCCTGGCCAACGGAGGATAAACCGGCTTTGGCTGGCTGACGAGCATCGCCTGCTGCACGTTGCCGCCGACCGTGATGCGCTTCGGAGCGGCTTTCACTTCCTGCTTGACCGCGGGGGGTGGCGGAGGCGGAGCCGCCGCGGCGACGCCTCCAATGATGCCACCGATCACGCCGCCAGGCGAGCCGCCCGGAACGCCACCCGGAACACCACCAACGACACCCGTGTTCGCGGCAGGCATTTCATCTTCCTTGATCATCGCGATTTCCTTCGGCACCTGTTTGGGCGCCATCAGGCGGGAGCCATCGAACTGCTTCGGGATCACCTTCTGCACCTTCATGACCGTTGCCGGAGGAGGAGGGGGAGGAGGAGGCGGCGGAGGGGGCGGCGCGACCAGCATGGTGGTCAACGCGGTCTGCGGGAGAAGCTCAGGATTGAGCAAGCGGGACGATGACGGCTACGACGATCAGGAGCACCTGAAGCATGGTCGAGATCATGACCGTCCAGCCCTTGTTGGTCTTGGCCGTCCCTTCAACGAAGGATTGTTCAAACATAAGGCCTCTCTCTACTTGGGATGCCGGCTTGGACCGCTTTGTTCCCGCAAGCCCCGGATTCGGCGCTTGAGAGTCCTGGACGGCTCCGGCCGGATTCTCTCACTGACTTTGACACCACGCGGCTTCGGATGTTCCCGCTCCGACAGTCCGTTATGATGTTTTATCAAAAAATCGCTCCACAAACTCAACTGCTCTTGGCCGGACTCCTGAAGTCCCCGGATGAATGGGCCCCGTCAGGCCGCCTTGGCCGGTGTCGACTTCCTCTGCTCGCGCCACTGCTGGTACCAAATCAGCAGCGGGCTGGCAACGAAAATCGAGGAATAGGTCCCCACGAGGATACCCGCTACAAGGGCGAAGGCAAATCCACCCAGGACCGGGCCACCGAAGATCAGCAGGGACAAAGCACTAATAAACGTCAGGCCGGAGGTTAATACTGTCCGGCTCAAAGTCTGGTTCACGCTATCGTTGACCACCTTGACAAAACTGTCCTTCCGCGAGGTCTTGAGCGTCTCACGGATTCGATCGAAGACAACAATCGTATCATTCATCGAGTAGCCGACAAGGGTCAAAAGCGCGGCAATCACGTTGAGGGAGATTTCCTTGTCAAAAAGGGAGAACAGGCCGAGGGTGATGATGACGTCGTGGAAGACGGCAACCACTGCGGCAACGCCGTAGCTGAACTCGAACCGGAATGCCAGATAGATGAGCATTCCGCCCAGGGCGTAGAGGGTCGCCAGGACTGCCTTGGTTCGCAGTTCGGCGCCGATCTTTGGTCCGATCACTTCGGCGCTGCGGATGGAGAACCGGCCTAGAGCGCACTCCTGCTTGAGTACGGCGAGAATTTGAGGGGTGACGCCCTGAACGCCGCTGAGTTGATCCACGCTGGTGATGACACCGGAACGAGGCGGGGTATTTTTGAAATCGAGGATGGACTGCGTTATCTGCTTCAACTGATCGTCATTGACGGGGACGGCGGCTCGTTGAAGTGGCTCGCGAAGGCGATCGGCAAGCGCCTGTTGGGAGGCGTTATTGAGGTCGAGCTTGGACTTGTCGACGCCGAATGTGGCTTCCAGAGTTTCGGCCATGATGCCGCGGGCGGCATTCAATTCAGCTTCGCTGCGGAGGCCGGTCCCGATGATGACCTCATTCTGGCCGGCGACTTCCTGGACGCTGATTTCGCCAGGAATGCGGGAAGATACGGCGGCGCGGATTTTGTCCACGGGAGGAGGGCCGGTGAACCGCACGTTGACGTTGACGCCGCCGGTGAAGTCGATGCCGTATTTGAGCCCGCCTTTGGCTGCCCAGCTGGCGATGCCGACGGCAGTAAGGACAAGCGAAAGGCCGATGAAGAGTTTCTGCTTGCCAATGAAGTCGATGTTAGTGTTCTTAAAAAGCTGCATGGGGCAATTACCGCGCTAGATACCGATACTCAGTCTGGGGGTCGAGCCTTGGCGCGACATCTCAAACTGGAAGAGTGCCCGCGAGACAAAGACGCTGGTGAAGAGGTTGGCGATGAGGCCGATGGTGAGCGTGACGGCGAAACCGCGAACCGCCGGCGTACCGAACATGAACAGGAAAGCGCAGCTCACAACGGTGGCCACGTGCGTGTCGACGATGGTCCACCAGGCTTTGGCAAAGCCTGTGTCGATGGCTGCCATGGTCGCCTTGCCGGAGCGGAGTTCCTCGCGGATGCGCTCGAAGATCAGGACGTTGGAATCCACCGCCATGCCGATCAACAGGATGATGCCGGCGATGCCGGGCAGCGTCAGAACCGCTTGAAGATAGGCCAGGCTGCCGATCAGGATGATGGCGTTCAACAAGAGCGCGAGGGTGGCGTTGAGGCCGCTGGTAGCGTAGTAGATGAACATGATCGCGATGACGATCACGAGGCCGACGAGCCCGGCGATCAAGCCCTGGCGAATCGAATCGGCGCCTAGCGAAGGGCCGACGGTCTGTTCCTGCAGGTACTCAATCCCGGCGGGGAGAGAACCGCTCTTCAAAAGGAGGGCCAGATCCTTGGCGTCGTCCTGTGAAGAGGCGCCGGTGATGCGGCCGGAGTCTTCAATCTTGCTCTGAATGGTGGGGCGCTGTGCGGACCTGGCCGTCGAGCACAATGGCCAGCCGGTTGCCGACGTTCTTTTCAGTGAAGGAACCGAACCGGCCTTTGGCGTCCTGGGAAAGGACAAAGGAAGTTTCCCACTTGCCGAACTCGTCCTGCATCGGCTTGGCATCGCGCAGGTCACGGCCGGTGATGACGGGGGTGCGTGTGAGAACATACCAGCCCTCGCCCTGTTCGGCCGAGCGGTTCATGGACCTCACGAGCTTGGTGCCCAACGGCAGAACGCCGCCGAACTTGGCCAGGGCGTCTTCCTGGCGATTGAAGGGACCTTCCTTGACTTCGTAGAGTTCGAGCAGCGCCGCTGTCTGGAGAATCGATTTGACGCGAGCCGGGTCGTCTAGGCCGGGCATGGACACCAGAATCTCAGCCTCGGAGTCGGCGCCGCCGCGCTGTTGCACACTGGCTTCGGCCAGTCCGAGACCATTGATGCGGTTCTCGATTGTGTGCATGGAGCGTTCGACGGTGTCCTTCTTGAGCAACTGGGCCTCGGTCGGCTTCATGGTGAGCCGGTAGTCGGTTGAGTTCACCGGGGTGAGAACCCAACTGGCCATTTGCTCGTTGGCCAATGCGCGAAATGCCTGCGTCTTCTCGACCGGCACGCCCTTGATCTGGATTTCAACCTTGTCGGCTTCCTGCAGGCTCGCTGGCTCGGTGTGGTCGATTGAGGCGTAGGCGATCGCCTGCGCCGCCAGTTGTTCCTTGAGCCGTTCGATTTGAAGGGCGGCCTCCGCCTTGAAGGCGTCCTGCAGCTTTACCTGGAGAATCAATAGCGACCCTCCCTTGAGGTCAAGCCCCAAGCGGATGTTCTTGTCCCAATTCGCCAGTAGCTCATCCTTGGACTTGGGCACGCCGATGATGCCGTAGAGGCACACCAGGACGGTCACCAGGATGACGATTGCTTTCCACTTGAGATTCTTCTGCATGATTGTTGACTGTGCGATCCGCTTAGGATTTCTTCTCGGTTTGGGCCATGGCGCTCACCGCGCCGCGTATGAAAGTTAATTTCGTGTCGCTGGGCTTGACCCGCAACACGATTGTATCGTCCTGGTTGACTGAGACGATGGTGCCGACGATGCCGCCGGTGGTGATCACTTCGTCGCCCGTCTTGAGCTCGCTCAACATCTGCTGTTGCTTTTTCTTCTGCCGCTGCATGGGCAGAAAAAGCAAAAAGTAGAAAATGGCGAAGATCAACAGCAGAGGCAGGAACTGCAGTACTGGGCTGGGCGAGGAGGCGCTTTGGAGCAATAGAAAACTCATGGCCTATCCGGATTCACTCTTTCGTCTTAGCGTCGTTGGTGACGCGGACTACGCTGCCGCCGGCATCCTGGAGCTTCACTCGTTTTCCAGTTCCGCACTAGAGGCTAAGGCGCGGGTAGCCCTTAAGAATTCAGGGAAGGTCCCAAGCAAAATAGCCTCTCGCATTCGCCTCATGATGTCAAGGTAATAGGTGAGGTTGTGCAGAGTAGCCAGAGAATGGAAGAGGAGTTCGCCAGCAACGAAGAGATGGCGAAGATAGGCTCTCGAGAAGGTTCGGCAGGTGTAGCAGGAACAGGCAGGATCAAGGTTCCCCGCGTCCTCCCGATAGCGGTTTTGCTTGATAATCACCTTGCCTTCGGAAGTAAAAAGGCAGCCGTGGCGTGCGCTGCGCGAGGGCAGGACGCAATCCATCATGTCGACCCCACGAGCGACGTATTCGGCCAATTCATTGGGCATTCCGACGCCCATTACGTAGCGGGGGCAGTTGACGGGCAGGAGGGGGGCCGTTGACTCGGTCATCTCCAGGCTCAGCGGGCGGGGCTCGCCGACACTGAGTCCGCCGATCGCGTAGCCTTCGGCCTCGAGTTCAGCCAGGGCCTGTGCGCACTCGCGCCTCAGCCCGGGGAACATGGAGCCCTGGACGATGGGGAACAGCGCATGGCGGGGCTCACGCTTTTTCATTTCTTCGCGGTAATGAGAAAACGCGCGGCGCGCCCACCTGACGGTGAGTTCCATGGATCGGCGGGCCTTCGATTCGTCGACGGGGTACTCAGTGCACTCGTCGAGCACCATCATGATGTCCGAACCCAGCGCCAACTGGATATCGACGGTCGATTCCGGCGTGAACAGATGGCTGCTGCCGTCCAGGTGAGACTGGAAAACGACCCCATCTTCCTTCAGTTTCCGGAGCTTGCTGAGAGACCAGACCTGGAAGCCGCCCGAGTCGGTGAGAATCGCGCGGGGCCAATTTGCAAAAGCCATGCAGTCCGCCGAGGTTCTCCACCAGCTTGTGCCCGGGGCGCAGATAAAGGTGGTAGGTGTTGCCGAGAATGATCCGGGCATCTATGTCCTGTGCGAGCTGGAGCGGAGTCAGTCCTTTGACGGTCGCCCTGGGTTCCGACAGGCATGAAGACCGGTGTTGGGACAGGTCCGTGGGCGGTGTGCAGGACTCCGGCGCGGGCGCCGGTTTGCGGGCAAACCGCTTCAATCTCGAAGCGAAGGGTTTTCAAGGGGTAAACTAAGAGTTTATCTTCACATGGGCCTGCAGTTCCACAACACTCTCACGCAGCGGCAAGAGCCGTTCGCGCCACTCGACGGCAAGACGGTCCGGATGTACACGTGCGGCCCGACGGTCTACCACTACGTCCACATCGGAAATTTCCGGACGTTCAGTTTTCAGGACATCCTGCGGCGAACGCTGCGGGCGCGCGGCTACGGGCTGAACCACGTCATGAACATCACCGACGTGGAAGACAAGATCATCCGCGACGCCATAGCAGCGGGCAAGACGATTCAGGAATACACGGCGGTATACACGAAGGCATTCATGGACGATTCCGCCATGCTGCGGCTCGAGCCTCCTGAACAGATCGCGTTGGCGACCGAGCATATCAACGACATGGTCGAGCGCTATCCAGGGTCTTGCCGCGGGATCGCACACCTACCAGAGCGACGGCTCCACATACTTCAGGATCGGAAGCTTCGACGGTTACGGGAAGCTTTCGCACATGAACTTGAGCGGCAACGTCGCCGGAGCGCGGGTCGACGTTGACGAGTACGAGAAGGACGACGCGCGCGATTTCGTCCTCTGGAAGGCGCGCAAGCCGGGAGAGCCGGCTTGGGAAACCCCGCTGGGCGCAGGGCGGCCTGGCTGGCACATCGAGTGCTCCGTGATGGCGATGAAGTACCTGGGCGAAACCATCGACATCCACACCGGCGGCGTCGATCTTGTCTTTCCTCACCATGAAAACGAGATCGCTCAGTCAGAGGCACTCACGGGGAAGCCGTTTGTGCGGTACTGGCTGCATGCCGAGCACCTGATGGTGGAGGGGCAGAAGATGTCGAAGTCGCTCGGCAACTTCTATACGCTGCGCGACATACTCGACCGGGGCTACTCCCCCGAGTCGATTCGCTACCTGCTCACAACGACACCCTACCGCAAACAACTCAACTTCACTTTTGACGGGCTCAAGGCCGCGGCGACATCGATCGAGCGGTTGCGCAATTTCGAGTACCGGATTGCGAACGAGCAATTTGCGGAAGGATCCGACGAGGCGATCGACCAACGCGCCCGGGCCGCGTCGAAGAAGTTCAACGACGGACTGGACGACGATCTGAACACTGCCGAGGCGGTGGCTGCGATCTTCGAATACATTCGCGACGCAAACACCGCGATGGACTCCGGAGCCTTCAAGTCCGGCAACAGGGCCTCGGCGCTGGCGCTGCTCGCCGAGTTCGACGCCATCTTCGACGTGCTCAAGCCGACTGCGGGCGAGGGGGGACTGAGCGAAGCAGAGATCGACGCCCTGATCGCCGAGCGGCAGCAGGCGCGCAAGTCCAGACAATTCGCGCGGGCCGACGCAATTCGCAACGAATTGATCGAGAAGGGCGTCATTCTCGAAGACACCAAAGACGGTGTGCGCTGGAAGAGAAAATGAAATGAGAATCCACAGCAAGGCCGTACACTGCGGCGATCGCAAGCAACCGAAGTCTCAAATCCCGGTCTCGACACCCGTCCATTTCGCGTCGAGCTGGCTGAACGCGAGCCAAGAGGAGTTGGACCGGATCTTCGCCCAGGAGGAGAAGGGGTTCGCCTATTCGCGATATACCAATCCGACGAACGAAGCGCTCGAAGAGCTCATCACGGCGCTCGAAAACGGACAGGGTACGCTGGCGTGCGCCTCGGGCATGGCCGCCCTGGAGCACGCCTTGAAGACTGTGCTGATTGAGCGGCCTAAGCGGGTGCTGTGCGCTCGCGACATCTACGGCGCGACGATCAAACTGCTGTTCGACGTGCTTAAGCCGTTCGGGTTCGAAACAACCTTCGTCGATACCAACGATCTGCCGGCGGTGCAGGCGGCAGTGGACTCGTTTCAGCCCGGGTGCGTGCTGATGGAGACGATCTCCAACCCTTTGCTCAGGGTAGGCGACCTCCCCACGCTGGCGGGAATCTGCAGGAAGGCAAACGCCGCGTTGATCGTCGACAACACATTCGCCACTCCGCTGCTGGCGCGTCCCCTGGAGCACGGAGCCGACATGGTGGTGCACAGTTCAACCAAGTACCTGGGCGGACATGGCGATACGCTGGGCGGATTGATCACTACGACGTCTGAGTACTTCGAGACGATGCGCCGGCTCTCGCGGATTAATGGACCGACGCTAGGCCCCATGGAAAGCTACCTGACGATGCGCGGCGTGAAGACGTTCGCGCTTCGCGTGGAGCGGCAATGCGAGAACGCAGCGAAACTGGCGGCCTGGCTGCGCTCGCATGACCGGATCGAGCGCGTCTACTACCTCGATGATCCCGCGCATCCGGACGCCGAGGTCATTTCGCGGCTGCTCCCGGCCGGACTGCGGGGAGGAATGGTCAGCTTCGAGGTGCGCGGCGCTGGAAGAAAGGGCATCTTCGAATTTCTGGACAGGCTCCAGATGATTGTGAAGGCCACTTCGCTGGGCGACGTTCACAGCATGGCGCTCTACCCCTGGATCTCCTCGCACCGCGACGTTCCTGTCGGGCAGAAAGCCGAGATGGGTATCCGAGAGAATCTGGTCCGTCTGAGCACCGGCATTGAGGATATCGAAGACATCAAGGAGGATCTCGACCGCGCCCTACGCGCGAGCTGAGGCCTCTATCGTGGGCGCAGAAGAAGAAGTATCCCGAAAACCGTTCGACTCACGGCTGTTCATGCGCCTGTTGGGGCAAGCCAAGCCCTACTGGCTGATCGTAGCGACGTCAACCGCCTTTCTATTGCTCAATGCAGCACTGCAGGCGGGCATTCCGCTGCTGAGCAAGATCGCCGTCGACAAGTACCTGGCGCCCTCCGGGCGCGCTGTTTTCCCCTGGCTCGAGACACGCCTGCCGAAAGCGCCACTGGACGGACTATTGGCCATCAGCGCCATCTATCTCGCCGTTATTGTGGCCTCGCTGCTCCTGGTTTTCGCCCAGCAGTTGCTCATGCAATGGACCGGGCAGCGGATCATGTTCGACTTGCGCCGCCGGGTTTACGCGCATTTGCAAGCTCTCGACATCAGCTATTTCGACCGCAATCCGGTCGGCCGCATTGTCACGCGCGTCACGACAGACATCGACGCGCTGAACGAGCTTTTCGCTTCAGGGATCGTGGCCCTCATGGGCGACACGCTGGTTCTGCTGTTCATCCTGCTGACGATGTTCCAGCTGAGCCCGTCCCTGACGCTGATTCTGGCAGCCGTGCTCCCGCTGGTTTTTCTGGTCACCGTCGTCTTCCGGAGAACCGTCCAATCGGCCAACCGGCAGATTCGCATCGCTCTGGCGCGCATCAATGCCTACTTGCAGGAGCGGGTGAACGGGATCACTGTGCTGCAGTTGTTCAACCGTGAGCGGAAGGCCGGGGAGGAATTCGACCAGATCAATCGCTATCACGTGATGGCCTATGTTGAGGCGATCAAGGCGTATGGCTGGTTCTATCCCGCCATCGAATTCCTGTCGATGGTCGCGCTAGGCGGGATGCTGGCCTACGGCGGCTGGCGGGTTCGCAACGACGGACTGACGCTGGGCATCCTGGTCGCGTTTTTCCAGTACGGAATGCGAATCTTCCGGCCAATTCAGGATTTGAGCGAGAAGTACAACATCCTGCAATCGGCGCTGGCGGCTTCCGAGCGCGTGTATCAACTGCTGGACGAGCCGATTCTTGTGCATCGGCCCGCTGACCCAAGCCCGATTCCAAGCGAGCCCGCGGCAATCGAATTTGACGACGTGTGGTTTGCCTACAAGGATGAAGACTGGGTGATTCGCGAGTTGTCGTTGCCGCATCGAACCCGGAGAGGTGATCGCCGTGGTTGGCCATACAGGGGCGGGCAAGACGACCCTGACCAACCTGTTGCTGCGCTTCTACGACATTCAGAAGGGATCTATCCGGTTCGGCGGCGTCGACATCCGGAAGTTCGATCAATTAGCGTTGCGCCGCCAGTTTGGAGTCGTGCTGCAGGATCCGCACCTGTTTACCGGCACGATCGGAGAGAACATCAGGCTCGGCGGGGGAACCGTAAGCGAGGAGCGGATGGAATCGGCAGCGGCCCAGGTAAACCTCGACGGCTTCATCGACAGGCTCGAACTGGGATACGACCACATGGTGCGGGAGCGAGGCGCCGGGCTTTCGACGGGTCAGAAGCAATTGATCGGATTCGCGCGCGCACTGGCCCGCGATCCGCGGTACCTGATTCTCGACGAGGCGACATCGAGCGTCGACACGGAGACGGAGATCAAGGTGCGGGAGGCGCTCGACAGGATGGTGGAGGGAAGAACCTCGATCATCATCGCCCACCGTCTTTCGACGATTCAGCGAGCCAACCGCATTTTCGTCATGCACAAGGGGAAGCTGCGCGAGACCGGAACGCATCAGGAATTGTTGGCTGCGCGCGGGCTGTATTGGAAGCTCTACCAGTTGCAGTACAAGGATCAGGAAGCGGTTTCCTGAGTCTCGCGAACTCCGGCGATGATTCGCGAGTTCTGTTCTGCGCTCTTGACGGCAAACCGGAGGTAGCGTCCGGCCAGAGGGCCATCGATGAACTCGCGGGCAAAGATGCGCTGCTCGCGGAGCCGGGCCGCGACACTCGCCGGATTGTCCATCCGAAGCAAGTAGAAGTTGCTATCTGAAGCAACTGCGGAGGAAGGAAAAGCCTCCAGACAGTGTGCCCGAAGCGAGGCGGTTTCGGCGTAGCGCGCCGCATAATACCCGGGATCGCGCAGCGCTTCCATTGCCGCGGCCTGCGACGGAAGGCCCACCGGCCAGGGCGGAATCCAACGAGCCAGCGGTTTCAGCCGGTCCGGATGAGCGACCATGTAGGCCACCCGGGCACCGCTCAGCGCGTAGACCTTCGACATGGACTTGAGCACAACGAGGTTGGGCCTTACTGCCGCCTCCTTCTCAAGAGAGGCTTTCGCGCCGGCGTACTCCATGTAAGTTTCGTCCACGACCACGAGCGTCTCCACAGGAAGCTCGTCGATCAGGCCGAGCAAATCCTGCCTGGGCCACAGCCGGCCGGTGGGGTTGTTGGGATTGACCAGCAAGACGGCGTCGGGCCGTTCACGTGCGGCGAGCGCCTTCAACGCGGAATGGGAAGGCATGAAGCCATCTTCGGCGCGCAGTGTGAGTCGCACCAGACTCCCGTCCAACAGGCGCTCAACGATGTGTTCGTACTCGCTGTACATCGGGTCAAGCAGCAGGGCCTTGGGCCTGGCTGGCAGCAGATGGGGAAGACAGTGGAAGAGGATGGAGGACGAGCCGGCGCCGGCCAGGACGCATTCAGCCGGGATCTCGCGGGAGAGAGCGATCTCGGCGATCAGGCCTTCGGCCCGATTCGGCGGGGATGTCTTCAACAGGAATTCGAGGTGCTCACGGAGAAAGGCCGTGACGCGCGGGCTGGGATCAAACCAGGCATCCAGCACATCGGCGCTGATGACGCCGCCGGACCTGTCCAGGTTGCGCAAGTCGACTCCGACAGCCTCGAAGAAAGCCCCACCGTGAAAAGCCTGACTCCTGCTCATAGCCCTCCGGATCAGCCGGCCGCCGCCTCAGCCGCGGCTCGCGGCACGTCGACTCGCAGCAGGACAAACAACCCCGCTATGAAGAAGACGATCAACGAAAGGATAGCGAGTTGATAGCTTCCCGTGAACTGGAGCGTCAGTCCGAATAGGAGTGGAGCCAGCCAACTCGTGCCTTTATTGGTAATTTCATACAGGCTGAAGTATTCGGCCTCCCTCCCTGGAGGAATCATCAGCGAGTAGAGTGAGCGCGACAGCGCCTGGCTCCCGCCCATGATGATGGCCACGCCGGCCGCGGCGAAGAAGTAGTGCAGCGTAGTCTTGACCGCAAACATGGCCACCATCATCAGTGTCCAGAAGCACAACGCCCAGGCGATGGCTCTCTTTGCCGTGATCCTCGCGGCGATCCGATTGAATAGAAGCGCACCGGCGAACGCCACGAATTGCACCATGAGGATCGCCATGGTCAGGCTCGACATGGGGATCTTCAGGTAGTCCGAGCCGTACTGTCCCGCCAGCGCGATGACGGCCTGAATCGCGTCGTTGTAGAGGAGGAAGGCGATCAGAAACGTGAGAGTCTGCGGATAGCGCCGCATGTCCTGGAAGGTCCGCACGACCTGCATAAATCCGGAGGTAATGACACTCTCCCCGGAGGGCAGCATGCGCTGCGGTGCGCGGTTGCGCAGCCGGAGCAGAGGGACGATGGCGAAGAGAAGCCACCACGCGCCCGCAGAGCACAGGCTGAGGCGCACGGCAAGCCCCGAACCCACGCCCCAGGCGTCGGCCTTCTGGTAGAGCAGGAGATTCAGGGCCAACAGAATTCCTCCGCCAAGGTAGCCAATGCCCCACCCCTTGGAGGAAATCGCGTCGCGCTCCGATGGAGGCGCGATGTCGGCCAGGAAGGAGTTATAAAGAACCGTGCAAGCGCCGAAGGCCAGGTTGGCGACCAGAAAGAGCGCACCGCCCAGCAGGTAGCGAGTTCCTTCGAGAAAGAACATCGCCATGGTCGTGCCTGCGCCGATGTATGTGAAGGCCGCGAGCAGATGCTTCTTGCGGGGGCTGCGGTCGGCAGTAGCGCCCAGCACCGGGAGGGCGAGGACCTGGGTGACAACAGAAAGCGCGATCAGATAGCTCCAGTAGCTGCGGGCGTCCACCTCGATGCCGAGGGGATAGATATTGCCCGCCGAGCCGGCTGCGTTCTTCGCCAGCGAAGTCAGCCACGGCCCCAGAAAGAGAGTGAGGACCGTTGAAGCGAATGCGGAATTGGCGAAGTCGTAGAGATACCAGGCGCGCTGTTCACCGCGGTCGTAGCGGGCGTCAGGCGCCAGGCTGCGCAAGTTGGGCCTCGACAAGCTTGGCGATTGCGGGATAGTCCTTCTTGCCGGATCCGAGCATGGGGATCTTGTCGATGAGAACGACGCGGCGGGGAATGGCCAATTCGGGCGCGCCCGCTTGCCGGGCGGCCTGCTGCAGGTGCTCTCGTTTCAAAGCCGCATCCTGAGTGAGCAGCACGATCATTTCGCCGCGTCCAGGGTCGGGCCGCGAAACCGCGGCGTGCACGGCGGCCGGCGAAGCGGCTTCGGCGATCTTCTCCACCACTTCGAGCGACACCATTTCGCCGGCGATTTTGGCGAACCGCTTCATGCGGCCCTGCAGGGTTAGGAAGTTATCCTCGTCGATGATGACCAGGTCGCCGGTGGAATACCAGCCGGGGCCGTAGATCGATGAAGGCGGCTCGAGTACGCCGGGCGCGCTGTCGCGCAGATAGCCGAGCATCAGGTTGGGCCCGCGAACATGCAGCAGGCCTCCCTGCTCAACGCCTTCTACGGCTTCCAACCGGCCTTCCATGCCCGGCAGGAGTTCGCCCACGCTGCCGAACTTCGACCTCATGGGGCCGTTCACTGCAACGATCGGGGAACACTCCGTCGCGCCGTAGCCCTCCATCAGGCGAACGCCGAACTTTTCGAACCAGAGCTTGCGGACCTCGTCGGTCACTTTTTCGGCGCCGCCGACGGCGATCTTCACGCGCCGGAAATCGTAGGGATGGGCACGCGTCCCGTAGTGCTTCAAAAAGGTGTTGGTGCCGAAGATGACCGTGCAATCGCGGTCGTAGACGATTTCGGGAATCACGCTGTAGTGCAGCGGTGAAGGGTAAAGAAACAACGGGATGCCGTTCACGATGGGCAGGACAAGGTTCGCTGTCAGGCCGAAGGAGTGGAACACCGGCATTGCCGAGAGCATCTTGTCCATCGGCGAGACGTCGAAGGCCGTAAGCCCTTGTTCGATGTTGGACAGAATCGAATCATGGCTCAGGACGACGCCTTTCGGCTTTCCTTCCGAGCCGGAGGTGAACAGAATGGCAGCGGGCTGATCGGGACGAGCAGGCGCCAGGACGGATCGAGGCCGCCACAGCGCCCATCCCATAAGCCAGAGTTTGTCGCCGAATGTCAGCCGCGGGCGGAGATCCTCGAGGTAGACCACCTCGCAGCCGGTCAACTTTTCGAGGACAGGCGCCAACTTCGCGCGTTCGACGAAGGCGCGGGACGTGAGAACGAGCCGGATCTGTGCTGCCTTCATCGCGCTCTGCAAGCCATCGGAGCCGGCGGTGAAGTTGAGCATCGCGGGTACGCGGCGAAACCACTGCAGGCCGAGGAACAAGCCCAGGGTCGCGGCGGCGTTGGGCATCAGAACTCCGACGGTTTCGTCCGGCGAAGTGAGCTTGGAAGCCAGGCGGCCCAAGGCCAACGCGGCTTTGAGCGTGGCCTGGTAGTTCCAGACCGCCCCGCCGGCGTCCTCGACCATATGCCACTTGCGTCCGCAAAGATCCATCGCGTCGAGGAAAGCTTCGGGAATGGTGCGCCTCCGTCGCGCTTCGACGCGGGAGCGCTGCAGGATCCTGCGCATCTCCTCGCCGGCTTTCCTACGCCGTAGCTTGCCGCTCTTGGCTTCGGGCATCGGGATGCTGGTTGCCGGCAACAGCGTCAACCGGATCTTGGGGAACCACTGGAGCGGGAAACCAGCCCCCATCCGGCTGAAGCCGCGGGCGTTCACAGCGCCCTCAATCCACACGGGCGCGACGGTGGCCGCAGTCCGTGCGGCCAGAAATGCCGGCCCGTCGTAGATCTTCATCATCGTGCCCGAGACAGTGACGCGGCCCTCGGGGAAAATAATGACCGGGCGGCCCTTTTCGATCACTTCCACGGCGACCTTCATGGCCATCGGCTTCGCAGCCTCGATGACAATGTAGTCGACCGCCCTCAGCAGAAGGCGGAAGAACCAAATCTGCATGATCTGGCTATGGACCACCCACAGCGCGTCCTTTGAAACCAGCGCCCACATCAGCAGCGCATCGAGAAACGACTGGTGGTTGGCGACGATGACAAGCCGCTCCGCCTTGGGCAGGACGCCGCGCACTTCGGCACGGTAGAGCAGCTTCAATAGGAGAACGAATATTATGCGCAATCTAGCCAGTGTAGCTGCTCGGCTACTCTCAGGCGAGAATCCTAAGGCAAACCGGTGCTCCAACGACGATGCCGTTGCCGGTCGACCGGAGGCGGCCTGTGGCGGCATCAATCTCGAAGACGATCAGGTTGTCGGTCTTCTGATTGGCCGCGATCAGCCACTTGCCCGAAGCGTCAATGAAGAAGTTACGTGGCACCTGGCCCTGGACGCTGACACGCTCCAGGGGAGACAGCCGCCCGCTGTTGGCGTCGACGCTGAAGACGGCGATGGAGTCGTGGCCGCGGTTCGAGGCATACAGGAATCGTCCCGTCGGGTGGACACGAATTTCGGCGGTGCTCGTGGAACCCTTGAAGTCCTCCGGCAGAGTGCCGATAGTCTGGACGTCGCTGAGAGTGCCAGCCTTGGCGTCCCACGTATAGACCGTGACCGTGTTGAGGAGTTCGTTCACGGCGTAGCCGTAGCGGCCGTTGGGATGGAAGGCGAAATGCCTCGGACCGCTGCCGGGAGCGGACTTCACGGTGCCGTGGGCCTTGAGCGTGGCCGCAGCGGGATCGATGGCGTAGATCTTCACTTCGTCAATGCCGAGGTCGCAGACGACGGCAAACCGATTACCGGGAGCGGCGTTGATGGAGTGGGCGTGCGGCCGGGACTGCCGTCTCTCGTTTGCGCCTTTGCCTTCATGTTGGACAAAGGAGACCGGGCCGCGGAGGCTGCCGTTGCCCTCCACGGCGTAGCTGGCAATGCTGCCGCCACCGTAGTTGGCGATCATCACCATCTTGCCGGTGCGATCGACACCGACGTGCGCCGGACCTCCGCCCGTTGTTGTCAGCCGGTTGAGCAGAGTGAGCGCCGCGCTTTCGCGATCGATGGAGAAGGCGCAAATACTGCCCGCGGCTTCGAGCCTTCGTAGTCGTCGATCTCGTTGACCGCGTACAGGTACTTGCCGGACGGATGCAACTCGAGAAATGTGGGGTTAGGCGTTTCCGCCGCCAGTTTCATGCCGGAGAGGGCGCCGGTCGACATGTTGAACCGGATGGCGGTGATGCCCTTGTTCTTGTCGTTGGTGTAGGCGCCGACATACAGCCAGACCTCCTTGGAGGCGGCCGAAGCGGATAGGGAGGAAGCTGCCGCAATAGAGGCGGCGAATTGTCTGCGGGACATCTGCACGATGACAGTCTACTCTTGCCGGGGGCCGAGTGTTTTGATCCTCAACGCCGCCCAGGCGGCGAACAGCGGCGGGTTCTCCAGCCAAGTCCTTAACCAAAGCACGGTCTCCACCTTTGCCTCGCGCTTGGCGGCATCGAGTTTTCGATTCCGCGCAGCCCATCCGGCGTGCTGCCGCGCGGTGATCACGACGCCGCGGATGAGCCGCCGCCGGTCCTGCGGGGATGCGGCGTACTCGGTGGCCAGGGCGGAAAGAGTCCGCCCGAGGTTCTCGAGAGAATCCTGTCGAACGCCCTCTACCAACGCCGACAACGGCAACCCGGACGCCAGGAACGCGGTGCGGAGCACTTTGGGGGAAACTCCGGGCAGCGCGGCGGCAGCCTCGGAGGCGGCAACCTCATCAACGACCGCGGCGTTTCGGTTTCGCAGCCACTGGAGCACTCTTTCGTGCTGGCTCGGCCTTCCTGTCGGCATTGGGTGATTGACTCTTCCGGAACTCGCCCACGGCGCGCGTGTGGGCGTCCAGGTTTTCGGAAAACACGTGTGTGCCAGAGCCATCGGGCTTGGCGACAAAGTAGAGAGCCGCGGTTTCCACAGGCGCCAGCGCCGCCCGCAACGAGGCCATTCCGGGGTTGGCGATCGGCCCGGGCGGCAGTCCGGCGCGCAGGTAGGTATTGTACGGGTGATCGGCGGCCAGGTCGCTCTTGTAGATGACTCCGCGCCAGCGTCCGGTGAGGCGCGCAGCGTACTCCACGGTGGGGTCGCAATCGAGCTTCATGCCCCGTTCCAGACGATTGCGGTAGACGCCTGCGATGAGGGGACGCTCCTTGGCCACAGCGGCTTCCTTTTCGACCATCGAGGCGAGCGTGACCGTCTCGTGCATCGACTCCTTTGGAGCGCCGAGTTCCTTCCAGGCCTGTTCGAAACGCCGTCGCATGGCCGATACGGCTTCTTGCGCGGTAGTGCGGCGTTTGAACCTGTAAACGGCTGGGAACAGAAAGCCTTCCTCGGGCAGGGTGAGCCTGAGGGCTTCAGTTTCGCCGCCGAAACCGTGTTTGTAGACGATCGCCGCTATATCGAAGGCATTTGAGCCTTCCGGCACGGGGACTTCGATCAGGAAGACGTCTCCGCGGGCGATCCTGGCAAAGACCTGCGCCGGCGTGGCCGCCCGGCTGAACTCATACTCTCCCGCCTGTGGACGAGCCCCAGGCTTGGTGAGCCTGGAAAGTGCGAACAACCAAGGGTGGCGGATCACGCCCGCTTCAGCCAGCATCTCGCCGATGTTCAGAGTCGACGTGCCGCGCGGGATCTCCAGGTAGACCGGCGCGCCAAATGCCCGGTAGGAGTCCATGCGCACCGCCCAATGGGCTGCGCCGAGAACTGCCGCTGCGGCCAAGGCGAAGAACAACAGCAGCTTGTATCGGCCTTTTCTATTTCGACTCATGCGCCGGCTTCCATTGAACGGAGGTAATCCTCCAGCAGGATCATCGCGGCCATCTGGTCCACCGCTCCACGCTTTTTCTCCGCCAGATATCGGCGCAGATCCCACCCGCGGGCCGACAGCCGCTCTTCTGCCTCCACGGAGGTGAGGCGTTCATCGCGCATCTCCACGGCCACTCCGGTGATTTCGCCCAGTTTGCCCGCAAGACGGCGGGCTTCCCTGGCCATTGGGCTTTCGGTGCCGTCCATGTGCAGCGGAAGACCAACCAGGAGGCGCTGGACGCTTCGCTCTCGGACAATGCGAGCGAGATTGTCGAGGTCCTCCCGCGGCGTTTTCCGCTGAATTGTGGAGAGCCCCTCGGCGCCCCATCCCATGGAATCGGTCACAGCCAAGCCGATCCGTTTTCGGCCCACGTCGAGGGCGAGGATTCGCGTTCCGGGGGATGCCACATCTCGATTGTGCCATGCTGGTTGGCAATGAGGTTCTATCGCTTCGCACTCCTGTTTCCATTGGCGTTGGAGCTGACCGCGCAGAAGAAGCCGGTGACGCTGGAGGCGCTTTCCTCGTCCGGTATGCCACAGGCGATGCAGGCCATGGGCTCACAGCCCGTATGGTCCCCGGTGGGCGGCCGTTTCGCCTATCGGGAGGGAAGCAAGGTGATGGTTTACGACCTTGCTACCAAGGAGCGGAAGGAACTTTTCAGCACTGGTGCACTGGAAAAGGATGCCACCGCCGCCCCGGCCGATCGGGCGATGTCGTGGGAGAACCGCAGAGTCGCCGAGCAGCGCCTGCAGTGGTCCAATGACGGCAAGAAGATCCTGACCGTGCTGAACGGCGACATCTTCTTATGGTCGGAGACTAGCGGCTCGGTGGAACAACTGACCAGGACCGCTGACGTCAACGAACGTGATCCAAAGCTCTCTCCCGATGGGGCGAAAGTCAGTTTCCGGCGCGGTTACGACCTGTACGTGATGGAGGTGGCGAGTAAGAAGGCTACGCGCCTGACACACGACGGGTCGCCGACGCGGTTGAACGCGATGCTCGATTGGGTGTACCCGGAGGAGCTTGACTTGGGGACGGCTCACTGGTGGTCGCCCGACTCATCCAACATTGCGTATCTGCAGTTCGATATCAGCCGAACGCCATTGTATCCGCACGCCGATCACCTGCAGGTGAATGCAGTGAACGAACCGCAGCGCTATCCCAAAGCGGGGATGCCAAACGCCGATGTCAGGGTGGGAGTCGTCTCTGCCGCCGGCGGCGATACGCGCTGGATGGACTATGGCGAGACGCGGGATCAGCTCATCGCCCGCATCCATTGGACACCGGACTCGGCAAGCGTCATTGCGCATCGTTTGAATCGTGTGCAAAACCACCTCTGGATTCTCGCGGCACAGGCCAGGACGGGCAAATCGAAGGTGCTGATCGAGGAGACCGACGCCGCATGGATCAACATCGGTGACGACTTCCGCCTGCTTTCCGACGGGCGCATCCTGCGCGGCTCCGAGAAGGACGGGTTCCGGCACCTCTACCTGCATTCTCCTGACGGCAAGCTCATTAGGCAGATCACCAAGGGAGAATGGGAGACATCGTCGCTGCTGGCAGTGGATGAGAAGGCGGGCCGTATCTTCTACACATCCACCGAGGCAAGTCCGTTGGAGCGCCACGTCTACTCGATCGGGCTGGACGGCAGCGGCAAGAAGAAACTGAGCGAAGCCGCCGGGAGCAACAGCGCATCCATGAGTCCGGCGGGCGACGCCTGGCTGCACACGCATTCAAGTCTCGATCGACCCTCGAGTTCGGTGCTTCGACGCGCTGACGGCAGCGAGATCGCCGTGTGGCGGGAGGCGAATACGAAGCAGGCCGATGAATACGAACTACTCAAGACGGAACTCCATACTGTAAGAACCGCCGATGGTGCCTTGCTGCACGCCCGGCTGATCAAGCCGGCGGGATTCGATGCCTCGAAGAAGTATCCTGCCGTGGTGCAGGTGTATGGCGGACCTCATGCGCAGTCTGTGCGGAATGCCTGGAGCGGCGTCAGCATGGACCAGGTGCTGGCACACCGGGGATTCGTTGTGTGGCAGGTGGACAATCGCGGCTCGGCGGGGCGCGGTCACAAGTTCGAGACGCCCCTCTACCGGCGGCTGGGCAAGCAGGAACTGGAAGATCAAAAAGAGGGCGTGAAGTATCTGGTTTCACTCGGGTTCACCGACCCAGAGCGCATCGGCATCAGCGGCTGGAGCTACGGTGGATTCATGACCTTGTACGCGCTGCTGCACGCGCCCGAAGTGTTCAAGGCCGGCATCGCCGGCGCCGCGGTAACGGATTGGCGTAACTACGACACGATCTACACAGAGCGCTATCTCGGCCTGCCTCAGGAGAACACCGAAGGGTACAAAGAGAGCTCTCCGGTTCACGCAGCGGCCAACCTGAAGGGCCGGCTGCTTCTGATTCACAACATCGAGGACGATAACGTGCTGTTCGGCAACATGCTGCAGATGATGAATGCACTGCAACTGGCCGGCAAGCCATTTGAGACGCTGCTCTATCCCCAGAAGAGCCACGGCGTCGCTGGGAAAGCCCGCCAGCACATGTACGAGCAGATGGTGCGGTTTCTGGATTCGGCCCTCAAATGAAACCGGCGGGCCCGAAGGCCCGCCGTCGTGATTCCAAGGATGGGAGTCTGAGTGAATTACTGGCCGCGACCACCAGCGGTCGAGCCGCCGCGTGCGCCGGCTCCTTCGCTGCCGCGGGCCGGAGCCGGTGCGGAAGCAGCGCCGGACGACGGTGCGGAAACCGAGCCGCCGCTGTAGGAACCGCTGGAGCTTCGCGAAGGCATGGAGGAGGCTCCGCCGGAATAGGCGCCGCGGGCCCAGGAGTCGGAACCGCCGCCGCCGCCGTAGCCCGGTGAGTAGACTGGGCGAGGCGCAAACACAGCCATCACGCTGTAGGGGGTGTAGAAGTAGTAGCCGAAGGGATTGCGCAACGTATCGCGATACGGCAGGTAGGTGGCGAACCCGAAGTAAGGATTGAAGGCCCACATTCCGCTCGTTCCGCTGCGGCCGCTACCGTAGAAGGAGTCCTTGGCGGTACGGGCAGCGCTGACATTGGCCATGGCGATGTAGCCCGAGCGCCGCTTTGCCCAACGGTAGAGCGAATCGCCTTCCTTGTCTTCGAACTTGGCCGCGGTCCAACCGGTGGCCGAGGCGATGAGCTCCCGGGAGTTTTTCAGCGACTGGGTCGTTCCGGCGGCGTCGACTTTGACTTCGCCCTGGTAGACGCGCACACGGCCGGGCTCGGCGTCGAACCGGTAGATACCAGCCTTGAGGATGGTAGTCGTGGCGTCCTTGGTGAGTACGGTCACCGAGTTTCCTTCAAGAAATTCCACCACTTCGACGAGGACAGAACCACTTAAGACGTCGAGGCGGACATCGCTGATACGATTGCCGACCAGCTTGAAGGAGCTCTCTTCGCTCATCCGCAGGAAGGCGCCCGGGGTGAGCAGGACCTCAGCCCGGCCTTCGGTTGTTTTGAGGGTCTGACCTTCTTTGACCTCGATCAGCTCGCTGGGCTTGGGCTCGACCCGAACCGGTTCGCCGCCCTTGGCGTCGACAATCCAGACGTCCCCATCGGCCACGTTGATCATGCCCGCACGCGCGCTAATGGCATTCTGGGCAAACGCCGGCAGCGCCAGAACTGTCGCCGCCGCAATGAAATGGAGGACTCTGTTCATTTTCGACTCCCTGGACCCTCAGGATGGTCCGCTAGAGGGACGGATGTCAAGCGTCCCTGGTTTCAGCAAGTTGCTGAATTCTATCGGACAGGAAGCAAAACGGCATTGGACTCCTGGCCGTTAACCCTGACCCGGATGTCCAGGTTTTTGCCTGTACCCCATGCCGGGTCGACCAGGAAGCGTACGATCTGGAAGGCGGTCCGGCCAGGCGCCGCACCGGCGAACAGCACCGGACGGACCTGCCCGTCAACGAGCAGTTCGATGGCGTCACGCATCGGAGAGGGCGGATTCACGGGGGTCTGGAACCCGTCCAACGGCTGCGGATTCATCGGACCGAAGCCAGTCGCCAGTATTTCCACACGATCGCCGGGCTCGACGCCCTGAGCCGGGTCGACGAGTTCGCCGTTGCCCTTGAGCGCCAAGGCATAGTTGATCTCATTTTGCACGTTTCTAAAGAGACCGGGCGCATTGCGGACAACTTCGAATTTCGTCGAAACGGGCTCTTCTCCCGGAGAGCGGACAGTGAGCGAGTTGGTGCCGAGGGCAATGTCGGACGGCAGCAGGGCCTCGATGAAATCGGGCGACACCGAGATGAGCGGCAGGATGCGCGTGCCGATGCTGACCGTGACATTCTTCAGCGTCTGAGCCAGGGGCTGGTCCGGGCCGATCTCGCTTTCCTGCGACAGGTTATAGCCATGGATGGCGATGCGGGAACCCGCAGCCACGGCTTTGAGAGGTGTCTCTCCGGCCGCGTTCCTGACCGACTGCTCGGCCAATTGGCGCACCTTGTCCATCCGGGCGACTACAGTGGCGGCGGTGCTCATGGTGAGCCAGCCCGTGCTTTGCTGGCCGGTTATGGCTCCCTCGAACTGCCGGAACTTATACCCGGGTTGGGCTTCGGCGGTCAATTCCAACTTGGTCCCTGTTTCGAACCATGAGCCGGGTTCAGGCGCCGGCTCCATTTTGAACATGACTCCGGCCGGCGGATCCGCGATCAGTGTCAGCTTCTCCAGCCTGCGGTATCTGGCTGTCGACGATGAAGAGCCGGTCGTGAAGCTCTGGGTACGGTCGAGAGAGGAACTGCCGTCATCCCATGCCACAAAGGTCAGCTTGCTGTCTGGAGACAGCATTGATTCCGCGGGGGCAAGGATTCCCACTTCCGTCCCCTCGGCGCGATTTAGAAGGCAGGGAGTCTTGCAGGTGGTTTCGCCTACCCACATTTCCACGCCGCTGGGGATGCTATCAAGCTGCAGCCTGCCCTGGACTTTGTAGCGGGCAGTGTAGGTCACACCGGTTTCGACCATGGCATCGGTGATCTCCAATTCCTGCTCGGGGGCGCCACCCTGAGACCATCCGATAAACTCGTGGATTCGTCCGGCTGCGTCGGTCTGTTGCAGGGGGGCGGAGAACTTGTGTTTCTGGCCCACACCCCAGACGAAGACGTAACTCTTCCAGTGGCTCGAGCCGTCCACGCTGAGCTTCATGTTTGAGGGCTCCACCGTCAGGTGGACCGGAACGCCCTTGGTGAACCGGGCCGTGTAAATACTGACTTTGTTCTCGATAGTCGGGATGATGACGGCATTTTGCCCGAGCTTTGTTCCATTGCCGGGATCCCAATGGTCGAAGACCCAGTAGTCCCTGAACTTGTCCTGCTGTACCTCCGGCACGCCAATCACCACCCTCTGTCCGGCGAGAAGGTCCCGCTCGCCATTGCAAAGCCCAAGCGCAACGCAGGGTTTGATCGTCCCGTTGATGGCAAGGAACGGGTTGCCGTAAGCCGGCGGGGGCGCGCCGTTGTCGGTTCCACCCAAGACATCGGAACAGAGATTGCTGTCATCTCGCGTTGGCATCACTTCGCGATCGACCACCACGTTCAGCCCGAGGTATGGGAACGGCTTGTGTTGTCTGGTACTTGAGGAGTCTTTCAGTGCGGAAAATGTGCCGCCGGGCGGGTTCGAAGACGACTCGCAACGTCTGCGGTGAAGTGATTACTGTAGAAGACAAATGCGAGGTGAGGGTGCCATTTTGCAGCCTGAAACCCGTAAATACCCAGCCAGGATACGGGACCGCCTGAAGGGACATGGTTTCGCCTTCGGCCACCCAGCGGTAGGTTGAAGCAACCAGGCATCCGCACGTCCGGTCCTGAACGAAACCGGACCAACTGGCGTACGTTGTCAAGGGGGTATCTGTGGGAATACGGGGCGCCACCTCGTCAGCATCCTCAGAGTGACACAGGTTCTTTCGCGAGTTGGTGTCGCCGCCGACGTAAATGTCGACCCGATGCTGTTTGGCGAAAACGGCGGAAAACGACTTCACGCCGAAATCCGCAGTGACGATTTGAACAGGATCGGTATTGTTGATCAGCTTTCCCGCATCGTCGGTCCAGTTCCTGAAGATCCAGCGGGTGGTCCGGTTCGCGTCATAGCGCGTAATCAGGCGCACCTCAACCGTGTGCTGGCTGCCCTGCTGCCAATGAAATGTCGCCGAGTCCGTGTAGGTCTGTCCGTCAACCCAGAAGACAGCTCCTGCAAGGTTGGCAGTGACCCGGAATGGCACCAACACCTGCGCGGACGCAGGGATGGCGGTCGCGGCGAGCGCGAGGGCGCAGACAATGGATTGGATAGGCGAGCGCATGGACAGCCTCACGAACCTTCCATCGTCGGCTGCGAAACTCTCCGGTATGGGGCGAAGACCTTAGTGGGAGACGATTGCGGTAGACAGTAGACAATAGGACTGATGTCCACAAGAAACACCGCGACTATCCCTCGCCGTCAGGCGTTGGCTTTGGCTGGGTTGGCTCCGTTCGCTTACGGGCAGGGTGCGCGCCGTCCCAACGTGTTGCTGATGCTGGCCGACGACTTGGGCGCCAAGGATACTGGCTTTCAAGGTGGCGACATCCGAACCCCGAATCTGGACCGTCTGGCCGCCGGAGGGGTCCGTTTCACTCAACTTTACTCCTATCCGCTTTGTTCGCCCACACGAGCAGGATTGATGACGGGACGCCATCCGATCCGGTTTGGCCTGGCTTACTCCGTCGTCCGGCCCTGGGCCACATATGGTCTTCCCCCGGGGGAAACGACCATCGCTGAGGTCTTCAGGTCGGCGGGCTACCAGACAGCCATCACAGGCAAGTGGCATCTCGGCCACTTCAACAAACGGCTGCTGCCCACCAGCCGGGGTTTCGACCACTTCTACGGACATGTCAACGGCGCGATCGACTACTTCACGCACGAACGCGATGGAGGCGTCGACTGGCAGCGAAACGGCCAATCTGTCCGCGAGGAGGGATACACCACAGACCTCCTGGCCGCCGAGGCCAATCGTTGGATCGACGCGCGCGACCCGTCGCGGCCGTTTTTTCTCTACATGCCCTGGAATGCGCCGCACGCGCCGCTCCAGGCGCCGGAACGCTGGCTGCGCGAGTATGCCTCGGTTCCGGACCGTAACCGGCGCACCTACTCGGCGATGGTTTCGGCGCTGGACGCCGCGGCGGGAACAGTCATCGACAACCTCCGCCGCAAGAACCTGCTGGACAACACCGTTATCGTCTTCCTGAGCGACAACGGCGGCCCCCGAGCGCAGGGTGCAGACAACGGCCCGCTGAAGCAGGGCAAAGGGACGGTGTACGAAGGCGGCATCCGCGTGCCCGGTTTCATGCACTGGACAGGAGTGCTGAAGCCCGGAACATCAGCGCAGGTGATGACACCGGTCGACTGGTTGCCCACGCTCGCCGGCGCGGCAGGCATTTCTCCGAAGACCGCGCAGCCGGCCGATGGCACCGATTTGTGGCCCCATCTGTCGCGGGGAACGTTGGAGGCACGGCGCGATCTATTCTTCTGCGTGCAGGGCGAGCGCGGCCCCAAGCAGCATGCCCTGCGCGACGGCAACATCAAGTTCGTTCGCATCGAGGCCGGCGAAGGAAGGGAGTCGCCAGCCGAGGCGGTCTACGATGTGCTCTCCGATCCGAAGGAAACCACGGATGTGCTCTCGAGAATGCCCGATGTGGCGGCGGCGATGAGGCAACGCGTGGCCCAATGGGCGGCGTTGCACCCCAACGCCGAGGTATTCACCCGCAGCGGACTTCATCCCGGATGGGTTTCGCCCAAAGACTGGTCAAAAGCGGCAATCGAGTAACACGACAATCAGGAGTTGAAGCCGCCGCCCAGCATCGGATTAGCAGGGCGGGTCGCGGCCTTGCGACGCAGCCTCTCCACCCGTTTGCGCCAATCCTCGCGCTCCTCCAGCAGGAGAGCCTGTTCGGCGTAAGCGAGGGCCCGCCCAACATCGCAGACACGTTTTTCGAAGTGGAGAGCCAAGCGGGCGAAGAGCCTCCGCCCGCCGGGGATTGGACAATCCGGAGAGTTCGATCCACAGTTCGGCGGCTGCGTCATGGCGGCCGGTCTTGCGCTCGATGTCGGCCAGATGCCAAAGGGTTTCAAATAGCAGCGGCTCTTCGAGGTTGCGCTTGAGCGCTCCGCGCATCAGGAGCTGAGGCTTCCTCCAGCCGGCCTTCCTTGCGGAACCAGCGGGCGAGGCCAACCATTTCCGCGCCACGCTTGAGACGCTCAGGTTCTCTGAAGGCCGCGGGAACAATTGCAGTGAGGCAGGCCAGGGAAAGAATGTCGATTGCATTGTGCTGGAGAACGGGCTCCATTGGCCTCGAATCGCGTGTACGCAGGTATTCGAAGTAGATCGTGGGAATCATCATGCCCGGCACGTCGCCGGTTCGTTCGACGCCCAGAATGCGCTGCTCCAACTCCTGCAGACGGCAACTCTCCAGCGCCAGCCGCCACAGGCGCCTGGCGGAGAACAACAAGTCCACGTGCACCACGCGCTCGAATGGCGGGCGCATGCGTGACAGCCGGTAGCGCGTCTCCAGGAGCGGCAGGTCGAAGGCCTTGCCGTTGTAGGTGACCAGGACGTCAAAGGGCTCCAGCCAGCGCGCCAGGGCGTCGAGCATCGAAGTCTCCTCGCCATGGTCGCGGGCGAAGAATTGCTTAAGGACGAACCCGCCGGGAGTAATCGCGCCGCATCCGATGAGGAACGCCAGTGTCCCCGTGCCGCCGCTGAGCCCGGTGGTCTCGGTGTCGAGAAACGCCCATCGTTCCGGGGGCACATCGAGCGGTTCGCCGCCGAGCGCGGACAGCAGGCCCGGAGAGAGATCCGCGAGAGCCCCCACATCGGAGATACCGTGCCGCGTGTGCGCCGGCCAGATTTTGTCGATCTCCCAATGCCGGCCGAGCGCGGTCTCGGCTTCCTCGCCCTCCATTTCCGCGGCGAGCATGCTCCGGCCCGTGCTCGAACTTCTGGTTAATGCGCGCGATCTTCGCGCGGAGTTGTTCGAGTTGCCGCCTGATTGGATCGTCCATCCCGGCGAATCCTCTACTTGGCGTCGCGCCAGTTCCCGCCTGCGCCGGTCTCGGCCAGCAGCGGCACGTCCAGGCGCGCCGCGCTCTCCATCAGCTTCTTGACGAGAGCGGAAGCTTCCCGCAATTCCTCCGGCGGGCACTCGAAGACAAGTTCGTCGTGAACCTGAAGCAGCATGCGGGTCCGCATATTCTGTTTTCCCAGTTCGCGGTCGATGGCAATCATGGCCACCTTGATCAGGTCCGCCGCGCTCCCTTGCAGGGGCGTATTCACGGCGGTCCGTTCGGCGAAGGAGCGGGCGTTAGGATTCCTCGATGCGATATCGGGAATCGGGCGGCGCCGGCCGTACATGGTGGAAGTTGAACCGGAGGCGCGCACTTCCGCGATCGCACGCTCAATCCACTTCTTCACACCTGCGTACCGCTCGAAATAGCTGCGGATATAGTGGTCTGCTTCAGCCCGCGCGATGCCCAACTGTCCTGCCAGCCCGAACGAAGTCTGGCCGTAGACGATGCCGAAATTGACGGCCTTGGCGTTGCGGCGCATCTCGGGCGTCACCATGATCGGGGGCACTCCGAAGACCTCGCTGGCAGTGCGGGTATGGATGTCCTCGTTATTCAGGAAGGCATCCATCAGCACAGGGTCCTTCGAGTAGTGAGCCAGCAGTCTCAGCTCGATCTGCGAATAGTCGGCCACCAGCAGCGTCCAGCCAGGCTCGGGGACGAACGCGGCACGAATCTCCCGGCCAAGCTCGGTGCGGATGGGGATGTTCTGCAGGTTGGGGTTCGACGACGAGAGCCTTCCGGTCGCGGCTCCCGCCGGGTTGAAGGTGGTGTGAACGCGGCCTGTGGCAGGGTCCATCAACAACGGCAGAGCGTCGACGTAGGTGCCCTTCAGCTTGGTCAGCTGCCGGTAGTCGAGCACCTTCCGCACAATGGGAAACAACTCGGCCAGCGTCTCGAGAACGTCCGCCGCGGTGGACCAGGATTTCGTCTTGCCCGTTTTGCCTTGAGAAGGCAAGTTGAGCTCTTCGAACAGGACCTTGCCCAGTTGCTGCGGGGAGTTGATGTTGAACGGGTGCCCGGCGATCTCGTATATCTCCGTGGTCAACGAGGTGATTTCGGCATCCATGCGCTGACCCAGCAACGCCAATTGACCGGTCTCGACGCGGATCCCGGTGCGCTCCATGTTCGCCAGAACCGGTGCCAAAGGCAGGTCGATCTCGTCGTAGACCTTCTTGAGTCTCCGGCGTCAGTTGGGGACGCAGTTTCGCCGCCAGCGCACGCAGCGATTCTGCTTCAGTGGCCGGGACCCGTTCCAGGTATCGCGCAAGCAGGCTTTCGTATTGACACGACGAAGGGTCGGCCAGCACTAGAAACGCGTACAGGAGTACGTCCTCGACTGGCAGATCCGACCTGGCGGAAGCGTCGGCGCGCAGTCGCGCCTTCCAATCGTAGACAACCAGCGTGTCAGGCTCGGCCGGCCCGGTTTCATCGGCCTGTGCCAAGGGGCCAGCCTCCTGCGGCAGTTCCTTCAGGAAGCTGAAGAACTCGAGTTCCCGGTAGAGTTCCGCCAATACGGGGACCTCGGGCTCGCGCACCGCCAGATCTTCGATCGAGAGTTCAATCGGGACATACCGGTCAATGGTCGCCAGTTTCTTACTGAGCAGGATCTGATCGCGGTGCTGCTTCAGGCTGTCCTGGTAGGCCTTGCGCTTCACCTCTCCGGCTCTATCCAGCGCCGCCTCCAGACTGCCGAACTGCTCCAGCAACTGAACAGCGCCTTTGTCGCCGATGCCAGGCGCACCTGGGATGTTATCCACCGTGTCGCCCAGCAGTCCGAGCAGGTCGGGGATGAGCGCCGGGGGGACGCCTTTTGCCTCCTTGACCTTGGCGGGATCGTAGACGATGTCATTCTTCATCATGTCGAGCATGGAGACACGCTCATCGACAAGCTGCAGCATGTCCTTGTCGCTGGACACAATCACGGTCTCGTATCCGGCCTCGGCGGCCAGCCTGGAAACGGTTCCGACCACATCGTCCGCCTCGTAGCCGTCCATTTTGAGGACGGGGATTCGCAACGCCGCCAGCAGCCTCAACACCACTGGGATCTGCTCGATCAATTCGGGCGGAGTCTCGCTGCGATTGGCTTTGTATTGGTCGAACATCGCGTCGCGGAATGTCGGCAATTCGCTCTCAAACACAGCCGCGAGCAGATCCGGATTGAACTGTCGTTTGAGCTTCCGAACCATGTTGTGGAAGATGTAGACCGCTTCAGTTGATGAGCCTCGCGAGGTCCGCATCGGCGGTTGCCCCGTGCGTTGCCGGGCATGGTAGGCGCGAAAGATCAGGTTAAAGCTGTCCAGGAGGTAGAGCCGCGGCATGAGTGTAGGATAACCCGGCTCCAACGCAGTTTCGCTATTCATTCGCCCAAACCTGCTCAAGAATGATGAGCTGCTCGTGTCAGGAGGACCACAAGAAACCTCGCAAGTGTCTTCTTATAGCCACACTCAACACGCTCTAAATAAATCATAGGAAACCACTTACGATGTTGTAGGGTCTCTGTTAGCATGGGAACGCCAGAGCAAATGATGGATCTTTGCCCCACCTCTTACGCTTGCCTGACCTGTGGAGGGCCGCTTGCGATTTGAGAACACCGTCCAACGCGCCGTCCAGGTGTCAGGTGTTGGACTCCACCACGGCGTTCCAGTCTCCATTCGCATCCTGCCCGCCCCGCCGGCGACCGGCATCGTATTTCGCCGGACCGATTTGAACAACTTCGAGATCCCCGCCAGTTGGCGTAACGTCGAGCGTGTCAGTTATGCGACAAGCCTGATGCGGCAAGGCGTGCTGATTTCCACTACAGAGCATCTGCTGAGCACGCTCTACAGCATGGGTATCGACAACGCGTTTATCGAGATCGACAATCTCGAGGTGCCGATCCTGGATGGCAGCGGGCGGCCATTCGTGGAGCTCCTCAGAGCGGCCGGGTTGAGAACATCGCGCCGTCCGAGGCGATATCTGGTTATCCGGGAGCAGGTCTGCTGTGAGGCGTCCGGCAAGCGGATTACGATCGTGCCGGATTCTCGCTTCAGGCTTTCGTGCAATATCTATTTCGGACACCCGTTGGTGGGCCGGCAGTCTGTCGACCTGGAAGTATCGCCTGAAGCCTATGCATCGGAACTTGCCCCGGCGCGCACATTCGGCTTCGCCCACGAGCTCGACCAGATGCGCAACATGGGGCTGATCCGGGGAGCAACGCTTGAAAGTGCCGTCTGCTTCGCCGACGGAGGAGTGATGAATCCGGGCGGGCTCCGATTCCCCGATGAGCCGTGCCGCCACAAGGCGTTGGATTTGATCGGCGATCTTGCGCTGGTGGGCCGCCCGCTGATTGGGCATGTGATCGCGGAGCGAGCGGGCCATGCCCTGCACGTTGCCTTGGTGGCCAAGATCATGTCAGACTCGTCGCTCTACGAGATCAGGACATGGGACGAGTTGCCTGTCGCAAGCTTGAGCGCGGTCGTCTGAGAGAATCGGCTATGCCTTCCTGGGTCACGATACCCAACGTCATGACCCTGTTGAGGATTGCGTTCACCCCATGGATCGGGCTGCTCATCGCCCGACGCGACTACCAGACAGCCCTCCCAGCTCTTTTCGTGGTCGGGATGTCGGACGCAGCGGACGGTTTCCTAGCCCGCCGGTTCAAGATGAGCTCCCCCCTGGGAGCGAAGCTGGACCCGATCGCCGACAAACTCCTGGCCGGGACGGTATTCCTGGCCCTGGCGTTCAACGGCGCCTTGCCCTGGTGGTACGTGGCACTGGCGTTCGGCCGGGACCTTCTTATCCTCGGGTTTGCGGCTTGGGCGCTCGCCAGGGGGATCCGGGCCGAGCTGCCGCCCTCGATCTGGGGCAAACTCAGCACCTGTCTGCAATTCCTTTTGGCAGGGAGTATCGTTCTCCACTCCGCGCTAGGATTTGAATGGTCCGCTCCACTCATCCCGCTATTGCTCTGGAGTTCCACGGCGATGACGATTTGGAGCGGTGTGCACTATACATGGCTAGGGTGGAATCTGGCATTCGGCAACCGACGTTCCCTCGATTGACGGACCCTCCCGGAATGCTACGCTGAAGGTGGGCGTGACCCATGCGTTTCATCCCGGCTCGCACTTATCTCAGCTCCGCCGCCGTCGCGCTTGGTTTGGCTGCATTTTCAGCATGGTTCGGCGTTAAGTGGTGGCCCGCCGCCATCCCCGCGGCGCTGTTCATTTTCAGCGGCGTCCTGCTCCTCTACCTGGCCTTCCGGCCTGCCATCGAAGTCAATGACACAGGGTTGGCGATCGGCGGGAGCACAATCGACTGGAGAGACATTCGGCGGGTCGATCAGACTGGCTGGATTTCGCCGATGGTGGTTGACCTCACGTTGATGAGCCAGAGGAAGGTCCGGTTGATCTACCCCGGGGAGCGGGTGAATTCCAATCGCCTGCTTCGGCTGATACAGCAGCGATCATCGCTTGCGCTGATTAATGGGGTTCCCTGGCGACGTATATTCGGCGTATCTGCCCCAATCGAGAAGCCACCGCTGCAGAGTCCGCGTTACCGGCTACTGAATGAGATTGACGAGGCCGAAGTGGAACGGCTTTACCAACAGTTGCGGGCAGCCGGCCGGTTCGACGCGGACAAGTAGTCTCCGATGGCACATTCCCGCTCACGTCGCGCGCTGGTTGCGCTGATTGCCCTTTTTGTTCTGGTACTTGTCGCGTGGGCTTCGCGCAACGCCTGGCTGGGCCGATTGGGCACATTCCTTGATACCGGCCGCCCCCCGGTCAAGTCGGACGTGATCGTGGTGCTGGCTGGCGGCTGGACCGGCGAACGCGTATTGAAAGCTGGCGAACTGGTCCAATCCGGTTTCGCTCCCATTGCGATCCTGGACAGCCCCAAAGGGCTGATGTATGGCAACAGCGAGTGTATCCTGGCCCAGTCATTCGCTGTGCGCAAGGGATTCCCTCCGGAGAGCTTCACCTGTCTCGAAATGAGAGCCACGTCCACGGCGGAGGAGGCAGTGGCAATTGCGGCTGAACTGCGCAGACGCGGGATCAAACGATGTCTCGTTGTGAGCGTCCGGTCGCATCTTCGAAGGGCTGAGAAGATCCTCAGGAGAGAAATGCCGGATATCGAACTCCACTTCACTGGCGCCGAGAGTCCGCTCTTCCGTCTGGAACACTGGTACGAGGTCCGGGAGGGCCGCAAGTCCGTTTTTATGGAGTGGATCAAAACCGTCACGGAGCCCTTCGGGGCTTAGGAGCCAATTCGAACGATGCGCGATGCGTTTCGATTAGCCTGGCCCTACCTCAGACGCTACCGAAGGGGCATGCTGCTCGGCGGCGGGGCACTGGTGATCAAAGACGTCCTTGGCGCGCTCATCCCGCTGGTCATGAAGCGCGGCATCGACGCACTAACCACCGGCGAGCCTCTTTCCCACCTGTACTTCGCGTGTTTCGCGCTGCTGGTGGTTTCACTCCTCAAGGGCTTCTTCCAATACCAGATGCGGGTCATTCTGGTGGGCATCTCGCGCGATGTGGAGTACGACATCCGCAACGACCTGTTCCGCAGGCTGGTGACGCTGAGCTGGGACTTTTACGCGCGATTTCGCACCGGCGACGTGATGGCGCGCGCCACCAACGATCTCAACGCGGTCCGCATGATGCTCGGCCCCGCGGTGATGTATCTGGCCGAGACTTCGCTGACCTTCGCGCTCGCGCTGGCCATCATGTTCAGCGCGGATTGGCGGCTCACTCTGTGGGCGATGCTGCCGGCGCCGGTGGTCTCCATCGTGGTTGTATTTTTCGGCCGGCGCATCCATGCGCGATTCGAGAAGATCCAGGAGTTGTTCTCCGACATCAGCAGCAGGGTGCAGGAGAACCTCTCCGGCGTGCGCGTCGTGCGCGCCTATGTGCAGGAGCAGGCTGAACAGGAGCGGTTCGAGCAGCTCAACACTACCTTCGTGGAGCAGAACCTGAAGCTGGCCCGGCTGTCAGGAGCGTTCATGCCGCTGCTGGAAGCGCTCATCGGACTCACATTCCTCATCGTGCTGCTGGTTGGCGGCCGACAGCTGCTCGAAGGCAAGATCTCACTGGGTAGCTTCGTCATGTTCAACACCTATATGGGCATGCTGGTGTGGCCGATGATCGCCTTCGGTTGGGTCGTCAACCTGATGGAACGCGGCAGCGCTTCGATGAAGCGCATCCGCGAGTTTCTGGAGCAAAAGCCTTCCATCGCCTCGCCTGCTCATCCGGTTCCTCTCGGTGGACCCGGACTGGCCGTATCGTTCGATCATACCGGGATCTCGTTTGACGGACGACAAGCGCTGGAAGACGTTTCGATCGACATCGCTGCCGGATCGACGGTTGCCATCGTCGGCCGAACAGGCAGCGGAAAGACGATTCTGGTGAGCCTGCTGGCAAGGCTGTTCGATCCGACTTCAGGAGCAGTCCGGGCAAATGGCGTCGATCTGCGCCAAGCGGATCCCGAGGCCCTGCGACGCCGGCTGGGGTTTGTCCCGCAGGAGACGTTTCTGTTTTCGACAAGCCTGGCGGACAACATCGCGTTGGGAGTCGAGCAGTCTACTCCTCAGGCCATTCGCGAAGCTGCCGAGACGGCCGGACTGGGCCCGGAGATCGAGACCTTCCCCAAGGGCCTGGAGACGGAAGTGGGCGAACGCGGAGTGACACTATCGGGCGGACAAAAGCAGCGCGTCGCCATCGCGCGGGCTCTGTTGCGCAATCCGGAAGTGCTGGTACTCGACGATGCCCTGTCGGCTGTTGACACCCTGACTGAGGAGAACATCCTGAATCAACTTCGCCGGTTCCGGGAAGGCCGCACGACGATTCTCATCTCGCACAGGGTGTCGACAGTGCGCGACGCCGATTGCATCTACGTTCTCGATCATGGCCGTCTGGTGGAACAAGGCACGCATAACGAGCTATTGGGGCGCGGCGGATACTACGCCGAGCTGCACCAGAAGCAAATGCTCGAAGAAGAACTCGAGTCCATCTAGTAAACTCGGAGCATGTTCTCCGAAACCAGCCGCAGAAACTTCCTCGTGGCCGCCCCCGTCGCGGCGGCCGCAGCCTCCCTACCTGGCTCCGCAACAGCGTCCACCGCGCTGATGTCCCCCGGAACCCCGCAGCTCAAGCTCGGCGTCGCCAGCTACTCCTTCCGCGAGTTCGGCCGGCGGCTGGCCATCAAGTACACCAAGGAACTCGGTGTCGACTCCATCTCCATCAAGGAGTTCCACCTCAAGATCAAAGACGACCCCAAGGAGTGGGCGCGGGGCCGCGCCGAGTTCCAGAAGGCCGGCCTCACTATCACCGGCGGCGGCACCATCTACTTGACGGAAGACAACGCCGACGACATCAAGTTCAACTTCGACTACTGCAAGGCCGCCGGCATCCCGATGATCATTGCCGGCCCGTCGGTCAAGGCGATGGGCACGATCGAGAAGTTCGTCAAGCAGTACGACATCAAGGTCGCCATCCACAACCATGGGCCTGAGGACAAGCACTTCCCCGCCCCGCAGGACGCGCTGAAGGTCATCAAAGACATGGATCCGCGCATCGGGGTTTGCGTCGACGTCGGCCACACGACTCGCACCGGCCACGAAATCCTCGAGACCATTCAGGAATGCGGGTCGCGCCTGATCGACATGCACATCAAGGACCTCAAGGACCTGATGAACAAGGACTCCCAGGTTGATGTCGGCGACGGTGTCATGCCGGTAGCGGCCATCTTCAAGCTACTGATCAAGATGAACTACCAGGGCGTGGTCAATCTCGAGTACGAGATCCATGGCGACGACCCCATGCCCGGCATGCAGAAGAGCTTCGCCCACATGCGCGGAGTCCTCGCCGGTCTCCGCGCATAGGCTGGGACCGTCTACGCCTTCTCTGGCACGTCGTTTGAATTGACGTCGAACCACGCGGGCTTGAACTCGATGCGCCGGCGCTCTTCGGCCGCCATATTGGAAACCAGCGTCACCACCGCATCCGCCAGGCCGACTGCGCCGTTGCAGCGCGGCTGCCCGTCGCCTGGATTCCGGATCAGCCACGCCAGGTGCTCCTGCTCCTCGCGGTAGCCGCGGCTGGTGAGCGTGTCCTGCAGGCCCGCGCCGGAGGTCCATGATGTCGTCGAAGTCGTGGTGGCCGACGGCTGGGCGATGCGCCGCTCGGCCCAGGTGATGCGCGTGTCCTTCAGCGACTTCTCCTTGAACAGGTACACGTCTTTCTCGGCCAGGATGGCCAGGGTGCCGCGCGTCCCCATCACCTGCTCGCCGTAGCTGTCGATCTCGTTGGTGGTGATGCTGGAGTATGACACGACGACGTCGCCGCGGGTACTCGTAGTTGAGGAACATGTGATCCTCCACTTCGCGGCCGTCGGTGAAGAACGAATTGACGCCGATGCCCGAAACCGCCTTGGGGTGTACGGCGTGCCTTGCGTCGCCGCCCAGGACGGCCTGCAGCAGGATGCCGCAGGCGTCCAACTGGTGGCTGCCGAGTTCGGCCATCAGGCCCGCGCCGGTGCGGTCGCTGAGCCGCCAGCGGACCAGCTCCTCGAGGCTCTTGTAGCCGTACTTCGCGACGTCGATGTTGCGATCCTCCTCGGCGACCTTGGGGAACCAGGTGTCGAAATCGCCCTTGTCCGCGCCTGGCTTGCCCCCGCCGGTCTGGTTGCGATGCCAGAAGGCGCGGATGTGGCGCACGTCGCCAAGGATGTCCTTCTGCCTCGCCACCTCCAGGGCGTTCGCGTAGAGGTAGCTGTAGTGCCGCTGGTGGCCGATCGCGAGCAGCTTCCCCGTCTTGGCCGCCTCACGCGCCATGCGCTTGCAGTCCATCACCGTCTTGGCCATCAGCTTCTCGCACAAGCACGTGCTTGCCCTTCTCCATGGCCTCGATGGTGACTGGCGCGTGCAGGTGCAGCGGCAGGGCGATGATCACCATTTCGATGTCGTCCCGGTCGAGCAGCTTGTGGTAGTCCTCGATGAGCTCGATGTTGCGCGCCTCGGTACCGTACTTGGCCTCGAGCGAAATGCGGGCCTTCTTCTGGATGCTCGGCCGGATGTCGGAAAAGGCGACCAGCTTGATGTATTCGGGGTTCAGCGAGTCGATGTGGGACCGGCCCTGACCGCCCGCGCCGATCAGGGCGGCCCGCACCGGGTTGCCCTTCATGCCCTGATAGCCCCAGTAGAAGGCTGTCACCGAGGGCAGCGTCACCAGCGCCGGCAGCAACTGCGCGGCGGGTCATCTGCAGCGCATCTGAAAAGTTGTCTCGGCCAATCTGGCGAAGTTGTTCGTTGAGAATCATGACTTGCTCCTTCTGCTTCAGGAATTGAGGCTGACTGCGGCGGTGACTGCGACGGGTTGCGGCTCTTCTTCAAGAGCGGATGGAACGGCAGGGCGGCGGAGCCAACGCTGGAGGGCCGGGAGCAAGTACGCGTCCAGGCCTGCCCAGTGTCCGCTGCCAGTCGTGGCGATGACGCACGCCGCCGCCATCTCGATCAGGTTCCGGTCGACGTACAGGTAGTGCCCGCCCAGGCTGGCCGCGGGAAAGCCGGGCCAGGGCGGCGAGGCGAAATAGAACATCGCCAGTTGGCCGGCGGCGGCCAGGGCGGCCAACGGCGTGAACACGCCCAGCATCAGGCAGGCGCCGATTGCGATCAGGGAGAGCTTGATCGCAGTGTCCACCCAAAGTGCGGTGTCGCTCGGCCGGGGCAGCGGGCCTGCCCCCAACTGCGCAACCGTTGCGATGGCTTGCGTCTGCACCGCCAGTTCGCTGATCGGCTCGTTGACCAATTCGAGCATCTCCCCTGCGATCAGGTCGAGGTTTTTGCGGTCAGCGTCCAGCCGTTCCCTGGTGAACGGCGCGTGGAGGGACCCGGAGTCAGTTGAGACACGCTGCCGCAGTTGCTTGTAGTCGGCCAGCCGCGCCTGAAAAGCGGGACTGTTCAGCATCTGGGCAACCGATGTTTTGATGGAGTCGCGGACCGCGGACAGGCGCGCCTGCTGTTCGGTGGTAAAGGGCGCGCCGGCGGAGGAATAGTGATTGAGGATCTCGAGGTGACGCCGGTCGATCATCGCCTGGGCTTCGGCCACAGTCAGCCGTTCCAAGCCCTTCCATATCCGGCACCATTGAGCGGAAGAATCCTCGCAGCGGGCCGGCGGAAGCCTGTAGATAGCCCAGGGAGCTGAATCGCTCGGCCTGCGGCGGCGGGGGAATTCTCAACGTCTCCGCGTGAACGTAGATCCAATCGAAGTTGACGACATCCTGCGGGGCGATTTCCCCGCGCATGGCTGCGATTGTCGACAGCTTCACCTGGTCGCGCAGGGCAGCGAGGCGAGCTTTCTGGTCCTCGCCCGAGCGCCTTCTGCGCTGCAAAGTTCCGCACGATTTCGTCGTGCCAGGCGTCGGCCCGGGCGAACGCTGCGTCCTGGCTGAGGCCGCCCGGCGGCACGCCTTCAAAGAACGTGCGCAGCCTGGCGGTGGCGCCTTGAATGGCGTATCGAGAGGTGGAGTAGACTGTCGAGCCGGTGTCGGATTCCACCTTGTAGACGCCTTCATACAGAAAGTGCCATCCGACGAAGATGCGCAGAGCGATGAGAAACGCCTTGCTCCAGGGATTCACTGCATAACCTCCATTTGGACCGCGCCGAGCCGGATCACGTCGAGCGCGTTCTTTCCGGACATGGCCGGACGAATCAAGATGGCGCCGAGATCCGGGCGGGTCCGCAAGAACTCGCGGGTCCCGTCGACGCCGAGAACGAAGAAGGCGGTGGAGAGCGCGTCGGCTTCGGCCGCACTGCGGGCGACGGCAGTCGCGCTCAGCAATTTGTGGGCGGGGTAGCCGTTGCGTGGGTCGAGAATATGGCCGAAGCGCCTGCCCTCGTGGACGAAGTACTGGTTTGCCGCCCCGGACGTGCCAAGCGCCCGGTTGCGCAGGAAGACGTGTGCGACTGCCCGATCAGGCCGGCAAGGGTTCCCGATGGCCACTGTCCAGCCGCGCGGGTCGTCCGGGGGCGCACCCAGGGCGAGGACACTGCTCTGGCCGCCCTGCATGAACGCGGCGCCTGTACCGCTCCGCCGGTGAATGCGCCGCATCGCCCGGTCAATGGCATAGCCTTTGCCGATCGCACCAGGATTGATCTCGAGGCCAGGCCGGAGGTAAGCGATAGTTTGTAGCTGATCGTCAAATCGGACGTTTCTGAAGCCGGAGGCGGCCAAAGCGGCCGAGTGCTGCTCCGCCGGCGGCACTCGTTTGGGTCCTCGGTAGAAGCCCCAGGCCTTCACCAGCGCGCCGGCCGCGGGGTCGAACGCGCCGCCCGTGATTTCGCTCAGTCCCAGGGCAAATCGGAGAAAGCTGTAAACCTCGCAGGACACCCGGACGGGCCCCTCAGCGGCAGATCGGTTCAGCCGCGAGAGTTCGCTGTCGTCCAGGTATACCGACAGAAGCTCTTCCTGACGCTCTACCTCATCCAAGGCTGCACAGCCAGCCTCGACCATGGACGCGCCCGCCGCAGGGAAGACAAGCGAGAACTCGCAGGCCATCGCGCGCCGGGCGACGGTGAGCTCTCCGGTCGATTGGCTCCTCTTGTCCTTTTCCACATCTGGAGTTTGGACCCAGTTTGCAGACCGGAGAAGGCGCCTAACGGCAGCGTGGCAGTACTCAATACACGTAAAGCACGGTTACATGGGCTTTCTATCTCATTGAAAGGACTGGGTCAATCGAAGTGGAAGACCTCTTCCATGTCCGCCCACCACTCTCCTGGCCGTCGCGTCTCCAGCGGCTGCTGCATCGGTTTCATGATGGCCCACCACTCCTGCGTTTTCTCGTGCGCGGCCATTTTCGCCATATCGGCCTCAATATCCTCGCCGTGGTATTCGAAGTAGCTGAATAGCCAGCCATCCTTCAAATAGATGGAGTAGTTGCGGATGTTGCAGTCGCCGATCCTGGCCAGCACCTCCGGCCAGACGGCGGCATGGTACTCGCGGTAGCTTTGCTCGGCTTCCGGGCGAAGCCGGATGACCATCCCGTATCGCTTCATGTCCGATTTCCTCCTGATTAAGTTCAAGCCAGTTTGGGCAGTTTGGCCTCATGGATGACGTCCGTCATCCTGCGATGCCACTCGACATCGCGCCACATTCCTTCAAACTGCGGCCCGCAGAAATTCGAGGTCGCCATGGCAGCCCAGACACCCTTTGATGCCGCCGCCCGGACTCCCACCTCGCAAAGCTCCTTGAGCCAGTCCCACTCCAGCATCGGCCCATCCTTGTAATCGACAATGGACCAGCACTCCGTGGTGATCAGCGGCTTGCCGGCAGCGCGCGACCACTTCTCGAGCACGTCGACGCCATGTTTCAACCGCTCCTGCCAGTGCTCCCGCTTCGCCATGTAGGTTTCGCGGCCTTTGAGCGCGAGGTTATCGTAGCCCTTCATGTCGAACCGCTCGTAGTTGTAACCGACGATCTTGTAGTAATCCGAAAAATGGGTCATCCAGAGATGGGGCTCCAGGAAGTCCAGCATGGCGACATCCTGCTTTTCCCAGTCGTCGTACTCGCTGGTGAATGAGAAGGTGTAGTCGAACTCCGGGTGGGCCGCTCGGACAACGTCGATTGCATCTTTCATCCAGCGAATGCCCTCAGGTGAGGAACGCCGGGTCTTCTTCGGGTAGAACGGGGCCCAGACGTCGAGCGGCCACTCGTTGCAGAGGTCGACGTAGAGGATTACGTCGCCGAGGCCTGCCTGCTTGATCGAGGTCAGTGTCGAGCGCCAGATCTCGCCGAGAACAGCGGGCGAGGCGATCTTCATTCGCACGTCGCCGATGTCCTGCCGGAACCAGGTCGAGAGGCCGGCCGACATCCCGTGCCGCTTGAGAGCCTTGAGGAAATCGTTCAGTGCAGGCTGCACGCGGACCCTGCAGCGGGAGGGCGCGCCCCAGTCCTGAGTGCTCCACTGAGGCAGCAGTTCCCAGGTCTTCTCCGCTCCCCAATGGATGAGGTGAGGGTAGGCATCCAGACGCACGGACTCGTAGCCGCGCGCCTTCAATTGGCTGAGAGCCTGATCCCAGTCCTCGTATCCCGCGCCCGGCCAGCGGCGCTCGAGCCAGGAGAAGTCCCACATGGTGATGGCGAGCGGGTGGGTCTTGATATGGCGCGCGAGGCTCCCCCCTCGCGTGGGTTCGGCGGCGAAACCGGCGGCGGGGAGCGACATGAGCATTTCTCTGCGGGAAAGCATGGCGATATGATCATGTCAATCAGATGCGCCTGTCTGCAATCGCATTCCTCATCGCTGGCTTCGCCCAGGCGGGCGAAGTCCGGCTCGCCGACCATGGCCGAGCCCTTGTGAATCCGTCAATGGGATGGGTGCTCCACCACTACGACAACAGTCTCGAAAAGTACGGGTCCAAGCTTGCCCTCGACGACACTGTCGATGACTTCCCGGGCGTCTCGGTGGTCTATCTGCGGCTCGCCTGGAGTTTCGTTGAGCCGGAGGAGGGCCGCTTTGACTGGTCCGTGGTCGACGCTCCTGCGCAGCGTTGGATCGCCAAGGGCAAGCAGATCGCTTTCCGCTTCTCGGCGAGCGAATCGGGACTCGAGTACGCCACACCGCGATGGGTTGAGCAGGCAGGCGCCAAGGGATACCGCTTCACACCGGGCAAGGGCGTCACGCCCGACGGCCGCTGCTGGGAGCCCGATTTCAACGACCCTGTCTTTCTCGCCAAGCTCGACAATTTCCTGATCGCGGCGGCGGCGCGGTATGACGGTTCGCCCCATGTTGCGTTCATCGATGTCGGCAGCTTCGGCGTCTGGGGGGAAGGCCACACATTCTGGTCCACCAAACTCAACTACGATGCTGCCACGGTCGCCACGCATCTCGAATTGCATGCGCGGCGTTTCAAGCGCACTCTCCTGGTGGCCGACGACGATTACGTCAGCCAGGGACGCGGCCCTGAGACGATCGTCCGTGCCCGCGCACTCGGCATGACCCTGCGCGACGATTCGATGCTGGTCGAGCCCCCGCCTGCGCTCCTGGCACCATGCCGACATGGCCGCGCAGTTCTGGCCGCGACTGCCCTACATCCTCGAAAGCGAGCACTACGGCAACAGCGTGAAACGCGGGGCCTGGGGCGACGGCTCGCTGTATCTGAAGGCGATCGAGGAGCATCACGCCAGCTACGCCAGCGTGCACTGGTGGCCGCGCGAGTTCCTGGCGGCCAACCGCGGACTGGTCGACGCCATCAACCGCAAACTCGGCTATCGGATTCAGCTTGTGTCGGCCGCCTGGCCCGACGTTCTGACGCGCGGGGAGACCGCCGAGATCCGCTGGACATGGCGCAACAGCGGCGTTGCACCCTGCTATCCGGGCGGCTTTCCCGCGATCACGCTCAAGACGGCGCAGGGAGGCATCGCGGCGGTGTTTGTCGACACGTCGCTCGCGCTGCGCGATCTGGCTCCCGGCACCGAATCCGCGGCGATCCTGCGACTCCGCGTCCCGGCAAACGTCCCGCCCGGCAACTACGAGGTCTTTGCATCGGCCGGCGACGCGATCGGCACGCCGGTTTTGAACCTCCCTCACGAGCCCGCGGACCAGGGAAAGCGCATTCGCCTCGGTGTTGTCGTCGTCCGATAGCCACCCCGCGCTATACTGCCTGAATCAGAGAGGGATCCATGATTCTGGGCCGTATGTTTCTCGTCGTGTCTCTTGCCACGGGCCTGCTGCAGGCCCAGTCTTCGCGCATGGCTGTCCGCGACAATCGCGAACTGCCCGCCTCCACCGCCGAGCAGATCAAGCAGGGGCATTCGCTTCACGGGCCTGCATTCGACTCCGGTCCTCGCACGCGACCGTACAAGATGGAAGGCATCGGCGAAGCCCCCTTCCCCATCACGCACAAAAACCCCGAGGTGCAGATGTGGTTCAACCAGGGCAACACACTGCTGCACCATTTCTGGGACTACGAGGCAGAACGTGCATTTCGCTGGGCCCTTAAGCTCGAGCCCGAGAACGCGATGGCCTACTGGGGACTCGCCCGGGCCACCGGCGGCGACCGCTCCAAGGAGTTCATCCGTGAAGCCGCAAAGCGGAAGAACTCGGTCACCGAGCGCGAACGCCTCTACATCGAGTCGCTTGAAGCCGCGACTCTCACGCCGACTCTCCGCGACCGCGATTGGACCCCGGACGACCGGCGCCGCGAGTCGGCGAAGATCCTCGAATCGATTTGCGTCAAGTACCCGGACGACCTGGAGGCGCGCGCGTTGCTGGCCTACATGAACATGGGCGAGTCGCGCTACGGCGTCGAGCAGATCGTTCGCGAGGTTCTAGCCAAAAATCCGAATCACCCCGGGGCGCACCACTACCGGATTCACAACTGGAACTATCACGAGCCGGAGCAGGCGCTGGCCAGTTGTGCCCGGTATGGCGAGATCGCGCCGGCTTCGGGACACGCGCTGCACATGCCGGGCCATGTCTACTCGACGGTCGGCATGTGGCAGGAAGCCGCGATCAGCATGGACGCCGCCACGCGGGTCGAGAAAAAGAACATGCGCGAGCGGATGGTCTTCCCGTTCAATCACTGGAACTACGGCCACAATCGCGCTTACCTCTCCTACATCCAGGAGCAACTGGGAATGGCCAATGCCGCGATCTTCGGAGCGCGGCAGTTGATCGACGCGCCGCTGGATCCCATCGCCAATGCAGACAGTCCGTATTCGTCACATTCGCAGGGAATCACCTCCGTGGTTCGCGCGCTGGTGAAGTTTGAGCGCTGGCAGGAGCTGCTCGACCCCAAGATCATCCCGTGGCGCGACATCTTCATGGACAAGATGAACAAGGCCTATGCTGAGTCGCGCGCGCACCTCGGCCTCAAAGATCTCGACAAGGCGGAAAAGGCCATCGAACGCCACTCGAAGCTCAAAGAGGAACTCGACAAGAACAAACGCTGGACTTCGGTGTACGAGATCCAGTCGCTGGAACTCTCGGCCCGGTTCGCCCTGGCCCGGGGCAAGACGCTCGACGGCCTCACGCTGTTCGGCCAGGCGGCGGAAAAGCAGTTCCAGATGCAGACCGAGGACAACGATCCGCCCAAGTACCCCGAACTTCTCTACAATGCGCTCGGCCGCGTATACCTCGCACAGCGGAGCCCGGCACTGGCAGTGGAGGCGTTTCGCAAGAGCCTGACACTGGTTCGCAACGATATCTTCGCGCTCTCCGGCCTGGTGGAGGCGCACAGCGCGCTCGGACAGACCGAGGAGGCTCGGGCAGCCATGGCCCAGCTTCCTCTACACGGCGTCGGCCGCAGACGCGAACCTGCCGCTGCTGGCACGTGCCCGTGCCACCGGCGTCACTGCGAGTCCATGCAGACAAGTCGCCCCGCCCGCAGCGAGACTATCAGCGGACGTCGCTGGAGAAGTTCGGCCCCACTGTTTGGGAGCCCTTCCCCGCCCCGCGTCTCGCCGCGATGTCGCCGGAAGGCAAGCCCGGCACGCTCGACGACTTCAAGGGCAAGAACGTGATTCTGGTTTTCTATCTGGGCCGCGAGTGCCTGCATTGCATGAACCAGCTCAAGACTCTGCAATCGAAGAACGAAGCGTGGTCCAGCGCCAACGCTGTGGTTCTGGCCGTCAGCCCGAACAAGCCGGAAGAGACGCGCGAAGCGCTCAAGAGCGCGAAGCTGGACTCAATTCGCTTCCTCGCCGACCCCGATCGGGCCAACGCCCGTACGTTCCGCGCCTACGACGACTTTGAGGAGATCGAGTTGCATGCGACGATCCTGATCGACAAGCAGGGACGCATCCACTGGGCCTCCATCGGCGGCGAGCCCTTCGACAAGATGGACTTCCTGGAAAAGCAGCTCAAACGGATGAACGAAGCGGGCACATAGGCCTTCTCAGCTCTCGGTCTTTTCCACGAGCTTCTCGACGTTCACAAGGTAGATCGCGGGCTGCCCGTCGCGATCGGTCTGAAAGATGACCTTCTGCGAATCCGGCGTGAACCGGGCATTGACGCGAGCCGGGTCCTTGGCCTTGTGCTCGCACAGCGTGAATTCGCGCCTGGTCTTGCGCAGCAGAAGAAGCACCGTCGCCGATGCCTTGTTTCTCGAAGCCCCCACAAAGACGCTGGCGTTCGCGTTTCTGGCAAATCCGGCGAACTGGCTCGTCTTCGCAATCAGCTTATCCGAGCGATCATCGAGCGACCGTTCGCGCAATTCAACCAGCCGCCCCGCCTCGGCAGGCTCCAGAAGATATTCAATTTCATTGCCGTCCGGACTCCATCCCGCCTCGATCACCCGCCCAGGCGGCGTTTCCGCGCGCAGCAGTTTGCCGTCGAACGTCGCCGTGAACAGCTCACCACCTTCGGTGCGGCAGAGCACCTGCGCCCTCCGCGGATTCGGCGCAGGGTCGAGCATCGCCCTGCTGGACTCGGCGATCGTCTCGGCAGTCCATTTTGGCGCTCTCAACCGGCGCAGCGCCCACGTCGTGCCATCGGTTTCGACGAACCAGAGCGCGGTTCCGTCTTCGGATGGCGCGGCTGCCGACGCAGCCTTCCACCCCTCGCGCGCCTCGTAAAGCGTCTGCGTTCTCTGCCCTTGCACACTTACAGCCTCCAGTCCCAGGCCGGTGAAGTACAGGGCGTATCGATCGTCGGCAGAGAAGCTGAGGCTCTCGGGAGCCATCGCCTCCGGCGACGCCAGCACCCGCCAGGGGCCCTTCGACATGTCCATCGCGCATGGCTGCCAGCGGCCATCCACCTTCTGAGAAAACAGGAGCAGATTTCCGCGTCGGCTCAATGCCCGCGCCGGCAAGGCTGGCATCCACACCTCAAACTTGGGATCGGTCAGGCGGAACACCTCTCCCTCGGTTGCCGGATCGGCATATCTCAGCCATCCTGTCGGGACCGGCGGGGCCGCCATGCCCGCCATCGATCCAAGAAACGTGCGCCGGGAACTCACTCCTTCAGCGTAGCTTGCGCGCGCACCGGTTTCGAGTCGTGCCCGTGTTCCGCCGGCGCCGCCTGGTAGTGGCTCCTGAGCAGATCCTCTCCGAAATCGCCTTCGAAGTCTCTCCACACGCTATGGATGTGATTCGCCTGGTTCTGCGTGTTGTCGTATTCAATCAGGAAGCCGGGCGCTTGCACGCGATAGTAATGGCCCTGGCCTCGCGCCTCGGCGCCCATCCAGGCAAACCACATCCGTCCCTTGGCCTCCTTCACCCGCTGCCGCCGCTGTTCGGCCATCTCCGCCGGGACGTTGTCGATATATTCCTCAACCAGCGCATCCAGGAGTTTCTTCTGAGCCGCGGTCATCTTCGCAGCCTCAAGCCCCGTGGGCTGGCCTTGGATCGCCGCACGCCGCGTCCGCTCCGTGAGAATATCCGCGGGCGCTTTTTCACTGAGGATCGCCGTCTTCTTCTGCTCGGGGGTCAGCGACTCCAGCAGGGCCCGGGCCTTGTCTTCCTCCGCCGCCAGCACTCGCAACCCGGCACGTTCGCCCACACGCACCTCCGCTGGATTTGAGCCAAGGAACGTCGGGTTCCCGGTTGCCTTACCCTTGATCACAGTGAAATGCAAACTCACGTGATGGCCCTCGATCCTGTAAGCCCAAGTGCCCGTCTCTGAGGGCTCGCCGAAGATGCTGAAGTGGTACCTCTCCGGATCGCGACGGCCCTTGACGTCCTTTTCAATGATCCGCAGGACGTCCTCCAGACTCATGATGGTTGTCGTCTTAATGAAGCCCTGCTGGCTGAGTCCCGCCGACAGGAGAGCCGCGGCGAGCGACTTTTGGTGCGGGCTCATCTCCTTCAGTGTCAGGCCCCTGCGCGGGTGACCGAACGTTTTGGGAATGTCGTCGGAGGGGATGTAGTGCCAGAACGCCCGCTCGCTCTTGTCCGTCAATGGACCCGGCTCGAAGGGAAACAGCGCCACCGATTTCTGCTCCGCAGTCAGCGATGCAATTAAGTTCTTTGCCGTCGCCGCCATTCGCGGCGCGGCGTGATGTCCGTCATGGCCCCACACCGTCAACAGGGGAGCAAATACGAGGATCCCAGCCCAGATACGCATGGGTAGGATTGTAGCGCGGATTGGCCCGCCCTGCCTTCTCTCCTGTATCCTCGATTCCAGCTATGCAGTCCCGCCGCCGGTTTATTCCAGGGCTCGCCGCCGCGCCTTTGGCCCTCGCGCAGCCCAAACGCCCCAATTTCCTCATCCTGCATACCGACGACCAGCGCTTCGACACCATCCGCGCGCTCGGCAACGGCGAGATTCAGACCCCCAGCATGGACCGCCTGGCGGCGCGCGGCGTCGCCTTTACGCAGGCATCCACCCAAGGCGGCCTAACCGGCGCCATTTGCATGCCCAGCCGCGCGCAGTTGCTCACAGGAATGAACGTCTTCCGCGTTCACAAGGCAATCGTCGATCATCCTGCCACGCCGGACCCCAACCTCGTCACATTCCCGGAGCACCTGCGCAAGCACGGTTACTCCACGTTCCACACTGGCAAATGGCACGTCGGCGCGCCGCTTCATCACCGCAGCTTCACGGGCGCCGCCAACATTTTCTTCGGCGGGATGAGCGATCACTCGAAGATGCCGGTATTCGACTTCGACCCGTCAGGACGCTACCCCAAGGAGAATGCCCGCATCGCCCCTGACCTTCTCCAGCGAGGTCATCGCCGGTTCGGCCATCGACTTCCTGAAAGCGCAGAATGCCGGCAACCCTTTCGTGATCTACTCGGCCTTCACGTCGCCGCATGACCCCCGCATGGCGCCAAAACGCTTCGCCGACATGTACTCGCCCGAAAAAATGGCTCTGCCGAAGAACTTCATGCCGCAGCATCCTTTCGACAACGGGGAACTGAAGGTGCGCGACGAACTGCTCGCACCATTCCCGCGGACGGAAGCTGAAATCCGAAGCCATATCGCCGCCTACTACGCGATGATCAGCGAGGTCGATTTCCAGATCGGCCGGGTGCTCGACGCATTGGACGCCTCCCCACACGCGGCCAACACCTTCGTCATTTTCGCCGGCGACAATGGCCTCGCCGTTGGCCAGCACGGCCTGATGGGCAAACAGAACCTGTACGACCACAGCCTGCGCGTTCCTCTGATCGTCGCGGGGCCCGGCATCCCGAAGGCCAAACGTAACGTCTCGCTTTGCCATCTCATGGATATCGCGCCCACCATCTGCAATCTCGCTGGAGCGCCCTTGCCCGGAACGCCCGATGCACAGGACCTTTTGAAATCCAGCCCCCGCCAGTCCACGATTTCGGCCTACCGGGGTGTGCAGCGCGCACTCCGCACCATGGACTGGAAGCTGGTCCTCTACAACGTCAACGGAACGCGCACGACACAACTCTTCAACCTCAAGAACGACCCGTGGGAACTCAGCAACCTCGCCGGCTCAGCACGCCATCGGAGTCGTGTCGTACAAATGCAGGGCGAGCTGGCACGCCAACTCTCCGCCGCGGGAGACTCTTCGGACTGGACTACGGGCTTCACCTCGTAAACGCTGAGTCGCCAATGGACGGGTACGAAACAAACTCATCAGCAAAGAGGAATCGGCTGCTTCCGCTGATTCAAGCAATCGCAGCCGCGTGGTTCGGACTCGTAGGCATCGTCGGGATGGTGCTTCTGCTCAACAGCGAGCGCTACAACTACCTGCTGATGGAATGGCTTGTTAGCTACGCCGCCGGGTTCGTGAGGCGCGGGATGGCCGGGGAAATCGTCTTTGCGCTCGCGGGCATCACCGGATGGAGCTGCGCCGGCATTATCAAGCTGATTGGCGCATCGACGCTGATCGCCTTCCTCGCCTTGTACGTCCGGCGGCTGATCCGCTTGCCTGGACTGGATCAGAACGAGAGATTCGCCCTGCTGTTCATGCCGACCAGCATCTCCTTCATCCTGCTGAATACTGCCAACATGATTCGCAAGGAGTACCTGCTGTTTCTGGTGTTCTTCGGATTCCTGGAGCTGCTGGAACGGTGGGAGCGGCTGCCGCGTTGGCCGATGTTGCTCTATCTCGCCGTCGCAGGGTCATTCGCGGTGCTGATGCACGAGGTGTTCGTATTCCTCTTCATGCCATTCCTGTGTCTGTTGCTTTGGGCGAAGGCTGCCCGGGAATCCGGCAGCGCAGCGAGAGGTGCAATTCAGGCGTCCACGCTGCTCGCCATTCCGGCCGCTGTCGCCTGTTTCACGATCCTGGCGCGACCCGGCCCGAATGCGGTCGAAGTGATCTGCGCGCATGCTCAAGCCTACGTTTCGGAACTGAGTTGCACGCCTCCGCCTCTGCCGCTTGCCTTCCTCGGCATGAACAGCAAGCAAGCGCTGTCGATCGCATACATGGAGTTCATCCAGCCGCGAGTCGCAGGCTTGCCTGTGATTGTGTCGTGGGGGGCTGCGTACTGTCTTTTCATCTGGATTCACTTTGCGATCCTGGTGCGCGTGCTGCGCGCCCAGTTGGGTGCGGGGTCTGACGACTGCCCGCGGCGGATCGCGACCTTGCTTTGCGGGCTCAATGTGCTGCTCGCGGCCGGAATGTCGGTGATCAGCGTCGACCTCGGGCGATGGATCTTTATCCTGGCAACCCTCTCGACGCTGACAGCCGGATCGAATGCCGCTGCGAAGGGCCTGTCCTCCCTGATCGGCCTTTTGAATCCCGGGCGTGTCTTGCCGCCGTGGCCAAGTCGTCGCTCCTGCCGTCTACACGTGGTGCGTTTGCCTTGCGGGGCTTGCATCCCTGTTGTTCCGCTTTCCGCACTGTTGTGCTCACCGCGCATTCGATTTCATCATGATCGTCCCCGACATCCTCAATTACTACGGCCTCGGCCGCGGCTAGGCGGTGCTCTTGCTCCACTGGAAGCAATGGTATTCTGAAGCCTCAATCCCCACGTCGGGTTGCCGCCCCGTTTGCCCAAGTGGATGAGTAGATCCCGAGTTTAACTCGGAAGAAGGAAACCGCAAATGGACCAACCCGTAGAAGCGCCCACTTTCAATCACGTCCTCACTCTCGACGAACTTAGCGCGCTGACCCAGGAAGGGGGCAAGCCCGCGGAAACGCTCATGAACGTGGTCGCCTTGATTGCCAGGCGCTTTCATACGGACGTCTGCTCCGCTTACCTGCTGGAACCTGATCGCGCCAACCTGGTGCTCGCCGCCACTGTTGGCCTGCGCCGCGAGTGTATCGGGACACTTCGCATGGGGCTTCACGAAGGCTTGGCCGGCCTGGTGGCGGAACAGGTGCGTCCGGTCGCCGTGGAAGAAGTTCGGAAGCATCCCCGCTTCAAGTTCTTTGGCGAGGCGGGAGAAGAAGCCTACCACTCGTTCCTGGGCGTTCCGCTGATCGATTGCGGCGTTCTGCAGGGAGTGCTGGTGGTTCAGACCATCGAGCCTCGCACCTTTGCCGACGAGGAAGTGCGGATGCTGTTCGAGACAGCGGCGCAGGTGGCCCCCGTAGTCAGCGAAGCCCGGACCCTCGACCGCTTTATCGCGCCGGCGCAGGCGCGGCTATGGGCGCTGGCGCGCAATCTCTGGTGGTGCTGGGACGCCGATACTGCGAGCCTCTTCCGCGATCTGGATCCGGTGCGCTGGCGGCAGCTCAATCACAACCCGATTTCGCTGCTCAGCGAGATCCCGTTGGAAGCGCTGGAACAGCGAGCGGCGGAACGAAACCTCCACAGCCGCATCAACTACGCCTACCGCCGGCTGCAGGAGTATCTGAAGTCCGATCGTACGTGGGGTGCGACGCACGCGGGCGTGCTCCGTCCACGCCCGGTGGCCTACTTTTCAGCCGAGTTCGGGCTGCACGAATCGATTCCGATCTACTCCGGCGGTCTCGGCGTGCTGGCGGGCGATCACATCAAGAGCGCATCCGACCTGGACATTCCATTGGTCGGGATTGGGTTGTTCTACGGACAGGGCTACTTCCGCCAGCGCCTGGATCGCAACGGCTGGCAGCAGGAAGACTATATCCAGGTGAACGCTGCCGAGATGCCCATGGAGCCGGCGATCGGACCCAAAGGCGAACCGATCACCGTGCAGATCGAGACCCGCCGCGGGACGATCTTCGCCAAAGTGTGGCGCATGAAGGTCGGGCGCTGCGACCTTCTTCTGCTCGACTCCGACGTGGACGGCAATGCGCCCGAGGACCGCGAACTCACTTCACGGCTTTACGGCGGCGACGGGCGCGTGCGCATCCGCCAGGAACTGCTGCTGGGCGTCGGCGGGTATCGCGCGCTGCGGGCCATGGGCATCACGCCCGGGCGTGCTCCACCTGAACGAAGGCCACAGCGGCTTCGCCGTGCTGGAAGCGATCCGCTGCCGCATGGAGGACGACGGGATCGGCTTCGACGAGGCTGCCCGCCGGGTGGCTCGCGAAGTCGTCTTCACCACGCACACCCCCGTGCCGGCCGGCCACGACCGCTTCGACTGCGGGTCTGATCGAGGAGCACCTCGGGCCGCTGCGCGAGTCGCTCGGGCTCGCGCACGAAGGGCTCATGTCGCTGGGCCGCGAGAACCCCGGCAATCAGCACGAGATGTTCTGCATGACGGTGCTGGGGCTGAAGCTCTCGCGCCGCGCCAATGCCGTGTCTGCGCTGCACGGCGAGGTTTCGCGCGAAATGTGGACGGGCCTCTTCCCGGGCCGCGCCGAGGACGCGGTGCCCATCGGCCACATCACCAACGGCGTCCACGTCCCCTCCTGGCTCGCCCCGCAGATGTTCCGTCTCTACGACCGGCACCTGGGCGCCGATTGGCATAAACACAGCGGCGAATCCCGCATCTGGGAGGCCATCGAAAGTATCGACGACGGCGAGTTGTGGGAGACGCACTTGAGCCTGAAGACGCGACTGCTGGCCTTCGTGCGGCAACGGCGCAGTCGCGCAGGCCGAGCGCCGCGGCGAATCGAGCGAGAAGCTTCAGCGGCTCAGCCGCGTGCTTTCGCCCTGACGCCCTGACCATCGGCTTTGCGCGCCGCTTCGCCACTTACAAACGCGCCAACCTGCTGCTCAACGACGTCGAGCGGCTGGCGTCAATGGTCAACGATCCGAAGCGCCCGGTGCAATTCGTCTTCGCCGGCAAAGCCCATCCCAAGGACGAACCAGGCAAGCGCGTCCTCCAGGAGATCGCGCTGATGATGCGCGACAGCAAGCTGGGCGACAAGTTCGTCTTCGTCGAGGACTACGACATCAACGTCGGCCGCCACTTCGTGCAGGGCGTCGATGTCTGGCTGAACAATCCCCGGCGTCCGCTGGAAGCCTCCGGCACCAGCGGCCAGAAAGTGGTGCTTCAACGGCGGGCTCAATCTGTCGGTGCTCGACGGCTGGTGGGCCGAGGCCTACGACGGGCTCAACGGCTTCGCCATCGGCACCGGACGCACGCATACCAACATGGACGTCCACGATGCGCGCGACGGCGAGGACCTATACCGCGCGCTGCGCGACGAAGTGATTCCGCTCTATTACGAGCGCGATCGCGACGGCTTGCCGCAGCGGCTGGATCAAGCGCATGAAACGCACCATCCGCACACTGGGCTGGCGTTTCAACGCCGACCGCATGGTGATGGACTACGCGCTGAAGTGCTACGTCCCCGCCGCCGGCGGCACGTCGAGCGACATGACTCGCGTCGGCTAGCGACACACTAGATCGTTCTGCCGCTTGGTGCTTTCTCAGATGCCGGCGTACCAGGCATAGCTGCCTCCCGGCGAGAACTCTTTCAGACTGTCGGTCACCGTCAGACGGGTGACATATTTCACACTCTTGTAGCCGAGCTGGCGGGGGACACGCAGGCGGAGCGGACCGCCGTGGCCCACGGGAAGATCCCCGTCATTCATCCCGTAGGTCAGGAACGTTTGCGGATGCAGTGCATCGGCCATGTCGATGCTGTCCTGCCAGCCGGGTTGTATGGAGAAGTAGACAACATATCGGGCCTGTGGGAGGATCCCCACGGCGTTCAAGACGTGGAACAGCGGCACGCCGATCCACTCCGCAATAAAGGACCAGCCCTCTTCACAGGCCAGGTGCGTGATCTGGCTGCTGGAGGGATAACTCCTGAGGTCGGCAAGCGTCAACGATACGGGGCGGGCGACCATGCCGTCTATGGCGAGCCGCCAGTCAGCGAAGCCTCCGGCCTGCAGGCGCTTGTAGTTTTCATCCTGAGGAGGCTTGCCGTTTGCGAACGGAGCTTTCGAGATCTGGCTGCGAGAAAACTCCCGGGCCAGCGAGTGGCGCGTCAGCAGCCGCTGCGAAGCATAGGTCAGCGTTTCGCCGGGGCCGTAGATGCCGCGGTAATCGGGCGGGATCAGGCCGTAGCGATCCGCAAGTCGAGCGGCCACGGCAAGACCCGATACGCCTGCTGTTGCTCCCAGCGCGGTGGTGATCAGTTTGCGGCGTGAGAGGCTGCTCATGGGTGCTCCTTCCGTGCGCCGGCGCGGCCTGTGATCATGGCTCGCATGCGGTTCCTGAATCCGGCCAGACACACCATCACGATGTGAACGAGCAGGAAGAGTACGAGAATCACGGAGCCGAAGAAATGAATGGTGCGTGCGGATTGCTGGCCGCCGAACACCGTCACGGTGGCAGGAAATGCCGACGTGATGGCAGGAGACATCGCCAGGCCTGTCCAGATCATCAAGGGGAACAGAACGAAGATCACGCACAGGTAGGTGAGCCGCTGAAGCACGTTATAAGACCAGGCTTCCGCTTCACCGGGCGGCTTGAAGCGCAGATGGTTCGCGATGACTTTCGAGAGGCTCCCCCATGTGAGATCGGAGCCGGCCGGGAGCAGGTTCTTCCGGAAATGCCGCGTAAACAGGCCAGAGATGACATACAGCAAGCCGCTCAATACCACAGCCCAGGCGGATTGAAAGTGCAGGGAGCGGCTCCAGCCGTTTTGGTCCGGCAGCACGAAGCCGTAGCCAGTGGGTACGGATGACCTTGAAGCGGGGATCGGCAGATCGAACAGCGACGGTGTTAATACGTTGCCGGTTTCGCCCCAATAGAACCGTGGGTGCGAGATGACAATCTCGATGCCGCTGACGAGCAGGGCAAAGAAGCACAGCGTCGTAATCCAGTGCGTGACGCGGACGACCGCAGAGTGCCGTGGAGCAGCCGTGGTGGCTGGGACGGCAGCGGCAAGACTCGGAACCCAGGCAGAGTCAGCCATCCAAGGATGGTAGCATCCCTTTCCCCGAATGCGGTGGGGACCGGCAGGCACCAGGCGGGCAGGCGCAGCGAATGCACAATTCCCCCGCACCACCGGCCCGGACTTCGATATTCTGGAAAGCTACCGGATCACGCACAACCTGAAGAGGATGAAATGAGTACAAATACGAGGACTGCTCTCAACGTCAAACTCTACCGCTCCGACTTGCCGATCGTGGAGGAAGGTGCGGCAGACACAGTGCAGGCCGCGGCCGAAGCCGGCGGCGGCGTGCTCCGCTGCTTTCCGAGTTTCGTGGGACGCAAGTTCTGCCTTCCGGGCAAGAACCTGGAACTGGTGGATGCGGATTACTTCCCCGAAGGCCCCAACGGATGGGCCATCGATGAAAGATGGAACGGCAGCGCCATTCTTGCCGACACCGGAAACGGGATTCACGGCGAAGGGCTGTGCCACTTCCATCACCCGGACGGCTTCCTGATCCCGATGGATGCGGCGGTTCACGGAGCGCCTGATTTCATGGTGGGTCCGATCTACCGGACGCTGGGCGGCACCGGCTTCTACAACAAGGAGTTCGACAATCTGTACCCGCTCGGCCACCACATGCATCCGTGGAAGCCCGAGGCCTACAACTTCAACGCCTGGCGCAACAAGCGCTACAAGAACGATTGCCACACCTCCGTCGGGCTGATGCATTACGTCACCGAGGAGATGCTGGCTGATTGCGTCCGCGACTTCATCGCCGGCAAGGACAACCACATCCGCAGCCACGCGCGCAACCTGCTGATCCGGATGGGCACAGGCTTCTTCACGCCGACCCGCATCCTGCACGGGCCGGCCGCGGTCAATACGGAAGAGCCGCAGCGCGACCGGGACGACTTCCGGTTCTACCAGAGCCACGTCCTGTGCCCGGACGGCGAGGTCTTCCTGGGGCAGGACTTGCTTTTCCGCCACCTGCCCGAAGGACTCGAAGGCGAGGATCGCGTGCAGCGACTGGTGTGCCGACATCGATCTGCGCCGCAACAAGGATCCCTACATCGTGGAGAAGCACTTGCTGCTGCCGGTCGTGGATCCGGAAGTGAGCCACGGCGGTTTCCACGATGAGTGGCGGGTGTACGGCAAGCCCAACGGCGACGAATTGTTCAGCCTGCGCCAGTTCGAGCTGGCGCCCCGGCGCCGAAACGGTCCTGACCGGACCGGCGGCACTCGTGCATCATCCACTTCAGCCACGGGAAGGGAACCATCGGCAAGCACAAGGTTGAGGTCAAGTCGGGGATTCGCCTGGGCGAGCCGCTGCACGATGAGTTCGTCATCCCCTACGAGGCGGCAAAGAACGGCGGCGGCGTGCGGCTGGTCAACACCAGCGACACCGAACCGCTGGTGGGCACCCGCTGCTGGGGACCGGAAGCGTGGGGCCACAAGATGCCGAAGGCGCCGTTCGAAACCTGGGCCGACTAAGCCACAAGCGCGCGCGGTGCGCCGGCATGTTGGAGGCCGGCAGACAGGAGTCTACATGGTGACGACCAGGCCAGTTGTGGCATTCACGTACACGGCATAGCCGTCCTTCTTGGTGCCCCACATGATGTACCACACCGGCGCCGGCCAGCGGGATGTACTCCCCAAGGTGAGCGTGGCTGAGGCCTTCGGGTGAGTCTTCAGCCAACTTGCCGCCTTCTCACACGCGGCCTTGTATGCGGCATCGGAATTGACGCTGAACTCCGCGTTCACAAACGCCTTGCTCGCTGGTGTGGGTCCGTTCCAGATTTGCTTGTCGCTGATATTGATTCCCTTGCGGAACTCGGCGCCGTCGGCAACCGCGTAACTGAAAGTCCGGGCCTCCTTCCGGCTTGGAGAAACGAAAACGGCGGTCCACACGCCGGCCCTGCCCTCCTCGTTCTTGATGTTCGGTAATTCGCCGCTCTTGAGGGTGAGCGTGAGCACATCTGCCGCCCAGGCGAATGCCGGCTTGTACATTTCAAAGAAGGCCAACCTTGCGGCAATGGCCTCCGGCGGCTTGGCTGGCTCCTTCTTCGCTTCAGTCCCATCCTTGGCGGTCGTCTGCGGAGTTTTCGCGCAGGACGCCAGGACAATCGCGACAGCTACTGTGGTTGCGACAAATAATATCTTCCGGCCCATATACCTTTGCCTCCAGGCAACCACATCATACACATCTGTGTCGCTGGTCACACCCGTTCCCATCTTCGCGAGCGGCCGGCAGCGCGACCTCAGTCCAGTCTCAGCGCCTCCCAAGGGTCAACCGTCGCCGCGCGGCGCGCGGGAGCGGCCGCGGCAGCCAAAGCGACCACGACAACCGCTGCAAGTACTGCCAGCACGACGGAGGGCTCCACTCGGCCGACTCCGTAGAGAAGGCTGGCAAGCCACGCGCCTGCGCTCCAGGCCAGCAGCGCTCCGGCGGGAATACCGAAGGCGAGGTAGCGTGCCACTGATCCAAAGACGGTACGGGCGATCCGGCCGCCCGTCGCGCCCAACGCCATCCGGACGCCGAATTCCCGGGCTCGCCGGCTGACTGCGTACATCGTCACGCCGAACAAGCCCGCCGCTCCGAGCAGGATGCTCAGCAGCGTCAGGATGCCGCCAACCGCGGCGGCCATCTCCTCGCCGTTTCGGGCGGAACGGAGGTGGTCTACAAGTGTGTCGAAACCGTTCGGCTCGTAGCCGGTTTCGGTCTTTTGCATGAAAGCAGCCACGGAGGAGGCCACTCGTTCGGGCCCAGCGGAGGTTTCGATGAAGAAGGTCGGCCAGCCGACCGGTTTTTGTGCGAACGCGAAGTATACGAACGGCTCCATTTTTTCGCGAATGTGGACCGAAGGGCCATCCTCCACCACGCCGGCAATCAGCCAGTCCTTGCCGTCGAGTTTCACAAACTCGCCGACGGCCGGTTTGCCGAGAGCACGCTCAAATGCCTGGCTGACCATGACGACCGGGGTCGAAGAAGGACCGTCGGAAGGCGAAAAGGGACGGCCGGACAGAACTCGCGCACCCGTCACCTCGAAATAGCCAGGGCTGACCTGGTTGAACCGCATCGTACGCGGTTCCTCGCCCGGGCGCTCCCACTTCACGCGCGCGCCCCCGCCTGAACCGGCGAGCATCACGCGCCTGGCGTAAGCGACACGACGCACGCCAGGCAGCGCGGAGAGTTCAACGGCAAGCCGCTCGCACTGAGTCCAGGCGTTTTCGCGCTCCTTGAGCGCACCTTCCATCAGGACCATGGGACGGTCTGTGTCCATCGCCGGGCGGACCATCGAGATTCGGCGTAAGCTGACACCGAGCAGTCCGGCATTGTAGGCGAGCGCCGTGATGAGGGCGATCTGCGCAGTGACCAGCACGGCCAACCATCGAGAGGCGCGGCGCGAGGCAGGCGCCTGGATGGATTCCACCAGGCTGTGCCTCCAGGCGTCCATAGCCGGAAGCACGGCCAGCACCAATCCGACGAACACCAGGCTCGCCAGCGTGAACAACGCAACTCGCCAGTCCAGCCGGATGAAGTACTCGCGATACTGGCTGCCGGCGCGCAACCACTCGGGGGCCAGCCGAATCAGATAGGCTGCCAGGCCCATGCCAGCGATGCCGCCGGCGGCAACGAGGAGCAGTGTTTCCGCACTCTGTTGGGCGAGCAGCCTGCCACGGCCGGCACCCAGTGCCATGAGGATGCCCCACTCGCGCCGGCGCGCTTCGTTCTCCACAAGCCGTAACGCGACAAGGTTCGCGGCGGCGATGAACAAGAGCATGAACGCGGCTGCACCGAAGAGCGCAGCCGGCTTCATCGTTCCGCGTTCAGCACTTTCCAGGTTCTGCGTTCGTGCGCGGCGGCCGTCTTCCAACAAGCCGCCGTACTCGGCTTGAGCACGCTCGGCGGTCGCACCCGGCGCGAGCCGTCCGATACCCTCGAATTCACCTCGACGGGCGCTCTTGTCGACGAGACGCATCGCGCCGAACGCGGTCTGCTCGGGCACGAACAGATCGACTCGGATGCCGCGCACCGTGCCTGCCATGCCCTCTGGCAGCACGCCGGTCACACGAACTGTTGCACTGCCGACCTCAATCATCCGCCCGATGATTCCGGGGTCGCCGCCGAATGCCTTGCGCCAGTAATAGTCGCTGAGGACAACCTGCTGTTCGCCGCCGCGCCCATTGTGAAAGACGTCGCCACGAGCCGCACTCACGCCCAGCACGTCGAAGAAGTTGTCCGAGACGGCGGCGGTGATCGGGTAGTCGTCCTTGCCCTGCAGCCGTACTTTGGGGCCGAACCGCGCCTGTACGGCCAGCCCGCTCAACGCTCCGCGCCGCTCGCGAAGGATTGAGTATTCCTGCCAGTTCAAAGCATCCGGGCGCTTTTCTCTTGTTTCGGCGTAAACATAGACCAACGAGCCAGGGTCTTCGACTGGCAGCGATCGCATGTAGTAGGCATCCACTGTGCTGAAAGCCGCGGTGGTCACTCCGACCGCCATCGCCAGCGAACAAACGGCCAAGGCCGTAGCTATAGGACGCCGCGCCATACGGCGCGAGGCGTGTTTGAACGTGCCTGCCAAGGGCATCTCGACCTCTTACTGCTTGGGGAAACCGGCGTCCGATTTGACTTCCTGCAATTGGAGCAGGTGGCGTTCAGAGTGCGCCGCAATCATCACGATGAGCTGATAGGCATCCGTCATCACGCCCGCGAACAAGGGCATGCCGTGGCTGCGGAGATCGCCGTCGGTCGTCTTCACAAAGTCGATAGTGGCGGCACGGGCCTTGTCGAAAGCTGCATACGCCTCGGCGCCAGTTGCGAAGCGGCCGGTGGGTTTGGCTGGTTCCGGCGCCTGCGCCTTCGTGGAACGGTCCAGATAACCGTCGAACATCTTCTTGTCTTCCGCCGCCATTTGGTCCGGCGAACGCGCCTCGAGTTCCGGCTTTTGAGGAATTGCCATCATACGCTTACTCGCCAGGCCGAACATGAACGGCTCGATCAAGGCCAGGTGCTCGGTGATTTCGAGGACGGACCACCGCTCAGGCGCCTGTTTCCATTTCAGTTGCGGCTCGCTCAGTCCCTTCAAAGCGGCTGAGAGCTTGTCGCGGCTCGCCTCCAACTGCCCAACGTAGTTTGGAGCGTTCCTCAGGGGTCAGCGGGCGGCCTTTCTTGTTGAGGGCCTCGAGAGCCTGCAGTGTCGTCTTCTTCAGTTCGAGCGGAAATGAATTGCCGGCTTGGGTGAATGTTCCTGAGATGGTCTGCCCGTCTGCCGAGAGCTTTCCCTTGAAGTTGACCTTGAGAGCTTCGACGTCAAATGAGACGTTTCCGTCGGTCACGGCGGTGAAGTCGACCGGAATCCCTTTGGCGCCCTGGTCGATGCTGTCGAGAGTTGATTTGTAGCCTGCGCCGTCTTTCTGAAGATGCAGAACGAGACGAAGTTTGGCGTTCGGTACTTCCAGCGTACCGAGCCAAGGTCCTTCCACCTGCGCCAAGGCAAAGGAAGAGAGAAGAAGAAAGCTAAGCAGTGCCTTCATGGAATTTACCTTCACTCAGGATACGGCCAATCCCATCGAGCAGTTCGTTAACATCTACGCCGTCCGAGTCGAAAACCCAGAACGGACCCGCCGATTGCGGCGACCAGCGCGCACGCATGCGTTCGTTCGCGGCGCCGCCGAAGATGCTGATGAGAGGCACTCCGAGCGCGGCGGCGACGTGCTGGCCGGCAGAGTCGTAGCCGACGTACAGGCGGCTGGCGGCGATCATGGCGGCGAAACTGGCGAAGGGACCCTGATGGAGTCCGCAGCGGTCGGCGCCCGAGCCGCTATTCTCGATGGCGCGCAGGACCCTCGTCTCCTCTTCGCTTTCGGGTGCGCCGGCGTCGACCATCAGCAGGGGAGTGCGCCGAGAAAGCAATTCGACGAGACGCTCCTCGAACGGATCCTCGACGCGCTTGGCCGGATTTTCACCGACGCCGAGACTGAGGGTGGTGACGGGCTGCGAGCCGAGTGTGAATTCGAACTTGGGATGCAGCCATGGTTCAGCCGTCTCGACACCCGTCACGGCTCTCACCCAGTCTCTCGTCAATTCGGACATGGACTGCATTCCGTCGCCGCCGTAGGAGCGGCTCTCGAACAGAAAATGACGGTCCGGGTCGCAGACGGGCAGGAGCCCAAGCTGGGTCAATCTGGAGTCGGGGTCGAGCACGAGAGCGCCTGGGGCGTCGAGGGCGGCGCGCAATTCGCTGAAGATGCCGATCCGATCGGCGAGAAGCCCCGTCCTGCCGTAGGGCATGGGCACCCAGTCGACGTCGACCGAAGCCTCGAACAACTCCCAGCTCTTCTTCGGGCCGACGAACCAGAGTTTTGCCTTTGGCCATCGCTGTCGAGCGGCGTCGAGCACGATGGAGGTGACGGCGACATCAGCGCCGAGGGTGACGCGGGAGAGCACGAAGATGTTCTTGGGGTCGAAGCCCACTCGCCGCACGCAGCGGACATGCTCATAGCGAGCAATCAGGTCTTCAGCTTTGAGCTCGGGCAGAACGCGCTCGATGACGCCGGCGAACAAATGCGCATAGACGTTGCAGAGTTCCGGCTCGAACGAGTCGGCCAACCGCTCCACGACAACGCTGAAGAGGGCTTTCGACGCGCGGCGCGCGTGCTCCGGGTCATCGTCCAGCGCCTCGTCCACCAACGCCGCCGCAAGCTCCTCGGGCCACCCGGGGCCGCGCACGCAGTGGTTCAGCAGTTCGAGGGCGAGCTCATTCGGTGAAATACTTTCCAACGATCAGCTCCAACTTCTTGAAGGTTTCAGGCGGAACAGACTTCTTGTCCGTAATCAGGGCAAACTCGAGCGCGGTGCAACATGCACAGGTGCGATCGCCAATGGTGAGCGCTTTGACCGCCGCCTTCACGACTTTGGCGGCATTCTCGGCGTTGTGGGTCAGATTGCGAATGATATCGGCCACGGTAACAGCATCATGCTCCGGATGCCAGCAGTCGTAGTCGGTCACCATGGCGATGGTGGCGTAACAGATCTCAGCCTCGCGCGCCAGTTTAGCCTCCTGCAGATTCGTCATGCCAATCACGTCCATGCCCCAGGAGCGATAGAGGTTGGACTCCGCCTTGGTCGAAAACGCGGGGCCTTCCATGCAAAGATACGCACCGCCCATCTTCGCCGGAACGCCCGCCTCAAGGCAAGAGTGGTGCAGGAGTTTGGCGAGGTCGCGGCAGACGGGGTCGCCAAAGCTGATGTGCGCCACTAAGCCCTCGCCGAAGAACGTGGAGACGCGTCCGCGAGTGCGGTCAACAAACTGATCGGGGATAACGAAGTCGAGCGGTTTGTGCTCTTCCTTCAGGCTGCCGACGGCACTGAGGGAGATGATCCACTCCACGCCGAGCTTCTTCATGCCCCAGATGTTGGCGCGGAAATTCAGTTCCGACGGACTGAGCCTGTGGCCGCGCCCGTGGCGGGCCAGGAACACAACCGGCTTGCCCTCGAGATTGCCACAGATGAAAGCATCGCTCGGGTCGCCGAACGGGGTTTGGAGGCGCACCTCTTCCTGGTCAGTGAAACCTGGCATCGAGTAGAGCCCGCTGCCTCCGATGATTCCAATTCTCTTGGCCATGCTCAAATGATCATCCCACTCCGAGCAGGTGCTCGACCAGTTCGGGCACGCCCTCGCCGGTCGAGGCGACGGTCTTCAGCAGAGGCACGGCTTCGAGTTCCTCGCGCAAGTGTTTCTCCAGCAGCGCCGCACCAGGGAGGTCGGCCTTGTTGAGGACCAGCAGGTCGGCGATCTCGAGAATGCCCGCCTTGCCTGCCTGGACATCGTCGCCCATGCCGGGGGTGAGCACGACTGCGGTCCTGTCAGCCACCTTCGAAACATCGACTTCAGACTGTCCGACGCCCACGGTCTCGATGAGCACGATCTCGAAGCCGGCGGCGGCAAGCACGGCTGCTGCGGCGGCGGTGGCGGGAGCGAGTCCGCCTGTTGCGCCGCGCGAGGCCATTGAGCGGATGAAGACGCCGTCGTCGTTTTCGTGGCCTCCCATGCGGATTCTGTCGCCCAACAGCGCGCCGCCGGTAAACGGGCTCGAGGGGTCGACCGCGAGCACGCCGACGCGCAAGCCGCGCCGCCGCAGGTCGCCGATCATCGCCGCAACGAGTGTGCTCTTGCCGGCGCCAGGCGCGCCGGTAATGCCGAAAATGCGAGCCTTTAACGCGCCGGCAGGCGGCGTAGCGATCCCGTTCTCCGCCCGCGTCAGGGCGCGGGCCAATTCGCCGCGGGTCACACGATCTCTTCCTTCACGGGGTCCCACTTCATGGTGCGACCCTGCCGGTAGCTGTCGACAGCCATCCTGCAGGCGATCGCCGTGCGGAAGCCAAGTTCGAACGGGCAGTTCAATTCGGCGCCTGTGCGGATCGCGTCGAGGAAGTTCTGCATGTGCGCATTGGGCGCCGCCTTCGAGGTGCCCTTCACTTCCGGACCTGTCCTTCACGTTCACTCGCTCGGGATACCAACTCGTCTGGCCTCTGGCCTGCCGCAGCGTACCGTCGGTTCCGAGCACATCTTCTCCGGAACCGAGATGGTTGTTGCCAAATCCTGAGTTCCATGAAATCAGGCAGTCGCCGCCGGTCTTCGCAACTGCCGGCTGCTCCAGCGTGACGCTCATCGTGTCGGGCACTTCGCGGCCGTCCTTCCAGAGGTAGACGCCGCCGGTCATGGTCACCGCCTTCGGAATCGTGAAGTCCAGCACCTTGTACCAGAACGCGAGCTGGTGGCACATGTTCTCGTAGACGTTGCCGCCCGAGTAGTCCCAGAAGAAGCGCCAGTTGATGTAGCGGTTGGCATCGAAGGGGCGCTCGGGCGCCTCGCCCAGGAACTACTTCCAGATGATGTTCTCCGCGCGTCATGTCCGGGTACACCGGGCGCGACCACTGCGGCTTGCCGTGCGGCGTGTTGCGGTACATGGGCCGTGGATCGCGGTGATCTTCCCCATCGGCTGTGCGGCAAGGAATCTCCGCGCATCGATCATCGCTCCGCGGAGGTCCACTGATGCCCGATCTGCACGGCGCGCCCGCTGCCTTCCGGAAGGCGGCGCGCATCTGCTTGGCGTGATCCACCGTGAAGGCCATCGTCTTTTCCTGGTAGACGTGCTTGCCGGCGTCGAGCGAAGCAGTGAAGTGCTCGCAGTGGAGGTGCTGCGGCGTGGCGATGAGGACGGCGTCGATGGACTTGTCGTCGAGCAGATAGCGATAGTCGAGGTAGGTCTTGATGCCGGGCGCGATCGCCTTGACCTCTTCCAGCCGGCTGTGTAGACGTCGGCGGCGCCCACGAACTCGACGTTGGGACAGGCCAGCGCGTCGTGCATCACTTCCTGCCCGCGGGCGCCAGGTCCGATGATGCCGAGGCGAATCCGGTCGTTAGCGCCCATCATCGCGGCCGAAGCAGCCATAAAATCCCGCCTTGTGGTGGTCATTGCCTAAGAGTCTACCCCGCAGCCGCCCTCCGTGCCGGGTAGAATCTCATGTAATGACCGAGTGGTTGCCCTCTTCCGCCGGCGATGTCGCCGCACTGCTTCTTGAGGCGGCCGGGCGACAGTCGCCGGTGCGCGTTGAAGGAGCGGGATCGAAACGCCTGTGGGGTGGGCCGCCGACCCAGGCTGCGCTGCTGAAAACGTCGGCGATGAACCGCGTGCTCGAATACGAGCCGCGGGACCTGACGATCTGCCTGGAAGCCGGGGTGCGTATTCACGACATCGGTCCACTGCTGGCGCGTCATGGGCAGATGCTGCCGCTGGACCCTCCCTACAGCGGTGCCGCCACCATCGGCGGAGTTATCGCGGCGGGGCTGTCGGGCCCAAGACGCCGCTTGTACGGCGGCATTCGCGATCAGCTGATCGGCATGGTCTTCGCAACGGTTGACGGGACGCTGGTGAACAGCGGAGGCAAGGTGGTGAAGAATGTCGCCGGCCTCGACATGCAGAAAGCGTTCATCGGTTCCTACGGGACGCTTGGCGTGATCACGCAGCTCAACTTCAAGCTCTCCCCGCTGCCGGAGTCGACACGGACGTTTGTGGTGCCGGCCGTATCGAATGCGGAGGCCGCCGCGGAGCGGTCGCGGATTCTGGCAGGTCCGCTGCAGCCGGCCGCTCTGGATGCGGTCAATGCGGAAGGGGCGCGAGCGCTGGGACTGGAGGCAGTCTCGTGCCTGCTGTTGAGGGCCAATGGAACCGAGCGGGTTCTGGCGCGGTATGCCCAGGAACTGCCGGGCTCGAGCCAGGTGGAAGGGGAGGCGGAACAAGCGTTGTGGCGCCGTGTGGAATCCTTCTGCGAGGGTCCACGGATCATCGGGCAAGTGGGACATGCATTGCCCGACCTCGCCGCCGTGTTGGACTCGGCTCCCGCAGAGGCTCTGGCGCGAGCCGGCAACGGGGTGACGTATCTGGCTTTCAATGACCGCGGACAGGCCGCCGGGTGGCTGGCTACGACCAATGATCGCGCTTGGTCGAGAGTGATCGCGAAGGCTCCGCCTGAGGACGCGCTCGAGCTTGATCTCTGGCCCTTGCCGGGACCGGACCTCGAACTGATGCGCCGGCTTAAGGCCACGTTCGATCCACATTCGCTGCTGAACAAAGGAAGACTCTATGGCCGCATCTGAACCAGTCGCCTGCGGTCCTGTCTTCCCGCCGATTCTCGACAATCGTCACGCTGACGCACCGGCCGCGCGCGATTTGCTCTCGTGCATTCATTGCGGCCTTTGCCTGAACGCCTGCCCGACCTACAGGGAGTTGGGAGTCGAGATGGACAGCCCGCGCGGCAGGATTTACCAGATGGTGCAGGTGGCAACGGGGCAGATGGAGATATCTCCGTCCTATCTCGAGCATCTGGACCTCTGCCTGGCCTGCCGCGGCTGTGAATCGGCGTGCCCGTCCGGTGTCCCCTACGGCCGGTTGATCGAAGCGGCACGAACCGAGATCGAGGCGCACATCGCGCCCAAGAGGTCGCTCCCGGCGAGGGCTCTGCGCAACTTCATCTTTCAACACCTGCTGCTCTCCCGCGGCTGGCTCAAGTTTGCGGGGGCGCTGCTTTACCTTTATCAGGCCTCGGGTATGCAGACCCTGGTGCGCGGCTCGGGAATTCTCAAACTCGCCGGCAAGCTGGGACGCATCGAGCACCTGGCGCCCACGGCCGAAGTGCCGTTCTTCTTCGACAGGATCGGGAAGACGTTCGCGCCCATTGGCGAGCGTAAATATCGCGTCGGGTTGTTGGCGGGCTGCATTGCCAACGTCTCCAGCGCGCGGCTGAACGAGGCCACAGTTCGGGTGCTGCAGCAGAACGGCTGCGAGGTGCTCATCCCCGAATCACAGACCTGCTGCGGTGCGCTGCACGTGCACGCCGGTCTTAAGGACGACGCGCGGGCACTGGCACGGCGGAATGTCGATGCGTTCCTGCCGCTGGCCGAGAGCGGAGGCCTTGACGCAATCGTGACCAACGGCGCCGGTTGTGGATCGACGCTGAAGGAGTACCACGAACTGCTTCACGAGGATCCCGCCTACGCGGCGAAGGCGGCGCGCTTCACAACGCTGATGAAAGACATCACGGAGTTCCTCGCTTCGATCGAGCTGAACCCGGCGATGGGCCGCCTGAACGATGTGGTCACTTACCAGGACTCGTGCCACCTGGCCCATGGACAGAAGATCCGGCAGGCGCCACGGCAGATTTTGCGCGCCATCCCGGGACTGCAATTCAAGGAGATGCCGCTGTCGGATCTCTGCTGCGGTTCTGCGGGCACATACAACATCGTCCACGACGACATCGCCGATTCGATCGTTGCGAAGAAGATTCCGCTGGCGACCGCGACGGGCGCTACAGTCATCGCCACGGCCAACGTCGGCTGCCAATTGCAGCTCAAAGCGGGTGTCGCGCGATATGGCCGCGGACAGCGGGTAGTCCACGTTGTCGAACTGCTCGACGAAGCCTATCAGAAGCTCGGCCGCTGAGCCCCGCGGTTAGGTGCGGTCGCAGGCACTGCTCACTGGACCGCCAGTTTCTGATAGGTACCATTCTGAGTTTTCACCTGGATCTTCTTGGCCTCACCGTTCAATACGGTGGATGCCAGATGGTTCGTGCCGTCGGGAAGGGTCGCGAACACGGCTTCCATTGTCACCGGGTCCTTCTCGTTCGCCAGGTAGGATTTGATACTCGCCTTCAGCAAGGCCTTGGACTGAGGGTCAAATGTAAACGTCAGAGAGTCGCCGTCTTTCCAGTACTTCTTGAGCTGGATCTGGGCTGCTCCCGCCGCAGTTTGTCCAAGAGTCGCACCGCCATTCTCCAGGAGGTATTGCAGCCTGTCCGGTTTGGGTGGCAGGTAAGTCTGAACGAGGCTGACGGCGCGCTCTATGTAGTCCTGCATTTCGGCCTTCTTTCGATTTAGAGGCCGCTTCGACTTCGCCAGGGCCGCGTCGTCGACCGGGGCGCCGCCGGCAATCTGCTTCTTCTGTACTTCACCCCAGCCGTCGTAGCGGCAGAGGGAGTCGCTGGAGTTCTTGACATCCCCCTTGATCAAAACTTCCGTGTGCTCAACCCAGGTGTACTGGCGCAGGGCCGCGTTGTTGCTCGCCAAGGCTTCTTTTACAGCCGACACCTGTCGCAACAATTCCGGGTCGGCGCCCTGGACTGCGGCCAGTTGCAGTCCCGCGCAGATGCAGACCAGGAGTTGTGCGAGTTTTCGTATGTTCATGTGGGTGCCTCAGGTGTTGACCCAGTTTACTGAATCCCGGCCATGCAGCGTTTTCGATAGTCAGCACAGACGGGCGGCGCCTGACTTTGGGCTGCAATTTGCACTCATCGGAAAACCCGATGCTTTCCCTCTAAACTTCCTCAGCAACGATTGTTTGCCGGCGAGAATCTCCTCAGATGTACGGGCAACCGCCACAACAAGGAGACCCAGGATGAAGACCATTCTCAGCGCAATAGCAACATTCGCTCTCGCCGCAACCACGGTGACGGCAGACACCAACACCTTCCAGGGCATCATCAGCGACGCCGCCAAGATCCAGCAGGACGCTGAAGCCATCAGCGGACACCTTAAGGCCAAGAACCCCGACGTGGAACTGGTGAAGGCTAAGTCGGGCGACCTGAACAAAGACATTCAGACGCTTCGCGAGGATCTCGCCGCTTTCGAGGCCAAGAGTCCCAATCTCACTGCGCAACAGAAGAAGGACTGGGAACTGGTGAAGACAAAGGCGGAACTCCTGCTGATCTTCAGCAACAAGAAGAACGGCCTTCTACAGGAGAACGGCGACATGCAGAAGAGCCGCTCGATTCTTCGTGCTTACTCGGACGGCATCGCCAAGCGAGCCACGCTGCTGCAGCAGACTGCCAGGAAGCTCGACCGATAGAATCTGGCTTACCTGCTCCTGCTATTAACGGGCCGCCCTGCGGGGCGGCCCCTTTTTTGCAGAGCCTCCATGTAGAGTGTGGTCATGGAGTGGCTGAACTACCATCACCTGCTGTACTTCCATACCGTTGCCAAGGAAGGCAGCATTGCCCGGGCGTGCGACAAGCTCCTGGTCGCACAGCCGACCGTCAGCGGGCAGATCAGGATGCTGGAGGAGTCGCTTGGCGAGAAACTGTTCACGCGAGCAGGCCGGGGACTGGCGCTGACCGAGGTGGGCCGGGTCGTCTACCGGTATGCTGACGAGATCTTCGGCATCGGGCGCGAACTGCAGGACGTGCTGAAGGGCCGGCCGAGGGGCAGGCCTCTTCGGCTCATGGCCGGAGTGTCGGACCTGGTCCCGAAATTCATCGCCTACCGCGTGCTGGCACCGGCCCTCCAGATGCCGGAGCCCGTGCAGATCTTCTGCAACGAGGACACTTCGGAGCGTCTGCTGGCGGACCTGGCCGAACACAAGCTCGACGTCGTGATCGCCGATGCGCCTGTTTCGTCCATGGTGCGCGTGAAGGCATTCAACCATTTGCTCGGCTCATGCCCGGCGGCTCTGTTCGCCGCGCCGGCGCTGGCGGCCGCATACCGGAAGGGTTTCCCGGCATGCCTTGACGGAGCGCCGTTTCTTCTGCCGATGGAGGGCTCAAGCCTGCGTCGCTCCCTGGATCAGTGGTTCGACGACGGCGGCATCCGCCCGCGCATCGTCGGGGAATTCAAGGACAGCGCGCTGATGAAGACGTTTGGAGAAGGCGGCGCCGGCATCTTCGCCGCTCCCACGGCGATCGAGAAGGAGGTGCGCGGCCATTATGGGGTCGTTCGGCTGGGCCGCATCGACTCTGTCGTGGAGCGCTTCTACGCGATCTCTGTGGAGCGAAAAATCAAGCACCCGGCTGTACTGCGAATCTCCGAGGCGGCTCGAGACGACCTGTTCTCCTCCCCCGCGGTGCGTTGATCGGCCGGGTGAAAAACACATCGGCATTACCGATCCTTCTCTTCAATATTTCGTCATTGTCGATCGCTGTGCTTCCGCGTACGCTGCAATCAGACCACCGGCGCCAGCCGCACCCATTCTCACAATGAAAGGACGAACACCATGCCTCGAAACAAAGCGTCTGCCACAGCAATTCTGGAAAAGAGCCCAACCTCGCCATTGGATCGGGATATGGCAGCCGGGCTTGATGGTTCCGCCGCGCGCGCCATTCCCGTCGTTGGCCCCTATTCCGTCTTTCCGCGCCCGGCTGCGGCCGCACAGGGCAAGCCGGAAGCCATTGCCGGAGAGCGTTTGGATGAGCCATGCCATGCTGAGATCGCCGCAGTCGCCTACCAACTCTGGCTCGATCGGAATTGTGGCCACGGCGGCGACGTTGAGGACTGGTATCTAGCCATCGAGATCATCCGCCGGCGGAGCATGTCATGAGACTTCGCGGTGACTCCGGGGCCAGTCACCTTTCCAACTCGGCCAAGAATCGCCTCGGCCAATCCGCTCGGATTCGCCCCCTCAAGGTTGACCAGGACGGCAACCGCTGTCTTCAGCTCCGGGCTGAATACGAGGTAAGTGCTGGTGCCCTGCTGTCCGCCTCCGTGTGAGTAAACCCTGGGGGCTTTTTCGCGATTGATGCCGAAGCCGAGCCCGTAGCCTGTGCGCGAGCCATCCTTCAACCGCTGGCGTTCAAACATCAGCTCCATAGTCTGGGGCTTGACGAGGCGGCCTTCGATCAGAGATCGAGCGAATTTGACGACATCGATTGCGGTGGCCACCCAGCCGCCGCCCGGGGCTTTGAGGCTGTTGTCTGCCAGGCTGCAATTCTCGATCTCGCCGGCCGAGTTCCTTCTGTAGCCACGCGCTCGGTTCGGGATGAGAGCGAACACATCGTCGATGCGCATGGTGTCGCTCCCCGCTGGACGCAGGACGAGCGAGGCCACCGCTGAAGCGTAGGGCATTCCTGAGGCGGCTTCGACGACTGCTCCTGCCAGGTTGAAGCCATAAGAAGAGTAGAGATACTTTGTACCCGGCTCATGAGCCAGAGGATCGGCGGAGAACGCCGTCACGGCCTCAGCCGTCGACCAGAAGTGTCTCGTCGAATTGTTGTCTGAGCCGTCATCGCGGTAGCTCCGGACGCCTCCGAGGTGGCCCAGAAGTTGTCTCGTGGTCACAGGCCACTGCTTTGCGGGCCATGCCGTCACGTACTGCTCAACGGGCGCATCCAGGTCCAGCTTGCCTTCTTCGACCAGCCGCATCGCCGCCACGGCGGTGAACGGTTTCACAACCGACGCAAGCCTGAAGACCGTCGCGGGGGTGACGGCAACTCCATTTTCGACGTCGGCCCAACCCCGGGTCACCGTTGCCAGTTCGCCGTCCCGCGTCAGGATGGCCACCGAGATTCCCGGCGCCTTCTGCTTTTCCCTGAACTCCTCAACCAATCGATCGATGCCGGCCGGCTGTGCCAACGCCGTCGCGGCGGCCAGGACCATCCAGAACAACCACATATCCCCCTAGTGGACCATACAGCCTACTCTGGCTCGTCTACCCCCTTTTCTTTTGCCTCGAACAGGAGTATTCCAGAGTTGTACAGGAGGCTTTCATGAAGACTCTCGACCAACTCGTTGCCCTTTTAGAATTGAAGGATCTGGCCTACCGGCATGATCAACACCCGCTGACTTATACGGCCCGCGAGACCGCGCGGGCAGAACACATCCCACCGCGGTGCTTTGCCAAGGTGGTGGTGGTGCACTTTGAGGACGGCTTCGCAATGGCCGTTCTTCCTGCCGATCGCATCGTGGACCTTGACGAGCTGCGGGCCGCCTTCGGCACGCATCATCTCAGGCTCGCAACCGAGCACGAGCTCGAAAGGCTGTTCCCCACATGCGAGCTGGGTGCGATGCCGCCGTTCGGCAACGGAACGATTTTCGAGACACCGGTCTGGGTGGACGGCCTGTTGCTGGCGGAGGAGCAGCTCTGCTTCAATGCCGGCACGCATCGGGACGTCGTATGGATGTCCACCGAAGATTGGGAGCAACTGGTCAGACCGAGCGTGTTGGCCTTTGCGCACGCCGCCGGTTAAGCTCCTCACCGGCCGCCGAGAATTTTCTTGCGCGCATCCTGGCCGCGTATGAAGACCTTGCCGACATCGGCGCCCAGCAGGAAGGAATGGCGGCCCATGTCAGTGGGGCGATAAACATAGCCCACCGATAGATTGAGAGGCAGGTGAATCATGCCGCCATAGCCGGTGATGTTATCGCCGGGTAGGGCGGTTGTGGTTCGCCAGGATACTATCGCCGAGGCGCCAAACCGCTGACGCGGCTTGTCGTCCTTCCACGTCCACGAATTCCAGCCGAAAGCCTCCAGCACCACTGATGCTGCGCCTTTGCTGCCTTCCCGGTCGCTGATTTCAAATGCCGCACTCGGATGAAACAGGATGAACTGATTGTTTGGCGGCTCGACGAGATTCGCCGTGCGCCGGTAGCGCCAGCCGTTCATGATCAGTTCCCACGGATACTGCGAACGGCTGCCTGTGAGATAGTTCATCCATCGCCGCTCCAGACCGGCCAGATAGTTCACCATGCGAACGCGATCCTGGTTTGTTGAAGCGAAGATGATGCGAGCCAGCAATTGGCTATGCGTCGCCGTGTCGGCGGCTTCATGCCAGGTCGACGCGCAAGCCTCCGCGGTCCCACAGCCGGTCTTCCACTGTTGCTCGAAGTCGATCGTGTCGTCCTTGAACGAATCAAACAGCTGGTTGGCCGGACTAATCTCGAACTGCCTCCCGTTCCAATCTCGCGAATCCTTGGTTCCCAGTTCGTCCATGAACAATCCCGCCCTGCGTCGGAGCTTTGCATACAGCGGGCCGGCCTTGGCGGGATCGCGAAGGCTCTGGATCAGCTCGTTCATCGGCGTCTCGGCCGGCATCTGTCCATCGTTCACTTTCTGGATCAACGGGGCCAGCTTCTGGCAGATCTCACTCTGGCACTCCTTGCTGCCAAGACAGCCGACTTCCCTGTTCCGGTCCCACAACTCCGCGGCCTTCGCCGCGTTTTCCGGCTTGTGGACGAGCGTGTTCTCGCACTGTTGCGCGAGCGCCGGTGTCGCGGCAAGCCCGGCCGCCAGCAGATACTTTCCAACCGCAGTTGCTAGAACCGCTGCAGAATTCCGCCAAACCATTTCCCCACCTCACTCATTTTTTCCCAGGTGTCGGCCATCGCGAATGGCGACTTGCTCAGTGCCGAGGCAAGTTCAAGCGCGTTCCCAAGATTCACATCCTTGAAATCCTGGATTGCGGCGGCCTCGTCCGACTTTCGAATCTTGCGGAAGCCAGCCAGATCGTTAGTGACCGCACGAAAGAAGGGGATATGCACCGCCGGATTCTCCAGATAGTGCTGGAAGCCATGCACGTTTTTGTCATGCAAGTGACGGACTTCGATTTCGCGGAAACAATCAGCCGGCCATCCGATTGGATTGAACTTGCGTAGTACCGTGAAGGGGTCGAGGACGTGGCGGCAATTGAAGAAATAGTTCGCGCCATGCGGGCCGGCATCGCTGAAAGGCCCAGGCTGGTAGTGGCTCTGATAGACATCCGGCGCCGTCTCCAGCGCACGGCTGACGTTGGCGACCTGCATCAACAGGACGGCGCGGGTGTTCGGCGGCGAAAACGCCTTGCCGCCTACAGCCTCCGTTCCTGCCATCAGTGCGTGCAGCGAGTCGTGAGCCACGGCTGTGCCCAGCGAATGGGCCATTATGGAAAACTGGCATTCTTGCCTGGCATTCAGGTCCTCCTGTATGCCGGCGGCGATCTGCCTTGCAACGCTGGCTCGAATCGCCATCCGCACTTCGGCAGTAAGACGATACAACACAATATCGGCCGCGTGCGACCAGACGAAATTGCCTTCCGTCTTCGACGCATCGCTCAACTCGTCCAGCATCCTAACCAGCAGCGGATTGCCCGCGGTGCCGAGCATGGTCCGAAGCGAGGCCGATTTCTCGGCCCAGTTGTCGGCCAGGTCCTGAAAGATGTTGTCGTAGTTGATCTCGTGAAACTTGATTCTGGTCTCGATCGGCCTGTCAGCAAGTTTCTCGTATTTCTTGTACAAATCACCCAGCAGATCGGTCACCTTCATCGACCAACCCCGTGGATGGTGGCCCATCCCGTGGACCAGAAACACGCGATGCACTGGCATTGGCACACGCTCCCCTCGCTCGTAGCTGCCCGGGTCCGCTCGAGTTCTTTGCCCTTCTTGCGAGTCCTCCGACAAAGCCCCAGCGGCGGACTCACAGTAAACTGTGGACCATTCCTGCGCTGAATTCAACTTATTTTAGCGTGAGCCGTCACGCCTCAAGAGTGTAATCTTCTGTACTTTTACTCCGGCGGATTTGTCATCGTCGATCAGCCCAAGGCTTACGATCTCTGTCCCTGGGCGAACCGGGATGGAGCCGTTGAGTTTCCTGGTGACAAATTTGCCGCCGGTGCCTTCAATTACACCCTCGATGGCTCCCTCGGCAGGAGCGCCGCGGCGCTCGGAGGCGAGGCGGAACCTGCTGCCCGCAATGGCGTCGTCGCAGGCGTAAGTGATTTCGACATCGTAGACGCCGTCGAGGCTCTTGTAGGGGTACCAAGCCAGCGAATTCGACTCGCGCTCGAACCGCTTGAAGTGGCTGGCGCTGCCGGTGGCCCAATCGTAGCGGATCTCCTCGCCGCGCAGCCGCGCAACCCAGGCGTGCAGGTCGAGCCGCTGCGGCATCTGGTCGGCCCGGTAGCCGTCGGCCACCTTCGCGACGCTGGTCGGCGATCTCGAGCACCACAACGCTGTCCCACGGGTCCACCGGCTGGGCGGGCAACTTCAGAACTCGAGGACTGCGCCTTTCTGCGTAACTGGCACGGCGGACTTGTTGGCCAGGAAGTACGCCTTCTTCACCTGACTCTCCAACCCCTTCAGCTCCAGCTTCGTGCCCGGCCAGTTCAAGATGTGCAGGTAGACCTTGCCCGGCTTCACGGTCGCTCGCCAGGTGATATCCGGGAAATGGAGCGGGCTCGGCCCGGTGCCGTAGATCGACTCGCCATTCACCTGCAGCCACTTGCCGATCGATGCGCAGGATGTTCTGGCTCGCCTGCGGGATGACGCCTTCGGCCGTCGGCCCGACGTTGAGGAGGTAGTTGCCGCCCTTGCTGGCGATGTCGGCCAGCTTCGCCACCAGATCGCGCGGATCCTTCCAGTTCTCGTCGTTCTTCTTGAAGCCCCAGGTGTCGTTCAGTGTCGCCGGGACTTCCCACTTGCCGTCCTTCAGATAGACCTGAATTGGAATGGCGTTGTCGCCGGTCTGGGCGTAGTCGCCGCGGTTGTGCCCGATGCGGCTGTTGATGAGGCACGTCGGCTGCATGCGTCTTGACGTTGGTTGCGCAGCTCAGTCACCTGCTTTTCGGAAAGCAGCCCGGGGGTGTCGAACCAGATCAGGCCCAGCTTGCCGTAGCCGCTCAGGATCTCCTTCACCTGCGGAAACACCTTGCTGCTCGAGGTAGGGCTGGGCGTCGCGCTTTTCGGGGAAGTCCCAGTTGTTGCCGCGACCGCCGGCTTCGTGCCAGTCCTGGTCCTGCGAATAGTAGAAGCCGAAGTCGAGGCCGCGCTTGGCGCAGGCGGCCGAGAGGTCCTTCATCGGGTCCTTGGCGTACGGCGTCGCATCCACGATGTTGTACTTGGACGCCGCTGACTCGAACATGGCGAAGCCGTCGTGGTGCTTGGAGGTGATGACCATGTAGCTCATGCCGGCGTCCTTGGCCAGTTGCGCCCACTCGTCGCCGTTGAACTTCACCGGGTTGAACTGCTTGGCGAGTTGCCCATACTCGGCCACCGGGATCTTCTCGCGGAACATGATCCACTCGCCGATGCCGCGCACGTACTTTCCCTTCCACTCGCCGGCGGGGATGGCGTACAGCCCCCAGTGAATGAACAGGCCGAACTTGATGTCGTCAAAGTGCTTCATCGCCTTCGCCGTGTCAGCGGCAAAGCGATCCTGCGCCGGCGCCGCGACAGCGGCAGCCAGCAGGATCCCGCAAAGAAGTATCTGGAATAATCGCCTGGTCATATTGAAACTCCATTCAACAAAAAAGATCCCGCGAGCCCTTTCGGAACCCGCGGGATCTTGTGGTCACTTCAGTCTGTTTCCAGTTAGAACGCGTACCGCAGCGCGAACTGAATCTGCCGCGCAGAGGTTGCGCTGCCGATCACGCCGTAGCTGGCAGTGTTCAGCACGTACCCGCCGGAGCCCGCAGCGCCGAAGTCGGGATGGTTCGGGAAGTTGAAGAACTCTCCGCGGACCTCCACCGAGTGATGCTCCTTGAAGCGGAAGCGCTTGGCTAGATGAGAGGTCGAAGATGATCCGGCCATCGTCTTCCACCATGTATGCGGCCGCGTTGCCCCACGTGAAGAAGTCGGGCATCACGAACGCCGAGGTGTCGAACCAGCGGTCCACCGTGCGCTGATCGCGCAGGCAGGTTCGGGTTGCGAATGACATTCGGCCGCTCGTTGGTCTTGCCGACGTTGGCGCGGTCGGTGCCGGTGCGGACGTTCGACGCCGTGCCGGACTGCAACTGCACGATGCCTTCCAGCGCCCAGCCGCCGAAGATCCCGTCGGTGATGCCATTCCAGCCGGCGCCAAAAGTGCGGCCTTTGCCGAACGGCAGATCGTACACGTAGCCGATCTTGAAGGCGTGCTTGATGTCGTAGCTGGACCGGGACCAGTCGGCTCGGATGTTGAACATGTCCTGATACTTGCCTTCGGACAGTGACGACTGATCGTCCATCACCTTGCCCCAGGTGTAGTTGGCGAGAACCTGCAAGCCCTTGGCTGAAGCGCTTGGTCAGTTTCGTCTGGAAGGCGTTGTACTCGGAGTTGAACATGTTGCTGCCGCCGTCCATGTTGCCGGTGAAACCGGAGGAGGCCAGAATGCGGCGCGGGTCGATGGCGGCCGGGGACGGCGTGAGGGCGTTGTTCCAGCCCACGTAGCCGATCTGCTTCTTGTTGGAGGAGCCGACATAGCCGACGTCGAGCGTCATGTCGTTCATGAGCTGACGCTGGACGAAGAGGTTCCACTGCTGCGAGTACGGCGTGCGGTTGTTCGGGTTCTGCGGCCAGCCGCCGATCGCCTGCGTGCTGTCGAAGCCGGGCCCGGCGTCGGTGATCTTGAAGTCCGGCGTGGCACCGCGGTTGTAGCTGATCTCCTGCTGCGGCAGGTAGGGCCAGAACTTGCGCAGGTCGTTCAACTCCTGCATGAACGTGGTGTTGAAGAAGACGCCGGCGCCGGCGCGGATGACCGTCTTCGCGTTCAACTGGTAGGCGATACCGATGCGCGGCGCCAAGTTGTTCATATCGCTTGCCCATCAGCGCGCGGCCGTAGCCGAGCGTCTTGGCGGCGCAGGCCGGCCTTGCCGGTGACGGGATCGGTCAGCGGATTCACACCGGCCCACATCAGTTCGGCATGGTAGCCGGTGTTGTCGCGCGTGACCAGCAGGTTGCCGAGCCGCATCGTTCTTGTCGTAGGGACGCAGGCCGGACTCCCAGCGCACGCCGAGATTGATGGTCAGCTTGTCGGTGACGCGCCAGTCGTCCTGGATAGAAGCCCTCGAAGTAGTGCTGCTGCGCGAACAGCGACGGAATGGTGAAGCCGCGGCGGATGTAGCTTGGATAGCCCAGGAGCATCGTGGCGAATGAGTTGCCGCTGCTCGCAGTGTTGGCCGACGAAGTCGGGTCAATCCAGAACTCGGCGTCGCCGTTGGTCGGATTGGCGTACGAGGCGTCCATGTTGCGCCAGGTGTAGCCGCCGCCCATCTTCATGTTGTGGCGGCCGATGATCTTGGTGAACTTGCCGTTGAACTGATGGTTGCGGTCGAGAATGGTCTCGCCGCCGCCGCCGCCGGCCCCGTAATAGCCCTGCGGGGTGTAAGCTGACGCGGGTGTCGCAAAGGGCGGCCTTGTCGAAGATGGTGACCTTTGCCGAATCCTGAATGCCCTGCGCGTGTCAGCCCGTCCGTGTAGACTGGGGCAGCCGGGGTTGTCGGGATGGCTGAAGCCGTACTTGACTTCCAAAACGGCCGTCGGGCTGAACACGTGGTTCCAGCCGGCGCCATAGTTGGAGACGTCGTACCTGTTCTGGGTGTTGTAGTACCCGCTCACGTTGGGGACGAATTCGCTCACTCGCTGTTCGAGCATGCGGAAGAACACCGTGTCGTTCTGGCCGAAGGTGTGATCCACGCGGGCGACGAACATGTCGCGGTCGCGCTGCGCGCCCGTGGTCAGCAAACGGTTGTTCACCGTACCGGGCCTGTTCGGCAACGGCATCTGCGTGTCCACGATGTACTTCATGCCCGGCTCGATCCGCGCCGCGGGAATGATGTTGCCCGCAAAGGGCGTGCCGGTTGATCCTGCCGGATGCGTCCACCGTGCCCGTCAGGGGATCGAAGATGGTGTTCGACAGCGAGGAGAAGTTGCCGGTGCGCATCGCTTCCAGCGGCACCGAAGTCTGTGCCGTCTGCCCGCGCCGCCACCGGAAACCTTCCCAGGACCCGAACCAGAACGTCTTGTCGCGGCCGTTGTAGAGCTTCGGAATCACCAGCGGACCGCCGGCGGAGGCACCATACTGATTCTGCTGGAACGGCACCTTGCCTTGGCTCTGACGGTTGGCGAACCAGTCGTTGGCGTCGAACTTGTCGTTGCGCAGGTACTCATACAGGCTGCCGTGCAGGTCCCGCGTGCCGCTCTTGATGGAGATGTTGACGTTCGCCCCGGCCGACCGGCCGAACTCGGCCGAGTTGCCCGTGGCCACGCGGAACTCCTGGATGGCAGTCCATCGGCGGCGAGCCGCCGGGCGAGTTCATGAACATCATGTTGTTGTCCACGCCGTCCATCGTGTAGTTGTTGTCCTGCGTGCGCTGGCCGTTCACCGACACCATCTGAGCGCCGGACAAGCCGCCTCGGCTCTGGCTCCGCACGATGTCGCTGGTGCCCGGCATCAGCACGAGCAGGCGCGTGTAGTTGCGGCCGTTGACCGGGATGCGCTCCAGTTGGCTTTGCGTGACGACGCCAGCCACGGAGGTTTCCTGCGTTTGCAGCATCGCTGCGGCGGCTGTGACTTCGACGCTCTCTGTCACCGCGCCAACTTCCAATTGACCGTCGACCTTGACCACCGCACCGGTCTCCAGGACGATGCCTGTCTGCACTTTCGTCTTGAAGCCCGAAGTCGTCATCTTGAGTTCATACGTGCCGGGGATGAGCGGCGAGATCGTATACGATCCCGCCTCGTTCGTGGTGACCGAACGCGAGACGCCAGTCCCGGTGTTCGTAGCCGTCACAGTGGCGTTCGGAACGACGCCGCCTTGGGCATCCGTCACGAGGCCCGTAATCGAAGCGTTTGTTGTTTGGGCGATCGTCAAGGATCCCCAAGATAAAGTAATGAGGCAGAGCAGATAAACCTGCCAATGCCGGCGTTCAACCATGGAACACACCCCCTAAACGTGAATCCAACACCTTGCGAGCACTCTGAGCAGTCGAATAGTAGGTTTCGACTGAGGAACTGCAAGTAATCTATTACTTCACCGTTAACTAATCAAGCGGTACTAGACTTCCAATAGGCTATCTTTCGATAGCACGCTTCCCACGCAAGGCTCCCGGCGGGAAGGAGAGATTCCGCTATGATGGCTCGAAGTGTCCCCATCCAAAAAGCTGCTCGCGGCGATCCTGTTTGGGTTTTGCCTGGCCCCTGCGGTGCGCCCGCCAAGGCATGGTGAGCAGCGGAGCGGCAGCAATGCCTCGGGGTAAGCCCTCGGGCAGACCTTGGCCGGTAGCCTTCACCGACTCAACCGTGGAGGCTGGGCTGCGCTTCAATTACACTTACGGGGATCCGATCAGCAAGAAGTACGTGGTTGAAGCCAATGGGTCAGGTGTAGCGTTTCTGGACTACGACAGCGACGGTCTGTTGGATCTGTTTCTGATCAACGGCGCCCGCCTGGAAACTCCCCAGCCAACCACCCTGCCCACCAACCGCCTCTATCGCAACCTGGGCAAGGGCAGGTTCGCCGATGTCACCAGACAGGCCGGCATGGCGCGCTCCGGTTGGGGCAATGGCGTCTGCGGCGGCGATATTGACAACGACGGCCACCTCGATCTCTACGTCACCTACTACGGCCGCAACTCCCTTTACCGCAACGATGGAAAGGGCGCGTTCGTCGATATCGGCGAGGCCAGCCGCACTGCCGGCGACGGCAAGGACTGGTCCACAGGCTGCAGCTTTATCGACTACGACCGCGACGGCCGGCTCGACCTGCTGGTCACCGCCTATCTGCAATTCGATCAGGGCCGCGCGCCGCTGCCCGGGTCGCACCCTTACTGCTTCTGGAAAGGCAAGCCCGTCTACTGCGGCCCGCGCGGGATGCCCTTCGGCAAACTCACGCTCTTTCACAATCGAGGAGACGGGACATTCGAGGATGTCTCCGAGCGCGCCGGCGTCCGGGCTCCACGAAACTTCTACGCATTCACGGCGCTGACGGCGGACCTGGACAGCGACGGCTGGCCCGACCTGTACGTCGCCTGCGACTCCACGCCAAGCATTTTCCTGCGCAACAACAAGGACGGCACGTTTACCGATCTGGCCACCGAGACCGGACTGGCTTACAACGACAACGGCGCGGAGCAAGCCGGCATGGGGCTCGCCGCCGCCGACTTCGACAACGACGGCAGGATCGACATCACCAAGACGAATTTCATCGGCGACTACCCCAACCTGTATCGCAACATCGGACGCGGCATCTTCACCGATATCGCGATCAAGGCCGGACTGGCAGTTAACCCGGACAATGTCCTCTGGGGCGCGGGGCTGGAAGACTTCGACAACGACGGTTTCAGGGACCTGTTTCAGGTTTCCGGCCATGTCTACCCAGAGGTCGGCGCGATCAACCCGAGGGAATCGTACAAATCGCCGCGCCTGGTCTACAGAAACCTGGGAAACGGCCGCTTCGAGGACGTCTCTTCCCTCTCCGGGCCCGCGGTAGCGCTGCGACACTCCTCGCGCGGGCGCGGCGTTCGGCGACTATGACAACGATGGCGACATCGACGTGCTGGTGATGAACATGCACGAAGCGCCGTCGCTGATTCGCAACGACCAGAAGTCCGCCAATCACTGGATTAAATTGAGGTTGGTGGGCACGGTCTCCAATCGCTCCGCCATCGGGGCAACGGTCACAATCCACGCAGGCACGACGCGCCAGGCCGCGCCCGTCCTCTCGCAATCCTCGTTTCTGTCGCTGAACGACTTGCGCCTGCACTTCGGACTCGGAGCCGCTGAGAAGGTGGACAAGATCGTCGTCCGCTGGCCGAACGGAGAGACGGAGGAGTTTCCTGGCGCTGCAGCCGATGCGCTGTATGAATTAAAGGAGGGCAGCGGGCAAGCCTCAGCGCTGCCTTTGCCCCGATGACCGCCCTGACGGCATTGCTTCTGCTGCTGGCCCCTCCCGAGGATCCCGAGAAGCTGTCCGCGGAGGCTCTGCAGAACGCTCAATCAGGCCGGATTGAGCATGCCGAAACGCTATGGAAGCGGGCGCTGGCCGCGGCTCCCAACCACTTCCCTTCCCTGTTCAACTACGGCTTCATGCTGTACTCGAACCAGCGATTCCAGGAAGCAGAGCCGCTGCTGGCGCGCGCGGCCAAAGCGCGCCCCGCCGATTTCAATTCCCGCTTCATTCTGGGTTCGACGCTGGTCAAGCTCGACCGCCGTGAGGATGGGCTGGTGCAATGGCGCGCCGCTCTGGCGCTGCAGCCCGCTAACATCCGCCTGATGCAGATCATGTCGGTTGAGTACACAGCCGGCCGGTACTTTAACGAGGCCTGCGAGATCGGCCAGAAAGCTGTCCGCATCAAGGGCGACACCCCGGAGCCCTGGCTCATCGCAATCAAGGCCTGCGAGGACGCGCAGTCGCCCGCCGCGTTTACGCTCGCCAAGGAAGCGGCCTCAAAGTTCGCCCAGTCAGCCCGCGCCGTGTTCGAGTACGCGTTTCAACTTCAACGCAGCGGACGCCGCGAAGAAGCCATGCCGCTGCTGGAACAGGCGATGAAGTTGGATCCCAATTACGAAGAGCCCTTTTACTTCTCAGGAACTCTGCTGTTGCTCGAGGATCGAAACGAAGAGGCCGCGGCTCAGTTGAGCACGGCACTCCGCATTCGCCCGGACTACGCGGCCGCCTGCGTCTCGCTCGCCAAGGCGCTCATGGCGCTTGAACAATACCCGGCGGCCGTCGCCGGGCTCGACGCCTGCGCCAAGGCCAACCCGACTCACCCGCAGCCGCATTTGCTGCTTTCGCAGGTCTACTTCCGTATGGGCGATGAAGCCCGCTCACGCGCGGAGAAGGAAATCTCCTACCGGCTCCGGCGCGAGAACCCGACGCTCATGGAAGCCCCGCAGGCGCGTCCATTTCCCTCCACCACTACTGCGCGACGTTGACGCGACGCATATACTGTGGCCATGTTGTTCAGCTTGGCCTGCTCCTTCTTCCTGGCCGCAGCACTGCTCGCTGGCGATGACCTCGTGCCCCTCACGCTGCGCGACGTGAAGGTGCGCGGCGAGATCGGCCGGCGCATCGATGTGACGGTTCGCAACAACCTGCTCGTCCTCGATGTCGAAAAGGACTTCCTGACTCCTCTGGCCTCACGCGATCCCAAGGGAGGGTATATCGGCCTCGGCAAGCTGCTGATGTCGACGGTTCGGTTCGCCGCTTACACGAACGACCCCAAAGTGATCGCGCTCAAGGACCGGCTGGTCCAGCGGATTCTCGCCGCCCAGGAACCTGACGGCTACCTCGGCTTCTTCTCCCCAGCCAACCGCATCACCAAACTCTGGGACGTGCATGAGATCGGTTACCTCATCGCCGGGCTGACGGACAACTACCTCCTGTTCGGCGACAAGCGCTCACTCACCGCCGCCGCGAAGTCCGCTGACTATGTCCTCGCTCACTGGAACGAAGTCCCTGTCGATTGGGGCGAGCGCACAGGCGTGGCGACACACGTCGCGGTCACTGGACTCGAACGCACCATGTTACAGCTCTCGCAGGCGACAGGCGACAAACGCTACGCAGAGTTCGTCACCGGCCCTCGCGCCCTGGGCTCATGGAACCTGCCGATCGTCATTGGCCGCAGGGCAGGCATCGAAGGCCATATCTACGCCTATATGGCGCGTGCGCTGGCGCAGCTCGAACTCTACAGGCAGCGCCCCGATGAAAAGTTGCTCATCCCGGCCCAGCGCGCTCTCGACTTCCTCGGAGAGGACGGCATGGCTGTGACCGGCGGCGCCGGTCAGTGGGAGATATGGACCGGCGATCAGGACGGTCGAGGCCATCTCGCCGAAACGTGTGCGACAGCCTACGGACTGCGCGTCTACGACAGTCTCCTGCGAATGCGCGGCGATCCGCGCTTCGGCGACATGATGGAGCGGACGATCTTCAACACGCTGTTCGCCGCGCAGTCGCCGGACGGCCGCCGCATCCGCTACTACGCGCCGTTCGAAGGCCCGCGCGAGTATCACCCTGTCGACACATACTGCTGCCCGACCAACTATCGCCGCATCATTTCAGAACTGCCCGAGATGGTCTACTACCGGCGTGGCGGCGGGGTTGTCGTCAACCTGTATTCTGCGTCTGAGGCCAAACTGGACCTCTCCGGCGTCCCGGTTCAAATTCGCCAGGAAACCGAATTTCCGGCTCGGGGTGAGATCACGATCCACGTCGTGCCGGCCCGGCCCGTAACATTCCCTCTGATGTTGCGGATTCCCGCATGGGCCGCCGGTGCTGGCCTGACGATCAACGGGCAACCGGCGGCAACTGCGGTGACGCCGGGCTCATTCGCGACAGTCACGCGCGAGTGGAAGACAGGTGATCTGGTCAGCCTACGTTTGCCGATGAATGTGCGCCTCGTTCGAGGGCGTCAGCGTCAGGCGGGACGTATTGCTGTGCTGCGAGGTCCCGTTGTCTACTCGTTGAATCCGGCGCAGAACGCGGAACTCGCCAAGCTCGATGCAGCCGACCTCGGCCAATTCACGCTTGACCCCGCCTCGCTCGAAGTTATCGCCGATTCAAGCGTGCGCCCCAATGGCGCGGCCGTGCGGGCCGGGGCGTGGAAGCCCGGATATGGCACAGCCCCCAAGCACGACATGACGCTTGTGCTATCCGAATTCCCGGACCCCGGAGCGGTCGCAACCTATTTCAAACTGAGAGACCTGAGCATCGCAGTCGACGATGAACTCCATCGGCCCCGGAAAGGATCAACACAGTGACCCGATTGCTCATGGCTCTTGTCCTTGCGCTCGCCATACACTCAGGCGCTGCGGAGAATCCGCTCTCTTGGCCGGCGCAGACTTCCGAGAGCCGGCCCTGGGCTTATTGGTGGTGGATGGGAAGCGCAGTCGATCGCGAGAACATCACACGCGAACTCCAGCGGTATCGTGACGCGGGAATGGGCGGCGTGCACATCATCCCCATTTATGGCGCCAAGGGCTACGAGTCCCGGTACATCGAGTACTTGAGTCCGCGCTGGATGGAGATGCTCAAACACACCATCCTCGAAGCCCAACGCCTCGGCCTCGGAGTCGACATGACCACAGGCAGCGGTTGGTGCTTCGGCGGTCCCAACGTCACCGAGCGCGACGCGTGTGCGACAGCAGTCATCAAGACGTTCGACGTCGCCGCCGGCGCCCGCCTTACGGAAAAGTTCGATCGCGAGGCCACTCAGGCGCTCATGGCCTACTCACCCGACGGCAAGGCAATCGATTTCACCAGCCGCATCGGCAGTGACGGGGCCTTCAAACTGATCGCCGGCACATCGCCGTGGCGCGTCTACTGGGTCTCACAGACACCCTGCCGCACCCAGGTAAAACGCGCCGCCCCCGGCGGCGCCGGGCCCATGATCAACCCTTTTTCCAGCGAACCGATCCGGCACTACCTCGAACGCTTCTCCCAAGCCTTCGCCTCCTACAACGGCCCTAAACCGCGCGCCATGTACCACGACTCGTTCGAATACCAGGCCAACTGGTCGCCCGCCCTCTTCGCCGAGTTCGAACGTCGCCGCGGCTACCGGCTTCAATCCGAGTTGCCCGCACTGTTCGGCGACGAGGCCACTGATCGCGCTGCTCGAGTCAAATCCGACTACCGCGAGACGCTCTCCGACGTCATGATCGAAGGCTTCCTCCCCGCCTGGACCGAATGGTGCCGAAAGCTCGGCATCCGCACACGCAATCAGGCCCACGGCTCTCCCGGCAATCTGCTCGATCTCTATGCAGCCGCCGATATCCCCGAAACCGAGATGTTCCACGCCGACCGCAGCACCGCCGTCTCGAAGTTCGCCTCTTCCGCCGCCCACGTCGCCGGCCGGCAGCTGATCGCAAGCGAAACCGGAACCTGGATGCGAGAGCATTTCAACGAAACTCTCGCGGACCTGAAGGATCTGGTCGACCAGCTCTTCGTGGCCGGCGTCAACCATGTGATCTATCACGGGACAGCCTATTCTCCCGACGACGCGCCATGGCCCGGTTGGCTCTTCTATGCTTCCACCCAAATGAACCCGCGCAACTCCTTCTGGCGCGACGTCCCCGCCCTCAACGCTTACATCGCTCGAGTTCAATCCGTGCTGCAGTCCGGCCGCCCCGACAACGACGTCCTGCTCTACTGGCCCATCTACGACCTGTGGCACAACCCAAAGGGTCTCAACCTGAATCTGAGCGTCCACCGCCGCGAGTGGCTGGAAGGCCAATCCCTCGGACCAACCGCTGACAGGCTGCTGGCGCTCGGCTACCAATTCGACTTCGTCTCCGATCGCCAACTGGCCGGCGCACTTGTACGCGAAGGCCGAATCGTGATGCCCGGCGGGAGCTACCGCGTCGTCGCCGTGCCCGCCTGCGAACGAATGCCGCTCGCCACACTCGAAAAACTTCTCGACCTCGCTAAGTCCGGCGCCACCGTCGTATTCGAAAGCGGTCCGCCGAAAGACGTTCCAGGACTCGCTCAACTCGAAGCGCGGCGGGCGCGGCTCAAGTCTCTCCTCGCCGAACTCCAAAGCCGCGTTCGCTCAGGCGACCTCGAAACCACGCTCGCTTCCGCCGGCGTCGACCGCGAACCGATGACCGATATCGCCGGCCTCGAATTCGTCCGCCGCGCCACCGATGCCGGCCGCGACTACTTCATCAGCAACCGCGGCGCGAACGCGAAGCCCTTCGAGGGCTGGATCCCGCTCGCCGCCCGAGCCGGCTCGGTGGTCTTCATGGATCCGATGAGCGGCCGCACCGGCGTCGGATTCCTCCGCACCGCAAAGGACGGCCGCGCCGAAGTGAGAGTCTCGCTTCAGCCAGGCGAAAGCGTCATCGTCCGCACCATCACGACCCCAAAGCTCCCCGGCCCTGCGTGGCAGTACTGGCGGACTGCCGGCACGGGTCGTGTCATCCCCGGCACATGGCGCGTGACTCCGGTCCAGGGTGGACCTGAACTCCCCGCCACGCTGGAGACTGCCAGCCTCGGCTCGTGGACGTCACAGGGAGGTGAGTGGGAGCGCTTCGCTGGAACGGCCCGCTACTCCATCGCCTTTGACGCCCCGGGTATGGAAGCTCAAGCATGGTGGATCGATCTCGGCATGGTTCGAGAAAGCGCGCGTGTCCGCCTCAATGGACGCGACTTGGCCACGGTCTTCATGCCGCCTTATCGTGTCCTCGCAAACGATCTCAAGCCCTCCGGGAACGTCCTCGAAGTCGAGGTCACTAACCTCAGCGCGAATCGGATCCGCGATCTCGATCGCCGCGAGATCCCGTGGCGCGTCTTCCACGACATCAACCTCGTGAATATCGACTACAAGCCGTTTGACGCTTCCCAGTGGCCGCTGCGAGACTCTGGCCTCGTCGGCCCCGTGACGATCTCAGCTTCCCCAATTGTCGACGCCCGGCTGCAATGACATGCGGAACGGCTTGTTCCTGTCGCAGATCATCACATCGCCTTCGGTATCCAGCCGAGCCACCTGAATCGAAGTGCGCCTCAGGGCGTACGGCTCGACGCCAATTGCCGGTTCGGGCGGCCGCGCATTTCCTGGGACACGCTGCGGATGAGTGAAGTAATAGATGTAGGCCTCATCACCTTGCACCAGCACGTCCGCGTGGCCGCCCTTCACGCCGTCTTCCCTGCGCGTGCCCGGCTCCTTAAGAATATTCGCTGTCTGCCTCGTCCAGTTCTCCGCGTCAGTCGAACGGAATACGCCCAGCCCGTCCCAATGGTCCGTGATCAACCACCAGGCATTGCGCCAGCGAAAGACGTTCGGCCCCTCGTGCCCTCGACCTGTGACGATCGGCCCCACGACCTTCCACTCGTAGAGGTTCGGGCTGTCCGCCGCCCATGTGTGCGATGAGTGGGCTTTCGTCCTTGAACCACATGCGCCACTGGCCCGCGGGCATTCGCACCACGCAGGCGTCGATCAACTTGTCCGATGAAAGCTTCAGCGGTCCATGGCACTTCCAGTTCCACATGTCCGCGCTGGAGTAATGCACGATCCGCCGCGCGTCATTCCAGTCCTGCGGCACGCCAGGCACGTAGCTGGAGTACATGTGATAAGTCCCTTGATGCCACATCACTTCAGGCGCCCAGAACGTGTTGCGCCCGCGCTCGAACTCGAGCCCCGGCAGCACGCCGAGATAGCGCCAGATGCGCCCGCCGTCCATCGAACGCGCCACGCCGATGTCGCAACCGTGCACCCAGGCCACGCCCGGCCCGTCGACGTTTGCCCGGCGCTGCGTGTACAGCATCCACCAGCATTTCTCCTGCCGGTGCCAGATCACGACCGGATCGGCAGCGCCGTCGTAGATGGGGTCTCGGAACAAAGGCGCCGGCGCGGCCTCCTTCTCTCCTTGCGTCTGAGAAAAGAAAGGGGCTGCTGAACCAACTAACGCGCCGGCCAACATCCTCCGGCGCGGAAATGTGGATTTCGCCATTTGCTCCACATTATCTGCCAGAAGGCGCTACTTAAGTTCGCCGCGTTTTGCTGCCAGCACCATGTTCTCGGAAGCGCGGTAGGCCAGCGCCTGAATCGTTGCAGTCGGCTGCTGCCGCGCGGAGGTGACAAAATTGCTGCCGTCGACTATGAACAGGTTCTTGACATCGTGGGAGCGGCTGAACGGGTCAACCACCGACCGCCCAGGATCGCTCCCCATGCGGCAGGTTCCCATTAAGTGTGCTGAAGTGTCGAGGACGTCAACCGGCGGTCCCCATGTCTTCTTCGCTCCGGCAGCTTCAAGGATCTGCACTTGTTTCTCGCGCAGCCAATGCAGATTCTTCAGGTCATCCGGATGATGGCTATAGGTTATCTGGACGGCCGGCAGCCCCCACGCATCCTTGACCTGCGGATGAAGCGTGACACTATTGCTCTCCAGCGGCAGAGAGGTGAGATGCCCAGCCGCAACCATCGTGCGGTTGAACGACTCCCCAACGAGCTTCTTATACTCGCTCCCCCAGCGCGGCGAACCAGGCGGCAGCCCATCCAGCGCGAATGAGATCGGGTAATGTCCAAATCGCGCGTCGATGCCACCACCTCCGTAGAAACCCCGCTTCGGATCAGCGCGATAATAGTCGTGAATCACTCGTGTCGCGCGGATGCTTTTGAACTCATTCAATGGATGCTCGAAGAGGCCGTTGACCTCCGTGAACAGGTCCCACATGAGGCACTTGCCAACCAGACCGCTCGAATTGGCAAGTCCATTGGGGAAAAGGTTCGACTTCGACATCAGCAACAGGCGCGGTGTCTCGACGCCATTGGCGCACACCACCACTGCGCGCGCTCGCTGAATCGTCTCCCTGCGGTTGACGTCGAAGTAGAGGACGCCCGTCGCGCGACCGCTTTTGTCGGTCTCGATCTTCCTGACGTACGACTCCGGCCGGATTTCGCAGCGTCCCGTTCTTTCGGCAACAGGAATCACCGTAGCCAACGTGCTGGACTTGGACCGCATCTCGCATCCGAACCATGAGCAGAATCCACAGTGCGTGCAGCCGCCGCGTCCGCGGTAAGCCTGAGAAATGATGGCGACGGGCGCGGGGAACGGGTGCAAGCCCAGTTTCTTCGCTCCGCGCTCCAGCAGCACGCCTGACGACTTCACCGGCATCGGCGGCAGCGGATAGGGGCCAGCCCGCGGCGCTTCGAAAGGATTCGCGCCGGCAAGCCCGCTGATCCCCAATTCCTGTTCTGCCTTGTCGTAGTAGGGCGCCAAGTCCTGGTAGCGGATGGGCCAATCGGCAAACGCAGTGCCGGGGATCTCCCCGAAAATACTTCGCTCGTGGAAGTCACTCTCGTGAAACCGCCAGTAATTGGCAGCAAAGTGCACCGAACCACCGCCGACCTGCCTGCCGTACACGATTGCCTTCCACGCCTTGGCCTCGTCGCTCTCGCGCTTGCGGAACATGATCGGTTGTTTGCGTGGATCGTTCGTCAGTCCCTGTTGGTAGACGTAGCGGATCTCGTCGTGTCCGAAATCTTTCTCCCGCCAGTACGGGCCTTGCTCCAGCACAACTACAGTGAACCCGGCCGAGGCCAACTCCTTGGCGACCACGCCGCCCGCCGCTCCCGCGCCCACGACTACAAAGTCGACCAGTTCCGAAGGGCGAAACCTTGCCCCGCTCAACGTTTGCTCTCTTTCATAGCTTCCGCGTCGTAATAGCCGAACGGCGGCTCGAAAACCATCTTGTCCTCCAGCCCGATGTGGGCCCATCCGACTTCGCCCATATTGCCCCCATGAGCAGGCGAACCGTAGAAGCCGAGCACCGTGTGCGCGCGCAACAGCGAGAAAAAGTCCGACTGTTCGATTGCGGTAATGAGCCTTCTCCGCTCCTCGCTCGAAAGTGCAGCCATGCTCGCCGATTTTGGGAACAGCTTACTTCTGAGCTTCTGCAACTCCCCCATCCCCTTGCGGTAAATTTCGCGCTTGTCGGCTTCCCATGTGCCCAGCGCCCGATCGATGAAGTAGATCACGCCCGCCTCTCTCGCGCCTGGGCTGCCATCGGAAGGAATGATCTCCGCGGTGATTGCCTCGATCTCCGCCGCTTCGGCTGTGCCGAGATGCTCCAGCTTCGGCGTCGAGCCAACTGCGGATTGATGCGCGTGTTGCCAGGCGGAAGCTAATTCAGACGCGCTTGCGAAGCCGATCGTCCCCAGAGCCCACCGCCGGCGCGTGACCGGATTTGACATTGCTCAATGATCGCGGAGAATCCGGTTGGAGGCAAGGTAATTCGCGCGCTGGTGTGGCGCTGGCTGCGCCATGACAAACCTCAACTGTCCACTTCAAAAGTGCATCTGCATGAACTTGAGGAACACCTCCCAATCCGAGGGGATGGTCCCGTGTCCACCGGCGTGCATGAAGAAACCGAGTGTGTTCAAAAGCGGAGTTCCGGCAGGCGGCATCTGGTCGGTGCCCAGATCTTCGGCGCCCAACAGGCGGTAGACGGGGCTGGCCGCGAGGGCGGAGAGAAACTCGCCCCGGGGATCGGACCAGAAGTCCTTGTCGCCAGTCTGCAGCAAGAGCGGACGCGGGGCAATCAGCGAGACAAGCAAGTTGGCATCGACAGGAAACTGATCAGTGCGTTCGGCGTATTGTCCATAGTTCGCGCAGAACTGGTACGGGAAACGCGTTGGGGCGGTGAGATGAGCGATGGTCTCTCCGTACTTGCGGCGACTCAGGGCCGCGCCACCTTCGCCGGAGCAACTCGCGATGACCATGGCGAAGCGCGTGTCACGCGCCCCAGCCCACATCACCGTCTTGCCAAGCCGGGAGACTCCAATGATGGCCACGCGCTTGGAGTCGACGCCCTTGTCGGTCTCCAGATAGTCCATCGCCCGGCTCAGTCCCCAGGCCCAGGCTGCGATGGCGCCCCATTCTCCCGCGGCAGGCCTTTCCTGCCCGGGCTTCAGGTATGACGCGCGCACCCCGTGCGGAAGTCCCTCGGCGAAATCGGGCTCGATGTCCCCATAGTAGACGGTGGCAAACCCAACCCCGGCTTCGATCAGGCGGAGCGGATCAATCCTTCCCATGCGGGCCCCCTGCGGGACCGGGATTCGCTTCTTCTCCTTGCCCCAGATCTCGCCAGGCTTCACGCCCGGGTCGTCGACAGTGCTCGAATTCGCGGAGAAGCTCAAGTTCAACAGCAGCGGCACAGGTTTCTGTGCAGACGCAGGCAAATAGAGAAGAAGATCCATCTTCGGCCCGGCCTTGTCCTTCGAGAAGCACACGGTTACCTGGCGGCGGATGGCCTTGCCATCGAAAGCTGCAGTGCCTTTGTCGAAGACTTCAAAGCTCATGCCCGCAGGGCGCCCTGGACTGCGGCCGTACTGGTTTTCTTCGAACAGGCGCACGATCTCTGGACGGCGGCTGCGCTCCCAAGTCCTGGCGTCGCGCACGGGTTTGCCATTGAGCATCACCAGCGGATCGGGCAGAGTGTATGAACCGACGAGAGCTTCGTCGTAGTTCACCGGGATGCCCGCGACGACGCTGGCAGGGGCGCGATCGGCTTGCGCCGCGGCGATCAAACTGGAGAGGAGAAACAACACGGGCAGCAGCATGCTGTAATGTTATCTCCGCTATGCCTCCAACAACTTTACAGGTCTCCTGCGTCCAGCTTCATTGGGCCGTCGATATCGAGCGCAATGTCGAATCGACACTCCGGTATATTGCCGAGGCCGCGCGTGCAGGCAGCCGGGTGGTTGTGTTTCCCGAGGCGGGACTCACCAGCTACTACTTCCCCTATCTCGTCGAACTTCCGCCATCTCGGGTCCAGGCTGCGCTCGATCAAGTCTGCCAAGCCGCCCGAGAGCACAGTCTTTGGGTCATTGCCGGCACAATCCGCAAAACACATGACCGATTCATCAACCTCGCTCACGTCATCGGGCCCTCCGGTGAGATCGTGCACGAGTATGCCAAGGTGCACATGGCAGGCCGCGACGAGAAGAAGTATTGCCGCGGCGGCGACAAGCTTTCGCTTTTCGAGATCGACGGCATCGCCTGCACGCTCGTGATTTGCCGCGACGGCCGCCATCCTGAGTTGTATCGACTGCCAGCCATGGCCGGAGCGCAGATTCTGTTTCACCCGTCGTGCAGTTCCGACGAAATAGAAGCAGTCGCCTGGAAGCGCATTTCAGGCCGCGCACAGCAGCCTGTTGGCCCGAACTCGAAGATATTCCACTGCGTCGCAAATACTGTGGGCCAGTCGCCCGACGGCAAGCAGACCTCGAGCGGCGCATCCTTCATTCGTGAGCCCAACGGGATTCCGCTGGCCGAGGCGGGCTTCTACCAAGAGGAGATGATCACCGCCGTGCTCGATCTCCAGCGCGCGGATCGCTCATACGTTCTCGACAGCATGGAGAATCCACCGTTTCTACGCTCATATTGGCGCGAGATGGTGGAGACGGTCAAGGCTCGCAAGGATCTCAAGCCCGAGTAGCCACCCGCAGTCACCTTTCCTCAGTCGAGGACCCGACGCCTGCATCCTGGTCCGCAACAAAACGCTGACGGTATCCATGCTGCTCCCCGACGGGCGCTGCAGGGTTTCTGCCGTATCGTTACCAACCCTCGCATCTTCCGCCCGGCGTCGACTCTGGCCGACGCGCTTCGAACTCGCGATTCGAGCCCGAGCTACGCTGGCGGCTCCTTGCTCGATGATTGCCGTGTGTCTCTAAAACAGGTACTTCAGCCCGAATTGGATCAGCCGCGGCGCGACCGAGGTCTGCGTAATCACTCCGAAAGTTGCCGTGCCGAGCGTCGTACCTGGGTTGGCAAACTGCGCGTGGTTCAGCGCGTTGTAGAACTCCACACGGAATGCAAGTTCAGCGTCCTCGCGCAGGCCGCCAACTCTGGTGCGCTTGCCGAGTGAGAAGTCTGTATTCACCTGACCCGGGCCATTCATGAGGCTTTGTCCGGAGTTGCCGTATCCGGTGGAGCCGTCGGAACCCACTGCCGGCGCGGAGCAGATCGCGCCCGTGTTAACCCAATTGCCAAGCCGTTCGGAAACGCTACCCGGAGTGGTGAGATCACCGTAGGTCGCGCCAGGACACATTGTCGCCGTGGAGGTCCCTGCACGCCCGTAGACTGCCCCGCCGTTGGGGTCGGTGAGAGTCATCGGCAGTCCGCTCTGCGCGATGACGATTCCTGCCAGAGACCAGCCGCTCAACAGCTTCGCTTTCAGTCCAGAGCCAGTCAGGCCCGGCAGTTGGTAGTCGAAGTTCGCGATCATGCGATGCGGCCGGTCAAAGGAAGCCCTGCCCTTGGAGGAAAGCACCGTGTCCTGATCGTTGAAATTGGCAGTGTTGGTCAGCGCCTTCGAAAACGTATACGCCGCCTGAAAGGTAAGAGCTTTGGAGACGCGGCCACGCAAGGTGGCCTGCATGCTCTGATACCAGGAGTTGCCGCCGAACTCGCTGGCAAGAAGCGCGGTCGGCGTCTCGCCCATCACCGGCACTCGCTGCTTTGCGTTCTTGGAGGTGTTCGTCGTGATGCAATTGCCAGCGACGCCGTCGTAGCCGCAGTTCACCGGCTGTGCTGCCGTCGCCAGCAACGGCTGGTTCAACCCGTGTGCATAGGGCAGTTGATCGCCGTATGACCCCACGTATCCCACGTCCATCGATAGTGTCTGCGTCAGCTTCCACTTCGTGCTCAGGTTCCACTGCTGCAGCAGCGGAATCCGGTACAACGGTCCACCTATCCTGTCGGATAACTGCGATGTAGGCGTGCGCGGCACGTAGCCGAGGGTTGTCACGGGGAAGGGCCGCTCGAAAGTGGAAAGGTTATTGCTCGCGTCCGCATTCGTGAAGCTCTGTGCGAAAGGCGGAGCCGTGAACAAGGGCGCCGAACCCGCGTTCCCGCTGAAGATCGGCGATTGATAAAACCATCCGTAGCCACCCCCGATCACCAGCCAGCCAGAGCCTCCGAACGGCTGCCAGGCAAATCCGGCACGCGGCGCGAAGCTGTCTTTCGGCGTTCCATTGTCATACAGGGTGCTCGTCGGGCGCACCACCACCCCGTCAGGCGGCGGGCCAAACGCCTTGCCGGTGTACGGATTGAGCAGACTCGGGTCGTAGTTCGCGGCAACCGTGTTGCCCACCAGCGTCCCGGCAGCCGAGGGAATCGCAACGCTCTTCATCAGTTCGATCGACGCGTTGCCGATTGTGCCCGCCTCGTCCGTCGATGCCGTGATGAACTCCCACCGCAGCCCAAGGTTCAACGTGAAGTTCGACTTGAGCTTGATGTCGTCCTGAACGTACCCCGACGCGTAATGACGCCGGTACCTGTATTCCACTTCGCCGAAAGGCCCCACGCCTTCGCTCGCCTGCACCGTCTGAATGTTGCTGCGGCCCGCCGGACTTTGGTTCCCCGCCGCGCTCATGCCCAGCAGGAAATCGGCAAACGTCTGGAACGAAACGCGACCTCGCGCTCCGCCCGTATCGGCTCTGCCGTTGTACTGGTTAAGATACGAACCGCCAATTCGAATTCTTTGCTTGCCACGTGTCCAGGAGACGTTTTCCGACGCCGAGTAGGTGACCGTTGAAAAGTGGTTGTCGTTAGGATTAGTCCCAAACAGCCGGAAGGTGCCCAGCGGCCCCAGCACCGTTACTTCCGGCGCCTTCGGAAAAAGCGGGTCGACGGCGGTCATGCCGAAGCCTGCAGCCTCGGGGATATCGACACCCACCGCATCGGTCTTGCTGCGCGTGTACGCCATCGTCGCTTCATTCACGAGGTCGGCCGCCAACGAGGAGGTCAGCCGTCCGCTTGTGGCAATGTCGTCGGCATGCAGCGCCTGCGGGGCACCCCAACCTGGAACGACGGGCGCCCCAGGATAGCCGCCTGGAGAGCCAAACGAACGCAGTTGATTCACCGTTGAGGTGAAGACCCTTCCCGACAGCGTGTGCTTTTGGTTCAGAACATAATCCGTGTTGGCGATGTAGTGGTTCTCGTCGTAAGTCGACGGCAGGCTGTAGGAGGAGAACCCCAGCCCCGCATTGGGGCCCGAGGTGATCAGCGTCTGGGGCGACGGAATCAGGTAGAGGCCGTCAGCCCCCTTGGCCTGCAGCATCTGAAGCGCGACGGGATTGATCGCGGACGTGGTCGGCGTATCGCGGTTGAAGCAGTCTACCTGCTTTCCTCCTGCAAAACTCAGGTAACGCGGATCGGGATGATTGCCCGGGCAGAACTGGCCCGCAATCGTCCCGGCAGACCGGTCGCTGCCCAGCGCCGGCAGGATCGGGTTCGCTACAGAAGTTGCATCCAGGCCGTTCACTTGCCTGGTTCCCTGGTACGAGCCGAAGAAGAACCACTTGTTCCTGATCACCGGACCGCCCAACGTGGCGCCGAACTGATTCTGCTTCAGGTTCGGTTTCTCCTGGCCCGTCGCATTCCGGAAGAAAGCGTTCGCGTTGAAAATGTCATTGCGCAGGAACTCCCACAAGTTGCCATGAAAGTCGTTGTCGCCGCGCCGGGTCACAAGGTTTGTGCTCGGCGCCAGGGCGCCGTAGGCGGAGTCATATTGCGATGTTTGGATTTTGAACTCTGAAATTGTGTCGGGGTTGGGCACTGTGCTCGTCGAGTACGCACCGTCGATGGTGTAGGAGCCGGCCGAACTGTTGCCATTGACGTGCGTGCTCGATGTCCCGCGGCCGAGCGTCCCGGCATTATTCACGTCCGCCGCCGACCCTGAGGACATCGACAATACCTGCGTGAAGTTGCGCGTGTTCAGCGGCACTGCGGTGATCGTCTTCTGGTCGACCAGCGTGCCGGTTGCCGGGCCCGCTGTCCGGACGCTGCAGTGGCAGTCGACTGCCTCGCCTGCGTCGCCGACTTCGAGCGCGGCGTCGATAGCAAAAACCTCCGAGACGTTCACTGTCGCCTGCGCCATGCGCGCTGTCTTGAAACCCGCCGCGGCGATCGACAACTCATAGACGGCAGGAGGGACCATCGGGAAACGGAAGTTGCCCTTTTCGTCAGTGGCCGCGGTGAGTTTTTGCTCCGTGGCGGGATTCAGCAGAGTGACAGCCGCTCCGGCGACGGGGCTTTCGGAATTGTCCCGGACTGCGCCTTCCAGCGCGCCAGTCGAAGCCGACTGTCCATGCAAGCAAATGCAGCCGCACAACAGCAGAAGTCCTGCGGCTAACCAGGTCGCGCCCGTCGGATGAACTCTCAAGGCTTTCCTACGTCCGTTCTTTCGCGGGCGCCCAACCCAAATCGCCCTGAAACACCGATGCTATCATGCTCGCGGCTCTGGAACTTTCAAACCAGAGCCGCGAGCCTGAGGAAATGCGCAAGCATTACTGACGCGGTGTCTAGAACATCATCTGCACGGTGAGGTTCATCAGCGGCTGGCCGCCGATGGACGCCGTGCGCGGGTCCGACGTCAGCTTCCCGAAAGTCTTGGGATTTCGGGTATCGACCGTAGTCGTGGGTGGATTGAAGTTGAAGGTCTTCAGCGCATTCTGGAAGTCCCAGCGGACCAGAAAACTCACGCGTTCTTTAATGGTGAATTTCTTCGATGCCGATGCCTGAGACCACAGCAGCGGAGTTCCGGTAACGATGTTGCGTCCGGACGTGCCGAGAGTGAACGCCGCCGGATACGCGAACGAGTTCATGTCCAGGATCGCGTTGATGTTCTGGCTGTTGAAGCGGTCGCCTCCCAAATCGCGCCAGTCGTCCCGGACAGCCACTGGAGCGATGATGTCCGGCCGCCTGTTACCTGCGAAGGTCGGATAGTAGTTGTTGGGGCTGTTGGTGAAGCCGAAGGTCAGCGGGTTGCCGCTCTCGTAGGTCTGAATCCAGGCGATTTCAAACCCGCCAAAGACCCAGTGCTTCCAGCCGCTATCGTTCATCCACTTCTTGCCCTTCCCAAACGGGAGATCATAGTTCACCATCGCAATCCAGCGGTGATTGCGGTCGTATCCGGCGCGGGCTTTCTCCAGACCGCGGTTCTCGATGGGCGCCACACCCGTTCCATCATTGTCGTTGTCCTGGCTGTTGATGGCCTTGGCGAACGTGTAGAAGGTGTTGAACAGCAGGCCACCGGAGAGGCGTTTCTCAAGGCGAACAGTTCCGCCATGGTAGGTGGAGTGGCCGAAGTTGGAACGCAGGCGCACATCCCCGAAATTCGAGAACGGCCGGAAGTTCTGAGCGGCGGCCAGAACCTGATTCTGTCGAACCGGGTCGCCCTGGAACAGCGAGGTCGGGAACGTGTTGTACTGCCAGCGCTCCACCAGATCGACGCCTGAGGAACCCTGGTAGGACACTTCAAGCAGGTAGCTGGGCTTGAATTCGTATTGGAGGCTGCTGTTCCAGTTCAGCACGTACGCATTGTGCAAACTTGGATCCCACCATTCGGCCGAGCGGCTGCCAAAGTTGGTACCGGAGTAGGGAGACGTACCATCTGGCCGGATGTTGAATTGAATGGGATCGGGCCCGCGGCTGACCTGATAGATCGAACGCGGGTCGCCCGGCTGGGCCTGCTGATTCGCGAGCGCGACGTACTCTTCAAACTGAGTTCGCAATTGTGGGAACTTGATATCGATCGTGTTCAGGCCAAAGCCGCCGCGAAGAACAAGCTTTTCCTGCGCATGCCATGCGACACCGATGCGTGGCTGCAAGTTGTTGTTGTCGCGCACGTTCAGCGCGCTCGACGGATGGACGAATGCGCCGGTTGCGCCCGGCCGGACATCGTCGACCGCCGTCGGGCTGAAGTTCGTCATCTGCCCCCACTTCGTGCTGAACGGACTTTCATTGGAATAGCGCAGCCCCAGGTTCAAAGTCAGGCTTCGCGAGACCTTCCAATCGTCCTGAAAGTAGAAGCTGTGGATAGACGAGCGCGGCAGCCACGAAGCCAGTTCGGCATCAAAGGTCGCCTGCCGCACGGATCCGAACAGGAACCCGGCAAATGTGTTCCCAGTCGCGGGAACGGACACTCCATTGGGCTGCAGTCCCGCCGTCATGCCATCGAAGTTGAACGCTCCCGAGGGCCGGTTTGTCACGGTAGAATTCAGCCGGAAGTGAAGCCACTCGTAGCCCATCTTGAAGGCGTGCGCGCCCACCATTTTGCTGAGGTCGTCACGGAAGGAAATAGTCTCGTTGGTCAGGCGGCTCGGGCCGGCACCAGTCAATCCGTAAAGCGAATTGGGAGAGTCGCGATCAGTGCTCGTGCCGAACTGCGGCAACAAATCCGGCGAGATGTTCGGAATTCCCAAAATCTGACCGTAGTTCTTGCCGTAGGACGGGACTTCAGTCACATTCTTGCGGCGATAGTAGCCAACCCGCGCATCGTTGACCATTGTCGAATTGATAACCCAGGTTTTCCCGGCGGAAACGTTGTCCTGCCAGAAGGGCGTAAAGTTGCCCTGCAGCCCGTCAAAATCCGCATTCGTGATGTTAGTCGGCCGGCCAAAGCCGGATTGGTAATTGTGAGTGTAGCTTCCGTAGATCTTGAATTGAGGCGTGAATTGATGGTCCAGCCGAAGGCTGTGGTCATCGAAAAATGTCCGCGACTGCTCATTGGCCAGAAGGTTGCCCACCGGACCATCGGCATTGAAACTGCCTGGAAGGTTGGGGCTCGCCCATGGGTTGATTTCGAGAATCTTGCGCGCAACGGGATCGATCCGGGCGGTTGGAATCCGGTTTCCAGGCACGGGGTCGCGAACCCAGGCACCGTTGACCAGGCGAGTGGAGAGGGGGTCGAAGATTGCGTTGCCTAATCCGCCGAAGGATAGGTCGCCATTCTTCATTTCCGGTGTTGGAACAGTCGCAAATACCTGGGCGGCTTTCTTCTCGATCAGCTTTTGGTAGGCATAAAAGAAGAAAGTCTTGTTCTTGCCGTTGTAGACCTTGGGAATGAAGATGGGTCCGCTGACGTTGAAATCCGGCATCAGGAACATGCTCTGCTGCCCATTGGGATTCCCAGGCTGCGGATCGGAGTTCCGGTATTTGTCGAAATAGAGACGGTGTTGCATGCGGCGGCTGCGGCCATAGGCGGAAGCCATCCCGTGAAACTCATTGGTGCCGCTCTTCTTCACCACACTGACCACGCCTCCGGCGGAGTGACCATACTCGGCGGGAAGCGTCGTCGTAAGAACTTTCACTTCCTCCACCGCGTTCTGGATCGGTTTGATCGTGCCCGTCCCATTCAACTGGTCGTTGCCGCTGACGCCGTCCTCGAAAATGCCGATCGCGGTGTCGCGCTGCCCGGCGAGATGGAACCCGCCGAGCCCGCCGCCATAAACGTAGCCGCCGGCGCTCAAACCGGGGACCAGGTTTAGAGTCGTGTTCACGTAGCGCTGGTACAGCGGCATGCGGTACAAAGTGCTGCCGTCCATCACGGCGCCCGTCGCTGACGTTTCGGTCTCCAACAGCGCCGTGGTGCCCTTCACCTCGACCGACTCGGCCAATTCCCCGACCTGCATCGACACATCCACATTGAGCGTGTCGCCGGTGCGCAGGTCGATGTCGTCGCGTACTGCCTTCTTAAAACCCTGCAATTCAAATGAAACCCGATACGCCCCCGGCGGAAGCGAGGGAACGCGATACAACCCCTCATTGTTCGTCGTCACGGCATTCTGGAAGTTCGTGCCGGTTTGAACGATCGTCACGATGACACCGGGCACAGCGGCTCCGGTGGGGTCGGTGACCCGCCCGGTAATCGTTGAAACACCGATTTGCGCATGCGCGACAAGCGTAAGCGCGAAGCATGAGAGAAACAGCCCAGTTATTCTGCACATCGCGAGCCACCTCGTAGTGATCACGCCGGGTGAGGATTCACCCGTTAACAGCCCAGTGCTGTCAAGCTTATCCGTGAGGGGATATGATGTCAACCAAAATTGCACTATCCGCTTGACAAGCCAGAGATTGCCGTTACACGCTAATCATTCATTGGGTCAGAATCGGAGGATACGATTTGGCGTTGTTTCGCGCTTTGTCCGCTCGGCGTTCTTCGGCAACTTTAAAGCGTCTGATTCTCCAACTGGAGCAGAAACGAGGCCTGCTCATCGCCTTTGAAGGTCCCGACGGAGCGGGAAAGACGACTCAACGAAAGCTGTTCAAAACCTGGCTCAAGGGGGAAGGCCATGACGTGGTTACCACGAGATGGAACTCCTCGGAACTCATCAAGCCGCTCACCAAAGCCCGGAAGACCATCCATGCATTAAGCCCGCGCGAGTTCTGCCTGGTCCACGCCGCAGACTACCGCCATCGGCTGGAGACTGAGATTCTTCCAGCGCTGTGCGAAGGGAAAGTCGTCATTGCCGACCGCTATCTCTTCACGGGCTTGGCGCGCGATGCCGCACGGGGCTTGGACTTTCATTGGTTGCTTCGCCTTTACGGTCCAATACTCTGGCCCGATGTGGTGTTCTATTTCTCGGTGACCCCCGGCACTTCCGCCAAACGCGTGCTTGCCGACCGCACCCCTTCCTTTTATGAATCCGGCCAGGATGTCACCGGGATCGCCGACGCCGCGTTCAGCTACGAACAGTTCATGGGGCGCGTCATACAGGAGTACGCCGCCCTCGCCGTCATCTTCCGGTTCTCCACCATCGATGCCGAGCAGACCATTTACCAGCAGCACCAAACCATTCGAGGCCTGTTCCAGCAGGGAGGCCGGCGGTCCTGGATCGAGTACAACGCAGCAGCGGTAACAGAATGGTTGGAGTGCAGGCCTGAGGTGTGGAATGCCTAAAAGGAAAAACCAGTCAAAAGGACGCCTCATAGCCCTCGAGGGGTTGCGCTCCGACGACTTGCGGGCGGGCGCCAGGCAACTCCTGCACAGGCTGAAAGCTCCCAAAGCGCGCAGTGGCTTCAGTCTATGGGACGCCTCTTCGATCTTCCATGAACTGTCCGCCAATGCCGAAGCTACTGACGCCCCTTCCGCCAAGACATTGCTGATTCTCTATGCTGCGGACTTGGCATTTCGCCTGCGCTGGGAGATCGAGCCGGCCATGGCTGAAGGCTATACCGTGGTTGCCGCTCCTTACACCCGGACCGCGATCGGAGTGGGACGGGCCGCGGGGCTTTCGGCTCAGTGGTTATCCGCGTTGTTCGAGTTTGCGCCCCGGACTGAAGCCAGTTATTGGCTCGACAAGGGCCGCCTCGGTGCGGGTTTCCCCCAGTTCTGCTTCACGCAGATGGAGAGGCTCTCTCCACGCTTCGAACAACGGGAATTGCTCGATGCCCTGCAAGCCGGATTGGAAAAGGACGCCGGCGCCGGCCGGCTGCTACGGGCATGACGAGGCCCATCACCGCTTGTCGTCCCGACAGTCTAACGAATAACAGGGGTCTACAGGGCGCCGTTCGTCAAGAATCAGCGTCGGCGTGGCCTGCATTGTGAACCGGTCGAGTTCTCGTCCATCGGGAGCCAGGGCGACTGCGGTCAGTTCCTCGCCGCGCACGTCGAATCGCATGTAGTGATACTCCGCCATTCCCACCACATTGAACGGATGATTGTTGTCCGTATAGAGCAAGGCGCCGGCGCCGCCCGACGTGACATAGACGGTTCCCCGTCCGGCTTCCACCGGATTCCCCGCGAAGACCGGCACGGTTCGCTGATAGGAATGGTGGTGACCTGCCAAAACCAATTGCACACCATAGCGATCAAGGATAGGGAGTAGCCGCTCGCGGACCCCTATTTCTTCCATATCATGGCCTCGCCTGACGTCGTATGGCGTGTGATGGAAATAGACGATCTTCCAGAGCTTCTGTGTGCGTGCCAGGTCCCGTTCCAACCAATCCAGCATCGGCTGCGAGAGCCAGGCGTCCTTCATCAGGTTGCTGTCCAGGCTGACGAAGTGCGCATCGGACCAGTCGAAGGAATAGTAGTGGCCCTGGTCCCGGCCTGTCACGCCGGAGTCGGGCAGCACATGGTTGGCAAGATACGAACTGCCCTGGTCGGCTTCCACATCGTGATTTCCCAGGCAGGGAAAGAACGGCACCCCAGGCATGAGATTCCGGTAGTGCTGAAAGTGGTTGGTTTCGAAATCGGCAAAGGTTGCCACCGGGTACACGATGTCGCCAACATGGATCACGAAACCGACGTTATCCTCTTTCTCCATCCGGCCGGCTATTTGGATCTGTTCCGGCGACGAGAGCCCTGAATCGCCGAGAACCAGGAATCGGAACGCTGTCCCGGGCCGCTGGGCAGTACGAAATGGCACCACCCCAAGGCGAAATGGCGTGAGGTTCTGATTGCCGGAGTAGATCGCGTAATAGTAAACCGTATCCGGTTCAAGCCCTGTGAAGTCCGCTCTGTGGAGGGTGAATGCGGTCGGCATCTGAGTGTCGGCGGGAAGATGCGTCCGGCTCTGTGCACGGATGGTCCGATCAGCTTGTAGATTGGACGTCGCCGCGATGACAGCGCTGCACTCAAAAGATTCCCGGGTTGTCCACAACACGGTGGCCTGATTCGCACCGACGTTCTGCAGACACGGGTAGCGGGAGAGTTCTGCTGCATTCAGCAGAGATGGCCAGAGGGGAGAAGTTGCGGCAGCTTTCAGTACCGATCTTCTTGTGACCGCCATTGCCCTCCTTTGTTGTTACGGTTTCGGTTCCAGCCCGAGTTGGCGAATGACCTCGGCCTGCCGGTTCTTGGCGAAATCTCGCAGAAACTCAACGTGCCGTTCAAACTCGGCGTTGGACTCGCTCACCGGACAAACGCCGGTGCTGCATTCCTTGAGTGAATCCGTCAGCACTGCAGCTCGTATTTGTAGGAGGATACTGTCAATCTGCTGGTCTAGCAAGCCCCCTTCGCCGCCCGCAAGCGCGCCGGCGCGGCGAATCTCGTCATGGAGGAAGGCCTTCCATTCCGGGACCGCCATCAAGCGGCGAACGAGCACGTTCTGGCCGGCGTTCTTCAATACCTCATAGTCACTTCCGGAGAAACTGATGTCCTTGTCCTTGAAGAGCACCACCCCCCGCTTGCCGCCCCAAAACCGGTAGAAGTAGATGTTGTTTACCCCTGCGTCACTCAGAATCCCGTCCCATTCGGCGACATACGTTTCCGCCGCCAGATGGGTGAGGAACTGCTTCACGTCCAGGTAGGTCTCGATCGCCTTGGGAAACTCCTGATCCGACGACTGATTGATGACACGCAGCATCTCTTCAATCACCTGCGCTTCCGGATGGCTGTCGTTCGTCTCTGGCTTGAAAAGCACAGGCACATACGCTTCAGGATCTGCGCCGAGATACTCAAATCGATAGCCATCTCGGTGGACGAATTCATAAAGCCACCCGGTGTCTTCGTTGAACCACTTCTTCAGGTAGCGCTTGTCGGTGTCCTCCAGCATCGTGTACACGCCCATGTACTTGTCATTGACGAACAATCGCGCGTGCGTTTCCCGCGGCGCCGGCAAACCCATCTCGCGCCATACGATCGACGCCAGACGCTCGCGCATCACTCCGTAGTCCGAGATGTTGTTGTCCAGCAGGAACGCTTTGAGTCCCAGGAACTCCTGTTCCTCGAACCTGTTGAAGTCGACCCGCAGTCCTGGCTTGGTTGCCCTGCGGCTTGTCCGGCCCTTCGAGCGGATTCCGACGTTCTCAACAACCAATCCCCGCCATTCGATGTTGGCCGGGTAGTAGGTATTGTCTTGGTAATTCTGAACGAGCGCACCCCAGTCCTTGGGATGGATCGTCAGGCGGATTTCGTGCAGTTGTTTGTCGTCGAAGAACTCTTCGGCGGTTTGGCCCAGTGCTCCTAATGCGAAGAGCAGTAGCAAGGATCCGAGTTTCCTTCCCATAGGGCTCCTCTGTGTCTATTAGTATGCGCCGTTATAGCGACAACTGGAGACGATATTTATACACCCAGTAAAGGTTCACGCCCTGGATGGGAGCGCGGAAAGCGTCCTCCAAGTATTCGCGAGTGAAGTTCGCTTGGGCCTTCACCCACTGATTGATGTACCAGTTCACGCCAAAGGTCCAGGCCCGGTCGCTGGTCTGGAGGATGTTGACGGCGCGAAGAGAGCGCGAAGGTCGTCCGGCGCCGGTGTCACTGGCAAATCGGAGGCACTCGGCGCGGACCGCAAGTTCCACCGCCCCAAGAGGATGCTTGCCGATGAACGGCAAGCGCCGTCCGCGGGCCAAGCCCTTCTCTTTGTTCTGTCCTGTAACTACCCATGTGCCATAGACATACCAGCCACGTTCCAGCAGGTCGGGAATGTCCTCCTCGCGCAGGCCCTGACCCAGACGTTGTTCCCGAACGGTGATGTATTCCGCCTTGAGAGCAAACGGGCCGGGCACCCAGGAAAACTCCGCGCCTGCACGCAGCCGCGTTCCGTTGACAAAATACTCGGGGAAGAAGGTCTCTTTTGACGTGGTTCTGCCGCGCAGCCCAAACAGGCCTTCCGGCACATTCGAGTGCGTCACCGCCGCCCCCAGCGTCACATTTTGGAAGAGATTAATCCCCGACAAAGGTCGTCCGGTGAGACGAGAGGCGAACGTTGTCCCGCCGGTACGGCGGTTCAAGCGGTCCGCAGCATTGTCACCATCGTTAAAGAACCAGCCCGCCTGGTACTTCAACACCCCGCCCTCCCAAAAGGACCCGTGGGCCACCACCCCGGTGTCGCGGTTGGGCGCCAGCCGATCGGCGATTCTCGAACGATCCACGAAGTCCAAATTCGTGGGTCCGGTGAGTTGGTCCTGGCTGAAGGGGATTCGGAAACGGCCGCCTCGCACCTGGAAGGATTTGTTCAAACGGTAATTGCCGTATACGTCCTTCCACGGAAAATCAGTCTCGGAAAGCTCGCGGGAAACTTCGAACTCAAACCAGCGCAGAAAGGTTCCCTCGATCGCCAGGCGCTTTCTCGTCAAATCGAAGAGGTCGTCGCCGCTCTTGGTTTCCGGATCGCGCGTGGACCAATCCAGTTGAAAGCGGGCGCGGAAATCAATCCGCAGCCAGTCGCCGGCGCGAAACGAAGGGTGCTTTTTCCAGACGAAACGAACGCCCTCGTTCTTCGGCTCCTTCTCGGCCTGTTCCTTCTCTTGCTCCGTATCCTGTGCCAGCAGCGGCGCCCCGGCTAGAAGGACGATGAGCGAAGCCAGACGGGGTCTTCTCACTCGTCGGTTTCCTCCTCTTCGTCTTCGTCGGAATCGCCCACCCCAGCCAAGGCGGCCACCCGTACGCCCGACATCGCCAGCCCTTCCCCTGATTTCTCCAGAAAACTGCTCCAGTTCAGAGACCAGTGCGGGCGAGTCAAAGCAGACGGCCAATTCGCGTCTCATGTCCAGGCTCGGTTGAGATAGGGAGATGCTGCCGAGGATTCCCAACTTGCCGTCAATCACCGTCGCCTTGCCATGCGACTTCAACCCGGCGATCGCGCCTTTGCCGAGAACCCTAACCACCACTCCCCGGGCTTCCAGTCGCTCCAGGAGGGCCAGCATCTCAGGGTCCGTCACGCGATGGTCGGCGATCAGAATCGACCTGCTGGCGCTTTCGAACAGTTCTCGCAGCCGGCTCCGCGAATACTCTGGTCCCAGAATCAGCCTTGGACATAGCCCCTCCACCAGGCTCTGGCCGGAACTCGCGAAATCGTGATGGAACAGACAGTCCAGGCTTGCAGCCACCTCGGGGTCTTCGGTGGCGAGCATATAATCACTGGTCTTTTCGAAGTGCCTCTTCATCAGGTTCATGGATGTGACAAGGGCGCGGGCGCCGTCGACCACCATGTACTTTGCGTGATATTTGATGCTCGGTTCCCGGTACCGCTGCACATGGGCTCCCATGCTTTCCAGGTACTGCCCCAGTTCGCGAATCTTCTTCTCCCATCCCTTTGCCCGCTGCGTGAGGAGCAGCTCCACTGCAACGCCGCGCGACAGAGCATCGCCCAAGGCGTCCATGATCTTGAAGTCGGTGCAGCGGAACATGGAGAGCCGGATCCGCTGTCGTGCGGCGCCGATCATCTCGAGAAAGGCTTCACGCCTGTATTCAGGGGCAAGGATCAGTCGTTCGTTCAACGTGACTACCTACTCCACGGACTTTTTGACAGGTTCCCAACTCACGGACTTCAAGCCTCCCGCGCCCCCGGCCATCAGCTTGTCGCTGATCCAGGCCAGCGAGGTGCTCGATCCGACCTTCACGAGGAACCGCATGGCGGCCTCGTTCCCTTGTGCGACCCTTTGGGCTTCAAAGAAATCCACCTCTCCACGCAGCACCGACTGGACGTGGTCGAGAGGAAACTGCTGGCCCACCGCCACCAGATCCAGGCTGAGGGTCCGCGGCTTGACTTCGCCAAAGCGGTCCAGGAAGGCCAGGAATACACACAGAAAGAGGGTCGCCAGACCGGTCACGGCAAACGCGCCGAGACCGGTCGCCATTCCCAAGGCTAGAACGATGAACAACAGGATCGCGTCCTTCGGATCGTCCACCGGCGTGCGGAAGCGGATGATGCTGGCGCCCCCGGCAATCCCCAGCGCGCGCGCCGTCGAGTTGCCGATGATGATCATCATCAGCGCGCCGGAGATGCAGAGCAGAACTGCCGCCTGTATCAGTGAGCGGTTCGGAGCCTTTTCCCCTTGATACCGGCGGTGCACCATGGTGACCATGATTCCCACTAGACCGGCGGCCACCAGCTTCACCAGTTCGGCCCAGGCCGATTCAAAGATCGGAGCGTCACGTGAAGGGGTTGCGGCGCCGAAGATGCTACCGAGGCCGAGGTCGGGAGCGCTTCTGGTCTGTGAGAAGTATTGCGGCCAGGCCTGCGAAGCTCCGACCAGACAGACGCACAACAGGACCGCCTGCAGAAAGAGCCAATGGGCTCCCATTCGATCGATCGAGTCCTGCATGACTGCCTTTCCCCCATCGAACCTGCGTCTGACAACTGGTCCTCAAAGTATAGTCTGAGTCGACCACGCAAGTTCAGGCATATCCCTTAAAAACCAAATGGTTGTCAAAGTCAAGCCTGACAACAGCGCGGCGACAGCGCATTGGGTGGGGAAGATGGAGGATCTGGGTCAATCTGTACGATCACGCTGGAGGAGTGCGTGCACAAGGCGATCGATCGCGCGCTCTTCCTCGGAGCGGCTGGCCTCGTTGCGCGGCAATGGGGAAAGGGTCAAGTGAATCAACTCGTGGACGAGGGTGAATTCCATGTCCTTCAACGCGTCGTCGAAGGGCTTCCGGTACTGGGCAGCATGCAGGACCCGGATCGTGGCGGTCTTCTTGCCAGGATCCCAGCGAATGTTGCCAAGCGTCTCAGGCCTTAGCCTCTCAGGGTGAGTCATTTCGACCGAAATGCTCCAGCCCTCAAGCTGCAGGCGCCGTTGCCAAAGCGCGAGCCTTTCACGGAGATATTGGTCCGCAAAGGGTTCGCGCTCAGATGGGGCCAAGTCCCGCGGCATCTCTCTTGCACTGGAGACGCCCGAGACTGCCAAGAGAATGGAACAGACGAATAACCCCTGTGACCGGAAGGAAGTTAGCGAGGCCATCCTTCCTCAGCTTATGCCAAAAGGAATGGGATGGAAACCGCAAAGACTTTCCCCCGATCAAGTTAGAGGAAATTAACTGATTGGCAGTTAGTTGGGTTACCGCACTTCAATGGTCTCTACGGTGATGACCCCGTTCTTCTCGTCGCCGGTTACTTGGGCCATGACTTCCTTCGATTGCGGCTTGGAGGGGTCGGCCGAACGATCGGCGCGATTCTTCAGAGCTGCTGCAGCCTTGGAGTTGCCCGTATCGTCCAGTTTGAAGACTTTATCCGTCGCCTCAATCGCGAAAACGGTGGTCGTCGCAGTCGCAGCGCATTCCGCGGATTTCTTGTTCTGGTCATAGCATGCAGCATCCAACAGCTTTCCCGACCAGCTGCCTGCAAGCGCCAGCATCGAAAACACTGTTGCTAATCCGATCAATGTGATGAACTTTTTCATGGTCTCTGAGTCCTTTCAAGGCTCGGCGTGCCAGACTTTGGCCGCTACTATCTATGTGCAAGTGGGGGGCCAACGCGGCGATTGAATTTGAGGCAGCTTTTTCCGAAACGGCGAAAAATAGTTACATAGATTAATGCGCATTCCCCTTTGTTTTCAGCGGGAGCGGCTTCTTGTTTAATGTGGCGAGCTGAATTGTGCTTCGCAAGTGAAAGGGGAGATGGAGTTTGTGCGCCGCGTTAAGTAACTCTTACCGTCAAGTTAGGCTTTAGATGCGGCCAAGGGCATCGGCGAGAAGGTCAAGAAGTGACCATATCTCTCCGGGAGATTGAGCGCGAGAGCAGGCTTTCGTCAGTCCCCCGCCCACCTTCACTGTGATGGCTTCGGGCAGAGCTTCGAACGCTTGCTCGTCGGAGCCATCCGCGCCCACGTAGACAAGCACAGCATCCTTCATTCCTAGTTGTCCACTGATCCAATCGACCGCGGCCCCTTTGTTCCAATCGGTTCTGGGCATAATATCGAAAGCTCCCCTTCGCTCACTCAGTCGGAACTGAGGGTGCCTTTCGAGGACCCGGCGGCAGGTTTCGCCTGCGAAGTCCCAATCCTCCTCGCTCTCCGCGGAGAAATGTACGGTAGCGGTCAACCGTTTGTTTTGCAAACGCAGGGATCTCAGCCTGGAAGTCGCGTCCATGAGTTCATCTACGATCTGGCGCAAGGCCGGCTCGAGGAGAAACGCAAATGGATCGACCAGGTTCAGCCCTCTGCCTCTGATTTCAAGGCCGTGGTTTCCCGCATACACCAATCCGTCGATACCGACTCGGGACATCAGATCTGAGAGAGATTGCCCGCTGAGGACCCCCACGACGGCTCTATCGCTGCGGGCAATGACCTTCAAGCACTCAATGACGTTGGCCGGCACGCTATCATCGCCGCCTTCATCCCGCTGCGGCGCAAGCACTTCGTCAAATTCGAGCAGAACCAAAGCGCGTTCTCCGGCTTGCACGCGCCCGAAAATGGTCGAGCACGCAGCGTCGAGGCTGATTGGGCAAACGTCGTTCACGCTGCTGTGTGGCCGCACATGGGGCGAAAGCTGCATTCGAATCTTTCTCCTGCTTCCAGGAGTGCAAAGAGGTGGCCATCATGCGATATCAACGCTTTGTGGAGAGGGTCGCCGGTAAAAACTCCCGGCCTGCGAGCGAGCCCGGAACGACTTGATATGCCAGGATGGTTCTTTTCCCCTTTCCTTTCCATAGCGTTTCGTCTATCTTCACGAGATGGGCAACACTGGCACTTCCCTTCTCTCGCGCATCGGAGACTTCCTTCAGCATCGGCGGCCGTGGTTCAAACTCCCACGCATCCTCGCCTTTCCCCGGTTGATCGAGATCCGCAATGAGCTCCGGCGGAGCAACCTTCACGACACCGAGCATCCGCCTCTTCCGGAGGCCGCCGGCCCCGTCGAAGACAATGTCCTCCAATCCCGCACCTATGACGGCACATGGAACGACCTCAAGTGCCCCCATATGGGAGCCACCGGTCGCCGCTTCGGACGGAACGTACCTCTTGCGGAGACATTTCCGGACATACCCAACCTTATGAAGCCGAGCCCTCGCCAGGTATCGCTTGCGTTGATGACGCGGCACACGTTTCAGCCCGCCACGATCCTCAACCTGCTGGCTGCATCCTGGATCCAGTTCATGGTGCACGACTGGTTCGTCCACAAACGTTCCGACACGGATCAACACATCATTCCGCTTGCCCCCGGCGACACCTTTCCCGGCGGCGTCATGAAGGTCCCCGCTTCTGTGCCGGACGGTCCCACGGTTGAGGGCCGTCCGCCTGCCTACGCCAATGAGAATTCGCATTGGTGGGACGGTTCCGGCATTTACGGCTCAGACGCCAAAGCAGCCGCCCGCATCCGCAGCTTTTTCCAGGGCAAGCTTCGAGTCTCGACGGAAGGCCGCATTCCCCTGGACGCCGACACGGGCAACGAAAACACCGGGTTCACCGACAATGGCTGGATTGGCCTTTCCATGCTCCATGGCCTGTTCGCACTCGAGCACAATTACCTCTGCGACGTCTTGCGCCACCATCATCCCGACGCTACTGATCAGTGGCTCTACGACAAGGCCCGTCTGATCAATTCGGCGTTGATGGCCAAGATTCATACCGTTGAGTGGACCTGCGCCATCATTCCCCACCCGACAATACAAATCGCCATGAACACCAATTGGAACGGTGTTTCCGGCGAATTCCAGGAAGTCTTCAAGTTCCTCGACGACAGCGAACTGCTCGGCGGCATCGTCGGCTCTCATGCCGACCACCACTCCGCCCCCTACTCGCTCACTGAGGAGTTCGTCTCCGTCTATCGCATGCACGCGCTGATGCCGGACGATTACACGATCCGTTCGGCCGCCGACGACAAGGTTCTCGCGCAGCTCGAACTGCCCGCCATCTCCGGGGCGCGAAGGGCTCAAGGTCCGCGATCAGCACTCCTTTACGGACCTCTTCTACTCTTTCGGCAGGATGCACCCCGGAGCCATCCGCATGCACAACTATCCACGGCACCTTCAGAATCTGCTCCGGGACAGCGGTGAAAGGCTTGATCTGGCTGCCGTCGACATCCTGCGTGACCGTGAACGAGGAGTGCCCCGGTACAACCGGTTCCGCCGCCTCGTTCACCTCGAGCCGGTGAAGAGTTTCGAAGAAATCACCGACAATGCTGTCTGGCGGGAGGAGATCCGCAGCGTGTACAACAACGACCTCGAAGCTGTAGACCTCATGACCGGTCTCTACGCCGAGCCGCTCCCGGACGGCTTCGGCTTCTCCGAAACCGCCTTCCGCATCTTCGTGCTGATGGCCTCGCGCAGGCTCAAGTCGGACCGCTTCTACACGGACGATTTCCGCCCTGAGATCTACACCGATCTCGGAATTGAACATGTCAAAACGACCACAATGCTGCTCGTCCTGCGCCGCCACTTCCCAGCCTTGGCACCGGCACTGGATGGGGTCGTCAACGCATTTCACCCCTGGAAGAAAGTGGAGTAGGGCGGAATGGCGAGCACTGTCTTCACGCCGCTCCAGTTCCGCAACCTGTCGGTCAAAAACCGAATCTTCCGATCCAACATGAGCGGGCGCTTCGACAACTATGACGGCTCAGGTACGCTGGCGCGAATCAACTGGGAGGTCAAGTTCGCCAAGGGAGGGGTAGGGGCGATTGTTTCCTCGTTTGTCCCGGTCCACATCCGGGGGCGCATCGTTCCTAACTACGCCACAATTGACCGCGACGAGCGCATCCCCTTCTGGCGCGAACTTGGGGCTCGAGTGCACGAGCACGACTGCAGGTTCATCCTGCAGCTCAGTCACGGCGGACGCCAGCGCGACATCCCTGGAATCGAGTTCGAAAAAGGCCTCTCCTCCACCGACAGGCCCGACCCGCTGCACGGCTTCGAGACCGAACGCGCCACTGTCCCTCAGATCAAGGAGATCGTCGAGTGCTTTGCCCAGGGCGCCCGCCGCGCCCGCGAGGCAGGTCTCGACGGCATCGAACTTCATGCCGCCAACGGCTACCTGTTTACACAGTTCCTGTCTTCCGCGATCAACGACCGTGATGACGAGTATGGGGGACCGCTGGAGAACCGTGCCCGCTTCCTGCTCGAAGTCGTCGCCGCCATCCGGCAGACCGTGGGCGCTGACTTCCATCTGCAGGTCAAGCTCTCGACAACCGAGATGGCCAACGCCATGGTAACCGGAGAGAACCGCGGCAACACGATCAAGGAATCCGTCGAGGTCTGCAAATGGCTCGAACAGGCAGGAGTCGACGCCATCCACGTCTCCTCGGGCGCCTTCTTCCCGCACCCGCGCAATCCCGCCGGCGATCTTCCGATCGACTCCCTTGTCAAAACCTACGACAGCCTGATTTCAAGCGGAACGAAGACCTTTCGCAACTTCGTTTTCTTCCGCGGCAAACTGACCTCGGACTTCTTTCGCAGGCGCTGGAAAAAGGAGGCCGGCAGTGTGATCGAGGGTGTCAACCTCGCCGACGCGCACGCTGTCAAGCGCGCAGTCGGAATCCCGGTGATCTGCACTGGCGGCTACCAGACGGCTTCCTTCATCAACGCAGCACTTAACGCCGGAAGGTGCGACGCCGTCTCCATCGCGCGCTCGCTGATCGCCAACCCCGATCTGCCGCTGCAATGGAAATCCGGTAAAGACCGCCCCGACCGGCCTTGCACCTACTGCAATCGCTGCCTCGTCAATGCCACGGAGAATCCGCTGGGCTGCTACGACGAGACCCGTTTTCCATCCCATGAGGCCATGGTCGCCGACATCATGAGCGTCTTCTCCCCTGCGCAAGAATGGGAATGACGTGACTTGCCTTGTTCTCAGTCTCCTTGCCGCCTCCGGGTGGATCAATCTATTCGACGGCCGGACACTCAACAATTTCCGTTCGCCTTCCGGTCGCACCGACCCCGCGGTGAGCTGGTTTGTCCGCGACGGCGCAATCCACTCCAATCCCGCCTCGAAATTGCAGGCCGACCTGTGGACTGAAGCAGCCTACGAGAATTTCGAACTCGAGTTCGAGTGGCGCGTCGAGCCCGGCGCCAACACCGGCATCAAATACCTCATCCAGCAGTGGGCCTCGGATCAGCTCAACAATGGCATCACGCACGAGACTTCACTCGGTTTCGAGTTCCAGCTTGTCGACGACGCCAGCCCCGCCGGCCAGGATTCGCCTCTCCACGTCTCCGGCGCCCTCTATAACTACCTCGCCCCCACTTCGCGTGCCGCCCGCCCGGCCGGCGAATGGAATTCGGCCCGCCTCGCCGTGAACGGCAACTCCGTCGAACACTGGATCAACGGCTCGCGAGTTCTGGCCTATGCCATCGGCTCGCCTGAACTGGCGGCAGCTCTTGCCGCGCGCCGCCTCAATTCGGCTCGGATGCTGGAGAAGCTCGCGGTCCGCCGCTCCCACATCGCCTTCCAACATCATGAATCCGCGGTCGCATTTCGCGGTATTCGCATCCGCGAGCTTCGCCAGCTCAACCGGTGACGACCTCGAGCAATCCGACTTCGGGGCGGCACCGGAATCGCACATGGAGGTAATTGCCCACTCCTCGCGAAACGCAGATCTGCCGTCCATCCCAAGGCTTCACTCCTGCCACGAACCGCTTGTCCCGGACCGGCGCGAGCCGCGGGCCGTCGAGTGGCAGAATCACCTGTCCTCCGTGCGTATGTCCACACAACATCAGATCCCAGCGGTGTCTTTGCAGGATTTCCTTGCTGTCCGGGTTGTGAGACAGCAGCAAGGTGGGGAGATCGCTCCGCTGATCCTTGAAGGCGCGAGCAGGGTCTACCTCGCCAGTCCAAAGGTCACCAACACCGGCGATAAGGAATTCGCCTTCACCCGCCCTGAACACCGTAGCCTTGTTGTGTAGAAGATTGACGTTTGCCTGTTCGAGAATCCGGCGGATCACTGCGCTTGTGCCGGAGCCGCCATTCCGTTTCGTCCAGCGTCCTCCATCGTGGTTGCCAAGCGACGCGAATGTGGGCTTGACGCTGGTTAACTTCCGCAGCACAGCCGTATACTGGCGCTCATCCACGTCCGAGCCAAGCGAGCAAAAATCGCCCGTGATGCAGACGACGTCGGGATTCATCGAAAGTCCGAGGTCGATCGCATGGCCGACCGGCGAGAGCGGATCCCGGAAATCGGCGTGGAAGTCACTGAGGTGCAGAACTCTCAGCGAGCCTCGACTGGCGCCGCCAAGGGAAACACGGGTCGTAGTCTGTTCGAGCCACGCAGGCTCGAAGACCAGCGGATAGGCGCCGGCCGTCGCCGCGGCCGACCCTGCAATGAGGAGTTGTCTTCGAGTCATAGTAGAAAGCCGCCATCGAAGCTTGACGGCTTCGATGGCGGCGGTGGTATTTGACTGATGGGCCTTCCGATTACTCGGCTTCGGTCAGCGGTTCGTCGATGTTGAAGTCGAGGCCTTCGGCGGAAACCATGTAGCCGCTCTTGGTCTCTTCGTCGTAGATGTTGAGAGCGTCGGCGAGCAGCGGATCCTGCTCCTGCACCGGCTCTTCGACGACGTCCTCGCCGGCGATCTTCACGCGCCGGTAGTACTCCATGCCGGTACCGGCCGGGATCAGGCGGCCCATGATGACGTTCTCCTTGAGGCCGCGCAGGTAGTCCACCTTGCCGTTGATGGCGGCTTCGGTGAGCACGCGCGTGGTCTCCTGGAAGCGAGGCCGCGGAGATGAACGAGTCGGTGGAGAGCGACGCCTTGGTGATGCCGAGCAGCACGGGCGTGCCCTGTGCCGGGCGTCCGCCGGCTTCGATCGACTCGCTCGTTCTCTTCGCGGAACTGGAACTTGTCCACCACTTCCTCGGGCAGGAACTCGGTGTCGCCGATGTCCTCGATCTTCACCCAGCGCATCATCTGGCGGACGATCACTTCCAGGTGCTTGTCGTTGATGTTGACGCCCTGCAGCCGGTAGACTTCCTGAATCTCGTTGACCAGGTACTTCTGCAGTTCCTTCTCGCCGAGCACGTGCAGAATGTCGTGCGGGTTGCGCGGACCGTCCATCAGCGGATCGCCGGCCTTGACGCGCTCGCCTTCCTGCACGTTGATGTGAACGCCGCGCGGGATGCGAGTACTCGCGCTGCTCGGCCGTCGTCGCCCATGATCGTAGATCTTGCGCAGGCCCTTGCGACTTCGCCGATTCTGACCACGCCGTTGATCTCGCGCGATGACGGCCGTCTCGCGCGGCTTGCGCGCTTCGAACAGCTCGACCACGCGCGGCAGACCGCCGGTGATGTCCTTGGTCTTGGTGGTTGCGCGCGGGATCTTGGCCAGCACGTCGCCGGCGTGCACCTCGTCGCCGTCGCGCACCATCAGGTGGGCGTGGGTCGGCATGAGGTAGCGCTTGCTCGTCGCGCTTGCCGCCGCCGTCGGGCCGGACGACGACCGTCGGCATGCCGCTTCTCATCGGGCGAATCGATGACCACCCACTGCGACATGCCGGTGACTTCGTCCACCTGCTCCTGGAAGGTGACGCCCTCGATCAGGTCCTTGAAGTGGACCGTGCCGCTGAAATCTCGGTCAGGATCGAGAAGGTGTACGGATCCCACTCGAGCAGGATCTGGTTGGCCTTGACCGGCGCGCCGTCTCGACCAGGATGCTTGGCGCCGTAGACCACCTGGTAGCGCTCCTTCTCGCGGCCCTTCTCGTCGACCACCGCGAGCGATGCCGTTGCGGTTCATGGCGATCAGCTCGCCCTTCTCGTTGCGGACCGTCTTGATGCCGATGTACTTGCGCGAAACCGTCGGACTTGGCGTCCTGCGTGGACTGCTCGCTGATCCGGTCGCCGCGCCGCCGATGTGGAACGTACGCATCGTGAGCTGCGTGCCGGGCTCGCCGATGGACTGCGCCGCGATGACGCCCACCGCTTCGCCGCGCTCCACCAGCCGGCCGGTGGCCAGGTTGCGGCCGTAGCAGAGCTGGCAGACGCCGCGCCTGGATTCGCAGGTCAGCACGGAGCGGATCTTGACGCGCTCGATGCCGGCCGCCTGAATCGCGCTGGCCAGTTCTTCGGTGATCTCCTGGTTGACGCCGACGATCACGTTGCCTTCGTAGTCGTGCTGGTCTTCGAGCGCCACGCGGCCGACGATGCGGTCGCGCAGCGGCTCGATGATCTCGCCCGATTCGACGATCGGCTCCACGTAGATGCCGTCGCCGGTGCCGCAGTCGTTCTCGCTGACGATCACGTCCTGCGCCACGTCGCACCAGGCGGCGCGTCAGGTAGCCGGAATCGGCCGTCTTCAGCGCGGTGTCGGCCAGACCCTTGCGGGCGCCGTGCGTCGAGATGAAGTACTGCAGCACGTTCAGGCCTTCGCGGAAGTTGGCCGTGATGGGGGTCTCGATGATCTCGCCCGAGGGCTTGGCCATCAGGCCGCGCATACCGGAGAGCTGGCGGATCTGCTGCTTCGATCCGCGCGCGCCGGAGTCGGCCATGATGTAAATCGGGTTGAGGTAGCGGCCGGTGCGGTCGTCCTCTTCCATCGGCCTTGAACATCTCTCGGAGACGCGCTCGGTGACCTTCGACCAGATTTCGATGATCTTGTTGTAGCGCTCGCCGTGGGTGATGGCGCCTTCCTGGTACTGCGTTCTGCACCTCCACCACTTGCCTTCTCGGCGTCGCGCACCAGCGCGGCCTTGCTCGCCGGGCACCACCATGTCGTCGATGCCGATCGAGATGCCGGCGCGGGTCGCGTAGAGGAAGCCGAGGTCCTTGACCTCGTCCAGCATCTGCACCGTGATCTGCAGGCCGAACTTCAGGTAGCAGTACTGCACCAGTTGCGTCGAGGCCCTTCTTCTTGAGCAGGCCGTTGATGAACGGCATCTCCTCGGGCAGGATGTCGTTCAGGATCACGCGGCCGACGGTGGTTTCCATGTACTGCTTGTTGAACTCGATCGGCTCGGTGTGCAGCATGTTCTGGCTGTCGAAGGCCGTGCGCCAGGTCGATGACCTTGCCGGTGTAGCGCAGCTTGATCGGGCGTCAGCGTTTCGACCTCGCCCATTTCGAGCGCGATCAGCACGTCGTCGATGGAGGCGAACGTGCGGCCTTCGCCCTTGGTGCCCGGGCGCGCCTTGGTCAGGTAGTACAGCCCAGCACCATGTCCTGGGTCGGGACGGCGATCGGGCTGCCGTGCGCCGGCGAGAGGATGTTGTTGGCCGACAGCATCAGCGTGGAGGCTTCGATCTGCGCTTCCGGCGACAGCGGAATGTGAACCGCCATCTGGTCGCCGTCGAAGTCGGCGTTGAACGCCGTGCAGACCAGCGGGTGAATCTTGATGGCCTTGCCTTCGACCAGCACGGGCTCGAACGCCTGAATGCCGAGGCGGTGCAGCGTGGGAGCGCGGTTGAGCAGGATCGGGTGGTCCTTGATGACCTCTTCGAGGATGTCCCACACCACCGGATCCTGCTGCTCGACCAGTTCCTTGGCCTGCTTGATGGTGGTGCAGTGGCCGCGCTGCTCGAGCCGGTGATAGATGAACGGCTTGAACAGCTCGAGCGCCATCTTCTTGGGCAGGCCGCACTGGTGCAGCTTCAGTTCCGGGCCGACCACGATGACGGAACGGCCGGAGTAGTCGACGCGCTTGCCGAGCAGGTTCTGGCGGAAGCGGCCCTGCTTGCCCTTGAGCGTGTCGGAGAGCGACTTGAGCGGGCGGTTGTTGGCGCCGCGCAGCACGCGGCCGCGGCGGCCGTTGTCGAACAGCGCGTCGACGGCTTCCTGCAGCATGCGCTTCTCGTTGCGCACGATGACGTCGGGCGCGTGCAGCTCGATCAGCTTCTTCAACCGGTTGTTGCGGTTGATGACGCGGCGGTAGAGGTCGTTCAGATCGGAGGTGGCGAAACGGCCGCCATCGAGCGGCACCAGCGGGCGCAGTTCCGGCGGAATGACCGGAATCACGTCCAGAATCATCCACTCCGGCTTGTTGCCGCGACTTGCGGAAGCTCTCCACCACGCGCAGGCGCTTGGCGAACTTCAGCTTCTTCTGCTGCGACGTCTCGGTCTTCATCTTCTCGCGGATCTCGACGCTGAGAGCGCTCGACGTCGATCTTGCTTGAGCAGTTCCTTGATGCCCTCGGCGCCCATCATGGCGACGAACTTGCCGGGGAACTCCTGGTCGAGCTGCCGCTTGCGCTCGTCGGTGATGACTTCGCCGCGGTTCAGGTCCGGTGCACTTCGCCGGGCTCGACGACGACGAAGGCTTCGAAGTAGAGCACGCGCTCCAGGTCGCGCAGCGTGATGTCGAGCAGGTGGCCGATGCGGCTCGGCAGGCCCTTGAAGAACCAGACGTGCGAGCAGGGGCTGGCCAGTTCGATGTGGCCCAGGCGCTCGCGGCGCACGCGCGACAAGCGTGACTTCGACGCCGCACTTGTCGCAGATGACGCCGCGGTGCTTCATGCGCTTGTACTTGCCGCACAAGCACTCCCAGTCCGGCGATCGGGCCGAAGATGCGGGCGCAGAACAGCCCGTCGCGCTCCGGCTTGAAGGTGCGGTAGTTGATGGTCTCCGGCTTGGTGACTTCGCCGTGGGACCAGCTGCGGATCTTCTCCGGAGATGCAAGGCTGATGCGGATGGAATCGAAATCCGCAATCAGGTTCGCTCGATCGTACGGTGCAGATCGATACATAGTGAGCCTCCTGTCCTTTCCGGTCCTTCCTTAGTCCGCCGCCCGCGCGGTTTCCAGATCTTCGCTCGGCTTCTTCATCAGCTCGACGTCCAGGCAGAGCGACTGCAGTTCGCGGATCAAGCACGTTGAACGATTCCGGCACGCCCGGCTCGACGGCGGCTTCGCCCTTCACGATGGCTTCGTAGATCTTGGCGCGGCCGTAGACGTCGTCGGACTTGGCCGTCAGCAGTTCCTGCAGGATGTAAGCGGCGCCGTAGGCTTCCAGCGCCCAGACTTCCATTTCGCCGAAGCGCTGGCCGCCGAACTGCGCCTTGCCGCCCAGCGGCTGCTGCGTGATCAGCGAGTACGGTCCGATGGAGCGCGCGTGGATCTTGTCGTCCACCAGGTGCGACAGCTTCAGCATGTAGATGTAGCCGACCGTGACCGGCTGCTCGAACGGCATGCCGGTCATGCCGTCGTACAGCGTCGACTTTGCCGGAGGTCGGGCAGTTCGGCCTCGGCCAGCTGCTTCTTGATTTCGCGCTTCGGTGGCGCCGTCGAACACCGGCGTGGCGAACTGCAGGCCCAGCGCTTGTGGCCGGCCCAGCCGAGGTGCGTTTCCAGAATCTGTCCGACGTTCATACGGGAGGGAACGCCCAGCGGATTCAGCACGATCTCGACCGGCGTTCCGTCCGGCAGGTACGGCATGTCCTCTTCCGGAACGATGCGCGCGATGACGCCCTTGTTGCCGTGGCGGCCGGCCATCTTGTCGCCGACCGAGAGCTTGCGCTTCATGGCGATGTAGACCTTCACCAGCTTGATCACGCCCGGCGGCAGTTCATCGCCCTTCTGCAGCTTGGCGATCTTCTCTTCGGTGATCTTCTCGAGCACCGCGATCTGGCGCGAGGTCATCTCTTCGATTTCGTCGATCTGCTCGTTCAGCCGCGGGTCCTTGTCCTTGAAGCGCATGCGCTTCAGGTCGCGCGCTTGCGCATCTTCTCGATGCACGTCGCGCGTCAGCTCGGCGCCCTTGGCGAGCAGCCTCTTGTTGGTCTTTTCGTCGTGCAGGTCGGCCAGCAGCTCCTTGCCTTCGAGCAGGGCCGCGAGGCGCTTGGCGCGCTCGTCGGTCAGAATGCGCTTCTCGTCTTCCAGGTTGCGGTGCAGCCGCTGCGATCTGCGTCTTCCAGGATGCGCTTGGAGCGCTCGTCCAGCTCCGCGCCCTTGCGGGAGAAGATCTTGCAGTCGACCACGACGCCCTCGATGCCCGGCGGGCAGTAGAGCGAAGCGTCCTTCACGTCGCCGGCCTTTTCGCCGAAGATGGCGCGCAGCAGCTTCTCTTCCGGCGTGAGCTGCGTTTCGCCCTTGGGCGTGACCTTGCCCACCAGGATGTCGCCCGGCTTCACCGTGGCGCCGATGCGGATGATGCCGCTCTCGTCCAGGTTGCGCAGGAACGCTCTCGGCGATGTTCGGAATGTCGCGCGTGATTTCCTCGGGGCCCAGCTTGGTGTCGCGGGCTTCGATTTCGAACTCCTCGATGTGGATCGAGGTGTAGTAGTCTTCCTTCACCAGCTTCTCGCTGACCAGGATGGCGTCTTCGAAGTTGTAGCCGCGCCAGGGCATGAAGGCGACCAGCACGTTGCGGCCCAGCGCCAGTTCGCCCAGGTCGGTGCAGGGACCGTCGGCCAGCACCTCGCCCTTGCGTGACGCGCTGTCCCTGCTCGACGATCGGCTTCTGGTTGATGCAGGTGTTCTGGTTGGAGCGCTTGAACTTGGTGAGCTGGTAGATGTCGGCGCCGACTTCGCGCGACATCTGGCCTTCGTGGACGTTGCCTTCGACGCGCACGATGATGCGCTCGGAGTCGACCGAGTCCACCACGCCGGCGCGCTTGCAGAGCACCACCGCGCCGGAATCGCGCGCGGTCACCTTCTCCATGCCGGTGCCCACGATAGGGCGCATCGGCGCGCAGCAGCGGAACCGCCTGGCGCTGCATGTTCGATCCCATCAGCGCGCGGTTGGCGTCGTCGTTCTCCAGGAACGGGATCAGGCTGGCGGCCACCGAGACGAGCTGCTTCGGGCTGACGTCGATGTACTCGATCTCGTCCGCGGCTCATCAGCGACGAAGTTGCCGGCCTGGCGGGCGTTGACCAGTTCGGCGACGATGCGGCCCTTCTCGTCCAGCTCCACGTTGGCCTGGGCGATGACGTACTTGTCTTCTTCCCAGGCCGACAGGTACTCGCAGTGGGCCTCGAACTCGGCGCGGCTGCTTCTTGGCCGCTCAGAGTCGCGGTTGGCCTTCTCGATTTCCGTGCGCGGTGAGCACCTGGCCCACCTTGAGGTCGGTGTCGCCGGGGTTCAGGATCTTGACTTCGTCCGACCACCGACGCCCTTGACCACCCTGCGGTACGGGCTCTCGATGAAGCCGTACTCGTTGATGCGGGCGAAGCAGGAGAGCGACGAGATCAGACCGATGTTCGGACCTTCCGGCGTCTCGATCGGGCAGATGCGGCCGTAGTGCGTCGGGTGCACGTCGCGGACTTCGAATCCGGCGCGCTCGCGCGACAGACCGCCCGGTCCAAGAGCCGAGAGACGCCGCTTGTGCGTGATCTCCGAGAGCGGGTTGGTCTGATCCATGAACTGCGAGAGCTGGCTGGAGCCGAAGAACTCGCGGATGGCGGCCATCACCGGCTTGGCGTTCACCAGGTCGTGCGGCATGGCCGTCGACATTTCCTGGTAGACCGACATCTTTTCCTTGATGGCGCGCTCCATGCGGACCAGGCCGATGCGGAACTGGTTCTCGAGCAGTTCGCCCACCGCGCGGACGCGGCGGTTGCCCAGGTGATCGATGTCGTCCACCGCGCCGATGCCGCGGCGCAGCTTCAGCAGGTACTGGATGGTGTCGATGAAGTCCTCTGGTCGAGCGTGCGCTGGTCGAGCGGATTGCGCGTCCGGCTGTCGCCAGCCGTCGGGCGCGTACTCGGCCTTGTCGTACAGCTTGATGTTGAACTTCATGCGGCCCACGCGCGAGAAGTCGTACTTGCGCGGGTCGAAGAACATGCCCTGGAAGAGCTGCGTGGCGGTGTCGAGCGTCGGCGGATCGCCGGGGCGCAGCTTGCGGTAGATTTCGAGCAGCGCTTCGTTCTGGCTCTTGACCGGGTCCTTGCGGAGCGTGGCGGAGATCGACGGTGCCGACCTCGTCGCGCTCGGGGAAGAAGACCTCGAAGCTGCTCGATGCCGGCTTCGATGCAGCTTGGCCGAGCATCGGTCGCGGTGAGCTCCTGGTTGGCCTCGATCAGCACTTCGCCGGTCGCCATGTCGACGACGTCGGCGGCCACGCAGGCGCCTTCCAGGTCGTTCGGTGGCGACTTCCACCTGCTCGATCTTGGCCTTCTGAATCTCCTTGAGATCGTGCTGGCGTGATCTTCTTGCCCTGGGTGACGACCGTCTCGCCGCCCTTGGTGGTGATGGCGTGGGAGAGCTTGCATGCCGATCAGGCGCGTCGTCGACGTTCCAGAAGAGCTTCTTGTCCTTGAGCGTGAGCTTGGCGACGCGGTAGAACGCCCGGAGGATCTGCTCGTCGCGTCTTGAGCCCGAGCGCGCGCAGGAAGACCGTGCCGTAGAACTTGCGCTTGCGGTCGATGCGGACGTACAGCAGGTTCTTGTTGTCGTACTCGAACTCGACCCAGCTTCCGCGGTAGGGGATGATCTTGCCGAGGAAGTAGCCCTGCGCCGGAACGCGCTCGAAGAACACGCCCGGCGAGCGGTGCAACTGGGTGACGATGACGCGCTCGGTGCCGTTGATGATGAAGGTGCCGTTGTCGCGTCATCAGCGGAATTTCGCCGAAGAAGACTTCCTGCTCCTTGATGTCGCGGACGGTCTTGCGGCCCGGTCTCGGGTCCTTGTCGAACACCGTGAGCCGGATGGTGACCTTGAGCGGCGCGGCGTAGGTCATGCCGCGCTCTTCGCACTCCGGCACTGTCGTACTTCAGTTGCAGGCCCGACCGGGTCGCCGCACCGGTTGCAGAAGGTGACGATGTTCTTGTTGAACGTGCCGCACTTGTGGCAGAGCACGTCGCCGGGGTGGAACGGGTCGGTCTGGATGGTGGCGCCGCAGGACGGGTTGCGGCAGGTGGAGCGCAGGTGGTGCAGCCCCTTCAGGTTGCCGCACTTGCACTCCCAGTTGCCGATCGAGTAGTCGACGAACTCGAGTTCGCTCAGGCCGCGGAAATCGGTGATCGGGAAGACGCGAGTTGAAGACGCTCTGCAGGCCGATGTCGTCGCGCTCGTCGGGCAGCAGGTCCATCTGCAGGAAGCGCTCGTAGGACTTCTTCTGAACCTCGATCAGGTTCGGGATCGGGATCGAGGTCTTGATCTTGGAAAAATCAACTCGCTCGCGGCGGCGCCATGATTGACTGGAGTATGCCATTCTCCACTCCTGAGGGCCGATACGGCCAGAAGCCGCAGAGAGCGGCTCCGGCCGGACTGCCCGGTCGATCGTGCTCAGTCACGTTGCGGAAAGCCCGGCGCAGGAATGTCTGTCACCAAGGGCAGGTGGACGGTTTCGGCAAGAAGAGACACACTGGCCGTATGCGTGCGAAGATACGGAACTCGAGGCATGGGAGAGCCTCTGAACAAAGTACCGCATGGAGTAGAAGAAGGCACAGGCGCAGCGATTCCCGCATCGATTCCAGAGTACGCGAGTGTCGACTCTAACAAATCAATGACACCTGCGTCAAATCCCACAGACGCAAGAACCTGGCAGGGCCGCGCCGGGGCGATCCGGCCGGACTGCCGGACGTCGCGAGTGGTAACCGGCGCAGCCCTGCCGTTCTGCGCCGGACCATCGACTGTTCGCCGTCAAAGCAAAGACGCGACGATCCGCAGCCGGCCGGGGCCGATGCGGACGCGCCCCGAGGCGCCGGTTGTCGACAGTGCGGCCGGAACCGGACTACTTGACTTCGACGGTCGCGCCGGCGTCGACGAACTTCTTCTTGATCGCCTCGGCTTCGTCCTTGTTGACGCCTTCCTTGATGGGCTTGGGAGCGCCGTCGACCAGGTCCTTGGCTTCCTTCAGGCCCAGGCTGGTGACTTCGCGGACCACCTTGATGACGTTGATCTTGTTGGCGCCGGCGCCGGTGAGGACGACGTGAACTCGGTCTTCTCTTCGACCGGCGGCCGCCGCCGCCGCGCCGCCGCCGGAGCCGCCACGGCCACGGCTGCCGCCGCTGCCGAGACGCCCAGCTTCTCTTCGAGCATCTTGACGAGCTGGGAAGCTTCCAGCAGCGTCAGGCCCTGAATCTGTTCCGCAATCGCGTTGATGTCCGCCATTTTCTTCCATAACTCCCTTAGTATACTCGATAAAATCGGCTAGACTGGCGCCAGCTGCGCCGGCACCGGCCCATCCCTGGACTACTGGCCCTAGGCGAAACTTGTTTTCCTTGCACGCCCTGGTCGACGACCACCGCCAGGTTGCGGCCGACGGCGTTGATCACCGTGACCAGCCGCTGCGCCGGAGCATTGATCAGGAACAGCAGCTTGGCGATAGATCTCTTCCTTCGACGGCATGTTGGCCAGCTCGTCGATCGACTTGACGTCGATCGACCCGGCCTTCCACCAGGCCCGCCTTGAACGTGAAGGTCGGGTTGGCCTTGGCGTAGGCCGTGCAGCGCCTTGGCCAGCGCCACCGGATCGCCGGCGGTGTAGGCCAGCGAGGTCATCCCCTGCAGGCCCTTCAGCACCGGCTCGGCGGAAGTGCCTTCGGAGGCCTTCTCCGCCAGGTTGTTCTTGACCACCTGGTACATCGCCGCCCGCGCCGCGAACGGTCTTGCGCAGTTCGAAGTCCTGCGCCACGGTCAGCTTCTCGAAGCCGGTGACGAACACGTTCTGAGCTCGCTCCAAGCTCCTGGCGCAGTGATTCGAGATCTTTCTGCTTGTCTTCCTTCTTTCTTCATGGGATTCCTCCGCTCGCGCTTAGACGCCGCTTCGCGTTGTAACGGCGTGACGTCCAGCGAAACGCCCGGCCCCATGGTCGAGCAGATGGTGGCGCTCCTGACGTACTTGCCCTTGGCCGCCGCCGGCTTGGCCTTGATCACCGCCTGGATCAGCGTCTGCCGCGTTCTCGAGCAGCTTGTCGTTGGCGAAGCTCGATCTTGCCGACCGGCGCGTGAATGACGCCGGTCTTGTCGACGCGGAACTCGACCTTACCGGCCTTGACTTCCTCGACCGCCTTGGCCACGTCCATGGTGACCGTGCCGGTCTTCGGGTTCGGCATCAGGCCGCGCGGGCCGAGGATCTTGCCCAGGCGTGCCGACCGAGCGCATCATGTCCGGGGTGGCGATCACGGCGTCGAAGTCGAGTCCAGTTTTCCGTCTGGATCTTCTCGACCATGTCGTCGCCGCCGACGAAATCGGCGCCGGCCTCTTCGGCCTCGCGCAGCTTGTCGCCGGAGGCGATCACCAGCACCTTCTTGGACTTGCCGAGCCCGTTCGGCAGCACCACCGTGCCGCGCACCATCTGGTCGGCGTGCTTGGGGTCGACGCCGAGGCGCATGTGCACTTCGACGGTCTCGTCGAACTTGGTGAACTTGATTTTCTGCACGAGCGGGATCGCCTCTTCCAGATTGTAGGGCCGAGCTTCCACCTGGTTGGCAGCGGCAGTATACTTCTTGCCTGGTTTTCTTGCCATAGTGCCTCACTGGTCCAAACGGCCCCGGCGACATGCCGGAAGCCTCCCATGTTGAGGATGTAACGAACTCGGATTGGAGAACTCAGCTTACCATAACGGTCGCGGCTCAGTCAACATGATAACACTTCAGCCGCTGATGACTTCGACGCCCATGCGGCACGCAGGTGCCCTTGACGCTGTTGACGGCCGCCTCGACGGTGAAGCAGTTCAGATCCGGCATCTTGATCTTGGCGATCTCTTCGACCTGCGCCATCGGTGATCTTGCCGACCTTGTTCTTGTTGCGGTTCGCGCTGAGCCCTTCGCCAGGTTGCACGGCGCGCTTGATCAGCACCGGCACCGGCGGGGTCTTGGTGATGAACGTGAACGAGCGGTCCGAGTAGATCGTGATCACCACGGGGATGATCAGGCCTTCCTGGTCCTTGGCGGACGTCTTGGCGTTGAACGCCTTGCAGAACTCCATGATGTTGACGCCCTGCGGACCGAGCGCGGTGCCGACCGGCGGCGCCGGCGTCGCCTTGCCGGCCGGGATTTGCAGTTTCACCTGCGCGGTGACTTTCTTCGCCATGATGCGTTTCCTTCTCTAAAATCTTTCGAGCATCGCCTGCAGTTTGCTAGCCGACCTTTTCCACCTGCAGGAACTCGAGTTCCACCGGAGTGGCGCGGCCGAAGATGGTGACCAGCACGCGCAGCGTGTTGCGCTCGTTGTTGACTTCGTCCACCTTGCCCGAGAAGTTGGCGAACGGTCCGTCGATGATGCGGACGGTCTCGTTCTTCTCGAAAGTGAGCTTGGGACGCGGCCGCTCGGCCGTCGTCGCCTGGCGGTAGAGGATGTTATTGACTTCTTCGGCGTCAGCGGCACCGGGCGTATTGCCGCCGCCGACAAAACCTGTGACGCGGGGCGTGTTCTTGACGTGATGCCACAGTTCGTCGTTCATGTCCATCTGGACCATCACGTAGCCGGGATAGAGCAGGCGCTTGCTGGTGACCTTCTTGCCGTTGCGCAGCTCGACGACTTCTTCGGTGGGAATCAGAATCTGGCCGATCTTGTCGCCGAAGCCGAAGGCGTCAGCACGCGGCGCGGAGCGATTCGGCCACCTTGTTCTCGAAACCGGAGTAGGTGTGGATGATGTACCAATCCATCCCATCGATGTGCATGGAGGAGGATGGGGATACGGCGGGCGCCGCTTCTGCAGGCGCGACGTCTTCCGCCGCGGCGCTCTTCTTCGGCGCAGGGGCTGATTCGGTCACTGCGCCGGCATCGGATACAATGCCAGCCTCTGACGATTCAGCGGTTTCCCGGCGGCTCGGTTGTCGGCCTCGACAGCAGCTTCCGCCCCGTCTGAAACCGGTTCTGCGGAAGCTTCATTGGAGCCTTCCGGCGACTCGAATTCCTGCTCGGACATTGATTCAGGCATCAAACCACTCTAGTATTCCGTTCGCGGCACGGGGCCGCCGGCAGAAGCCGGCTGCCTACCTCCGCGCCAAGCTCTGAAAAATCTGGTTGATACCGCGGCCGAGCAGCAAGTCGACCACGGCGAAATAAGCCGCGAACAAAAAGACGGCGCCGATGACGACTGCTGTCGTCGCCTGCACCTGTTTGGTTGAGGGCCAGGTAACACGGCGCATTTCCGCGCGCAAGTCCTGAAAATATTCCTTGATCTTGTCGACCCAGGATGCGGCCGCCGCCAAGCCGCCCTTGGCGTTTCCGCCACCGTTGGCTCCACTAATTGCTGTCGATTCTGCCGCCATGGAAGGCACCTGCCAAACTCACTTTCCGCTAAACCTATGCGCCCCCGTCGAAGGGGGCAGAAATGGCAGGGGCTGAGGGAATCGAACCCCCACTCGCGGTTTTGGAGACCGCTGGTCTACCGTTAACCTAAGCCCCTATCCGGGTAACTCAACTCTTCATCTGTACTCCCACGCGGCGAGCATTCGTCGATTTTCGCCGAGTCGGGGCACTCGGAACACTGAACAAAAACCTACGCGATTACCTCAGCCACCGTGCCGGCGCCGACCGTGCGGCCGCCTTCGCGGATGGCGAAGCGCAATCCCTTGTCCATGGCCACCGGGGTGATCAGCTCCACCGATGATCGACACGTTGTCGCCCGGCATCACCATCTCGGTGCCTTCCGGCAGCTCGCCACTCCCGTCACGTCCGTCGTGCGGAAGTAGAACTGCGGACGGTAGCCCTTGAAGAACGGCGTGTGACGGCCGCCCTCTTCCTTGCGTCAACACGTACACTTCGCCCCTGAACTTCGTGTGCGGCGTGATCGAGCCCGGCTTGGCCAGCACCTGGCCCGCGCTCCACTTCGTCCTTGTCGATGCCGCGCAGCAGCAGGCCCACGTTGTCGCCCGCCTGGCCCTCGTCCAGCAGCTTCTTGAACATTTCGACGCCGGTCACCACCGTCTTGCGCGTGTCCCGGAAGCCGACGATCTCCACTTCCTCGCCGACCTTGCACGATGCCCCGCTCGATGCGGCCCGTCACCACCGTGCCGCGGCCCTGAATCGAGAAGATGTCTTCGATCGGCATCAGGAACGGCTTGTCCACGTCGCGCGCCGGCAGCGGAATGTAGCTGTCCACCGCTCCATCAGCTCGTCGATCGTCTTTTCCCACTCCGGCTCGCCGTTCAGCGCGCCCAGCGCGCTCACCCGCACCACCGGCAGGTCGTCGCCCGGGAATTCGTAGCTCTTCAGCAGCTCGCGCACTTCCAGCTCCACCAGGTCCAGCAGCTCCGGGTCGTCCACCATGTCGACCTTGTTCAAGGCCACCACGATGTACGGCACGCCCACCTGGCGCGCCAGCAGCATGTGCTCGCGCGTCTGCGGCATCGGCCCGTCGGTGGCCGCCACCACCAGAATCGCGCCGTCCATCTGCGCCGCGCCGGTGATCATGTTCTTGATGTAGTCGGCGTGGCCCGGGCAGTCCACGTGCGCGTAGTGCCGCTTCTGGCGTCTCGTACTCGACGTGCGCCACCGCGATCGTGATGCCGCGCGCCTTCTCTTCCGGCGCGTTGTCGATCGAATCGAAGCTCCGGAACTTCACCTTCGGATTGTGCTTGGCCAGCACCTTCGTGATGGCCGCCGTCAGCGTCGTCTTGCCGTGGTCGATGTGCCCGATCGTGCCCGACGTTGACGTGCGGCTTGCTGCGATCAAATTTTTCTTTCGCCATGCGACAAACTCCCTCGCTAGAGTGAACGTGGCTTGCCTGAGGGTCTGACGCCGGCCGCCTGAATCGCACGACCAGCCGCGACTGGCCGGAAGGCGTGGGGCACGAGCTTCAGAAGAGGCTCGCTGAAACGCTGGAGCCGATGACCAGGATTGAACTGGTGACCTCGTCCTTACCAAGGACGCGCTCTACCAACTGAGCTACATCGGCCCGCCTGTACTACTCTAAACCAACTGATGCGGCGATGCACCGGCGTCACGAGCGGCCCGGATAAGGGGCCGGCAGAAGTGGTGGACAGGGGAGGATTCGAACCACCGTAACCCGCAAGGGGTGACAGATTTACAGTCTGTTGGTTTTAACCGCTCACCCACCTGTCCACGCGTGAGCCGGATGGTACCGACAACCCTTTGAGTATATCGCAGGCCAAGCGGGGGCGCAGCAAACAAAATGTACATGATTTGTATTGGGCGGTTAGTGGGCTGCCCGGCGCTGCTTCAATGCCGCAACAGCGCTTGTATTTGCGGCCTGACCCGCAGGGGCAGGGGCCGTTGAGGGTGGGTTGGCTGGTGCGGCGGCGGGGATTGGCTTCGTTTTTGCAGTTTCGGCGGCGGGCTCCGGCGGGCTCGGGTTGGGGAAGGGATAGTGAGGGCCTTGAGGGCGCGGTCGATGTCGCGGGAGTAGGCGCGGTCCCAGCGGTGGAGGCGGTCGAGGTTGCGCTTGCCGGCGGCGTCGCAGACGAGAATGCTGGCCAGCAGTTGGTCGCGAGAGACAGGGATGTCTTGAGACTGCTGGCGGGCGATGGCGAGTTGGAGGTCGAGGAAGGCGGCCTGCATGGCGCGGACGCGGTCGCGGCGGAACCAGGCCAGGGCGAGTTCGTGGAGTTGCTGTTCGGCTTCGGGTTGGGGGAACTGCTCGGAATAGTGGGTGAGGATTTCGTCGACTTGCTGCTTGTCCTCGGCCGGGAGGGCGTCGAAGGAGGCGTAGAGCCCGTGGCGAAGGCTGTTGCGGGACGAGGCCTGCTTGCCTTCGGGGGTGCGAGGACCGGTGGAGAACTTCGAATTGCCGATGTTGGCATTGATCTGGGCGATGGTGGCCATTTGCGTTTTTGACCTCGACCTATTATGTAAGGGGGTCAAGTCAAGTTCCGGGGGTGGAGGGGGTGGTCTAAGCGATTGATACGTGGGGAGTTGGGAGTATTCTTGAAGGCCGTGACCCGGATTGGGCAAGGCGCGGATCCGGCGTGGAGTGAGTGGATCCACAGTGTGGGCATTCAGCGGCGGAGGGATCCTGTCGACACTCTGACGTCGGGCCGGGCCGCCTGAAAGTCCTCAAGCGGTTTGCCAGAAATGCTGGTTCCTAACAGGTAGAGATCCTTGAGCGTGGCGATCTCCTTGAGGTCCGCCAAGGCGTTGTTCGAAATCTGAGTGAACGAAAGGTCCAGGGTTTCAAGCTTGCGGAGCGCTTTCAGGGGCGCTACATCCAAGTCATTCAGGGAGCAGTGAGCGAGGTCAAGTACACGGATTGGGAGCGCCGCAAGTTCGGTCAAGCCGCGCCCGGTCACCTGAGTGCTCGCAAGCACGAGGGTGTGAAGGCGCAGAGAAGCGAGCTCTTTGAGGCCATCGTCCGTGATGGGGGTATTAGAGAGTATCAGGACGAGGAGAGGCTGGCCGCGAAGGTGTTTCAGCCCTTCGTTCGAGATTTGAGTTTCGAACAGGTCGAGCCGCGTGAGCTTGAGGACGCGAAGGTGGGCCAGCCCGGCACTCGTGATCCCACTCCTGGCCAGAAGGACCTCCCGGACGGAGTTGAACCTCGGGTCGGCGAGCGCAGCCAGGTCCGAGTCGGCCACCGGAACGCCGCGCAGGTCCAGTTGTGTTCCGTCGAGCCGCAGGTAGGAGGCCAGATCGACCTCCCCTGCGGCAAGAGCTGTCAAAAGGAGCGCGAGCGCAATTGCGGCCATTGGTCCTTTGTCCAGTTTATTGATTGTGGGCAACAGTCACGACGGCCTGACGCACGGTCGTGTTGCCGCTCGCGTCACGAGCTTCGTAGGTAACGGTATAGACTCGGCCAGCCCCGGTTCCGCTTCGCTCCGAACGGAGGTAGAACTCACGGTCGTCGGCGCCGAAAACAGCTCCCTGGATATCGCCCTGGGTGTCGCCGTCTCCGAGTCCATTGTCGGGCTCGTTGCTGGTGATGGAAACCAGACGAACGGTGGGGGTGGCGTCACAGATGTCTGAAACCGTGATTGAGGCTCTGATGAGCGCCAGTTTATGGTCTGGAGGCCATAGCGTAGTCTGGCTCAGCGTGAAGCTGAGCTGTGGCGGCGTGGTGTCCTGAATTTTTACCGTTTGAGGGGCCGTGCTGCTGTTTGTGCTGCCATCCACGACCGTCCAGGTTACTGTTGTCTGCCCGAGCGGGAACAGGCCTGGACCGTTGTTGAACACCGTAAGGTTGGCCCAACAGACATCGTTGGTCACCGGCATGCCAAGTGCGACCGGAGTTCCGAGCGGGCTAGTACACTCAGCCACGATGTTGGGCGGCGCCGTGATGGTCGGTGGAGTCGTATCCACCACGGTCACGTTTTGGACAGCCGTTCCCACGTTCAAGGCATCGTCGGTGCCGCTCCACGTCACCTGCGTGAGGCCGAGAGGAAACACGGCCGGCTTGTTGCTGGTGATGGATATCGAGGCGTCGCAGGCGTCCGTCGCGCTGGCCGAGCCGATATTGAGGACGGCGCCCTGAGGCGACTTCTGCGAGCACTCGCCGATGACCGGGCCCGGAGCCGTCACGGCCGGGCTTTGGGTGTCCCTGATCGTGAACGGTCCGGAGACATTGAAGAAGATGTTTCCGATGGAGGAGAGCATCACCCTGCCCTGATTGGTGAGCGTCTTCGGGAGACTCACGTTTTCGCCGCCGTCGTTTGGCGTGCTTCCCAACACGTCGGCGAAATTGGCCCCGTTATCGCTGGAAAAGCTCATGCGGACATTCGGGGATACGCTGCCGCCGCCCACATTCCAGGTGATGTTCTGTGAAAGGCCGCACTCGAGATTGGAGCCGTTGGCCGGAAACGCGACATTGAATGGCGCTCCGGAGACGGTGATCTGAGTGTCGTCCCACCGAGAGGCACCCTGGTTGTTGCGGGCGGTGACGCGGAAGGTCATTCCGCGGTCGACTGTTGGCAGTACTTCAAATGGGTCGGTGGTGGCTCCTAATACGGTGGAGAACCTGGGGAATGTTCTGGAGAGGGATGCGCCGGGAAGACGCGAGCGAAACAGCGGCGCCTGAGTGTCATTCGAGTTTGGCGTGCTCGCGGCCGGGCCCAAATTGAACTGCTCCCAGGCGTATGTGGTTCCATTTCCGGTGGCGGTCAATGTGAAAGGAGTGCCGCGGGGGATCGTGAAGTCAGGACCGGCATTGACCGCGGGAGGCGTGGTGCCGCCCAGCGCAGTGCCGCAGGAGGAACCGGAGCCCGTGTCCCGAAAGTCAGTGATCTGGTCGAGGCTATGTACGTGGAAATAAGCGTTGCTGTTGCTCTGAACATTTTCCGCGGCCGAACAGACTCCGGCATACGCCATGATGGTGGATCCGCTTCCGGGTTCGTAGGCCGACCCTGCCGTCCGCGTGGCGTTCGTGCAGCTGTTGCCGGCGCCTCCGCTGGCTGCGTTGAATGTGTGATTGCCGCCCATCTGATGGCCGACTTCATGCGCGACGAAATCAACGTCAAACCCATCCCCTTGCGGATTTGCGAGGGAAGTTCCGCCCTGCGCTTTTTGAGCGGTGCAGGTGTCGCCCGGCGCCAAGCCTCCCGGCCCGCCTTGACTCAGGATGTGGCCGATGTCGTAAGTGTTCCCTTGCCCGTTGGCATCAAGGGCGGTCTGGTTCTGATTCAACAGGGCCTGATCGATGGTGGCGCCGTTGGGAAAGGGATCGGCGACGCCGGGGGCGTAAATATTGAAGCGAACGAGATTGAGCGTGATATTTGCCTCGTTCTGATAAATGCCCCGCACACGATTCATCGTGGTCGTGATTGCCGCCTGGGCGGCTGTGGTCGCGCAGGCGTCCTGTACAGGGGCGGGACACGCCGCGTTGCCGAAGAATGTCGAGTACTCGTTTGTGGCGGTGACAGCGAGCCGGTAACTTCGGCCCGTTGCACCGGACGGATTCGTTAAGGCGATTCCCTTTTGGCGCACCGCGCCGACTGGTAGCCGAACGAGTTGCTCCGTTTCAGGTGTCAGGCATGAGAACGGTTCGGTGCCGGCATCCTCTTTCCAGTAGCTGAGGTACAGGTTCTGCGCCGCATCGAGGGGATCTATGTAGACAAGACCGCGGTCGGTGAAGATCTGTGCGTGAAAACCCAGCGGCGTGTGATCGAGGTAGGCTGTCAGGCTTGGATCGTCGATGCCATGGGCGATGTAGGTCCGAAGCTCGGGGTATAGCGCCTGCAGCTCCGCCGACAAGAATGGGGATTCCTCAACGGTGACGAGAGCATCGCTGCCATCGGGCATCGGAAGGGTCATCGGTTGAGAGGAGGAAGCGCGGAGCGCGGTTCGGAAGCCCGCCTCCCGGAGATTCGCGTTCATCGCGAAATCGTTCATCTCGACCGTCCGGTATGCCTTGATCAAATGGACCTTCGAGCGTGTGGGAGTCGCCACAATTGAGTCGCGCGAAACTTCCTTCCAAAGACTTTCGGCTTGAGGTTTTTGGTCCTGTGCCAAGACAGGCGACGCAGCGGCCAGGAGCACAATTCCCAGCCACGCGCGCCAGTTGTTGAGACTGCTGTGCATGATTCTTTCCTCCTCTGAACTTCGCGGTGCGGCGCTGCGGCGCCAAGGCGCAGCCCTCCGCAGCTTTGATGACAGTGCGGGCGTCCGGCCTACTCGAGACGGATGCCTTTCCCAGTTGCCCAGTCGATGCAGTTGACTGCCGCGCATGCGGCAGTGTGCAAAAAACTGACCAACTATGCCACAACGGTTTTTCGAAAGCAAGAAGAGCAGAGGAAAGAAGTGGGCGACAGAGAGTTGAGAGATTATGTTCAGTGGCTGTCACCGAATTTGGGCCAAGGCGCGGCGAAGGGGGGGGTCGAATCACTCAATGCTCAATCCAGGCATGGATGGCCAGCCCCAGCCGGCCATCCGCAACACCACCATCTCTACTGCAGATCGAACCGCACCCAGTTCAGCGTGTCGCTGAACTTGAAGGGCGAGGTGTACGCCTTGCGCTCCACGGAGCCGCCGTTGTCCGACGCCGACATCGAACGGTTCGGACACCGAGTACATGCCGCGCAGGATCCGATCGATGGTCCCTGGCCGACTTGCTCGCCGTCGATGAACAGCGTGCCCTTGCCGCTGGGCTTGTCCCTTGTCGGCAGCCGGCAACGGCTTCGTAGACGAACTTGACCTCGTGCTTGCCGGCCGCGAGCGGCCTGTTCGCCTTGATGGTGTAGTAGTTCTCATCGAAGGCGTTGTAGGTGTAGGTCACGATGTTGTTCTTCACGTACAGCGTGTACCCGGAATAGTAGCCGCCGGTAGCCACGATCACCCCATCGGTCTTGCCGTCGGTCTCCATCGAAGCGGTGATCGTGTGACTGCGGTTCTTCACCGGCGGCGAGAGCGACTCGTTGATGAACTCGGCGCCGGGCGGGTAGTAGGTGTAGGTGTTCCTCGGCGCGCCGCTCATCGCGGCAATGTTGGCGACCCGCGCCGCCATGTCGTCGTACAGCGGATAGACGTTGTACTTGAGCGCCTCCTCGTCCCACTTCTTCTTCAGCTCCGGCGAGCTTCTCGGGGTTCCGTGGCGGCCAGGTCGTTGGCTTCGCCGGGATCCTCGTTGAGGTTGTAGAGCTCCCAAACGTCCTTGTCGAAGTCGTAAGTCCCGGCGATGCTCCAGGGCATGCGGTTGCCGTGCAGCGTGACGGCCTTCCAGCCGTGGTCGTAGATCGCGCGATTGCCGTACATCTCGTAGTACTGCACGGGGTGAGTGGTCGGCGCCTTCGCGTCGTCGAACGAGTAGCTTCATGCTGACGCCGTCGAGCGGCATCTGCTTCACGCCGTCCACTTCCGACAGGCAGCGGGGTACCAGCGGCGTCGAGGAAGGTCGGCACGACGTCGATGATGTGGTGATACTGGGTGCGCAGTTCTCCCTTGGCCTTGATTCCCTTGGGCCAGTGGACGATCATCGGGTCGGCGGTGCCGCCGTTGTGGTTGGGTCTGCTTGAAGTAGCGAAACGGGGTGTTGCCCGCCATCGCCCAGCCGGCGTGGTAGTGGTTGTCGGTCTCCGCGCTGCCCCACTGTGTCGTAGAACTTCTGGTTCTCCTCCATCGGCGTCTTCGCCAGACGCCGTTAACGAACAGCACCTCGTTGTGGCTGCCCTCCAGGCCGCCCTCGCCGCTGGCGCCGTTGTCGGAGGTGACCATGATCAGGGTGTTGTCGAGCATGCCGGTGCGCTCGAGCGCTGCGATCATGCGGCCGATCTCGTGGTCCACATGATCGAGCTGGGCCGCGAACGCCTCCATCTGGCGCGCATACATCTTCTTCTGCGCCGGGGCTGAGCGAGTCCCAGGCCGGAATTTCACCGGGGCGTGCGGAGAGCTTCGTCCCCGCCGGGAAGATGCCCTTGGCGATCTGATTCTTCAGGATCTGCTCACGCGCCGCGTCCCAGCCCATGTCGAACTTGCCCCGGTACTTTCTGCAGGTACTCCTTGGGCGCATGGTGAGGGGCGTGCGTTGGCGCCGGGCGCCCACTGCATCATGAAGGGGCGGTCAGGGGTGACCGATTTCTGCGCCGTGATCCAGTAGATGGCGCGGTCGGCCAGGTCGGTCGGAAAGGTGGTAGTCCGGCTTGCCGACCGAGGGGTTGACCGGCCAGTGGTCGTTGTACATGACCGGCACGAAGTTGTGGATGTCGGCCGATGTGAAGCCGTAGAAGTGGTCAAAGCCATCGCCGCTCGGCCAGCCGATGAAAGGGCCGCTGGCCGAGACTTCGCGCGCCGGCACATGGTCCCACTTGCCCAGTGCGTAGGTGGTGTAGCCCGGCCTGCTGCAGGACCTTGGCGCCGCTCGCGGCCTGCGGCGGCACGATGCCGTTGTAGCCGGGGAACCCCATGGCGCTGACGGCATGGCTGCCGAAGCCGATCGAGTGGTGGTTGCGCCCGGCCAGAATCGCCGCCCGCGAAGGCGAGCAGAGCGCCGTGGTGTGGAAGTCGGTATAGGTCAGGCCGTTGCCCGCGAGCCTGTCGATGTTTGGCGTCTCGCTGAGTCCCCCATAAGGGCCGAGCTGACCGTAGCCAACGTCATCGAGCAGGATGACCAGGACGTTGGGCGCGCCCGCCGGGGCCTGCGGCCGCTTGGGCCAGTCCTCTTTCGACTCCTGATAAGACTTGGCGATCTTGCCTTTAAAGCCCGCCATGCGCGGGTCTTCAGCCGGAGCCTTTGTGGAACATCCGCCAAGTCCGATGAAGAGAGCCGCCAATGCTGCGGTCACCCAGCCGGCGCGAAGCAGAAGCCGGCGGGCGATGCGGTTGTATTTCATAACTGATTCCTTGTCTTTGCGTCATTGGCGCGTGGCCTCACAGAAGGCCGACGCTACCCTCCAGCCCGCCTTTGGGACTGGCTCCATGATCAGGGTCTTGTCCAAAACTTCGGCACTCGAACGCCTGAAGCAATATCTTTCTGCCGCTTCAAAGGACGCTCGGGTCCGGATTCAATCTACCACGCAAGTTCGGACCGGCTGCTTCGCTCTTCACGCGGACTGCTGGCGAAGGGCCATCCGTTGTTCCCGCGCGAGTCTCAGCCTGAGGCGATCACGAGTGAATTGAAGCGGCGCTAATGACGTTGGGCAAACACCTGGTCTGGTACGCAGCGGCAGATTCGTCCGATGCCGGCAATTCCGGCGCTAAGGCAGTCCTCACTGAGGGCGAACCGCTGGTCACCACCGATCATTTCCTGATCGAGACCTGGACGTTGCTCCACCATCGGTTGGACCGGCGTGCCGCGGAGCGATTCCGGCAAGGCCTGCGCGATGGGGTGGCATCGGTGGAAGCCGTTGGCGCGGCGGACCTTGAAGCGGCGTGGGGGATTGGCGTGACCTTTCGCGATAGGATTTCTCGATCGTCGACCGAACGAGCTTCGACGTGATGCGCCGGCTCGGCATAGAGCGCGCCGCTTCACTGGACAACCACTTCGCTAACTTCCGTTTCGGCGCCAACCGGCGGCGAGCGTCACCATCGTCCGCTGATCGGGATGACAGACATCAGCTCAGCTCGACGAGGCCTTTGGGCGTCTTGAGGGCTGCGCCGAGGCGGGGTGCGGCAGCATGCGTTACCTGGGTTTCAATGCCAAGCCCATTGAGTACGGTGGAGAGCGCCGATGGCTCGGGATGCCAAAAGTGCAAGGACTCGAGCACACAGCCGGCGGGCGAGTCCTGGGCGGGGTGGGGTGAATCCGGCGCCCACTCAATGAAGAAGGGGACGGGCTCGATGCCTCCTGAGCCGAGCTTATTCAGCACCCCAAGCGACTTCCAGCGCAGGACCTTTCCGGACGGCGTCTGGCGCGAGCCGGCGCGCGGACCGAACAACTGGTACCCAGCGTCGCGCGATGACTTGGCGACGGCTTCGATATCGATTGTGGCAGCAGCCCAGGTGATCAGGCGGGGTTCGGTGAGCTGTCGAACGTCGATTTGGAAGTTGTAGGCGGATTGAGCAGGGTCGGGTGCGATGATTTCCAGGTACTGCCGCGCTCCCAAGGAAAGGAGGGCGTTGCGGGTGCCTACGCCAGGATGCGATCCGCCGATCGCGGCCCGGATACCGGTCTTCTGTTCAACCCAGGCGATGCCGCGGTCGAGGTCTGAGACCCCGAGCAGAAGGTGGTCGACCAAGGCTGCGTGCCGGGGTCAGGGTGCGAGCGGATGCGAGCATGGCGGTGCTGCCGAACAGCAGGCGGCGCCTGGTGAGAGCAGGCCTCATCCGGACAGTGTACTGCGGCTGCGAATGCGGCATAATCTCAAGGGATGTTCAGACACGAGGCTCTGAGGCCGCTGTCGCGGCAGCACCACAATGGACTGGCGCTTTGCGTCATGGCCGCAAGGGGAATGGCGCAACGTGGCGAACGGGCGGCGGCGGCCTGGTGCGGACGGGCCGTTGAACGATTCGACGTCGAACTGGTGAATCATTTCGCGGCCGAGGAGAGCGTTCTGTTCCCGGCGATCAGAGAGGCGCTGGGCGATGTGCCGCTGGTGGACGAGCTGATCGCCGAACACAGGGAGATGGAACGGCTCGTGGGGGAGTTGAGACACAAGCCCGACCGGGCCGTGCTCGAGGAGTTTCTTGAACTGCTGCAAACTCACATCCGGCGCGAGGAGAACGAGCTGTTCGAGATGGCGCAGGCGCGGATGCCGGCCGAGGCGCTGGAGGCGATCGGGGAGCCGCTGAAGGCGAGGGTGGCGGAGATATGCCTGAGTGTGGAAAATGAAGAATCATGAAACCGCTATTTGAGTCGAATCTGGATGGCGTCAAGCTGCTGCATCGCGGGAAAGTACGCGACGTTTACGAGGCGGGCGACGACCGGCTGCTGATCGTGGCCAGCGACCGGCTGAGCGCCTTCGACGTCGTGCTGCCCACGCCGATTCCGGGCAAGGGGCGGGTGCTGACGCAGCTTTCGCTTTTCTGGTTCGACCTGCTGGCCAAGGTGGTGCCGAACCACATTGTCGCCTCCTGCGTGGACGACTACCCGGAGGAGCTGCACAAGTTCCGCGATCAGCTCGAAGGGCGCTCGATGCTGGTGCACAAGGCGCGCATGGCGCAGGTGGAGTGCGTGGCGCGGGGCTATCTCTCCGGTTCGGGCTGGAAGGACTACAAGGCCACCGGCACGCTGTGCGGCATCGAACTGCCGGCCGGATTGAAGGAGAGCGACAGACTGCCTGAACCGATCTTCACGCCGTCAACAAAAGCTTCGGTGGGCCATGACGAAAACATCAGCTACGAGGGGGCCGTGGCGACGGTGGGCGCCGAGACGGCCGCGCGGCTGAAGGAGCTGACGCTGAAGGTGTACTCGAAAGCAGCCGATTATGCGCTGACCAAAGGCATCATCCTGGCCGATACCAAATTCGAATTCGGCTATGTCGGCGATACGCTTGTGCTGGCCGATGAAGTGCTGACGCCGGACTCTTCGCGGTTCTGGCCCGCCGATCAATACAAGCCGGGCGGAGCACAGCCTTCGTTCGATAAGCAGTATGTGAGGGACTGGCTGGAAGCGATGAAGTGGAACAAGCAGCCGCCCGCCCCGGAACTGCCGGCCGATGTGGCAGAACGAACGGCCGCCAAGTATCACGAAGCCTATGAACGCCTGGTTGGTAAGCCGTTGTCATGAACTGGCTCGACATCGTGCTGTGCGGACTGGCGATCGCGTTCGCCGTGCACGGCGCAGCGAGAGGATTCACGCGGCAGATCATTGGACTTGCATCCGCTTTGATCGGCTTGCTGCTGGCTTGTTGGCTGTATGACTCTGCCGGCGGTTTCCTGCTGCCCTATGTCAGCCATCCGGGGGTCGCCTATTTCGTTGGATTCCTGCTGGTGTTCGTGGGGGTCCAAATCGTGGGCGGCCTCATTGGATGGGCCATCTTCAGGCTTCTGAAGACGATTGGGCTATCCTTCTTCGACCGCGTCCTGGGAGTCGGATTCGGCTTATTGAAAGCGGCATTGGTCGGCGTGATCCTGGTGGTGGCGCTTTCGTCCTTTACGATCAAGCAACTGCCGGACGGCGTGTCAGGTTCGCGCTTTGCCCCGGTGCTGATGGAGGCCGGGCGTCTCGTCTCCGCCATGACACCGAAGGAGATGAAAGACGTCTACGACCGGAGCTATCAGAACCTGAAGAAGTTATGGGAGGAGCGGGTGCGGCCGGAGATTGAGAAGAAAGTGAAGGACGGCGAAGCGTTGCCGGGCGCGAGCGCGTAGGAGAGAGTCTGACGGAGGCCGACGGCGAACAGGTGCGGCATGGCTGAGCACACTGCTGATCTTCCAATCGATGGCAGAGTCCGTATAGGGCACGTCCACCTGAAGGTCGCCAACCTGGAGAGGTCGGTTGCATTCTACAGCGGCGTGCTCGGTTTCGAAGTGACCCAGCGCTATGGCACACAGGCGGCCTTTCTCTCAGCAGGCGGATACCACCATCACATCGGGTTAAACACGTGGGAGAGCCTGGGCGGTCCTGCGCCGCCTGCCGGCAGTACGGGCCTATATCATGTCGCGATCCTCTATCCAACGCGCGCACAACTGGCAGACGCCCTGCGCCGGCTGATGGAGAACGGGATTCAAATCGATGGGGCGAGCGACCATGGGGTCAGCGAGGCGCTGTATCTGCGCGATCCCGATGGCAACGGGCTGGAGTTGTATTGGGACAAGCCGGAGGTCCAGTGGCCGCGCTCCGCCGATGGAGGCATCGCCATGTATACACGCGGGCTCGATCTAACCGGACTTCTCAACGAAGCGCCGCCGGACTCGGAGCGGAAGTGACGTCCGATGCCCAGCGATGTACTTTTCTTTATCACGATAGTTGACTAGACAACTAATTGTATGTAATCTTTACTCATGGCGAGGTCACGCAGCTTGCTGCAGGACGAAATCCGGCAGTCCAAGCCTTTCGAGTCGATCTACCAGGAAGCAATACTGTCGATCCTGAAGACGGCTGGGGTGGTGCGGCTGGAGATAGGGCGGCTTCTGGAAGCCGAAGGGATCACGCTGCAGCAATATAACGTGCTGCGGATACTGCGGGGTGCGGGGCAGGATGGCCTGCCGACTTTGGTCATCGCCGAAAGGCTGGTGGAGGAGACGCCGGGGATGACCCGGCTCCTGGATCGGCTGGAGGGCCGCGGATGGGTGCGGCGCGAACGATCGACGAAAGACCGAAGGCAGGTCTTTTGCCACATCCGGAGGGCGGGACTGGATTTATTGGACCGGCTGCAACCGGCGATATCGGCCGAAGATGAACGGTTTGCGCAGACGATGACTCCGGCGGAAGCCGAGACGCTTACGGAGTTGCTGGAGAGAATCAGGGAAGGGCTAGCCAAGTAGCAGCCGCATTGTGGAGACCCGGTAACCTCTGGCCGGATCTTCGTCGTCAAGTAACAAATCCAAACAAAGGAAACTGGGATCCGAATGAATATCAAGACAATTCTAGCTGTAACTGTTGCTGCTGCCTTCTCACTCCAAGCAGCGGAATACAAGATCGACTCGGCGCATTCCGGCGCCGGTTTCACGGTGAAACACATGATGGTGTCGAACGTGAAAGGGCAGTTCTCCAAGGTCGCCGGGGTGGTCAACTATGACGACCAGAACCCGGGCGCAGCGAGCGTTGATGCGACGATCGACGTGACGACCATCAACACGAACGAGCCGAAGCGGGATACACATCTGAAGTCGCCGGACTTTTTTGAAGTTGAGAAGTTTCCCACGATGACGTTCAAGTCGAAGAAGGCGGTCAAGGGCGGCCGCGGGCTGCTGTTGACAGGCGACCTGACCATGAAAGGCGTGACCAAGGAAGTAACTCTCGATGTCGAGGTATCGCCGGAGGTCAAGGGGATGCGCCCGAACACGTTCGTACGGGGCGCCAATGCGACGACGAAGGTCAATCGCAAGGATTTCGGGCTGACCTGGAACCGGGCGATTGAGACCGGCGGCGTCGTTGTCAGCGACGAGGTGCTGATCTCGATCGATATCGAAGCGAACCGGGCCGTGGCAGCGAACTAGGGATGCCTGGGGCGGTCAAGACCGCTCCAGAATCGCTGTAGGTCTTCGCTGAGCGGCGCCTCGAAGGCGAAGCGGCCCAAGTGAGTTTCCAGCGCGAGCGAGGAGGCGTGCAGCGCCTGGCGGTCGATGGGCAGAGCCGCGGCAAGCCGCGGCGTCCAGCCGTGTTCGATGAACTCGATGAACAGGCTTTCGTCCGGCCCATACAGCTTGTCGCCCGCGACAGCGTGGCCGATATGGGCGGCGTGCACTCGAATCTGGTGCAGCCGCCCGGTCTCCGGCGCTGCATCGACGAGCGTATAGCCGGTGCGATAGTCGATCGGCGTGAACGTGGTGGCCGATGAAGCGCCGCCTTCGACTACGGCCATTTTGAGGCGAAAGATCGCATTCGGGGGCGCGGTCGAGCGGGGCGTCGACTCGCGTTTCGTTCCGCAGCCGGCCTTGGAGGATCGCTGTGTATCGTTTATGAGCCGCGCCACGCTGAATTGCCTTCTGCAGCAGCGAACCGCGGGCGGCGTTCTTGGCGAATATCACCACCCCTGAGGTTTCCCGGTCGAGCCTTGAAGGCATGTGCAGGCGGTCAAGGCCGGTATAGAGCCGTGCCGCGCCGACCAGGCTGGAAGACGGTCCTTGCTTGGAGGGGTGGCAGACGACATGCGCCGGCTTGTTGATTACGAGCAGGTCATCGTCCTCGAACAGAATCCAGGAGCGGATTTCATCGGGGGTGATTTCCCAGCCCCAGGAAGTTCTCGGCATGTGGTGAAGACCCATCGTAGCGGGTGGCGAGACGCCTACTCGATCGCGGGGTGGATGCGCCGCACGGATGCCGCCTGCAGATATTCTTATGGCGCCCGTGACATAATAATGTCATGGCCGTCAGAACTACGGTTGATATTCCAGAACCCCTCCACGCGGAGCTGCGTCACAGAGCGCAACTATCGGGAACCTCGATCCGGGCGCTTATTGTGCGGGCGATCGAAGAGACATACCAGAAAAAGAAGAAGGGCGTCTACGTCAGGGGACCGATGTTCAAAGGCCCCGGGAAGCTGGGTCCTGCGTTTCCGACCGACGAGAACCCCTATGACTTCATTCTTCCCTGATGTCAATGTGTGGATAGCCCTGTCCACCGAAGACCACAGGCACTCGCCGGAGGCCTGGAGTTGGATGGAGTCGCTTGGGGCGAACTCCCAGTTGGGGTTTTCGCGCTTCACGCAGCTTGGATTTCTGCGGCTTCTCACGAACGAAATAATCATGGGCGGGCAAGTCAAGACGCTGGGCAAAGCCTGGGATGCTTACGAAGCCTGGCTTGATGATCCGCGGGTGGAGTTCTATCCCGAACCCCAGGGCTTGGAAGCCGCTTTCCGGCGGTCGACCGACGGCTTTGCCAGGCTCTCGGCCTCCAAGTGGGTCGGCGACTGTTACCTGCTTGCATACGCCGAGCGATGTGGGGCCACGCTGGTGTCATTCGACCGAAAACTCGTCAAACTCGCGCGCGAGCAAGGCCACTCAGCAATCCTGCCGGCCTGACGTCCGACTGGCGTCAGTACCCCGGCGGCGGGGTGAAGCCTCCGTTCTCGCTGGCAAGCAATGCGGCGAGTTGAATCGGCGTTGCGTCTTCCAGGAACGGCCCCATGATTTGAATGCCCACGGGCAGGCCTTTCGGCGACTTGCCCGCCGGCGCGACGGTCGCGGGGCAACCCGTGAGAACCGCCACGCTCATGTAGGCAAGCAAGCCTTGGAAATAGGGCAGCGGCCCCTCCGGCGTGGCCAGCGTGCGAGTCGAAATCTCGGAGTGGTCGTGCGGAAACGCAGGTACGGGCAGGGCGGGCAGGAGGAATGCGTCGATGTTGCGGAAGTACTCCTGCCAAGCGGCGCGGAAAGCGAGCCGGCGAAAGTTCTGCTGCTGCCAGGAGGCGAAATCGGCGAGCGAAGCCTGTGCGACCGGGTCGTTCTTGGCGGAGGCGAATTCGGCCCGGCGACGCTTTTGCTCCTCAGGCGGCGAGACGCTGAAGTCGAATGCCATCAGCATGAAGTAGTACGTGTCGAAAGTCTCCTTGAAATGAGAAGCCCTGCGGCCATCCGGGCTGGAGCTTCGCGCCGGCTTTTTCGAGCGAGCGCAGCGCCGATTCAAGAGCCGGCTTCACTTCGGACGAGACACGAATGAACGGGTCTTCGAGCACATAGCCGATTCGGAAATCGCGCAATCGCTTGTGGCGCGGCGCAGGCATCCGCCAGGAATAGGCAGCGGAGAACGGCGCGTCTGGCCCGCCGAGAACGCGCATCGCGGTTTCGAGGTCCGCGGCGGAGCGGGCCATCGGTCCGGCGACCGCAAGTTGCGTGGAAAAGCCCGGCAGCCCTGGAGCGCCGCCAGGAGAGTGTCCTTCCATGCTGACGACGTCGAGCGTCGGCTTGTGGCCGAAGATGCCGCAGCAATGGGCGGGCGCCCGGATGCTGCCACCGATGTCGGAGCCGAGCCCGAGGAAGCCGAGTCCGGCGGCGAGGGAGGCGGCAGTGCCGCCAGAGGAACCGCCGGGAGTCCGCGCGACATCCCAAGGGTTGTTGGTGGTTCCATAGATGTCGTTGTAGCTTTGCCCGTCGAAGAGACTGAGGGGGACATTGGTGGCACCGAGCACGACGGCGCCCGCGTCCACAAGTCGCTGAACGGCGCTGGAGTTCCGCGGCGCGCGGCTGCCCTTGAGCGCGGGGATGCCCCACGTGCAGGGCCGCCCCGCGATGGCGAAGCTCTCCTTGACCATCACCGGGACACCGGCCAATGGCGGGAGTTTCTCCTTGCGGGCAATGGCTGCATCGATTTGGCCGGCCGCGGCTATGGCTTCATCCCGCATGACGTACACGAAGGCGTTCAGTTTTGGTTGATTTGCGTCGATCCGCTTGAGAACGTGCGTCGTCAGTTCGACTGCGGAAATCCTGCGCGCGGCGACGGCCGCAGCAGCGTCAAGCGCTGAGCCGAAGTTCGAATCAAAGGGCGGGGGTGCCGCTGTCGCGGCAGCCGGGGCGGCCAGCAAGGGGATCGCAGTTCGGCGGGTCATCGGGAGACTGTACCACACGCCGAAGCGCGGTTTGATACGATCACTGGTCAACAGCAGGTATCACTCCATGAAGCTCCAACTCATCGCCGGACTTGTGGCCCTCGCGCCCGCTCTCGTCGCTCAACTCGGCTACAAAGACACGCCAATGCTGCCGGGACAGCCCTGGCGAGTGCACGACATCGACCGACCCCGGCCGAAGCAGATCACCCCGGGAGATCTCCCCTTCCAACCCCCCTCGGACGCGATTGTGCTCTTTGACGGCAAGGACCTTTCCAAGTGGGTCCAGAGCATCAAGGGCAAGATCATTGAGCCAACCTGGAAAGTAGAGAACGGCTACTTCGAGTGTGTCGGCGGCTCAGGCGACCTGCTCACCAAGGACAAGTTCGGCGACGCACAATACCATGTCGAGTGGTCCTCGCCGACAGTGATCGAACACGAGAGTCAGAACCGAGGGAACTCCGGCATCATCATCCAGGGCCGCTACGAGATCCAGGTGCTCGATTCCTGGAATAACCCGACATACGCCGACGGCCAGGCCGGCTCCATATACGGCCAGTGGCCTCCGCTTGCCGCCCCGACGAAAAAGCCGGGCGAGTGGAACTATTACGACATCATCTTCGAAGCCCCCAAATGGGAGGGCGACAAACTCATCAAGCCGGCCTTTCAGACTGTCATCTACAACGGCGTCGTCGTGCACAACCGGAAGGAAGTCATCGGACGCATGGCCCACCGGCAGGTCGGCACTTATGCCCCGCATGCGCCGGAAGAGCCGCTTCTGCTGCAGGATCACGGTACGAAGGTGCGCTTTCGCAATATTTGGGTCCGCCGGCTGGGCGGATATGATCAAAAGAACTGATGCAAGAAATAGCGACTCTTGGCGGGGGCTGCTTCTGGTGCCTGGAAGCGGTGTATGACGAGGTGGCCGGCGTCGAATCGGTCGAGAACGGCTACATGGGCGGCCAGATGGAAAGGCCCGACTACCATTCGGTGTGCTCGGGGTCGACCGGGCACGCAGAAGTCGTGCGGCTCACCTTCGATCCTGCCGTCATCAGCTTCAAGGAGATCCTGGAGATCTTCTTCGTCATCCACGATCCGACGACGCTGAATCGCCAGGGCAACGACTCGGGCACGCAGTATCGCAGCGTCATCTTCGTGCACTCGCCCGAGCAGGAAGTGGTTGCGCGCGGCTTCATTCAGGAGCTTACCGAGGCAGGGACGTTTGACGATCCAATCGTGACCGAAGTGAAGCCGGCCACGCAGTTTTGGGTGGCTGAAGATTATCACCAGGCGTACTTCGCACGGAACCCGAACCAGCCTTACTGCCAGTTCGTGGTGAACCCGAAGGTGGCCAAGTTCCGCGCGAAGTTTGCCGCGCGCCGGAGAGGGTAGCTACCGCACTAGGGGCGGGACGCCGCCCACCCTGTTCGTGCCCGGACCTCGGTTCATAGTCCTACTCGACCTTCTTGCCTCCTGGTCCTTCCCAGTCCACTTCATCGTGGCGATTCTCCGGAGTGATCTTCGAAACAAGCTCGCGAAGAGAGTACTTGGGCTTGGCCGACCTGAGGACGGCGCTGCCGTCCTCGGCAAACTCATGTGTAGTTCGGTCCGACTCTTCGAGCCGGGAGTCATTCGCAGTTTTGGCTGCCATATGTCTCCGCTTCGACTGTACGCCGGTTGGCCGGCACCTGGATGGTCATCACCGGCACGTTACCCTAAGGGGCAATGGCCGCCACCCCTGCATACGAGCGCTTTCTCAGCCAGCGAACCAGCCGGTTCACCGAATCGGTCATTCGGGACATGACCCGCCAGGCCATCCGCCACGGCGCGGTCAATCTGGCACAGGGGTTCCCCGATTTCGCGGCGCCCGACCTGATCAAGAAAGCGGCCCATGCGGCCCTGGACGCGGATATCAATCAGTACGCCATCACCTGGGGCGCGAAGCCGCTGCGCGATGCCATCGCCGCCAAGTACCTGCGAACGTACGGCCTCGAGTTGGACCCGGAGCGCGAGATCACGGTCGTCTGCGGCGCGACAGAAGGCATGATCGCCTCGCTGCTCGGCATCGTCAATCCGGGCGACGAAGTGATCATGTTCGAGCCCTTCTACGAAAACTATGCGCCCGACATTCAGTTGTGCGGCGGCACGAGGGTCACGGTTTCGCTGCGCGCCCCGGACTTCAGTTTCGACCCTGAGGAACTGCGGCGCGCCTTCTCCCGGCGGACCAAGGCGATCATCCTGAATTCGCCCAATAATCCGACGGGGAAGGTGTATACGCGGGAAGAGCTAGAGCTCATTGGCCGGCTGTGCCAGGAGTTCGACGTTCTCGTTGTGACCGATGAGATCTACGAACACATCACGTTCGACGGCGCCGAACACGTGCCCATGATGACTCTGCCCGGCATGCGCGACCGCTCGATCCTGGTGAACAGCATGAGCAAGACATTCTCGGTCACAGGGTGGCGAGTCGGTTGGGTCATCGCGCCGCCTGCGCTCACCGATTCGATCCGCAAGGTGCACGACTTTCTCACCGTCGGCGCGGCTGCGCCCCTGCAGCAGGCCAGCGCCGAGGCGCTCAGTGCAGGCGATGACTACTACCTCCACCTTGCGGCCGATTACGATGGCCGGCGGCGTCGGCTGGTTGGATTGCTGGAGTCGGCCGGGTTCCGTTGCTTTGTCCCGCGCGGCGCCTACTACGTGATGACGGACATCTCCGGCTTCGGCTTTGCGGACGACTACGCATTTTCCCGCCACCTGCTGGAGAACGCCGGCGTGGCTGGAGTGCCCGGCTCGAGCTTCTACGGCGACAAGGACGGGCGGCGCGCAGCAGATGCGATTCTGCTTCTGCAAACGCTTCGAGACGCTCGATGCGGCGGGAGCGGCGCTGTCACGCCTGTCGCGCGGCTAATGCCCTTCTTCCCACTCGAAGTAGGACGCATACCCAGCGCCCATGTTGCGGGCCAGCCAGAGCCGGTACTCCCGCGAGGAAGTGCGTGTGACGCCGCGAGCCGGGGCTTCGGCCGTATTGGCAAGAACCAGCACCGTCATCCGGCCCTCGACCGTTGTGGAACAGACGATCTCATCGCGGTAGTCGCCCCACAGGTCGGCTCCCATCATGACGCGGCAGCCCTCAGGCGCGGGCGCTGGACCGGCGGGCTCGAGCGCGGCGCCGGTAAACTTCATCAGGCGCTTACCGTCAGTGGAAAGCAGTTCCCGTGTGTTGCGCCCAAGCCAGTTCACCGGCCGCCATGTGCCTTGGAGCGGGTTCATCAGGACCTTGCCGGTTGAAGAGAACAGGAAAGTGTCCTTGGCTTCGTGCCCGTCGGTATTGGTGAGCATCTCGTAGCCGGGCGAGCCCTCCCAAAGATCAGCGGCCCAGCCGATGTGCGCGTGGCTCCAGCGCGGGTCGTCTTCCCGATTGATCTTCCAATGGAGCTTGCCGGTCCTGGCATCTACAACGTACGCGCCGGCGTGCGTTGAGCTCTCCACAGCGTAGTAGACCTGCCGGTCTTTGTTTCCGAGAATGTGCTTGATGGCGACGATGTCGGGGTGGAGCCGGTAGAGACTCCAGCGGAGCGTTCCGTCCGGATTGAGCAGAGTGGTTCCGTCGAAGACCTCGTCGCGGCCATCGCCATCGACATCGGCGATGTCGATGTGGTGCGAGCCGGAGCCAGAAGTCGCTCCGGTGCTCTCGTACTTCCACAGCAATTTGAGATCGCAGTCCCAGGCATGGAAGAGTTCGTTCTCATACAGGCCCGTCTGAGTGATGAGGCTGGGACGTTTGCCGTCCAGATACGCCACGCTCATGTGAACGCGCGTGGAGGTGCCGGCCGTGTCAGTGAACATCGCCGGCCACTTCACCTTCTTCTTCGTCTCTCCAGTCATGCCATCCAGCAAAGCCAGCCAAACCTGCCCGGCTTCTTCGACCCGCGCAGCGACCTCGGCGCGGCCATCGCCATCGAGATCGTAGATCAGGACCGGTGCATTGTTGGCATTGCCGTAAGACAGATTGTGCGAAATCAGCGGACGCCGCCAGAGTTGCCTGCCCGAGCTCGTGAACGCCTCCAGTTCGACTGGAACGCCCGGGTCGGGCCGGTTCTCCTGAATCAAATTGTCTTCGCGGAATACGACGTCGAGCAGCCCGTCGCCGGTCAGGTCGCCGAAGATCGGGGTCGCTCCGCCCTGCCTGATGTTGGGCTCGAAGCGCGCTGCGATGGCGAGTCCCTTGGCGTCGACGACTTCCGCGCCCCACTCAGAGGGGATGCCCTCGGCGCCCCCCGTCATCACGGGCCGCACTCGATAATAGGGCCGGCCCGCGGGCGCGTCGCGGTCGACGATCGTCGTGGGCCCCGTGAGGGGTTCGCGATTGAGCCGCGTGCCGGCCACATCGCGGCGCGTTGCCCGGTAGACATTGAAGCCGGTGGCCGATTCACCCGGCAGCAATTGCCAGGAAACATGCATTCCGCCAGCCGTGCGCACCGCCATGACGCGGCGCGTCTGACGCTTGAAGTGAGTCGAACCCGCGGGCTCGCGCACCAGCCTGAAGCCGAGGTCGGGATGGCGGATACCCGCGCCCCCGGCACCGCCCCGGACACCGATCTTCAGGTAGCCGGCCGAGCGCGCCCATGAGCCGCCCATCACGGTCGACTCCTTCTGCACCGGCCGATGGATGCGGAATACCCAGCGCTGGATGGCGGGATCGTGGTCGGATTCGACCATCTGCCAGACGTTGCCCGCGAGGTCGTAGAGCTTCCAGGGATTGGGCTGATAGGAGCGGACCGGCTTCAAGTGCTTGCGCCACTCGGGATACGAGCGCGAGGAAGCGGCGTCGAAGTTGGCCTGGTCCGACGGCGCGGCGTCGCCCCAGGCGTAGACGGCATTCGGGCGGCCCGCGCGGGCGGCGTACTCGAACTCGGCAGGATAAGGGAGCCGGTAGATTCTCTTCTCCTTGCCTGAGCGCCAGGCGAGGTACTTCTCTACGTCATAGCGGTTGACGTAGATGACCGGGTGGTTCTCGAAGCCTTGCGGGGGAATGCCTTGAGCCCAATGCTGCGGCGCCGGGTGCGCTGTGGCGCGGACGAACAGCGCGTACTCGGCATTGGTCACCGGCGCGTCGGCCATTTCGAAATCGAGCACACGGCCGTCGCCGGCAACCGGGACGAACGTCTCTGCGCTTCCCACAGGCAGCAGTGAGAAGGCGAATGCGGCAATCTGAAGATACTTCATCCTGCCGCGACGCTATCATAATGAGGGTCATAATGACCGTCTAACCAGCATGACGATTCAACGGCTTTCGCTTCTGGCCCTGTTCACCGCGGCCGCCCTCCACTCCGCCCCTCGATTTGAACTCCGCTTCACCAAAGACGCCCGAGCCTCGGCTGTCGACGGCCGCCTCGTGCTCATCATCGCTCCGCGCCCACAGCCCGAACCTCGTTTCCAGGTCGGCTGGGCGATCAGCACCGCGCAGATCTTCGGCGTCGATGTCGAAGGTTGGCAGCCTGACACCGCTGTCGCCGTGGACGCCAGCGCCGTAGGCCACCCGCTGCCGAGCCTGAACGAACTCAAGCCCGGGACCTATCACGTGCAGGCCGTCCTGAACGTCTACGAAACCATTAAGCGCGCCGACGGCAAAACGCTGAAGCTGCCTTGGGACGACGGCGAAGGGCAGCAGTGGAACCGGTCGCCGGGAAACCTCTACAGCAAGCCGGTGGAGCTGAAGGTGGAGACCGGCTCAACCCACATCATCACGCTCGACTCGGTCATACCGCCCGTGCCGGAACCCAAGGACACCAAGTGGGTACGCCATGTGAAGTATCAGTCCAAGCTGCTGACCGAATTCTGGGGCCGCCCGGTGTGGCTGGGAGCGATCGTGCTCGTGCCGCCGGGTTTCGACGAGAATCCCGACCAGCGCTATCCTGTGGCGTACCAGCAGGGACACTTCCCGCGCGGCTTCCGCGGTTTCGTCGAGGACCCGCCCAGCAAATTCTTTCAGGAGTGGTCTTCCGGCAGGCTGCCGAAGTTCCTCATCGTGCTGACGCAGCAGCCCACTCCGTACTATGACGATTCCTACGGCGTGAACACCGCCAACAACGGGCCCTACGGCGATGCGCTCACGAAGGAGTTCTATCCCTGGCTCGAGCAGAAGTTCCACGCCATCGGCGAGCCGTGGTCGCGGGTGCTCTACGGCGGCTCCACCGGCGGTTGGATGACGCTCGCCCAACAGGTGTTCTATCCCGATTTCTTCGGCGGCACATGGAGTTTCTGCCCGGACCCCGTCGACTTCCACGCGTTTCAACAAGTCAATGTCTACTCGGACAAGAACGCGCACTACGACGAAGGGCCCTTCGCTCGCGTTCCGAAGTTGCTCGGGCGGCTGCCCGATGGGCGCGTGCTCGCCACCAACGAGGGCTTCACGAAGCAGGAGTTGGCGCTGGGCACGAAGGCGCGCTCCGGAGGGCAGCTCGACGCGTTTCACTCCGTGTTCGGCCCGGTCGGCGCGGACGGCTACCCGGCCAAGCTGTGGGATCCCGTGACAGGCGAGATCAACCGGGACGTCGCCAAATATTGGAACGAGAACTACGACCTCACCGCGATCCTGAAGCGAAATTGGGAGTCGCTCGGCCCGCGGCTGGTCGGCAAGATCCACATCACGATGGGCACCAAGGACTCGTTCTTCCTGGAGACGGCGACACAGAAGCTCGAAGAGTTTCTCGAGTCCACCAAGCTGCCCCAGCAAGGGCCCTACTATGGAGGCTCGATCGTCTACGGCAACGACAAGCCACACTGCTGGCCCGGCGAGATCCCCCGCGGCATGAGCGTCGAGGAGCACTACCTTCCCGTGTTCGCCGACCACATCCGCAAGATGGCCCCCAAGGACGCCGACACCAAGTCCTGGCTGCCGAAATAGGGTGGGGCGGCGGGCATTCGCTTCAAGTATCGTGGGCCTGTCCAAAAACAGCCGAGCCGACGATAGACACATGATGAGGACGCCTCCGCAACGATCTATGTTGAGTCGGGTTATATACTTGAACAAGATGCGGGCTTTCCTTTTTGTGTTTATGCTCGCGGCGTGCCTGTGGGGTCAGGCTCCCGCGGAAGTTCCTCCCAACTACACCTTCACACCCGCCGCAGTCCTGAACGAACCGCGCCTTGGCGCTTGTCTTGTGGGGCTCGGTGACGGACGCGCCCTGGCAATCGGCGGGGAGTTGGCGGGGGAAGCGGTGGCCACGGTCGAGTTGTACTCGCCTGACGCGGGCTGGACTCGTGTTGCCTCCATGGCAGTGGCGCGCGTCGAGCACACCTGCACTCTGCTGCTCGATGGCAAGGTGATGGTCGCTGGCGGGCGGAACGCGAACGGATCGACCGGGGCCGTCGAGTTCTACAGCGTCGATTCCGATTCGTGGCAGCGTTTGAGCTCCTCAGGGCTGTCTCGCTGGCGCCATTCTTCGACTCTCCTCACTGATGGCCGGGTGCTCCTGGCGGGCGGGCAGAACGAGGCACGGATCTTCAACTCGCTGGAAGTCGTCGACCCCTGGTTCGGCATGATCACGGTCCTGACGACGACATTGAGAACCGCCCGGACTGCACATGCCGCGGGGCCGCTGGCTGGCGGCGGGGCGTTCATCGCCGGCGGGTTCAACTCGACCGGCTATCTCCGTTCCATTGAAGTTTTCAACCTTTCAGGCCGGGTCGACGAAGGGCCGGCGCTCGTCGAAAGCGCCGCCAACCTCAGCGCGACTCCGCTGCTTGAAGGTGGTTTCCTGATCGCGGGAGGAATCGGCAGTCTCGGCGAGGTTGCCGCCGCCCAGGTGTACAACCCGGCCTCCAACTCTCTGCGCCAGGTTGACTCCATGCCCGCCGCACGGAGCGGCCACGTGGCGATTCCGCTGGAAGGAAACGGCCGCGTTCTGATTGCCGGCGGGGTTGCCGCCGAGCAGCCCGTTATCAGCAGCTATTTGTTCGACTCCACAGCCGGTTCGTGGACTCAGACCGGCGACGCCTCCGGTAGCCTCGCGGTGCTTGCCGGCGCCCAGACAGCGCCGGGCAAGGTGATGGTCCTCGGAGAATGGCCGCAGGCGATGGCCGTTCCCTCCATGCGATTCGATCAGAAGTTCTACACGCAGGACCAGGTGGTCCGCATCGGTTTCGAGAATTTCGGCTCGCCGGAGGCGCTCGTTCGGGCGGCGTCCAGTTCCACGCAGCCGGCAGAAACCGAACGAACCCTGCCGACTGGCGAAGGGCTTGTCGATTTGCTTCAAGTGGCGCGTCTGACTGCCGGCCGGCGCTGGCAGATCACCGCGGCCGGAGCCTCCGACGGGAACCTTCTTCGGGCATCGTTCCAGCAGAAGTCGAAAGTGTTCTTCACCATGGCTCCCGCGCCGGCCTCACCGCTGGCTTTCGAGAACACAGTGTTCAAGTACGATCTCACGAGGGAATCCGACCCGCCCGGACTCACCTGGCCTCCGAACATCACCCTGCGCGTCACCGGAACCACCGAAGGCGCCACAGCCAGTTCATTCGCCGTTGAGTTCCCAGGCGATGTGCAAGCTCCTTCCCGCGACATGATGGCGGGAGGCACTTATTCAGTCGCCGCAAGGTTGACTTCCTTGACGGATCTCTACGATCTGCAGGGTGTCGTCTTCAGGACCGATCTCGTCGTCCGGCGCAGAACGCCTGCCGGGCTCGAAGGGAACTTGCCTTCAGGGACTACCGCGCTGGGGGAACGCAGGACCGTCACCGCAGGGGTTCGTAGTGGACTGTCTTCCGCCACGCCTCGGCCGTCAGGCTCCATCGCCGTCTCACGTGGTGGATACAAGCGCGGAGAAGTTCTCTTGCCTCCTGGCACGGGTTCCGGATCTGCTGCCATGGCTCTTGGCCAAGCCGGCGCCCTGCCCGTTGAATTCGCTTACTCGGGCGACCACAACTACGAGCCGATTTCCATGGTCAGCCCGCCGTTCTCGATTCAAAAAGGCAATGTGGGTCTCACTGTCGAACCCCTGAAGAAAGTATTTGCCGTTGGAGAGAATGCGCTGCTCGACGCCGTGATCACTCATCCCAAGGTTTTGGGAGCCGTACCCACGGGTCGCGTGGTGCAACAGGTCAGATCAGGGCGTGACTCCCATTGAGGGTGTTGTCGGAGATGATCCGACAAACAGCGGCACGATCAAGGTCAGGTTAAGTGTTGGAACTTCAGGATTTCACGAGATCAACATCGGCGTTCGCATTTATCTACCCCGGAGACGCCAACTTCAACGCGAGCAAAGTTGCAGAGGTCCTATGTGTCGTTTGAACGCAGCTCGCCGGTCCTGCTGCTGAATCCACCCACCACCTCGAAGGTCGGTCAGACAGTCTCCTTCGAAGTCATTGTCCGGCCGCCGGACACCATCAGTAATCCTCGCCCTCCGATTGGTCCAGTCCAGGTTCTCGAGCAGAGCGTCGGCTATACCCTGCTACAGAGAGGCAACGAGTCCGCGGCGACCGTTTCATTAGGCCCCTTCGCATCGCCGGGCACCTACCAATACATCATTCGTTACACCGGCGATCTCGCCTACGAACCGAGACGGATTCCCCGTCATCACAATCAAGGTCGACTGACGGGGCCTAATCCTTGCCGCGAAACCGGTCCAGTTCCCGGCGGTCGCGCTTCGACGGCCGGCCTTCCCAATTCCCTTCGAAACGCGGCATCGACTTCCGCTCTTCCGCCGCCTTCGCGCGCAGTTCGCGGCTGGCCTGAGTCTCCCGGTAGAGCGTCTGCGCCACAGCAGCCGGCCCCCGCATCTCGCTGACACCCAGCACTTCGACCTCAAAATCGCCGCTGTCGTTTTTCACCTGCAGCATGTCGCCCGCCTGCACCGCGCGCGCCGGCTTCGCCGGTTGACCCTTGGCGAGAATCCGGCCCAGCTCACACGCCCGCGCCGCCAGAGCCCGCGTCTTGAAGAATCGCGCCGCCCACAGCCATTTGTCCATTCTCACGCCAGCCATGGCTATTTCACCGGTCTGTCAGCCGCCTTGCGTCAGCGCGTTCAACTCAGCGACGCGGCGCAGGATCTCGCCGCGGTCCATGTCGCGGTACTCTTCCGGCAGCAGGCTCTTGCGACGTGCACTCGAGCACCGCCACCAGGTTCTGCAGCTCGATCTCGGTCGGGTAGGACGGCGGGATGAAATCGGCGATGGCCGCCTTCAGGTCGTCCACGTCCACGGCGGCGTCGCCTTCGAGCGCGCTCTTCATGCGGGCGCGGACCAGCACCGCCTCGGTGTCGGCGCCCGAGAGCGTCCCGGCGCTGCGCCAGGAAGAACTTCTCCGCCTCCTCCGACGCCACGCGCGTGCCGGTCTTCTTCTGCATGGCGCGCAGCATGGCCAGCCGCTCTTCGTCGGTGTCGGGATAGAAGAGGGCGAGGTGCTCCTCGGCGCGGCCCTGCCGCTTCAGGTCCACCGGCAGCAGGTCGGGGCGGCAGGTGAGCAGGAACCAGATCACCTTGCCGCGCAGTTCGGTGTTGCCCATGAACTGCGCGATCTGGGCGAACACGCGGCTGCTGACGCCGCTGTCGCCGGAGTTCGAGCGGTCGCCGAGTTGCGCGTCGGCTTCGTCCACCATCACGGCGATCGGGCTCATCGCCTTCAGCAGCGTCAGCACGCGTTCCAGATTGGCCTCGGTGACGCCCTGCCACATGCTGCGGAAATTCTTCAGCGTCACGGCGGGGATGCCGACCTCGCCGGCGAAGCAGGTGGTGAGAAACGTCTTGCCCGGTGCCGACCGGGCCGCAGATCACGTAGCCCATGGGCAGCACGTCGAAGCGCCCGCGCGGAGCGCTGCCGCGGCATCGCTGCAGCTTCTTCTTGACGGCCTCGTGGCCGGCCACCATCGAGAGGTCGAAGCGGCTCTGCACGAACTCCAGCAGACCGCCCGATTCGGCCTCGATCAGCTCCTTCTTCAGCTGGGTCAGGAACGGCGATCGTCAGCGGCTGCCGGTTCTCGCAGGCGTGCGCGATGAGGTTCTGCAACTGCACGCGCTTCAAGCCCGCGCCCAGCTTGGCCAGCATCTCCGGCGGTGACGTCGGAACCCGCGCGGCAGCGGCGTCGCCTCCAATCTGCGCTCGAATGAACTCCAGGCGCTCCTGCTTCGTCCGGCAGCGGGATCTCGATGGCGGCGACGCCGGGGTTCTGCACCAGCCCTGGTTCAGCGCCGCCAGGCTCTCGGTGATCAGGCAGAAGGTGACGTCGGCTCGCAGGAAGTCCTGGTTCTGCGCCCAGCGCTTCAGGATGACCAGGCAGTTGCGGTCCTCGACGCCCATCGACGACGCGTCGCCGGCGGGCGCGATGGTGTCGGCGTAAGCGAGCGAGAAGCGCGATCTTCTTGCCGTCGAGCACGCGCAGGCGCAGGTAGCTCTCGACCAGATGTCAGAACGCCGTCGGGATTGCGCGGCAGTCCCTGCGCGTACTTGGTGCCGTGAAAGGTGTCGTAGCCGGCGAGGGCGCGCGGAAATCGGCCTGCAGCCTCGGGTCGGCGAAGCCGAGGCCGCCGCCGCGGTCGTAGGAGAGCACCAGGTCGCGGCGGCCGAACAGCGCCTCGTTCAGGAACTTCTGCAGCGGAACGTACTCGGTCGCGGTCGCCGCCGCTTCCAGGCACCAGGTCGTGCACGTTGCCGTGCAGCACGAACATCGCGATGGTGCGCGAGTAGTACTTCTCCGAAAGCTGGCGCGCCCAGGCGGGCAGGGCTTCGAGGATGCGGCGGTGGGGGTGGCGTTCATAGTCAGTTCCGGACGCGGTTCCGCGGCGGCGGGTTCCGCCGGTTCGGCGGCAGGCGCAGCTCGTCGTGCTCCGGGAGCGGCGAGCGCGAAGATCGCCTCCATCTCGCGCACGCTCTGCTCGGTCTGCTCCACGTCCTGCACCAGGTTGTCGAGTTGAGCGCTGACCTCCTGCGGGTCGCGCATGGTCACGGACTGGTCGCGGATCAGCTGCAGCACGTCCTCGATGGCGGAGCACTGCGCGTCGATCACCTGGCGGTTCTCCCGGATCTTCTCGAACTTCTCCAGCCGCTTTCGCAGGATCTCGATGCGCTTGCTGGTTGATCTCCTGCACCTTCGCCGGTTCCTTGTCCAGCGCCTGTTCCAGCGCGTCGACTTCGCTGCGCACCTGCGTCCGGGTTCAGCGACTGCAGATACTCGCGATGCGTGAAGGCCGCATGCAGCAGACGCACATAGCCTTGCAGCAGGCCCGTCAGCTTGTCCTCCATCTGCTCGGCGAAGATCTGCGAGGTACTGGAGAGCCGCGCGTAGTTGGCGCGGATGGCCTGCGGCCACCTGCTGCACGTCTGCGTAGCGGCTGCGCATCTCCGGCGGCAGCTCGCGGTACATCTCGTCGAGGCGCTTCTCGTGCTTCCGCTTTTCCTCGGCGTACTTCCAGGAGCGCACCAGGCGCCGGAAGCGGCTGCTCTGCGGCACCAGCGCCAGTACATCAGCTCGAGTGCCGGCGGCCAGCACCAGAGGCAGTCCGGTGCCCGAGATCGAGCGCGAAGGCCAGCGCGCCCCGGCCAGCCCGATCCAGTTGTACTGCCACTTCAGCGCGCCTTTGACGTAGTCGCGTCTGCGACAGGCCGGCCTCGTCGAGCTCGCGGTTGATGGCGCCCTTCAGTTCGGAGCCGAAACTGGGCTTGTCCTCGGGCATGGGTGGTTCGCCTGTACCTCGATTGTATAGGCGGCAGGCCAGGGAGCCGCCAACATCCTCAGATGCTGACGCGCACCTGTCCGGATCCGCTCAGCCGGCGCAGGCGGGCCAGCACATGCGCCTCCAGCTCCTGGAATTCCCGCTGCTCCTTCAGCGCCTGATCGCGCGGGCGTCCGAACGGGCACCGGGATTTCCTCGACGATCGTGCCCGGGCGCGGGCTGACGATGTACAGACGATCAGCCAGGAAGACGCGCTTCGGCCACGTCGTGCGTGACGAACAGGACGGTGGCCGGCGGTCTCGTCCCAGATGCGCAGCAGCAGGGTCTGCATGTCGTTGCGGGTCTGCGCGTCGAGCGCGCCGAAGGGCTCGTCCATCAGCAGGACCTGCGGCCGCACGGCCAGCGAGCGGGCGATGGCCACGCCGCTGCTGCATGCCGCCGGAAAGCGTGTGCGGGTAGGCGTTCTCGAAGCCGCCCAGACCCGACCGCGTCGATCAGGTGCGCGACGATCTCGCGCCGCTCGGCCGGCGGCGTTCCCTTGATCCGCAGGCCGTACTCGATGTTCTCGGCCACCGTGAGCCAGGCGAAGGAGGTGTACTTCTGGAAGACCATGCCGCGGTCCGACCCCGGCCCCGTGACGCGGTGCCCGTTCACCAGCACCTCGCCGCTGTCGGGAAAGTCCAGCCCCGCGATCAGGCGCAGAATCGTCGACTTGCCGCAGCCCGACGGTCCCAGCAGCACGCGGAACTCGCCCAGGTCGCGGCCGTCGGACGAGAACTCGATCCTCGACTTCGAGGTTGACGTCGCGCAGCGCCTCGATCTTCTCGCCCGTGCGCGCCAACGAAGGTGCGGCGAGACGTTCCGGAGCGTGATCTTGATCTTATGATCCATGGCGTTGGGAGGGACGCCGGCTTCCGGTTGCGGGCGCGCCGGCCGCTGCCAGGGGAACAAGCCGGTCTTCCAGCGACCGTCAGCAGCCAGCGGAACAGGAACGCGGCCACGCCGATGGCGATGATGCCGGCGTAGACGCGCTCGAAATCGAGCACCTTGCGCGCCGCCTCCACCATGTAGCCGACGCCCTTGCGCGCGTTCACCATCTCGGCCAGGATGACGTAGGTCCAGCCGATGTCGTAGAGAATGCGGAATGAGCCGAAGATGGCGGGAAACGACGCGCGGAACAGCAGCCACAGCACGTGCCGCAGACTTCGCGCCCAGCGTGTACGCCGTTTCGAGCAGCGCGTTGTCCACCCGGTTGACCTCTTCGACCACCACGGCGAGCAGGTAGAAGAACATGCCGAAGAACAGGAAGCCGACCTTCATCGCCTCGTCCATGCCGAACAGGGCGATGAACGCGGGCAGGAACGCCGTGATCGGCATGGACCGCATGGGCGCGGCGATCGGGTTCACCAGGTGGTGCAGCCAGGGAAAGCTGCCCATCAGCAGGCCGAGCGGGATGGCGACCAGCGCCGACCAGCAGAAGGCCTGCGCGATGCGCCACCAGCTCTTGAAACACGTTGCCGAGCAGGTCGTACTCGGTCCACAGCCGGCCGATGCGGCTTGACCACGCCGACGGGGTCGGGCAAGCGCGAACGGCGGCAGCAGCTGCTCCTCGGTCAGCACGAACCAGACGAGCGACCACCAACGCCCAGGCGGCCACGCCCAGAATCACCTGCCACTGGCGCGGCGACCGGCTTGCGGATGCTGGATGGGCTGCGGCATCACTGTCGCGCCGGATTCGGGTAGACCTTGATGTCGGTGCGCCGGTTCTTCTCGCGGCCTTCCGGCGTGTCGTTGCTGTCGATCGGCTTGTCCGGCCCGTTGCCCGCCGTGCGCATGCGCGTCCGCCGGGAAGCCGTACTTCTTCATCAGGTAGTCCTTCACCGTTTCGGCGCGCTCCTTGGAGAGCGTCATGTTCAACTCGCGCGAGCCGGTGGAGTCGGTGTTGCCGTCGATGTCGACCACCGTGTTCTCGTAGGCCCGCATGAAGCTGCCGATCTCGTCCACGACGGCGCGCGAATCGAGGCTCATGTGCGGCCGAGTTGGTTTCGAAGTAGATGGAGCGGCGCTGCGTGGCGATCGGCGTCGCGCCCTTGGGCGGCGCCTTGTACTCGATCGGCGCCTCGGTCGAAGTCGAGGAGAACTTGCCCCTCCATGCCCGCGATGTAGCGGCGGTCGACGCTGCCCTCGAGGTCGGGCACGCGCTTGATCAGCCGCAGTTCGCGGTACATTTCCTGCGCCATCTTCATGATGTTGGCGTAGTCGGACCCGGCGCCCGCAGCCGAAGAAGGCCTTGTTGTCGGCGTAGTCGGCCAGCCGCACGCCTTCGAGCATGCTCTTGGCCAGGTCCGCGGGAATGTTGAAGTCCTTGATGGTGCCGATCAGCGTGTACGCCCGCGACGGTTGCTGCCGGATGAACTCCACGCCTTCCAGCCAGCCCTTCCAGGAACTTCCGCATGGTCTGCGGCGAGGTCGGCCGAGAAGCGGTCGCTCACCACCAGGATGTCGGCGATCAGCCGGTTGGCGACGCGCGTGTCGTAGATCTTCTTCGACGCCCGGGCGCTTGGCGACCGCGTCGCTCATGTCCGGATCCCAGGCCACCGCGGCGTCCACCTTCTGCTGCGCGAACAGCGTGGCCGGCTCGATGCCGTCCTTGGTGTGGACGGCCTTGGCGAAGATCTCGTTGCGCTGCTCGGTGCTCAGGCCGGAGCTCTTCAGGCCGTTCCAGAGCAGGAAGTGGGAGGGCGTGTAGGGCGCGAAGGCGACGCTCTTGCCGGCCAGGTCCTCGATGCTGTTGATGCCCTGCTTGCCGATCACGCCGTCGGCGCCGCGCGACCAGTCCACCATGATACACGGCGCGCGCGTGGAAGCCCTTATCGCTGAAGCTGGGCGTAGTCCTTGGCCCAGACGTCGGCGGTGGTCAGCATCACGTCCACGTTGTTGGTGGCCAGCGCCGCCGCGCCCTCGGTCCAGTCGTCGATGATCTTGAAGGAAACCTTCAGGCCCTTCTTGTCGTAGATCGAGCCGGCCGCGGTGTCGAGCCCGCCGTTGGCCACCAGGCCGCCCACGCAGCCCGACCCAGATGTTGACGCGGACGCGGACCTCGTTGGTCTCCTTGTCGCCCGTCGCGGGCGAGGGGCTTGGAGGTGTCCACCGCGCTCTCGGTCGCGGCCTTCCGTCCCTTGCCGAACCAGCTCCGGACAGGTCGACGACGCCGTACTTGTCCAGGCTGTAGCCGACCAGCGCCAAGCCCGATCAGGAAGATCAGAATCCAGCCGCCTTTTTCAATTCGTACCGCCATTGACGTCCTCCGCGAACTTACGCAGTCTTCTCGTGCTCGCGGCCGCCGATGGTCTTCTCCGGCGCCGGCGCGGACGCCTCGGGCGAGATCAGGCCCATCTCGGCCTTGAACTGCTTGACCAGTTCGCTGGCGCGCGAGTTTCTCGGCCTCTTCTTCGATCTTGAATCTTCTGCTGGTCCACGTTGCCCAAGCGCCATTTCCATGCGGGCCTCGTTGACGGCGGTGGTTTCTTCGATCTTGCGGACCATCTCGTCGTGGGTCTGGCTGATGCCCGCGACTTCGAACTGCTCCATGGCGTCGGCCACCTTCTTCTGCCACTGCGACGCGGCGGTAGTCGCGAATGGCGTTCATCGCTTCGTGCGTCTTGCGCTCCTTCTCGCGCAGGAAGGCGGTCTTGACGTTCAGCGCCTTGTCGAAGGCGGCGCGGGCGGTCTGCGAGCTGGCCCTGCGTGCGGGCCAGCGCGCCCCGAAGCTGCTCGAGCTGCACGGCGAAGTGCCCGGCCAGATCGTCGCGGCCCGCCTGGATGGCGGCCTTCACCTTGGTCGTCAGGTCGTTCACTTCGGTCTTGTACTTGGCTTCCTCCTTTTCGAGCAGCGTCACGTTGGCCTTGACCATCGCGATGCTCTCGTTCATCCGCGGCACCTGGTCGTTCATGTCGCGAATGTTCTGCTCGAGGATCAGCTCGGGATCCTCCGCGACGGAGATGAAGAATCCGAAGAACGAACGCAACATTCGCGACAGCCGCTTGAACATGAATCGCTCCTCCTTCCCGGCTAGCTGGCCGGGTGTCTTGTTCGGGCTTGGCCGGCGCAGCGGCGGGCCCGGTAGTGATCGGGTTTTCCGACACGAACGGCGCCACCGCGTCGGCGATGCGGCGCTCTTCCTGCTGCTTCTGGAGCCGCCAGGTCTGCATGCGTTCGCGCTCCTTGGCGACTTCGTCGTTGTTGGCCTGGATTCTGGCGCGCAGTTCGTTGAGAACGCGGTCCGCCTCCTGCCTGGAGCTTCTTGTTCTCCTCGGTCTTCCGCGGCTTCCAGTTGATCCAGCGCGCGCTGCTGCACCAGTCTCGAAGGTGTCGAGCGCGCGGTCGCGCCGGACCGCGTCTTCGATGATTTCCTGCAGCTTGACGCCGGCCGCGTCCAGCGCCAGCAGCACCGAACTGCGCTTGATCTCCACGGGCAGGCTGCGAATGTGTTCGCTCTTCAGCATGTCGGCGATCTTGAAGATGGTGAAGCCGTGTGCGGGAGGGCGGATCTCGGCGGCCTCGTAGATCTGGTCGAAGGAAGCAGGGTCGGTTATGGGCTTGCCGAATGCGGGAGTTGAAATCCCGGCGGCAATCTCGGCAACAGACTGCGCCGCGGTGCGTGCCACGGGTGGTGCTTGTCCCTGGGGAGCGCCTGGCTCGGCGTTCGGATCCGCCGCTGCTTCATCAACCGAAACAAAGTAACTGTACCAAGGCTTACTCATCCGCGCCCTTTCGTCAAATCTTCACTGCTCAGAGTATGACCCGCACTTCCGCAAGTCAATGAGCCGGTCACAAAGGTAACAATCGATGTCAATCACTACAAAGTACGACGAATCAAGCCGCGGAGTTCCGCGAACGCAGATCATCGCTGGCACCAAATACACGATCGACCCCCTCCAGCGTCTCCCCAATGTCCTCATCGCTATGCGCAGCGGAAGTGTAGAACCGTCCATCCGGCAGGACATAGATGCCCTGCTCCAACACGCCCAGCAGGAAGCGCCGGAGCTTCTCCTTGTCGTCGTCGAGCACATCACGGTAATGCTCCAGACTCTTCCTGGCCGTGAAATGGATGACGAAGGCGGCGCCAAAGCCGCTCACCATCGCCGCGACACCGTGGCGTGCCGCCGCCGCGGCTATGCCGTCCATCAGCAGCCTTCCCCCTGCGGTTAGCCTCCACGAGCGCCCGTCCGTTGTCCCGGCCGAGTTCATCCAGAGTCACTGCAGCGGCCGCCATAGAAACCGGGTTGCCATTGAATGTGCCGCCGAAACTGACTCCGCCGCCGAACATCAGCTCGAGGATTTCCTTCCTCCCCGCCACCACGCTCAGCGGTGCGCCGCCCGCCACGGCCTTGCCGAATGTGGCGATATCGGGAATGACGTTGTAGAAACTTTGAGCCCCGCCGAGCGACATGCGGAAGCCGGTGATGATCTCGTCAAAAATCAGCAGGGCGCCGTTCCGATGCGCGATCCGCCGGACCTCCTCGAGATATCCTTCAGCCGGCATTATCCCGCCGCTGTTGACCAGCACCGGCTCCATGATCACCGCGGCGATCTCCCCGCCGCGTTCCGCGAAGGTTTGCTCGACGAGATCCTGCCGGTTCCACGGCAGCACGATCACATTCTCGGCCGCGTTCGGCGCCTGCCCGCTCGACTCCGCGACTACACGCGGCCTCTCCAACGGCCCTACCTGCTCCGCACTCGGGTGATGGCTCAGCAGGACCGCATCGAACCAGCCGTGATAATGCCCCTCGAACTTCAGGATCAGGTTCCTGCCAGTGTGCGCCCGCGCCAGCCGCAGCGCCAGTTGCACCGCCTCGCTTCCGCTGGAAGTGAACGCCACCCGCTCGGCGCATGGCACGGCGGCTTGAATTCGCTCGGCGACTTCGATCTCCAGACGATGTTCCGCGCCATAGATGAGCGGCCGCTCCGCTTGCCGGCGGTAGGCCTCCATCAGCTTCGGGTGGCGGTGGCCCAGGATCACCGGACCCCACGCCAGCGTGTAGTCGATATAGCTGTTGCCGTCCTCGTCCTCCAGCCTCGACCCGTTTCCGTCCCGAAAGTACAGCGGCACTGGAAACTTCGCCCGGAACGGGCTGCTCACGCCGCCGGCCAGCGACTGTCGGGCCCGCTCCAGCAGTTCACCCGAGTTCTTCCAACGATCCATCATTGCCACCTCAATAGCACCGTGAAGTCAGCCCACCATCGACCACCACCACCGAGCCTGTCATGAACGAAGCGGCGTCAGACGCCAAAAACGCGGCCGTCTCCGCCACCTCCCGTGGATCAGCGATGCGACGCAGCGCATAGTGCGCGCTCACCCTCTCCCGCGCCCTTTGCGGTTCCGGATCCTTCTCGAAATACTCCTGCACCATGGGCGTATTGACATCCCCCGGACAGATGCAGTTGACCCGCACACCCTGGGGACCGTATCCCATCGCCGCGGCCTTGGTGAGGGCAATCACGCCTCCTTTCGCCGCGCAGTAGGCCGCCAGATCCGGATCGCCCACCAGCCCCAGCACCGATGCGATGTTGATCACCGACCCGCCGCCTCCGCGGACCATCGCCGGGATCGCGTACTTCGAGCAGAGGAACACGCCCTTCAGATTCACGCTGTGGATGCGGTCCCAATCTTCCTCTCTTGTCTCCGTGAGTGTCCCCAGGATCTGCACTGCGGCATTGCTGACGAGAATGTCGAGCCTGCCGTATTGCTCGACGGCGAATTGCACCATCCTCTCCACCTCGGCGGCACGGGACACATCCGTCAGGCAGCAGCGGCCCTCGCCGCCCTCCCGGCTAATCCACTCCGCGGTTTCCTCCCCCGCCTCCTGGTTCCAATCCGCCGCCACCACTCTCGCGCCGCGCTCTGCGAATAGCCGTGCCGTTGCCCGCCCAATCCCCGAACCTGCGCCGGTCACGATCGCTACTTTCCCATCGAGAGGTTGAATCAAGTGAGTTCCTCAGAGATCGTCAACAAGAATACTGCAATAAGCGATCAGCGCTTCAAAGCGTAAGGCAGCGTGTGAAGCCGGCAAGGCCCTGCAGTTGAGTGTGGCTTTTGAGACACACGCGAAGGGCCGGAGGTTTTCCCCATCATCAGCCGAATTGGTAACACCCAACAGCGACGAATCTTCGTACCTGGTCATAGAACTTGGGAGGTGAACTACGAAGTCGCTGAGGTCCGTTCTGCTTATGCGCTCTAACAACTTATCAACGTCTCGCTCTGGATAGGGCACCCCTCCCGTTGTTTGGCCCAGTGCGTGCATAAAACTCACTCAGGAGAGATATACATGCCAAATAACGCGCATCTTTTGGTGACACCCTTGCGGACGAGTCGTCGACACTGGGCGATAAGGTTTCCGACACGGCAACCCACTTAAAGGACAAAGTATCGGAACTTGGCCGCAAGGCCGCGGACACGATTGACGAGAACATCGCCTCCGCAGCCAGTGGCTTGGATAGGGCCGCGGCGACGCTTCATGGAAGGGCGGAGAATCTCCCCGGCGTCGACAAGATTACCGGTCTGGCGCACACCGCGGCGGACAAACTGAGCGCGGGAGCCGGCTACTTCCGCGAACACGACGTCGAAAGGATCAAGGAGGACGTGAAAACGCTGGTCAAGAACAATCCCGGCCCTTCACTCCTTGTCGCCGGAGTAATCGGCTTTTTCCTGGGACGGGCCTTCCTCAGCAGCAATCGCGATTGATGATGCCACCTGAGAGGATCCTCAAATGTCGTTAGGTGACCGGTCCCTCACAGACGTTTTACGTGACGTTTTGCGCAATCTGCAGGAGATTGTGCGGTCGGAAGTGCGTCTGGCCAAGACTGAGCTGGTAGATGAGGCGGCCCGGGCGAAATCATCTCTGGTGTTTCTAGTCATGGGCGCGGTAACCGCCTTGTTTGCAACCCTCTTTCTCCTGCTTGCGATTGTTTTCGGCCTGTCTCTCATCATGCCGATCTGGGCCGCTATGCTCATTCCCGGAACAACCCTGGGGGTCGCAGCAACCATACTGCTTGCGGCGGGTGTAAAGCGCTTTAAACAACGCCGCCCTATATTAGAACGCACTGTTGAAAGCCTAAAGGAGAACGTCGCATGGGCACAAGAACAGAGCAAATAGAAGCGCACATCGAGCAAACGCGCGAAGCCCTCGGCTCAAATCTGGATGAGTTGGAGCAGAAGGTCAAGGCTGCCACGGATTGGAGGCATCACTTTCGAACGAAGCCAGGGGTCTTGATGGGCCTAGCGTTTGGCGCCGGCGTCGTAATGTCGGCGGTCTTTGGCGGGCGCAAGATCCGGAGAAGGATGTCTTACAAATCCTATGCAGGCCCAGATCCAGGCGCGAAAGCGGCCCTTCGGGAGGAAGTAGTAGCCCGCCAAACGTGGGACAACGTCAAGGGCGCGATCATCGCCGTAGCTACGACGCGGCTCCTCAATTACGCCGGTGAAGCATTCCTCGGTTTTCCCAGGAAGGGTGAACATATCGACAAAACGAGCGGCGTTGGAGTCAATGGAACTCCCGCCTAGTTGAACGGGAAGAAAAAAAGAAAGAAAAGGAGACACACCATGAGATATCTGGCCGCTTGGGCTCTAGGCGTTCCAGGAGCTTTGATTCTTCTCTGGATTCTGTTGAGGTAGAAGCTCTACTTCGCCTATTGACCATTGATATTGCCTCCAAGGCAACCACATCTCGAGAAATGTGACTAAACAGAAAGGAAGCAGCCGTCAGAGTAGTCAGGGGCTGCTGATATGCAATGAGATACTCCAAAGCCGTTTTGGCAATCCTGTTCTGTACCGCCTCCGCCATCGGATACGGACAGAATCCCGACACGACCGCTCCGCAGCCGGATAACACAAAGGTGAACAAGAGGGACAAAAACGCAGCAGAAGCAACCGCCGACCAGCAGAAGGCGAACGTGACGGACCGGGAGTTGACTAAGAAGATCCGGCAGTCCGTCATCGCGGATAAATCTCTTTCAACCTACGCGCACAACGTCAAGATCATCAGTCAGAACGGCATGGTCACCTTAAAGGGACCCGTAAAGTCGGAGGACGAGAAAAAGTCCATCGTGGCAATGGCTGTCGCCGCCACGGGCGATGCAGGTAAAGTGACCGATCAGATTTCGGTCAAGAAATAAATTTCGAGACTATTTGAGAAGGAACCACTAAATGGAAGATAAAAAGACAGCTGTGTTTGGCATTTACAAGTCGGACGTTCATGCGGAACGCGCCGTGAATAGGATCACCGCAGCGGGCTTTTCGAACAACGACATCTCTGTGCTGTTGCCCGACTCACAGAGTACGAAAGAGTTCGCGCACGAAAAGAACACCAAGGCGCCCGAAGGAACAACGACGGGTGTCGCTACTGGCGGAGCCGTGGGCGGTACGCTGGGACTCTTGGCCGGTATCGGCGCACTAGCGATCCCAGGCGTCGGCCCGCTCATCGCGGCGGGCCCGATCATGGGAGCCTTGGCCGGCATGGGAGTTGGCGGGGCTGTCGGCGGCCTGATCGGAGCGCTGGTCGGCATGGGAATCCCGGAGTATGAGGCCAAGCGCTACGAAGGCCGAGTGAAGGACGGAGGCGTGTTGCTTTCGGTTCATTGCGACACGTCCGAAGAGATCTCCAGAGCCAAGGACTTGTTGAAAGAGACCGGTGCAGAGGACATCTCCTCAACGGGAGAAGTATCCGTCAGCACGCACGGTGTGAAGACCACGGCTGCGTCGAACAGGTCGTAGCGAGTCGGCGAGGCGGAACCAATCGACTTGATCGATTGGTTCCGCCCGGATTCTGAGGAGATCTAAGTCTTTATGAAAAGATATGCGTTTGGGTTGATTCTTGCGGCGGCGGCGACTGCCGTTCACGCTCAGGGGCCCGAACAAGTCCGGAGGGCCGCAATCACCGGCTCTGGCGGTTCTTCAGGGAAATGCACGATCGAAGTTCGAGTCGAATCGTCCGCGGAAGTTGACGTTTACGGAGACTCTGGACGCCTGCGCACCCTCGCCGGACAACCCGCCACGTGGACAAGGATGGAATGCACTGCCCCTCTGCCATATTCCATGTCGGATTTCCGTTTCAGGGGAATTGATGGCCGGGGTACGGTGAAACTGATCCAGGACCCCCGCAATAACAACTCTATGGCTGTGATCCGGATCGACGATCCCAAATCGGGCTCTGAGGGATTCACCTTTGACATCGAATGGAGCGGCGCTTCCGGCGGCACCCCCACCGGTGGCTTCACGTCTGGCTGGGGTTCGCCCTCGGGTGGGGGTAGCGGGAACGCCCAATCTGGCCGTGGCAGGGGTGCCGGCCGTGGAAACAGAATGTCCGCCGAGAGCGCGATTGATCTTTGTCGCGCAGAAGTTCGCACGCGAGGCGAACGGGACTATGGCCTTCGCAGTATGGATATTACCTCGGCTGCCGTAGACACGGGACAGGGACGGCGGGATTGGGTCACAGGATCTTTCAATGACCGGAGCGGCAACTCGCGCCGCGGCGGGGGATATCGATTCAACTGCGAGGTTGACTACAGTTCAGGCCAGGTTCGCACAGTCGAATTCCTGCGAAGCGACGGGACTGCCATGCAAATGGGCAGCTCTTCCGACGTCTCCGTTCAGTCCGGGCCGTACAGCTCGGCTGGCTACGACCAGACTCGCGCCTTCCGGTCCTGCCAGGATGCCGTCGTAATGCGGGTCAACAGAGACGGCTATCAGAACGCGGTCTTCGGCTCTACTACCATGGACGGTAGTCGCCCAGACTGGGTCGTGGGCACGGTCACCGCGCGCCGCGGGCCGACGACTGACACGTTCGCCTTCGGCTGCTCAATGGATATGAGAGCCGGCAGTGTTCGCAACCTGGAGTTGAATCGACGGTAAGAGTTCAAACGGCATGTATTTGGAAACTGGGGAGGTTTCAATGTTGAGTTTCTTGTATATGTGCATCATCGGGCTGGTCGCCGGTGCCATCGCGAAGCTGATCATGCCCGGCAAGGATCCTGGCGGCATCATTATTACGATGTTGCTTGGCATCGCCGGTTCTGTAGTGGCAGGATTTCTTGGGGGGGCCTTGGGCTGGTATCAACCGGGGGAAAGCGCGGGCTTGATCATGTCGGTGGTTGGAGCCGTCCTGCTGCTCGCGGTCTATCGCATGTTCAAAGGCAATCCAAGCGGGTAGCCCGGTGCTGCCAGCGTTACCGGACGTGCTTCGCCGGCGGGTTGCGTTCCCCGGCGAATTTCTGCTGATGCCAGTTGGGATAGGGCAGCGGCAGCGCGCTGACGTCATCAAGCCGCTCCACCTCGGCATCCGTGAGAGTCCAGTTCGCGGCGGCGAGGTTGTCGCCCAGTTGCTGCTCATTGCGGGCCCCGATGATGACGGTGTCCACGCCAGGTTTGCGCATCACCCAGTTCAGCGCCACCTGGGCGATGGAAATGCCGCGCTCCGTGGCTATCCCGGTGAGAGTGTCGACGATTCTGAAGAGCCGTTCCTCATCAATCGTGCCGGGGGCGTCGAGAGTGTTCAGCCGCGACTCCGAAGGCTTCGATTGACCCCGGCGGAACTTTCCGGACAACAGTCCGAATTGCAGCGGACTCCAGGCCATGATGCCCGTCCGCTGGTCAAGGCCGGCGGGCACAAGCTCGTGTTCGGCCTCACGGGACAGGAGCGAGTAGTTGATCTGCTGCGAGATATAGCGGTGAATACCGAGCCGGTCGGATATGGAATGGGCTTTCATGAGCTGCCAGCCCGAGTAGTTCGAACATCCGGCGTAGCGGATCTTGCCGGCCCGGATCAGATCGTCGAAGGCGCGCAGCGTCTCATCCAGCGGCGTCAGTGAGTCGAAAGTGTGAGCCTGGTAGAGGTCGATGTAATCGGTGCCAAGGCGGCGCAGGCTCGCTTCGCAGGCCTCCACGATGTGGCGGCGCGAGAGGCCGGCCTTGTTGGTGCCGGGTTCGAGTCGATTAAAGACCTTCGTCGCCAGGACGATTTCTTTACGGTGCGCGCCCAGTGCCTGGCCGAGCACTTCCTCTGACTTGCCGAACGAGTATATGTCGGCCGTATCGAACAGGTTCACGCCTGCATCGATACAGGCTTCAACCAGCCGCCGCGCCTCCTCAACTTGCACATTGCCCATCGCGGCGAACCGTCCTTCGCCGCCCAGCGTCATGGTGCCGAAGCTCAATATCGAAACTTCCAGACCGCTCGCGCCCAACAACCTGTATTCCATACGTTCTCCTCAGCTCAGAATACTCGAAGCCGGGCGATGGCCGGAACGCTTCGCGTGCACATGCCATCGAACGCAGGCAGCAGGATGTTCAATCGCGGCTGAAACGCGAATTGATCCACGTGGCAACGTAGTCGAAGAAGTTCTTCACACTGTTGGAATACTGGCCAGGTGTCTTCTCGCATTCCAGGCAGGGTGTGGCACCGTGCGTGGCGCCCTCCACCACGATGTAGTCCTTGTCCTTGCTCGCCGCGAACTCGTAGTGAATTTCGTTGTCGCGAATGAAGGTATAGGCGCCCATGGCCGCGAACAAGACCGGCACGGTGATGCTCTTGACTGCGCAAGGGACCGAGTTGTTGCTGGAGCAGTAGTCGATTCCATCCTGCGAATTCGTTGCGCGGATTGCGTTTGTGCTCAGGAACGACCGGACAGTGAGCACGCGGGCCGTGCTGTTGAATCGCGGCAGGCGCGGCGGCGGGGCACCGTAGCGCATCGCGCTTTCGACGATCTGTGTGCTAATCGTTCCGTCGTTCTTCAACAGCTTGCGCGGCTGCGCGGTCCGGTCGCGCAGGCTCGGGTCAAAGCTGATCAAGCGCGCTCCCTGGCCGCCCGTGATAACAAATACGTCGTCATCTGAGTACGCGTAGCTACCCTGGTTCATGCTCCTGACCTTGTCGAGCGCCGAGTCGATGAGACCGTTCATTCTTTCCGCTTGCGCCCGGAAATAGCGCTGCTTGAATTCTGACGAATAATTCGAAGGTCCAGCCGGATTGAAACCGTTCTTGGGATTGAACGGATCGAGGGCCGGATTGATCTTTTTCGGGTCGTTGTCGATGATGGCCGGATTGATGCTGCGCAGTCCGTTGATGGAGTTGCCGGGATGCGCGTCCATGAACACAACACCGTCGCCGGGAGGCAGGGCCGCCAGTTTGTTGTCGCAGGGCACGAGCTTAACTGCACCCTGGCATATGGCGGGCCCCTTTTCGGCCACGGCCTGGTAATAACTCATTGACGTCCCGCCGCCGCTGTGGCCGAATAGCACAACCTTTGCGATGCCCGGCTGCCTGCGCAGGAACTCTACGCCCGACTTGATGTCGAGAGCGATGTCATCCCAGATCACCGCCGATTCATTGTTCTCAAACCTCGGATTCATCGCCAGAACGAGGAATCCGCGCCTCGAAAGCTCCCGGGTCGCGATGTGCGAGAGGAAGTTGGCGGTGCGGTGGGTGAGCACTACCCCAACTCTGGGTGCTGGTCCCGAATCTGGTTTGTAGAGCGCACCCTTCGCAGTAGAGGGACTGAACTGAATGTAGACGGGGTTCGACTGAGCGAGGCAGATGCCCGCCGTCAACACGGCCGCCGCGGCCGCAACCGGGACACTCACAAGTCGACTGCGGATTGGCGTTCCCGCCTTCGCGCTCGAACTTTCTACAGGTTTGTTTGCCAAAGCGGAACTCCACCAGAAGTATACGGCGTCGCGAGTGGCTTTGCCTTTGGGAGGGGGCGGCAGAGCGGACGCCTGGCCCCCTCGCAGACCTTTCGGTCCGATTTCGATAGAATAGTCTCGATATCGCGGACGGCCCCGCCCCCCATGCGGTTGACGTCCCACCCCTCGAGCAGGAGTTCTTATGTCTAACGCTACTTGTGACATCGGCCTGATCGGCCTGGCCGTCATGGGCCAGAACCTCGTCCTCAACATGAACGACCACGGCTACACGGTCGCCGTCTTCAACCGGACCGTCTCCAAGGTCGACGATTTCCTCAACAACGAGGCCAAGGGCACCGAGGTCGTCGGCGCCCACTCCCTCGAGGAGCTGGCCAGCCTGCTGAAGCGGCCGCGCCGGATCATGCTCATGGTCAAGGCCGGCGACACGGTCGACGAGTTCATCGACCTGCTCCTGCCCCACCTCGAAGCCGGGCGACATCATCATCGACGGCGGCAACTCGCACTTCCCGGACACCATCCGCCGCACCAAGACCCTCGCCGAGAAGGGCATCCTCTACATCGGCACCGGCGTCTCCGGCGGCGAAGAAGGCGCGCGCCACGGCCCCTCCATCATGCCCGGCGGCAACCCCGCAGCCTGGCCGCACGTCAAGGAGATCTTCCAGGCCATCGCCGCCAAGGTCGACGACGGCAGCCCCTGCTGCGACTGGGTCGGCGAGAACGGCGCCGGCCACTACGTCAAGATGGTCCACAACGGCATCGAGTACGGCGACATGCAGCTGATCTGCGAAGCCTACCAGCTGCATGAAGGACGGCCTCGGCCTCAACGCCGACGAGCTGCACGAGGTCTTCGCCGAGTGGAACAAGGGCGAGCTCGACAGCTACCTCATCGAGATCACCACGCGACATCTTCGCCAAGCAAGGACGACGACGGCGTCCCCGTCGTCGACAAGATCCTCGACACCGCCGGCCAGAAGGGCACCGGCAAGTGGACTGCGTTCATCCGCCCTCGACCTCGGCATGCCCGTCACCCTCATCGGCGAAGCCGTCTTCGCCCGCTGCCTCTCGGCCATCAAGGACGAGCGCGTCGCGGCCGTCGAAGATCCTGCCCGGCCCGCGGCCACAAATCGGCCGACGACCGCAAGGCAGTTCATCGAGGACATCCGCCGCGCGCTCTACTGCTCCAAGATCATCTCCTACGCCCAGGGCTACATGCTCCTGCGCGAAGCCGGCCAAGGAGTACAGGGCTGGAACCTCAACTTCGGCGGCATCGCCCTGATGTGGCGCGGCGGCTGCATCATCCGCTGCCGCTTCCTGGGCAAGATCAAGGAGGCCTTCGACAAGAACCCGAAGCTCACCAACCTGCTGCTCGACGCGTTCTTCACCAAGGCCCTGATCGACTACCAGGCCTCCTGGCGCCGGGCGGTCGTCAAGGCCGTCGAGTACGGCATGCCCGTCCCGGCCTTCACCACCGCGCTCGCCTTCTACGACGGCTACCGCACCGGACGCCTGCCGGCGAACCTGCTGCAGGCCCAGCGCGACTACTTCGGCGCCCACACCTACGAGCGCGTCGACAAGCCGCGCGGCGAGTTCTTCCACACCAACTGGACCGGCCGCGGCGGCCGCGTCGCCTCGGGCATCTACAACGCTTAACCAGGAACTCAACATGGCAAACGGACTGAACATTCTCGCCCAGGCCGCCCTCGACTTCGTCTGCATCGGCGCGCTGGTCCACCGTCTCGACCCCGGCATCATCCCGTTCCGCAAGGCCACGGAGTGCCAGATCCACGTCAGCGGCGGCGAGTTCAACTGCGCCGCCAACCTGGCCGACTGCTTCGGCCTGCAAGACCGGCATCGCCACCGCGATGGTCGATTACCCCATCGGCGACCTGATCGCCGAACGCGTCCGCGCGATGGGCGTCAAGCCCTTCTACAAGCACTTCAAGCACAACGGCGTCAACGGCCCGAACATGGCCACCGTCTACAGCGACCGCGGCCACGGCGTGCGCGGCCCGGTCGTGTTCTACAACCGCTCCAACGAGGCCGCCGCCCAGCTCAAGCCCGGCGACTTCGACTGGAAGGAGATCTTCGCCGGCGGCGTGCGCTGGTTCCACAGCGGCGGCATCTTCGCGGCGCTGTCGGAGACCACGGCCGAGGTGATCATCGAAGGCATGAAGGCCGCCAAGGCCGCCGGCGCGATCGTCTCCTTCGACCTGAACTACCGCGCCAAGCTCTGGAACATCTGCGGCGGCGACGAGCCAAGGCCGTCGCAGTGCTCAACCGCATCGTCGAGAACGTCGACGTCCTGGTCGGCAACGAGGAAGACCTGCAGAAGGGCCTCGGCATCGCCGGGCCGGAAGTCGAAGGCCGAAGTCGAAGCTCGACCCCGACGCGTTCTTCGGCATGATCGGCCTCGGTGACCAAGAAGCATCCGCAGGTCAAGATCGTCGCGACGACGCTGCGCGAGGTCCACTCGACCAACCGCATCACCGCTGGAGCGCGGTGGCCTGGATCGACGGCAAGACCTAGTCAAGGCGCCCACCTGCGAACTCGACGTCTCGACCGCGTCGGCGGCGGCGACGGCTTCGCCTCCGGCTTCTTCTACGGCCTGCTCATCGGGCAAGACCGCACAGGAGGCCGTCAATCTCGGCTGGGCGCACGGCGCGCTGCTGACCACCTTCCCCGGCGACACCACCATGGCGACGCTCGACCAGGTGCGCGCCTTCGCCAAGGGCGGCTCGGCCCGCATCGACCGCTAGTCACAAATCATTGCGCGGCGCTGGCTTCCGGGCCAGCGCCGCGACGTAATGTCCCGTCCATCTCGCCGTCGGCAGTTTCTCCAACCACTCCCACGCGAACAGCATCGAAAGCCATATCGCTTGCACCGCGCCTGGCAAGCGGGCTGCGAAGCCCGACAGCGGTACGGCCAGCACTCGTGGACAGTGCAGGACATGCGTGAGCGATTGGAGTTCGAAACCGAGACCGTTCAACTCCCTGCGCAACTCACCCTCGCTGAATGTCGCACCTACGTGGTAAGGCACCAGCCCCGTTCGGTAAAGCACGCTGTCCGGTAACGCATTGCGCAATCTCACCGCTGGATTGTCAGGGTTGTCCAGCGTCAACAACAGCGTCCCTCCCGGGCGAAGCACACGGAACAACTCCGCCAGCGACTCCCTGATCTCCGACTTGTCTTTGAAGTGATCGAGCGTGGAGAGGCTCAAAATGCAATCGATCGAAGACCCCGCTATGGGCAGTATCCGCGCGTCAGCACAGAGAAGGCGGAGCGAGCCATGCCGGGCTTCCGCTTTCTTCAGGGCCTCCGGTGAAACATCCATGCAAACCCTGAGAGATGTCCCATGCATGGCGCCCCACGGTCCATCACCAACAGATTCGTCGAACGCATCGGTTTTGAGGACGACATTCGGCCGCGCCGGGTTGAGCCAGCGGCTCAGCAGCGATTGATTCACCCGGTCGGCGTGCCGTCTCCAAACTTGATCGAAATCCACACCGGCGATTGAGTCCCAGTACGACTTGCCGGAATCTTGAGGGTCCAACTCTCAATGGTATCGTTTTACTTGTCTCCCCAACACGCCCGTCACTTGATCGCGATCTCGCAAATTCTTTCGAAACGCCGCCAAAATGTCTTCGAGACGCAGCTCTCCCGGCTCAACGAAATCCTAGATCACACTTGGAAACATCATCCCCGTTTCGCGGGCTGGTGGCGAGAACACGGCCTGACGCCCACGCCCTTGAAGAGCCTTGAGGATCTGGGCCGCTATCCCGTCATGCGGAAATCGCAGTATCAGGTGTCCAAGGAGCAACTGCTCGCTGAAGGCTTCCGCGGCGTCAAGCTCACCAGTCAGGCCACCAGCGGCTCCACGGGAGTGCCGCTGGCCATATACAGGACTCCGTTGGAAGACCTCGTCCTCCGCGCATGCCGCTTGCGAACCTACTTCAACTATGGCCTGGCTTGGCGTGACCGGCGTGTCTCCATGCGCACCGGCTCCGGCGCCGCCTTCGGCGGATCGGCTAAACGCCGGAGGCCTGCCTGGATGAACCTTGGGCTACTCCAGGTCGACTCGGTCAGCCATATCGCGCTCGATCCAGCGGGCGTCGTCAAAAGGCTGAGAGAGATTGGCCCCGCTGTACTCAGCGGCCATGCAGAAGCGATCTGGAGGCTCAGTTTGGAGGTGCCCAGCGAACACCTGCGCCAGCTCGGGCTCAAGTTCATGACCGCGGGTGTTCAGACGGTTACTCCGGATATGCGGCAACGGATCTCGAGCGCTTTCGGTTGCCCACTCTACGTCACCTATGGCGCTTCCGAATTCAATATGCTGGCCGCACAGTGCCCGTCCACCGGTCTGTTTCACCTGACAGAGGAAGGCGCTTACGTGGAAGTGCTGCGCGACGGGCGTCCCGCTCAGGACGGCGAAGAGGGAGAAGTGTATGCGACCAACCTCCACGCTTTCGCCATTCCCTACGTCCGCTATGCGCTGGACGATTGGGCGACGGTTGGACCCTCCCGATGCCCCTGCGGCGCGCCGGTTCGCACGCTACGCGAAATCCAAGGTCGCGTCTCCGAGTTCTTCTACTTTTCCAGCGGGATCCGCGTTCACCCGTTCCAGTTGACGAATCCTCTCCTGGAGTTCATCGGATGGCTCCGCGAATACCGCGTCGTGCAGGTGAGCAGGGAAGAAGTCGATATCTGGTACACCGTCCTGAATGACGCTCCAATACAGCCGCGGAGGCCGGGGCGATGATCGAGCGCGCCGTCAGCGCCGTCGCAGGTCCAGAGGTGAAAATCCGCGCCGTTGCTGTGGAGCGAATGCCGCCGACACGCCAAAGGCAAGAACCAGATCTTTGATGCCCTTCCGCCGCCCGCTGCCTAGCTTCTTCGGCGTGACTGGTGAAGCGCCAGGATCTTGCCAGTTTCGGTAACCTCGGGCGGGCGGCGATCGATTCGCAGCACCTTCCCCTGCCGCCAGACTTCGGCCATCATGCGATCCGCGGCGCCTTCAGCAGCCAGGGACTCAAGCACAGTGTGAACCACATCGGCCTCGTCGAGACTTCCCCGTCCGGGATGAACGCGAAGCCAGACCACCGGCAGACCATCCACTTCGTCCTCAATGAACTGATAGTCGGTGGGGTCGCCGCCGAACCTCCCCGGCAACACCTCCTCGAGTATCCGCACCAGTATGCGCCCCGTGAAGTGCATTCCGGCGCTCGACAGCTTCTCGTAACTCCGGATCGTGTGCAGGTGAGTGCGGAACCCCAACTGTCCAAACGGGCAGTCGCAGTCTCGCTCCTCCCTGTTCGCGTAGTCTCCGCTCTCTACATTGATAAGCAATTTGGGAGTCGATGTGAGCAGCGTGGTGAGATACAGGGGTTCGATGCCGGCCGGCGCATTGACGAGCGGCACGCCGGACCTGGAGATCGCCGCGATCTTGGCGTCGATTAGATGGACCTCATCTGGAAACTTACCTTGACTGCACGAGATTCCAACCGGTCCGGTCTCTGAGATGGCGAAATGGTGTCTGACTTCGCAGCCTGACTCAGCGAAGATCGCGGCTCTCGTCGGGGTGAGAGGTTCGCTGCCCGTGCGGAAGAAGGCCCCGCGAAGGTCCAGGCTGGCGCCTTTTGCGGCTCGCAGGATTCGGATGGCCCCGCTGCAGGAAGTGTCCACATGCGGCCTCTCTCCGCGCCGAAGCACGGCGGCAATCCAAATGGCAACCCTCTCCGCCTGCTCCAGGGGGACATACTCGGGGATGGGCAGTGGCCGGCCGGCCAAACGCGAGCCGACGATCGCCGCCGCTGTGACGGGCCAGGATCGTGTCTGCGGGCGGGTCAGTGAAAACGGCTCCATCGTAAACCAGTGTTCGAGCTTTCCTCCGTTCCTCAAAGTTGCCAGTGCTCGTTTGATCCCCGCAGTGCCGGGCGGGACCGGCCGCCAAAGCGCCATCGGCGCACCCTGAATCCCCGCGCCCGCTGAAAAGATCAGGTGTAAGGTCGCCTCGTATCGCAATAGGTCGAGATCGATAGCTAAACGGCGGCGCACGCCGGATGAGCCGCTGGTCGAAGCCTCGATATCGCGCCGGAGTAGCGGATTGTCGAAATCTGCCGCCGTCGCAATCAGCTCGACTCCGCCTCGACGGATCGGGGCCCGGCCCTTGAACTCATCCAGCGTCAAGTAGATGCCCGCGTCGAGCCATCTCTCGAGCGCGCCCTCAATTCCCAACTCCCGAACACCCTCTTCGGCGCGCTTGAAGTCGATCCCTGCGCGATCAAACAGCCAGGCGTAGGGCCGCTGCGGGAAGCCGAACACCGCGCGGCGCAGGAGCCGTATGAAGCTGTCAGTCCGGTCGATCCTGGACTGCGCGAGCACCGCTCGCGCTCGATCCACCCCAGCAGGTTCACTGAGAAAGCGGCGCAGGCCCCAGGCAAACCGGGCCAGCATCCGAAGGTCGTTCCACATCAGAAGCTGAGCCTCAGTCCCCCTTGCCATTTCCGTGCTGGGCCCGCGCTGGTGATCCGACCGACGTCTTCGGGGATCCCCGTGCGGCTGAACACCTGCGATCGCCTGCCCCCCGGCAGGTCAAAATTCGCGTGGTTGGTCAAGTTGAAAGCCTCCAGGCGTATTGAGATCCGCATCCTCTCGAATCGCGGCACACCGAATTCGCCGCTCAACATGGCATCCGCGCTGAACCACGATGGGCCGATGAGGTTGTTTCGGCCCAGATTGCCGAGATAGCCCGCCTCGGGGCGGAGGAATGCCGCGGGATTGAACCAGCGGTTGGGGTCGCCCGTCACGGGCGATCCCTGGAAGGCGGCGTTGGCGTCCGGGCGCTGGCCGCCACGATAGTCGGGCCGTGACGTCCCGGTTCGCGCGGCGTCGTAGCCCAGCGTCGCGGAAAAGGGAAGTCCCGAGCCGGCTGCGATCAGTGTGCCGATTCTCCACGAGCCAAAGCGCTTCCTCGTCCAGTTGTCGGGGATGGCCCACAAGCCATGCACGACGAGGTTGTGCCGGACGTCGTGGTTCGAGAGGCCGCGATTGAAGCCCGGGTTGCCGTCGATGGGAATGCCGATCGAGTTTGCGGAGTCTGTTCGGGCAAAGGTGGATGAGTCGTCGTCGATGCTCTTGGCCCAGGTGTACGAGGCCTGCACGAGACTGCCGCGAGACCACTGCCGGCTGAGCAGCGTCTGAAGTGAATTGTAAGAGGAGTGTCCGTTGAACAGCCGGTCGCGGATGAATCCAAAGGCCGGATTCAGCTTGACCCCATTGGCCGGGAAAAACAGGCGGCCGTCCGGTTGCATCACGCCCGGGACGAGATTGGCGTCCTCCACCATCGTGGACAAGTTGCGGCCGTGCGACCCCGCGTATGTTGCCTGCAGATTCCAGCCGCTGGGAAGCGCCTGCTGCCACGACACGTTCCACTGCCTGACCATCGGCTGGGCCGGTGTAGGATCAAGACGCTCGACCCGATAGTCGGGCACGCCATGGTTCACGATGTCCTGATAGGCGCCGCCCGGGAATGAGCCAACGGCTGGATCGCGCACATCGGCAGCCAGGAAGAACGGTGGATTTCTAACACCAGCGATCAGCAGAAAGTGCGAAAGGATCAGGTCGGGATAGGCGCCGAAGCCGGCGCGGAGCACCGAGCGGCCGGAGCCCAGCAGATCCCATGACACGCCGGCCCGAGGCAGGAAATTGCCGAAGGACGGGTTCTGAAATAGGGGCCCCGTGGTGCGCATGGCCGTGTCTGTCAGTCGCTCGAGATTGGCGACCAGGCCGTTGGCTTCCCGCGGCACGGTCATCCATTCGTGCCGCAGGCCCAACTCAAGCGTGAGACGGCGTGAGAGACGGATGGAGTCCTGAACGTACCAGGCAAAGACCTCCTGCTTGTACAGCCGCCGGGCGTTCGTGCCGGGAAGCAGCGCGCGAAACCGGAGAGGCTTATTGGTGAGCAGCGCAGGCAACGTTTCAAAGGTGAATTCGCCCAACGGGTGGACTTTGCTGTCCAACTCGAACACCGTCCACTCGGTGCTGCCGCCGAAGCGCACCAGGTGGCGCCCGCGCATCCAGGAGAGATCGGTGTAGGCCTGATAGGAGTCGAAGGTGCTTCGATCGGTATCGAAGCCTCCGGTACCTCCTTCGAAGGTGCTCAGTTCCGCCGTGTAGAGAATGCCGGGGCCCGGCGCGCCCGGCGTGAACGCAAGAGAAGGGTCGTCAAGGCTCTTGCTCAGCGCGGCGGTGTCGCCCATGTGCATGTGTGACCGGAGCCATCCAAAGCGTGTCGTCTGATAGAGCGCGGGAGTGTACACGTGCGTGTGCTCCGCGGCAGCGGAGCCCATTTGGGTGCGGCTATTTCTGCGGGCCAGGGCAAAGTTGGTCAGGTCTTCCCTGTTGGCGCCGTCGTAGGTGACTCGCAGGAAGCTGCTGTCACGCTCGGACCAATGGTGGTCCAGGCGGGAGGTGACGAACGCCTCTTGTGACTGAACGGGGTTTCGATAGATGAAAAGGCCGGTGTCCCCAAGAATCGCACCGTTTGGCGAAGGCAACAGAGCCAGAAAGTCGCGCATGGCGGGATGGACCTGAACGGGACCAGACTGGAGGCGCCCCGTTTTTGCCGCATCGCTGATCGTCGTGTTGATCGTGGAGCGTTCCTGAAACTCGCGGATCGCCTCGACGTTGACGAAGAAGAAGGTCTTGTTGGTCCTGATGGGGCCGCCGAGCGCGCCGCCGAATTGGTGTCGGCGGAATGCGGCCGAGGCGCTCTGGTCGAAAAAATTGCGAGCGTCGATCGCTGAGTTCCGATGGAAATAGTAAAGGCTGCCGTGCAGACCATTGGTGCCGGAGCGCGTAGCCGCATGTATGACGCCGCCAGCGCCTCGTCCGAGCATCGCACCGGAGGTGCTCGCCGTCAGGCTGAACTCCTCGATGGCTTCCACGCCCAGATTGACGCCCAGCAAACTGCCGGGTGTAGCGCCTGTCTGGTTGGTGAGATGGACGCCGTCGAGTCGAAAGCTGTTCTGTGTCGGACGGCTTCCGGCAATAGACAAAGCCTGGCCGAAGCCGCCGTTGCTATTCGTGGCGTACGCACGAGCCACGTGCACGCCGGGCTGCAGGATTGAGAGCTGCAGGTAGTCTCTGCCGATCAGCGGCAGTTGCTGGATCCGTTCACGATCAACCAGCCCCGCGACCGCTGAGGCCGTTGCGCCGACAGTGACCGCTTCCGCAGAAACGGTGACCGTATCGCGGGCGTCGGCGACGACCAGGTGATGGGTCAAGTGCGTTTCCTTGTCCAGGGCAAGAAGGACTCCGGAACGCAGGCTCGGCGCGAAGCCTTCCAGCGTGACCCGGACCTCGTAGCGGCCGGATTCCAGAAGCGGAATTCTGTACCTGCCGTCGGGTTGCGTGATGGCTGAGCGAGACGTTCCCCGTTCCGCGCTGGTGGCGACAACCATCGCCCCAGGAACCTGTTTGCCCGCAGGGTCTAACACTTCGCCTGTCATGGCGCTATTACGGCTCTGCGCGAAGCCCGGCGCGAGAGCGAGCAGCAGGAGCATCCAAGACCCTCTCATAGGTGCAGCTTCATTCCAGTGAACCACTGAATGGCATTGATCGCGAGCAATGCGGACGAGACCAGAATCAGCAAACCCAGGCAACATTGCAGCCAGACAGGAGGTGTAAGCGGTCCAAGCCGCGCACGATCCCTGGTCAATAGCAACAGCGCAGTCGCCAGTATCGGGATGAGGGCAGCCATCAGAGCGCTGACCAGCAGAACCAGCCAGACGGGCTTTTCAGTGATCAGCATCAACCCCAGGGGCGCGAAACACCAAAAGGCGACAAATGCGCGCTGGACATTGCCCGATGCAGCGCCGGTCATCCTGGGCCAGATGTCGGCGGCGATCAATGCGTATCCCATTGTCCCGCCGATGTAGCCGCCGATGGCGGCTGAGCACAAGCCGAAAGTGAAGATGACGCGCCCAGCCATGCCGAGCGCGCTCGAGAAGAGCAGGATCAGGTCTTCAGCCACTTCAGGACTGACATGGGCCGGCAGCAGAGTCCCCGCGGCGGCGATTTGGACCATGCCGCCCATCATGAACAGGCATCCCACGCTGAGCCAGAGATCGGCCCGCTGCCGCTGGCGGAACGAGGGGTCGCGCCAGCCTTTTCTCAACATGAAGTAGGAGTAGGTGACGTTGGTCAGCGAGCCGGCTTCAGTGCCGATCAGCGCCATCAACAGAAAGAACGTCCCGTACAGTCCCTTGTCGTCCGGCAGTGACGGGATGAACAGCCCTTTGAAGATTCCCGCCGGATCCGGTTGCGCCAGGACAGCGGCGACAAGGAGGGCTCCCCACATGACAGCGACGAGGGCCTTGAAACTCCGTTCGAGCGCAGCGTAGCCGCCACGATCGCAGATCATGAATGCCGCTGCGGCGCAAGCGGCACCCCATAAATAGCGCAATCCCGGCGGCGAGCCGGGCATGAGCATCTGCGCGATATTGCCGAGAAGCACCAACTTGTAGAGGTTGGCAATCGTGCGGATCACGAGCATTGCCCCGATGACAAGCCACAGGATCCAATTGCCGAACCGCGCATAGCCTTCCATGAGCGTTTCGCCGGTGGCCAGGACATAGCGAGCGGAAGTGTCGAGCCAGATATAGCGAAAGAAGACTGAGATGGCGAGCGCCCACAGCAGCGCATAGCCGTGGCTGGCGCCGGTGACCGCGTTTGAGACAAAGTCCCCCGGCCCAAGCACAGTGAGGGCAAAGACAAAGCCGGGGCCCAGGAGTTTAAGGAGGTGAACCATCAGATGAGGACTTGTCGTGGCACTTCGGGACAGGAGATACCTACCACTGCAGGATGCCACGCTCGCGAAGGTCGGGAATGATTTTGTTGCGGAGGCTGGGCGCCACGCCATACAGATCATCCTTGGGGCCGAACCAGACCAGTTCCGCAATCTCGGAACTTGCATGAGGATCGCCGCGCAGTTCGCCATCGAACAACTCGATGCGGATCCTGCGGTGCATCTCGCCGTGCAGCCGGGCGGCGACATCCTCGTATGAGCCGACCAGCCGCAGCCTGACAACCTTGATGCCGCCGAGTTCCTCGCGCACCTCCCGCTTGACGCACTCCTCGGGCGTCTCACCATGCTCGATCTTTCCACCGGGCAGGATCAGCGCCCCACCTTTCTTCTTCTTGCAGAGGAGAATTTCAGCGTTCCTGACGACGAGCAAAGCTGCTTTGTGGATGAAGTTTGTCATTGAAGAATCGGTAGTAAGAGATGATTGGCCGGGATGAAAAGGCTGCCTTCAGTCGTGCCTCCCGGAGCAGCGCGCGACAGGGCGACGGCGAGTTCGCCGAATCCGCCGCGGCGATCGAGGGCGGCGCGAAACGCCGAGGTCACGCTGGTGACCTGCTCCGGCGACTCGTGGACGAACTCGAGCCGGAAGTGGACGATTCCGGCTGCCAGCCAATCGGCGAGGTGCCGGCTGGCTTCCTGCGATTCCGCGCCGAAGACGGTATTCCTGCAACCCACATCCGCCATCAAGGGGTGCCGCCGGCCGTTCGGGTCTTCCAATTCAACACGGTGCTTTTCGCAGGGACGGCCGCAATCCAGATAGCTCTTGCCGTTCGAAAGGAAGCGGGCGAAGACGCAGTGCTCGGTGTGAAACACGGGCAGGTGCTGATAGGCGATCGCCTCAATCATGCCGCCGCCGACCTCGCGCGCCAGCTGCGCCACCTGCGCCGCGTTGAGATCATGCGTCGGAGTGATTCGCTCCAGTCCCATGCCGAGCAGCAGTTCCGCGGTGATCACGTTTGCGGCATTCAGGCTGAAATCGCCTGTGAGGCGCGTTGCGCCGGCGGAACGGAGCGTTTCGATCAGCCCGGCGGGCCGGACGAGAATCGGGCAATCGAGCCGCAGGAGAAAGTCGGCAATTCGCTCCTCTCCCGGCTTGACGATGCGCGGGCTGGCCACTCTTGCTTCGACGCCAGACGCCCTCAGCCGCTCCACCGACGGCTTCAGCCCGTAGAGATCGAGGTAATCGAGCGTGATGCTGGAAGGCGCAGTTGCGATGGCCGCATCCAACTGCTCGGGAGTCCTGACAAGCAGGTGTAATTGCGCGACAGCATGGTCAACGACGCGCGACCTGATTGAGGAAAGCATGGCCCGTACCGAGGCTTGGGGGTCGTGCCGCGTCCTGGCCGCAGGCTCTTCCTGGAGCGCCTGAAGGCGCTCCACGGCTTCCCGCCGCAACTGGTTCAACAGCGAGGCAGGGACGAAGGGGAGGCCCTGAATGTCGGCAACCAGTCGATTGAGCTGGTAGGAAGTGCTGCCCAATCGCTCGAGTTGCTGGCGCGCATACCCTTCGGTGAGTCCCCGATTGGCGGCAGCCGCCAACGGTTCAACCGACTCCACACGAGCCTGGATGTCCGGGTGCGCATCCAGCGTCCACAGGATTTGCAGCTTCTCCCCGGTGCGCGCAAGAAGGTTGACCGATACAGCCTGTTTGCGAATGGGCGTCTCGGCGTGAATGAAGGGACGCAGCTTCTTCTCGATGGCAGGGTCGTCCGAGCGCCAGAGCAGGTCGCCCGGGCGGATGCGGGTGAAGTCGATCAACCCGTGCCCGAACTCAATCTCGAGCCCGCCTCCCTTGACGGTCACCGAGTAAACGCGCCCGCCTTCCTCATCCTCTTGCGGCGAACGCCAATCGCTGGAATCGAAGACGACACCGTCGCCCGGCTTCAGCGGAGAGATGTCATGGGCCGCGGCGGGATCGATGACAGCACTGGAATCCGCGACCCGGAGGACCTTGCCCATCAGGACGCCGCGGTGGCGCGGCGCACGTCCGCGAACGACGGCCTGATGATTGGTTCCGGTGAGGAAGAAAGGCGCCATCCCACGGGAGTAAACCTGCTCGAGGTCGAGTTCCTGCTTGGCGGTGATGCTGAGCTGGCCGCCCGCCCACGCCTCGTCGACAGCCTGCCGGTAGGCGCTGGTGGCGGCGGCGACGTAGTCGGCCTCTTTGTAGCGTCCTTCGATCTTCAGGGCGGCGACGCCGGTCTCAATCAGTTCCGGCACCTGCTGAAGCGCGTAGAGATCGCCGGGCGACAACAGGTATCGGGCGTCGCCGAGGGGCTGATGGCGGCCGTCGACGAACATGTTGTAAGGCAGGCGGCAGGCCTGTGCGCACTGCCCGCGATTGGCGCTGCGGCCACCCCATGCTTCGGAGGAGAAACACTGCCCCGAATAGGCGACGCAGAGCGCGCCGTGAACAAAGACTTCCAGCTCCACATCGACGGATTCGGCGATCTTGCCGATCTCGACGAGAGAGAGCTCACGCGCCAAAGTCACGCGGCTAGCCCCGAAGCTCGCCGCTAACCTGGCCCCGGCTGCATCGGTGACGCTCATCTGCGTGCTGGCGTGAATCTCGAGATCGGGCGCCACTTGCCGGGCGAGCTTGAGCACTCCAAGGTCCTGCACGATGATGGCGTCGGCGCCGGCTGCGTCGATTCGAGCCAGGGCCTCAGCGGCGGCTTCCAACTCGTGATCCAACACCAGGGTATTGAATGTGACAAAGCCGCGGACGCCGCGCCGGTGGAGCGTTCGCATCGCCTCCGGCAGTTCATCGATGGAGAAGCCAACTTTGGCGCGGGCGGTAAAGTGCTTCAGTCCGAAGTAGACCGAGTCCGCGCCGGCCTCGATCGCCGCACGAAGCTGTGGCCAATGGCCGGCAGGCGCCATGACTTCGGGCTTGAGCAATTTTCGCGGCACTCTATTCAGGATGACGCAAATTGGTCAATCGAGAATGACAGCCCTCTTAATCTGGTCAAGACGAGGGAACTGGCTGTCGAGATACGCGTTGCCCTCCGTCTGCATCTTTGTCGAGCTCGGACCGTTCCCCGGCGGCGACCATTCTCCGTAGCCTGAGTAGAGTTTCTCAAAGACAATCATGCCTTCCACCACCTTGCCGAAGGGCGTGAAGCCGTCGCGATCGAGCGAGGGGTTGTCCTTCATGTTGACGAACACCTGGGTTCGGCGAGTTCCCTTGCCAGCCTGAGCAAAGCTGATCGTGCCGAGGGTGTTCTTCTGTTTGACTGGGTCGTCCTGGATGGGCATGGCGTTGAGTAGCGAGTTCATCTGCGGGTCGCCGGAGAGCCCGAACTGGACGATGAAGTTGCGCCGCACGCGGAAGATGCGCGTGTCGTCGAAGAAGCGCATGTTGACAAGTTTCCAGAATCGTTCAGCACCCCGCGGGGCCCACTCCTTGTGGACTTCGACAACGAACGCACCTTTAGTTGTATCGAAACGCACCTTGTAGACGTCTGGCATGGGGCCGTCGCGTTTGGCTGCCTTCCTGGGCGCCTCCGCTTTCTTCTCGGGGCCGCCGCCACAACCGGCGAGGGCAACCGCCATTGCTACCAGAATCACCGTCCGCATGGACCTGATTCTCTCACCTCCCGCGTTCGGTAGACTGCGAGGATGGTGCGAACCCTACGAGCCGACGTGCGGGACAACGTCGGCGTCGCGCTCGAACCCGTTGCTCACAAGGTCGCGCTGTCATCCATCGCCCAGGGCAACCCGGTTGTCCGATACGGACAAGTCATCGGCCGGGCGGTTCGCACAATTGCAGAAGGCGAGACAGTGTCTGAGGACCTTCTGCTGCTGCCTGCGCCTCCGCCTCTCGAAGACCTGAGGTTCGATCACGCGCCGCCGGAGCCTTTGCCAGCGCTGGAGGGAGTCACTTTTGAAGGATTTGCGAACGCCGATGGGTCCGCCGGCACTCGCAACGTCCTTGGCATTTCCACGACGGTGCAGTGTGTGGCGCCGACAGTGGAGATAGCGATTCGGCGAATCCGCGATGAGATGCTGCCGCGGTACGGCGGCGTCGACGAAGTAGTGGCGCTGACGCATCCCTACGGCTGTGGTGTCGCGATCAATGCGCCTGGCGCGGAGATTCCGATCCGCACTCTGCGGAATCTGGCACTCAATCCAAACCTCGGCGGCGAGGTGATGGCGGTTTCGCTTGGTTGCGAAAAGCTGCAACCCGCCAGGCTCTTCCCGCCGGATGCAGGCTTGCCGGTCCTCAGCGACGAGCCATGGGTGGTGCGATTGCAGGACGAAGAGCACCACGGCTTCGGCGACATGGTGGCGGCAATCATGCGCTTGGCTGAAAAGAGGCTGGAGAGGCTCAACCTAAGGCGGAGAACGACATGCCCGGCGTCGAAGCTGGTCGTCGGGCTGCAATGTGGTGGTAGCGACGCGTTCTCCGGCGTCACGGCGAACCCGGCCGTAGGCCACGCAGCCGATCTCCTCGTGCGCGCCGGCGCTACGGTCTTCTTCTCGGAGGTCACGGAAGTCCGCGACGCCATTCACCTGCTCGTGCCGCGCTGCGCGTACACCCCAAGTGGCCCGCGATCTCGTGCGTGAAATGGCCTGGTACGACGCCTACCTGGCACGGGGCGGCGCGGACCGGAGCGCAAATCCGACGCCCGGCAACAAGCGCGGCGGGCTGGCCAATATCGTCGAGAAAGCGCTTGGCTCGGTTGCCAAGTCGGGCACATCGCCGATCGCGGCGGTTGCCGGACCGGGCGAGCGAGCGGTCACGCCAGGTCTGAACTTTGTCGCGACTCCGGCTTCGGACTTCATCTGCGGCACGCTGCAACTGGCCGCCGGCATGAACATCCACGTCTTCACAACGGGGGAGGGCACACCTTACGGACTGGCGATGGCTCCCGTCATAAAAGTCAGCTCGCGCACAGCGCTGGCACAGCGCTGGCCCGACCTCATCGACATCGATGCGGGCCGCATCGCAACGGGGCACGCGACGATAGAAGAGGTGGGCCGCGAGTTGTTCGAGTTCATCCTCGACACCGCCAGTGGACGACGCCGTCCCTGGGCCGAACGTCTCAAGCTGCACAACCACCTCGCCCTATTCAATCCCGCCCCCGTGACATAATCGCCCAATGCCTGCCGGACCACAATTGCTGATGCTGACGCTGGGCGCTGTCGCGCTCCTGCTCGTTCTGATTCTCTGGGCGCGGCTGCATGCCTTCCTGGCGCTGCTGCTAACGAGCATGGCCCTGGGGCTGGCCTGCGGAATGGCGCCGGCCAAACTATTGAAATCGATTCAAAGCGGGTTCGGCGAGGCGTTGGGTTTCATCGCCGTCGTTGTGGCGCTTGGCGCGATGATCGGCCGCTTCATCGAGCACTCCGGCGGAGGCCGGGCATTGGCCGAGCGTCTGCTCAGCCGCGTTTGGCGAAAAGCGCGCGGTGTGGGCGGTGCTGTGCGCCTCGTTTCTCATCGGGCTGCCGCTGTTCTTCGAGGTCGGCTTCGTGATTCTCGCGCCGCTGGCGATCAGCCTGGCGCGTACTACAGGCAAGTCGCTGCTGTACTTCGGACTCCCCATCGCCTGCGCGCTGACCGTGACTCATGCCATGGTGCCGCCGCATCCTGGGCCGGCCGCCGCAGCGCAATTGCTTCACGCCGACCTGGGCCGCGTCATTCTTTACGGCATCGCCGTTGCGATCCCAATGACCCTGGCCGGCCTCGTCTATTCCACCTGGATCTCGCGCCGCCTTTTCATACCCATCCCTGAATACGCCCGCGAAGTTGTCCCTGCCAAAACGGACAGCCGCGCCACCTTCACCTTGGCTGGTGGCGTTGCTCCTGGTTCTGCCGGTCATCCTGATATTTGGCGGCACACTGTATCCGGCGATTGGATTCTTCGGCCATCCGTTTACAGCACTGACTGTGACCGCGCTGTTGGCGATGTTTGTATTTGGAGTGCGGCGAGGGCTGACTCGCGATGCGATCGGGAAACTGGCCAACGACTGCCTTGCCCCGATGGGCTCGCTGCTTGCCATCATGGGCGGCGGCGGAGCGTTCAAGCAGGTGATCGTCGATACGGGGGTCGGGCCGTATGCCGGTCAGTTGATGGTCGATGCGAACATCAGCCCGCTGGTACTCGCCTACGCAGTCGCCTGCGCAATGCGAATCGCGCAAGGCTCGGCGACAGTAGCCATCATCACTGCCGCTGGAATTGTGGCTCCTCTGGTGAAGGAGATACCCGGTTACTCCCCCGAAATGATCGCCTTGGCGGTCTGCGCCGGCGGGACGGTGCTCTCCCACGTCAATGACGCAGGGTTTTGGATCGTCAACCAGATGTTTGCGATGACCGTTCCGCAGTCATTGCAATCCTGGACTGTGATGAAAGTGATTACATCGCTGACGGGCATCACGATCATCCTGGTGGCCCAACGATTATTCACCCCCTAGAGCGATAAAACGTGATTCAGGTTCTTGACTCCGAAACTAACTTAAGATAGTGTCGACTCAGCCTGAATACTTGACGGGGTGAGTCAAATGAGATTGTTTTGCGTTGTCTTCATTACGCTGCTGTTCGCGGCGTTCCCAGCATTTTCGCAAGGCGGCATGGGTTCCATCACGGGGACCGTCGTCGACTCCTCAGACGCACCCATTCCTGGGGTTGCGATCAAGATCGTGCAGTTGTCGACGAACTCCGAACGCAACACTACGTCCAACGAGGCGGGGATGTTCACGCTGCCGTCGCTGGTTGCGAGCAAGTACGAACTGACGATCACGGCTGCGGGCTTCCGGACGAAGTCGTTCAAGGATCTGGAACTGAATGCGTTCCAGAACCTGGCTTTGGGCCGCCTCCAAATGGAGTTAGGCACGACTCAGACGACAGTCGACGTCCTTGCCGAGATACCGATGATGAGCACGGAGAACGCCGTGCGTAGCGACGTCATCCAGGCCAAGCAGGTGACGGAGATGCCGTTGCAGGGGCGGAACTGGTCGACGCTGCTGAAAGTGATCCCGGGTTCGTCGCCGAACAACGTAAACGCGATCAACGGGCGGGACGCCGGCTATGACGGCTACGGCGACTTCAGGGTCAACGGGAAGGCGTCAACCCAGACGCAGGTGAACCTGGACGGCGGGACCAACGTGGACCACGGGTCGGACACGAAAACGACGGTGACGCCCAGCCTGGAGGCGATTCAGGAAGTGGCGGTACTGACGAACAACTTCCAGGCGGAATATGGCAACCGGTCGGGTGTTGTGATCAACATCGTCACCAAGTCAGGCACGAACCAGTGGCACGGCACGGCGTGGGACTACCTCAGGAACGAAGTACTCAATGCCGCGCCCTGGAGCAACAACTATTTCGGACTCGGAAACCCTCGTTACCGGTACAACTACTTTGGCGGGAACCTGAGCGGGCCGATCAAGAAGGACAAGCTGTTCTTCTTCTATAACTACGAAAACCTGAAGCAGGACTCGCCGACGCTGACGAACCAGATCCGGGTGCCGACCGAACTGGAGCGGAAGGGCGATTTCTCACAGACTGTGAACGCCAATGGAACGCGCCCGACTATCTACTATCCGGGGACGCAGGCTTCGGGGACTCCGATCGTGATCCCGAACAACATCATTCCGCCAAACCTCATCAACCCGTTGGGCACGGCGATCATGAACATCTACCCGATGCCGAACCTGAAGAACGAGACCAACAACAACTATCTGAACCAGTACGCCAAGGTGAACAACCGTTACTTGAACGTCGCGAAGGTGGACTACAACATCAGCGACACGATGCGGGCGTACGTGCGGGTCAACTACGACAAGCAGGACTACACGGACATGATCACGTGGATGGCGGGCAGCAACCTGCCGTTCGTGATCACGGGGTGGAACCGTCCGGACAAAGCGCTGACGGCGAACCTGACGAAGACGATGTCGTCCAACATGGTGGTGGAGACGCTGTTCAACTGGCAGAAGGACTTTTTGGACGGGCCGCTGGAGCGAAGCCTGGACCCCGAGAAGATCGACAAGGAGAAGATGGGGCTTTCGGGATTGCCGGTGGCGTTTCCGACATCGACCAACATCCTGCCGCAGATTCAGGGGACGGGTTATCAGGACTTCCAGTTCAATCGGTTTCCGCTGCACGCGATCGCGCCGGAGTACCAGATCGCGCAGACATGGGCATGGACGAAAGGCACGCACCTGTTCAAGTGGGGCGGGCAGTACATGCGGAATCAGAAGGACGAGATCAACGCGGCGATCGACAAGGGCAACTACAATTTCGGCGTGAACACATCGAGCGATTTCGACATGGGCTACAGCCCGGCGAACATTTTGACCGGCGCGCTGACGCAGTTTACGCAGGTTTCGAATCCTTCGCAGAAGTTGTCGGTGTTCCAGGACTTCCACTTCTTCGTGCAGGACACCTGGAAGTTGAGTTCGCGGGTGACGCTGGACTTCGGCATGCGCGTGTACCACATCCCGACGGAGCACAACACCAACTATGAATTGACGATGGATGCGGCGTTTGTGCCGGGCAAGTGGGATCCGAAGAAAGCGCCCCGATACTATGTGGTCAATCCGAAGAACACGAAAACTGTGATCGATCCGGCGTATCCGGACAATCCGCTGCCGGCGAACGTATTCAACGCGCTGCTGTACTCCATCGTGCCGGGATCGGGCGACATCCTGAACGGCGTGGTGCCATTGACGAAGGACACCATCGGGGAAGCGGGCATCCGGGATCCAAACTACCTGCTGTTCGCGCCGCGGGGCGGGATTGCCTGGAAGTTCACGGACAAGACAGTGCTGCGGGTGGGCTTTGGGTGGTCTTATAACCGGCCGACAATCGGACAGGCTACAGGGACCTTCCAGAACGGAATGGCGGATCAGGCCGATTACCGGCAGACGAGTCTGGCGACGCTGACGAATTCTTCGGTGAGGCGCATTTCGCCGCGCGCGTTCGGAGCCTATGACGAGTCGAGCAATGCCTCGCCGACTGTCTACGATTATTCGATCTCGCTCCAGCGCGAACTGCCGTTCAACATGGTTCTTGACGTGGCGTACGTGGGTAACATACAGCGCCACCAGACGATGCAGTTCAACATGAACCAGGTGCTGCCGGGAGTCTCGTACCAGGCGCAACACATGGATCCGCGGCTGGCCGGCAACAACTTCTTCGGCCCGATTTCGGCTTCGAACCCGGGCCCGCTGCCGGGCACGCAGGCGGTGGATTCGAACCTGATGCGGCCCTATGTGGGGTTTGGGGCGCTGAACCTGATCACAAACGTCGGCAACGGACACTATGATGCGCTGCAGTGGAGCGTCAATAAGCGACTGAGCCACGGTCTGACGTTCATGGTGTCGCACACCTGGAGCAAACTGATGCTGGACACGGAGAGTTTCGGACCGTTCTTCAGCAACTGGAAAGACTACACGGGCTACATTGCCAACGAGCACCGTCCGCAGGTGTGGGGTGTCACCTACAACTACGACGTGCCGAGCCTTCGGGCGAAGATGGGCTGGAGCAACGGCTTCGCGAGGCAGTTGTTCGACGGCTGGTCACTGGCGCACATGATGAACTTCTACAGCGGGCGCGCGCTGACGCCGGACTACAACCTGCAGTATGCCGGCAACACGCAGGGTGTTGCGAACTTCAACTCGACGTTCACGGGGAGTCCGGACATCGCGCCGCGAATCCTGTCGAACGGGACGAATGCCAATAACGGCCTGGCGGACATGGCACACATGTTCAATACCGGCGCGTTCGTGATTCCGGGACTGGGCGGCGTGGGCATTGGCTCGCGGAACTTCCTGTGGTCGCGCGGCACCTTCTCAAACGACATCAACGTCACCAAGCAGTTCCCGATCAGGGAGAGGCTGGGTCTCGAACTGCGCGCATCGTTCTTCAACCCCTTCAATCAGGTTCGCAGGCAGGACGAGAACCTGAGCCTGCAGTACAAGATGAAGGGGCGGACGCTGCAGGACGGCTACTACCTGTACAACTCGCCGGAACAGTTGGTGACGAACCTGCTGGAACGGCTGCCGAACTCGACAGAGGCAGAGAAGTACAACCAGTACCGCAGCGGCGTCGGGCACGAAAACGTGACTACCGTGATGGACATGCGGCGGATCGAGATCGGATTGAGGCTGAAGTTTTAGCTTCGATCAGGTAGTGAGGACCGGCTTCTCGGCCGGTCCTCACTTTTTCAGGGCGGATTTGGCGGCGTTTCGGGCCTCTTCGGCTTCGGTCACCATCTTGTACGCCAGGTAGTACTTGTAGATGTTGGCGACGTACTGTGTCGTCTCGCGGCCCACCCGCTTGGAGACGATGATTTCCACGTTGTTGAACCACTTATTCTCGTCGAAGCCGGATTCCTTCGCTTCCTGCCGCAATCGCTCGATCTTGTTCGGACCGGCATTGTACCCGGCGATCGCGAAGAGCCCTTTGTTGATCCGGTCCATCGGCGCATCCTTGTAGTACTCATTGACGATGTACCGCAGGTACTTCACGCCGGCTCTGATGTTGTTGTCGGCAGTTGACACGTCCTTGATGTTGATCGGATTCCCCGCGGCCGTTGAGGGTTTGATCTGCATCACGCCGACCGCACCAACTGGACTCTTCAGCGACTGGTTCAGTCTGGACTCCTGATAGCCCTGTGCCGCCGCCAACAGATAGGGGATGTCGAATTCCTTCCCGCTGGCCCGGAAGTGATTCACCATCTCTTTGAACTTGGCTACCTCCTGCGGCGAAGTGGCGTTCTTGACCCACTTCACGTCCTTGAAGTAACGCCGGGTTACTGTGCTGCCGTAGGCCGTCCCCACCTTGTGTTCTTTCATGAACTCATTGGCTACAGCCATCAATTTGGGCGTATCCTTGCGGAGCGCCCAGGCCAGCGGCGCATGGGCCACGACGATGTCAGGGTGTACACGGAGGTCGGTGAACACCTTGTTCCATATCTGCGCGACGTTCACCTCGGCCACGGTCATCGGCACCAGTCCGACATTCACCATCTCGAGCACATCGTCCACGCTCAGGTTTTCGTCCATGAGCTGACTCGGATTTCAGCCAGGCCCTTTTGCTTGAGCTGCGCATTGAGCGGCGCCAGCAGTTCAAGCTGAGCACCCTTCACTACATGGATCTCCTTGCCGGCAAGATCCTCCAGTTTCGAGATCGCGGGGGCTCCCGGCCCTGTCACGAGCACGCCTTTCGCGTTGTCGAATATAGGGTCCGAAAAGTCTACCCGCTTCTTCGCCTCTTCCGTGACGGCGAGCCGGGCGGCTGCAATGTCACCGCGCCTGTCTGCCAGCATGTCCAGCACCTGGTCACGGTGCACCGGAACGAACACGATTTCGAGGGGCAGCTTCGACTTGGTGTACTTCTTGTTGATCACCCTTTCGAACTCGGTCATGAATTCATAGACGGCGCCCTGCATCTGTGCGCCGTCAAAGAAGAATCCGAGCCGGTCGGGAACCACCAGGACTCGCAGGGAGCGGCGCTGAAGGATCTCGTCAAAGTCCCCGGTCAGGCGCTCTGAGCGAAGGCGCTGCTCGAGACCCTCGCCGGGCTTTGGCGCGGCCGGCGAATCTGTTGGAGGCGGCGCGCCTTGTTTCGGCTGTGCCTGAGACCTCCGTTTGCTTCTGAGGTGAACAGGAAGTTATTGTGCAGATTGTAGCCGCCAGAATGATCGCCGAGAACCTTACCACTGGGTACCTCCTGGATCAATCTAGCAGTGTTCCAACCTCGTACACTGTGCAGGAGATTAGAACAGATGCTGAATTCTCAACCGGTACGGGCGTTTGGAACGGCCGCAACTGCTGATGAAGAACGGCAGGCCGCGGTATCTTTTCACGGCGAGCCAGGGCGGCCGGTACATGACCGCGAGCGGATTCGTTTTTCGAATCGACTGAGGACGGGCCATTCCTTGTATCGTAGAGGCGATGCGAATCATACCGACCCTCCTCCTTTTGGCCTTGATCGTGCCGGCAGCCAGCGGCGCCGGCAAGAAAGCCAGGAACGTCATCATCTTCCTTGCGGACGCCGGCGGTGTGGCGACCGTCAACGCGGCCAGCATTCATGGCTACAACGAAGCTCAGAAGTTGTTTGTGCAGAGTTGGCCGCACATGGGCCTGAGCGACACCTCCACCGCGTCGCAGTGGGTGAGCGATTCGGCCGCCGGCATGACGTGCGATCGTCACCGGGGTCAAGACCCACAACGGCGTCATCAGCATGGGGCCGGATACGGTCCGCGGCAAGACGGACGGCACCCTTGTGAAGACGCTGCTGGAATACGCCGAAGAGCACGGGCTCTCCACCGGCGTGATCACGAACGTCAACATCGCCGATGCGACTCCGGCCGCGTGCTACTCGCATGCCAACGACCGCCGGAAGTTCGCCGAGATATTTCAGCAGATCTTCAGCCCTCGCTTCGGCGACGGGGTCGATGTCGTGATCGGCGCTGGGCGGGCGCAAGTTGAGAAAGCGTTCAAGGAAGCGAACCAGGACATGAGCGCGATAGCCGCCGCCAAGGGCCGGCCCGTCCGGTCAACGCTGGCCGAAGTGCCCGCGAGCGACTCGCGCCCGATCGTCGTTTCTCCGTCTGAGCCTGACGTCCCCGCAGCAGCGAACCTTGCCTTGGACCGCCTCTCCAGGAACAAGAAGGGATACTTCCTGATGATCGAGTGGGACGCGCATACGAACGATCCGCGCAAAGGTCTCGACAACCTTGTCGGCCTCGACAAACTGATCCGCGAGATTGCCTCGAAGGTCAACTTGAAAGACACCCTGCTGATCTTTACCGCCGACCACTCCTTCGACCTGCATGTCCGGAGCGGCAGAAAGGGTGAGCCCTTGCTGCAGGGCCTCGAAGCGTGGAAGGAGAAGAACGCGGCACAGAAACAGCCCTACATGGAGTTGCCCAACATCCGCGTGCACGGAAGCCATACCGGCGAAGAGGTGATCGTCGCCGCGCAGGGCCCAGGTTCGGAGCGGTTTCAAGGCTTCATGCCCAATACGCGCATCTTCGACAACGTGCTGGCCGCTTATGGCTGGCCCCGCGGGAAGTAGAGGCCAAACGGCAATTACCGGTAATTCTTGTCGTCAAACCGGCTCATGTCCAGGTCCGACGGCAGAACGCCTATCGTCACGATGGCGAAAGTGAAAACCCGGCTGCGCGGTTCTAGATGGCCGCCGTACATCTTCTCGCCATCGGCAAATGCGATGTGCGCATGCACTCGTCCGCCCAACACGAGTCCTGAGAAGGTCACGATGTCCGCGGAAGCCGTGGGGTTCTCAATGAACAGGTTCTTGGAGGGGAATGAGCGATTGCTGACGACGTGGTGGTGTGTGCTAATCGCCGAGCCGATCCCGCTGAGAATCACCGCGTTGGCAATCTTCTGCTCGCGGACGTGTTTCTCGATGCCGGCGAGAAGGTCCGCCTGGTTCTTAAAGCGAATGACAACGACGCGTTCGAATTGTGTCGAGACGGCGTACGAGTCCGGCACCTCGGGGCTGAGGCCCTTGGCGTCGTCCTTTTGAGTGGTTGCATTGACCACTTCCTTGCGCGTGATCTGGCCCACTGCACTTCCGCTCAGCATGGCCGCGGCGAGAATGAGGATCAGATGTGTTCGGCATAGCGCCTATTGTCCTACTGGAGGGGCATTTTCCCGAACTGCTTCTCCATCAACCGCGTCATCCATGCCCGGTGGTTCCTGATGTAGGAGTCGAATCCGTCCGGCTTCGAAGGGTCCAACTGCGGGCCGGGCCATTTCCAGTCGCCATCCTTGAGCGCCTTTGGAGCTTTGCCAGGTTCCGCGTCGTCCGGCCTTCCTTCGTGCTTCCCTTCGTACCGGTTGCCGGCGAAGACAACGCCTTCGGAAGGGCCCCAGCCTGGTCCCATGCCATAGGTGCCGTCTTTCGCCCGCGACACTTCATGGCCATACCGGGCGGTTCCTGCCGAATGGAACAGGTTGTCGCGAAATTCCACTCCTTTGGGCCAACCGCTCCAATCCGCAAGCAGAACCATCTGCACGTCGAGATCCGCCCCGACGTAAATGGCGTTGCCATACACCTTCGTCTGCTCCGCCGCGCTGACATGAAACACCCTCGCGCGGTCGTTCCTGCTGATGTTGTATCGCGCGATCGTTCCCAGGTTGCCGAGGTTTTCCTTTTGGTTTCTCTTGCCGGGGGTGCAGATGAGCAGGAAGCCGCCCTCGTTATCGTGCGACAGGTTGTACTCGATCACGGTGTTGCGCGAGTTGTAGTCGGAGTCAAAGCCCTGCCCGTCCATGGTTGTCCGCGTAAAAGAAGCCCGATTGAGGCGCATGACGGTGTTGTCCGTTGACCAGGGCCAGATCCCGGCATTGTAGGTCTTTGCCCGCATGTTGCAGTCTTTGGCGACGTTGTGCTCCACGAGAGCGCCGTCGGTGGCCCACGGCACGATGCCGTCGCCGCCGATGTCCTCGACGTGGTTGTCGCGGATCACCACGCGCAGAGAGGGATTCCAGCGCGTTCTCGGGTAGTGATAACTTACGCCGGCGATGGCGCTGCGATCCACCTTCCAGATCAGGTTCCGCTCGATAGTCAAGCCCTCGAATCGACTTGCCGTCTGCTGGCCGTTCGTCCTGAAGATGATGCCGCCGTTGTCCTTCTTCTTATTGGTGCCGTTGACGTCGTGGATGTAGAGTCCCGCCACGACCACATCCCGCATCACGCCTGTGTTGTCGGCGACGATGTGGACTCCGCGACGCACGCCGTCGCCCTCGCCCCGGTTCGTGACTTCGAGGTCTCTGACCACGGCCCCTGACGCGTTGCGGATCAGAATGGCGTCCTCATGCTTGCCTTCCGCGTCGATTCGAGGCAGCGCGCCGTGCCCGTACCGCCCGTAGCTCACACCTGCGCGAACCGCGAGTTGTCCGGTCCAGTGGCAGCCTGCCTTGAGCCGCACCGAGTCGCCTGCTCCGAGTGGGGCAGCATTGAGCTCCTCCAGCGTCTTGAAATCGGTGCCCCCGGCGCAGTCCACGCGGTAGTCCTTGGCTTGGGCAACGGCAGCCAACAGCAGAAGGATGAGTATTCGCATGTCAATATCTTATTCGCTTCAGAACAGGCGCCTGTTTCGGTTGACTGTTGTAAAGCGCCGTTACGGCAATCAACTCTTGTTCTCAACCGAAACAAGCCGCAGTATCACTCGTCAACCGCCCTATCTGCTCAGCAGAAGGGGGTTATCGTGCACGTTTCGACAACTCGATTCCTATTCGCCGCAGCGCTCGTCCTGCCTCTGCCGCTTGCGGCTCAGGTGAGCGGTCGCGTAGCCGGAACCGTCATTGATAGCTCAGGCGGCGCGGTTTCCGGCGCCCGCATCCAGATGTCGTTGCCCGGCGGCCAGACCGCTGTGCTCACAGCGACGACCACTGCCGAGGGCAGTTTCAGGATTGCCGGCGTCCAGCCGGGCTCCTACGATCTTTCCGTCGAAGCGCCTGGCTTCCAGAAGACGAGCTTGCGGGGAATTAAGGTCGACCCGGCCCAGGAAGCCTCACTGCCGCCGATCAAACTCGAATTGCAGGCAGTGCAACAGGCGATCGAAGTCGCCGCAGACCTGCAGACCGTGCAGACCAGCAACGCCGAAGTCTCGACGACTGTGAGCAATGAGCAGGTGCGCCGGTTGCCGGTGCTGGACCGGCAGGTACTCAGCCTGCTAACCACGCAGGCAGGAGTCACCGATGGACGAGGCCCCACGGTGATGAACGGGCTGCGTACCTCCTTCACCAACCTCACGATCGACGGCATCAACATTCAGGACAATCTCTTTCGCGACAACGCGCTCAGCTTCTCGCCGAACCGGTTGGCGATCGACCAGGTGGCGGAGATCACGGTTTCCACTTCGAACACGAACGCCAGCGTCGGCGGCGGCGCGGCCGCACAGGTGAATCTCGTCACTCCTTCCGGCACGAACCAGTATCACGGCTCTGCCTACTGGTACAACCGCAACTCCTACTTTGCGGCGAACGACTGGTTCAACAATGCGGACGGCGTCGAACGGCCGCGGCTGAACCAGAATCAGTTTGGCGGCTCGGTCGGCGGGCCGGTGAAGCGCGACAAGCTCTTCTTCTTTTTCAATTACGAAGGACTGCGCCTGAATCAGCAGGAACTGGCCAACAGGACCCTCCTGACCGATGACGCACGGCAAGGCATCTTCACCTATCGCGACCCGTCCGGGGCCGTTCGCAAGCAGAACGTGCTGCAGTTGACCGGTTCGCGCGCCGATGCGGAGGCTCAGAAGTTGATCGACGCGCTGCCGCCTGCCAGCCTCATCAACAACAACAGGCTGGGCGATTCGCGGCCCGGATACGTCGGCAACACGGGCGGATACTCCTTCAACCTGCGTGACAACGAAACACGAAACAACTACACATCCAAGGGCGACTACTGGCTGAGCCCGGCGCACTCGTTCACCGGTACGTACGTTCGCAACCGCGCCGAGACAGACCGGCCGGATCTGGCAAACGACTTCTCCCCCATCCCCAACGCCTACACCAATGGCGGGGCGGATCTCATGTCGGCGGCGTGGCGATGGTCGCCATCGGCGTCTTGGACGAACGAACTCAGGGGTGGGTTCAACCGCTCTTTCGTGGACTTCATTCCGCGCAACGAAACTCCGGCGTACCTGGCGCTCAGCACGACGCTGCTGTTCTCGAACCCGGTCAACACGTTTTTGCCCGAAGGCAGAAAGACCAACACCTACATGCTGATGGACAACGCGTCGCACATTCGCGGCAAGCACACGTTCCAAATGGGCTTCCAGATGCAGCGCACCTATACCAGCCCGTACCTGGCAGCCGGCATTCTGCCGGTCTATAGCATGGGGATCAGTGTGAACAATTCGAACGGCGTGAACTCGGGGCAGTTGCCGGGCGCGACAGCCAACGACGTCGCTAACGCCAACACGCTGCTTTCCAACGTTGCCGGCTACATTTCATCGTTCACGCAGGACTTCAATGTGACTGACCGCAACTCCGGTTTTGTTGCCAATCTGCCGGAACAGCGCAACTGGAGGCTGCACAACTACGCGGGCTACATTCAGGACACCTGGAGGGTGGCACGGAGTGTGACACTGAACCTCGGCCTGCGCTACGAGTACTTCACTCGTGTGGATGAGCGCGATGCGCTCGCGCTGCTGCCTGTCATGACGAGCGGCAATTTCATCGACACACTTCGATCCAATGCGACGCTCGACTTTCACGGCAGCGCAGTCGGCCGGCCGATGTATGGCAAGGACCTGAACAACTTCGCACCAAACATCGGCATGGCCTGGGACGTCTTCGGCAACGGCAGGACAGCAGTCCGCGCGGGGTACTCGATCAATTTCGTCAACGACGGCCATATCGCCGGACTGCGCAACAGCGCCGACACGAACGACGGATTGACGGCAACCAGTTCGCGCGACGGCCTGAACGCGGTACTCGCGGCCAGGCCCATTCCGACAACGCCGGTCTTCAAGGTTCCGCGCACCGTTGAGGATAACTTCCTGCTCAACCCCGCGAGTTCGGCCACTGGCATGCCGGACCCCAACCTGCGCACTCCTTACGTGCAGCAGTGGAACTTCGGAATCCAGCAGGAGTGGAAGAACACGATCTTCGAAGCGCGCTACGTGGGCAACCACGGCGTGAAGCTATTCCGCGCCTTCGACTACAACCAGGTAGTCATTCGCGAGAACGGATTCCTGGACGACTTCAACCGCGCGCGCAACAACGGCTTCCTCGCTCAGGCCGCTGGACGCGGTTTCGACCCGTCCTACAATCCGGCCATCGCAGGCAGCCAGCCCTTGCCGGTATTCGATTCGCTGGGCAATCGCGGCAGCCTGGCCAATGCAACCAACCGCAACTGGCTGCTCACCAACCAGCCTGCCGAGATGGCGTCGCGCTACTTTACAGCGCGCACCGCCGGTTCGGACATCTTCTTCAATAACCCCGTCTCGTTGGGCACGAATGCGATGCTGAACTACTCGAACTCTTCCTACAATGCGCTCCAGGTGGACGTTCGACGCCGGACGCGCTCCGGCATTCAGTTCCAGGGCAACTACACCTATTCGAAGGCCCTCAGCGACGCACTCGGCGACCGCCAGGTCCGCTTCGACCCATTCCTGGACTACAACAACGCCGCTATCGAGCGGTCCCGTCTTCCTTTCGATATCAGGCATGCGATCAAAGGCAATGTCGTCTATGAGCTCCCCTTTGGTGAAGGCAAGCGGCTAAACTACCAGCCGTTGTCGAAGCTGTTCTCAGGCTGGGCCATAGGTTCGAATATGTTCTGGCAATCGGGCACGCCGTTTTCGGTGCTGAGCGTCCGGGGCACCATCAACCGCAGCGGCATCCGCTCAAACTCGAATACGGTCGACACCAACATGACCGCGGAAGAACTGAACGAAGTGGTTGGCTTCCACATGACGCCTGACGGTCCGTTCTTCATCAACCCAACTGCGAAGGCGGCCGACGGCCGAGGCGTGGCGCCGGACGGGGCGGCTCCGTTCGCGGGCCAGGCTTTCTTCAACCCGGCCGCCGGAATGCCGGGCTCGCTGCAGCGCCGCCGCTTCTCCGGGCCGTGGAACTTCAACCTCGACCTGGCGGTACAAAAGGTCACCAGAATCACGGAACGCCAGAGCCTGGAGTTCCGCATGGAGAGCTTCAATCTCACCAACCGCCCGACCTTCTACGTTGGCGATGAAGGCACTACGACAACGCGCTTCAACGTCAACAGCACGACGTTCGGGCAGATCATCGAGACTCTGACCGATCCACGGCGATTCCAGTTCGGCCTCTATTATCGTTTCTGAGCGAACGAACTGCGCCTCCGCGCCTATTGTGCGGGGGCACGGTAACTCACGCTCATGATGTCCCCTGGCTGTGGCGTCGAGGGGACATGAAACGTCACGGTGTTCCCGCTCAGGGAGTAATCGGCGACCGGGTGTTGCAGGATCCCGTTCCTGAAGAAGTGAACGCTCGATGCGGGCGAAGGAATCTGCCCTAGAGTGAACACACGGTTCACGCCATCCAACGCTCCCACCGGAGTTTCCATGTCGACGAAGACGATTGGAAGGGCGCCAGATCCTGTTCCGCAAGGTCCGGACGTGCCGTCCACGCGGACGCAGTCAGCCGTCGATCCCAGGACTGAGGTCAACTCGCCGTTGATGTCGACGGTGAGCGCCCTGCCGATTGAGTAACCAGCGGCCTTAGCAGGCCTATCCGCCAACGCCTCGTTCAATCCCTGCACATCGCTCAGCAGGATCGTGCTGGGCGCCCCGGTTGAGCCGCTTGAACCTGCTCCAGGGGTCGAAGAGACGCGCACGTCTTTGACCTGCACTGGAGCTGCGCTGGCCGGCACGGACCAGATCTCGGTGAACTGCGTTTTTCCATCAGCATTGAAGCGCGCCAGATAGTATGCGCCGACGCTGGCGTTTGTTGTGGGGACAAGTTTCACCCTCAAGACGCCGGCGCTGATTTGCACCGTGATTGCGTTCATCGGGACGCTGGAAGTGTCGACGGCGACAAACGATTTCCAACTGATTGTGACGGAACCGGTAAACAGGCTCCCGTCGGCTTTATACAGCGTGTCCTGAATCGACGTCAAAGGCGGCGCTGCCTGAAGTGCGGCGCTCGCCGTGATCAGGGCCAACAGCAGCTTTCTCGTGCCGTGGGTCAAGGTAAACATCGTGGGCTGGCCTCCATCTCGGATTGATCCGGGCAATCCCGGTCGCCCACATTCAGGCACGCGGAAACAAGCAAAAACCCTGAGCCTGCTCGGGCTCGGCTGTCATGTCATTCATCCTAGGGCGGTTGTGCGCGTGCTGATTTTCTTTGTACGCCGTGAACGCCTGTAGCGGGCGGCCTTGAAATCACAGGCCGGAGCAGCGCGTGATGACTTCCGCGTTCAGATAGGGGCGCAGCGCCTCGGGAACCAGCACGCTGCCGTCCTTCTGCTGGTAGTTCTCCACGATCGCGACCCAGGTCCGGCCGATCGCCAGCCCGCTGCCGTTCAGCGTGTGGGCGAACTCGCTCTTCTTTTCCGCCTTGCAGCGGATGCCGGCGCGCCGTGCCTGGAAGGCCTCGAAGTTCGAGCAGGAGGAGATCTCTTTGTAGGCGTTCTGCCCCGGCAGCCAGACTTCGATGTCGTAGGTTTTGGCGGAAGAGAAGCCCATGTCGCCGGTCGACAGCACCATTCGCCGGTAGGGCAGACCCAACCTCTCCAACACTGTCTCCGCCGACCGCGGTCAGCTTCTCCAATTCGCGTATGACTCTGCTCAGGACGGGTGAAATTCACCAGTTCCACCTTTTGGAACTGATGCTGCCGGATGATGCCGCGCACGTCGCGCCCGTGCGAGCCTGCCTCGCTGCGGAAGCAGGACGTGTAGGCGCAGAGGCGGATAGGCAGGCGCGCCGCATCCAGCGTCTCGTCCCGGTAGAGGTTGGTCACAGGCACCTCCGCCGTCGGCGCCAGCCAGAAGTCGAACCGCTCGCATTTGAAAAGGTCTTCGGCGAATTTCGGCAATTGCCCGGTGCCATAGAGGCTCGCTGAGTTGACCAGGAAAGGAGGCAGCACCTCGGTGTAGCCGTGCTCTCGAGTGTGCAGGTCGAGCATGAAGTTGATCAACGCGCGCTCCAGCCGCGCACCGACGCCGTAGTACACGGCGAACCGCGCACCGGTGATCTTCGCAGCCCGCTCGAAGTCGAGAATCCCCAGGTCCGGACCGATATCCCAATGCGCTTTGGGCTCGAAATCGAACTCCCTTGGAGTTCCCCATTTCTTCGCTTCCACATTGGCGTCGGCGTCCTTCCCGGCAGGCACTGATTCGTGCGGGATGTTAGGAATTCCGGCCAGCAACAGGCGGAACTCGTCATCCAGCGCGGCAGCGGTCTTCTCCAAGCCTGCGGCCTTCTCTCCCAGCGTCCGCATTTCCGCCTGCAGGGCCTCGGTGTCTTCGCCCGCCTTTTTCCGCTTGCCGATCTCCTGACTGTCAGCGTTCCGCTTCGCCTTGAGCGTCTCTGCTTCCGTCAGCGCTGCGCGGCGCTGCTGATCGATGGACCGGAACGCCTCCAGGTCCAGAGTGAAGCCGCGATCGGCAAGCCGCGCGGCGATTGTATCGAGATTGGCTCGAAAATTGGCTAGGTCGTGCATGAGGTGAGACTTTCGGAGGGTCTAATTCGATTCTAGGACACCGCGCAGGCTGGGCTAAACTGTTACGGGAGGGATGAAGTCGATGGCGACGGCGAAACCTGCAGCCATGTCTGCGCCCCAGCCCACGGTGATTCACCCGGGGCTGGATCGCGAGACCATGCTGCGCGCCTTCCGGCTGATGCAGACGGCTCGCCGGCTGGATGACCGCGAGGTCATGCTCAAGCGCCAGAACCGCATCTACTTCCAGATCAGCGGCGCCGGTCACGAGGCGATCCAGACCGCCGCCGGGCTGGCCTTGCGCCCCGCATACGACTGGTTCCATCTTTACTACCGCGACCGGGCCCTGGCGCTGACCCTCGGCGTCACGCCGGAAATGATGCTGCTACAGAGCGTCGGTGCCGCAGCCGATACCGCCAGCGGCGGCCGGCAGATGCCTTCCCATTGGTCGACGCCTGAACTCCACATCTTCACCGGCAGTTCCCCCACCGGCACGCAGTTTCTGCATGCGATTGGCTGTGCCGAAGCCGGGCGCTACATCGACTCCCCCAGCGACGAGATCACCCTCGTTACGACCGGCGAGGGGGCTACAAGTGAAGGCGAGTTCTGGGAAGCGATCAATGCGGCCTGTCTCAACCGGCTTCCGGTGATCTTCCTCGTTGAGGACAACGGCTACGCCATCAGCGTGCCGGTGGAGAAACAGATGCCCGGGGGTGACATCTCAGCGCTGCTTGCCGGCTTCCCGCATCTGGCCCGATACGCTTGTGACGGCAACGATTTCCTCGCTTCCTACGACACGATGCGCGAGGCCGTCGATCACGTCCGCCTGCACCACACGCCGGCCGTTGTTCACGCCCGCTGCACCCGCCCTTACTCGCATTCGCTTTCCGACGACGAGCGCCTCTACAAGACTGCCGCCGAGCGCGAAGCTGAATCAGCCCGCGACCCCATTATCAACTTCCCGCGCTGGCTCATTGCCGAAGGTCTTCTCGATGAGACCGCCTACAAGCGCATCTGTCACGAGGTCGATGTCGAGATCCAGGAGATCACCGACCGGGTACTGAAGGCCGAGCCGCCGGCCAAGTCGACTGCTTTGCACTTTCTGTATTCGCCGGACGTTGACCCAACGAGTTCAGCCTTCGAAGCTGAAGCAGTCAATGACGGTGACATGCGCACCATGATCGACGAGATCAACCTGACGCTCGATGAGGAGATGACCCGCAATCCCCACATTGTGCTGTATGGAGAAGACGTCGCCGATTGCAGCCGGGAAGCGAACCTTGCCGAGGTCAAAGGGAAGGGCGGTGTCTTCAAGGCCACCCATGGGCTGCAATTGAAGCACGGCTCGGCGCGCGTCTTCAATGCGCCTATAGCCGAAGCGGCCATCGTGGGCCGCGCAATCGGCATGGCCTCTCGCGGCATGAAGCCGGTCGCCGAGATCCAGTTCTTTGACTACATCTGGCCCGCGATGATGCAGATTCGCGATGAGATGGCCACCATCCGCTGGCGCTCCTTCAACGGCTGGAAGTGTCCCGCCGTGATCCGCGCCGCGATCGGCGGCTATCTCAATGGCGGCGCCATCTACCACTCGCAGTGTGGAGAGTCCGCGTTCACGCATATTCCCGGGCTCCGCGTCGTGATGCCCTCGAACGCGCTGGACGCCTGCGGCTTGCTGCGGACCGCGCTGCGCTGCGACGACCCCGTTCTCTTCCTTGAGCACAAGCGCCTCTACAGGGAGCCCTACAACCGCGCGCCCGCACCCTGGCCCTGATTTCACAATTCCCTTTGGCCGCGCGCGGGTCGTCAAGCCTGGTAAGGATCTGACCATTGTCACCTACGGCATGACCGTCCAGAAGTCGCTGTTGGCGTCGTCGTTTCTGCAGCAGAAACGGCCGGATGTTTCCGTCGAAATACTCGACCTGCGGTCGCTGGCTCCCTACGACTGGGAAGCCATCGCCGGCAGCGTCCGCAAGACCTCAAGAGTCCTTATCGTTCATGAGGATACTCTCAGCTTCGGCTACGGAGCGGAGATCGCTGCCCGTATTGCCGACGAGCTGTTTGAGCACCTGGATGCGCCTGTGCGACGGGTCGCCGCACTGGATACCTGGGTCGGCTACCACCCCGACCTGGAAGACGAGATCCTGCCTCAAACCGAGGACATTCTCGAGGCAATGGGTCACATCCTCGACTACTAGTTCTGACCGGTGGGCCTTCGCGCGCCCTGAGTGATTTATTGCTTCCTTCCGCGAGATGGACGGCATCCTTGATGTAGGGAGGCGCTATGCCAACACTCGATCAATTCAAGGCCAAATACCAACCAGTTCTGGATTACATTCAATCTCACAATGTCCGCCTGGACAACCTGCATGTCGAAGGCGACAAGCTCGTGATAAAGGGCGCCGCACCTACTGAGATCATTCGTAACGACGTCTGGAACACCATCAAGTCGATCGATCCGATCATGGGAGATTTGCAGTGCGAAATCGGGATCGATGCCAGCTTGCCCGCTCCCGTCCGTACCTACACCGTCGTTGGCGGAGACTCCCTCTGGAAGATCGCGCAGAAGCATTACGGCAATGGCGCGGAGTACCCGAAGATCATCGCCGCCAACCCCGGAAAGCTGAAGGACGACAAGTCCGTCATCCACCCCGGCGATGTGCTCGTGGTGCCTGAATAGCGGGCCGGGGCCGGACCTTCCTATACTGCAAGGAAGTGATCAAAACCGTCATCTTCGACCTCGGCCGGGTCCTGATTCCTTTTGACTTTATGCGCGCTTACGTGCGCATGCAGGCCTTATGCGGCCTCACACCCGACGAGATGCGCGCCCGGCTCTCCCGCGACCAGTTTGTCCATCGCTTCGAAACCGGACTGATAGAGAGTCGCGACTTCGTCGCCGAGGTCGCCGCCCGGCTGGACGTCGAAATCGACTATGACGGCTTCTGCGACATTTGGAGTTCCATCTTTCTCCCGGAGACGCTCGTCCCGGAGCGCGTCGTCGAAGGCATTCGCCGCCATCACCGGACGGTGTTGCTGTCCAATACGAATGAACTCCACTTCGCCATGCTCGACGAGCGCTACCCGATCCTGAGCCATTTCGATGCCCGGATCCTCAGCTATGAAGTGAAGGCGATGAAGCCGTCGCCGGCCATCTACCAGGCAGCCATCGACGCGGCCGGCTGCGCTCCGGGTGAGTGCTTCTTCACCGACGACATCCCGGCTTACATAGACGGCGCCAAGGCCATGGGCATCGACGCCGTCCAGTTTGAATCCGGCGAGCAGATTCTTGGCGAACTCGCCGCGCGCGGAGTCCGCTGGGATTAGCGGGCTTGGTCAAGCCTACAGAAGCGCTGCGTCCAGCGACTCCGGCTCATGCTCTCCCATGGAGGAGGCGTGTGCCGATGTCCCGTTCAAAAAGGCCGTTAGCGCGCCTTTGTTGCCGTCGAACAGCGACTCGATCAAGTCGCGTACCGCATTCTGCCGCACCGTCTCCCGGCTGACAACCGGGCTATACACGAAGCTCCGACCCACTTTGCGGCGGACCAGCACCTGCTTACGGGTCAGGCGTTCCAGCATCGTCATCACGGTGGTGTAGGCCAGGGGCTTTTTTGCAATCAGAATCTCGCGCACTGATTGAACGTTCCCCTCGCCAAGCGACCACAATGCGCAGAGGCATTCGAGTTCAAGCGGCGGCGGGACTTCACGCGCTGTGCGGCCTCTCTTCACGCCTTCTCCTTCCCGCTGACGAACGCTGAGTGCAATGCGTCCCCGAACAGGGTCCCGGTTTTCTGGGGAGGGGCTTTCTTCGCCCCGGGCTTCGCCGAATCGCTCCGGGGTGGTGCACCGGCAAGGTATTTCTCCTTATCCAGCAGGCTCCGCTCGAGCGCGTAATTGTAACCGGTCCACTCTCCGGAATGAGCCTTGTCCTTTTCGATAGAGGCTCGCATCGTCTCCATCTTCGAGTCCAGGTTGTCGAGGTGGTGCAACAACAGCGCCTCGGGGAACACCGGCAACTTCGGACTGCCGAATTCCAACTGGCCATGATGACTCAGAATCAAATGCTCGAGCAGGTTTCGCAGCTTGGGTGGGAATCCGGGAGGTAGGTGATCGGACACCAGCCGAAGCGCGATCTGCATATGCCCCAGCAATTGCCCTTCGGTCGTGTAGCCGAATGCGCGCGAGTAACTCAGCTCCGAGATTTTGCCGATGTCGTGCAGGATGCAGCCGGCCAGCAGCAAATCGAGGTCGACATTGCGGTAGTGCAGCGCGATCGGAGGGGCAAGTGCACAGAGGGATAACACGTGCTCCAGCAGTCCGCCCAGCCATGCGTGATGGATGCTCTTGGCCGCCGGAGCTCGCATGAACCCTTCGGCTATCGCGGCGTCGGCGAAGATCGATTCCAGCAGGGCCTTTAGATGATCGTTTCGCAGGGAGCCGATGATCTGCCGAAGCTCCGCCATCATCTCGCCGGCGTCCCGGCGTGACGCGGGCAGGAATTCGGTGATGTCCATCTCGGCGCCGTCGACTGGTACGAGCGTGTGGATGGTCAACTGCGTCCGGTTCTGATAAAGCTGGGTGACGCCCTTGACGCGGACGAAGTCGCTGCGCTCGAAGGTGTCGAGCACTGGCGCCACGTTGTCCCACATCTTGGCGTCCAATTCGCCGGTGCGGTCCATGAGGATGAGCGAGAGATACGGCTCGCCGGTTTTCTTCTCTCTCACGTCCTTGGATTGGACGAGAAAAACTGACTGGATCGTCTGGCCTGGCTGCAGATCGACAACGGAGGGACCCTTCGGGGAGCCCTTGTGAGGGGAGGACATTCTGTGGCTCTACTCTACTTGCTCGAGCTCTTGCGGTTATCGTTCACGTTGGTGCCCGGGATCGGGAAGAGCATCAGCAGACGCCGCTTGCGGGTCTGGTTGAGGACCTCCTCCTTGGTCACCGTCTCCGGCTTCAACATCGCCGGGTCGGACCAACTGGTGTCTTTGCCCGGCGCGGCGCCGGTGTCGACGAATCCCTGCCGGATTTCGAGGAATGACTCCTCCCGCAACTGAGTCAGGAACTCACGAACCTTGGGCTGCATGCGGGGACCATAGATCCGCTCCCGGATCTCGCCTTCCACTTCTTCAAGCGCGGCTTGACCTTCCTTGTGGTGGTCTTCCACGCGCAGGATGAGCCAACCGGCGGGAACCTTCATCGGTTCGGTGACGAAGCCCTTCGGCTTGTCCCACGTCGCGGCCACGAGTTCGGGGCTGAGCACATCTTTCTCGAAGGGTTCGAGAAAGCCTCCGCCCTTAGCTGTCACCGCGTCGGAGTTGTCACGGACGAGTTCGGCGAACTTCTCGCCCTTCTTGGCGCGTGCGGCGACATCCTTCGCCTTTTTTTCCATCGCCGCGGGATCTTTGCCCTCGTTCGAGATGAGAATCTCGCGGAGGAAGAGCCGCTCCTTCCGCAGGAATTCATTCTTGTGCTCGTTGTAGTATGCCTCGATCTCGGTGCGAGGAACGTTGACCTTGGAAGCAACTTCCTGCCCGATCACGCGCTGCGAAAGGTAGGAGTTCCTGATCTCCGACCGGAAGTCCTCGAAGGTCATTCCGGTCTGTTCCTTCACCCACGCCTGAAATTTTTCAGGATCGGCGATCTTGTTCTCGCTCTGGATGTTGGCCAGGTACTTCGAGACTTCGGTGTCCACGTTGATGCTCAGGTCCTTCCCGCGCTGGATCAGCAAAAGCTGGTCGATGCGGTCGCGGAGGGTGTCGCCTTCACGCTCTTTCATCGCCTGGGCGATCTGCTGCGCATTGGCGCCGCGCTGGCGCAATTCCGCTTCCGTCTGCTTGCGCAGGCGGTCTAATTCGCCGCGGGTGATGATGTCTCCATTGACCTTCGCGATGATCTGTTCGATGGTCGTGATATCGGCCGCTTGACCCAACAAAGAAATCGCCAGCACACTGAGGGCGGCACAAGTCCAAACACGCATACTTCTATTATGGCCTGTCTCAGGCCTTTGGGGCGCGGCAGGGGGTGAGCCCGTGCATCACATTTTCCTCGAAGCCGTCTCCCGTGGTTTTCAACCGGATGTTATGAACCACCCGCCCGCTCTCTGCCGGATGCACGTTCCGGAAGTCGCCCAAGCCCGCCGACCGCCGCCGTTCTTCAGCGGAGACGAACCCGTCGTCTTCAAATAACACCTCAGGTGTGTGCTGCGGAGGGAATTCGCGGCTCCAGCACTGGATGTGGATGTGGGCGGCAATGCGGCTTTGGGGATAAGGTCCGGGCCTGATCGTCTCGATCCGGAATCTCCCCTCGCGATCGGTGGTCAGCCAACCGTGGATTCTCATTTGTTTCGAGCCGGGCTTGGTGTAGAGGCCGTCGGTTCCGGTGTGGTAGGCGTAGACAGTTACTCCCGGCGCCGGTGTGGTGCCGTCGGGGCGGTAGACCCGGCCCTCGACAACAAGCGGAGTCCCGCGCTCGTTCGGGGGCGCCAACCTGATTTTCGAGTTCGCTCCGGCGCAGGGCCCCCCAAGAAAATCCGAGCCCTGAAAGCCAGCCGCGGAAAACAACAATTCACGGCGTGTCATTCCCTGTCAGACGCACGTGCCCGGGAAAGGTCGCCCGGTTCAACAGCGCGATCCTTGAATCGACTTGTCGCGACCCACATCTAAGACAGGTCCAACCAAGGAGAAGCAATACATGTCTCAGAAGTTCCTTGCCATGGCCGCACGAGAAGCCGCCGGCCCTCTGTCGCCTTTCGAATTCGATCCCGGCGAGCTACGTCCCGATCAGGTTGAAATCGCTGTCACACACTGTGGCATCTGTCACTCCGACCTCTCGATGCTCAACAACGAGTGGGGCATGTCGTCTTATCCTTTCGTTCCCGGGCACGAGGTCATCGGGAAGATCGTTGCCGTGGGCTCCTCCGTACCGGCTGACAAGGCCCACGGGGGACTTGCAGTCGGGCAGACTGTCGGGATCGGATGGTTCTCGAACAGTTGCATGGGTTGCCCCCAGTGTCTCAGCGGCGACTACAACCTCTGCACCACCGCCGAGGGGATCATGATCGGACGCTTCGGTGGCTATGCCACTCGCGTGCGATGCTCCTGGCTGTGGGCGCTCCCGCTGCCGGCCGGTCTCGACCCGGCCAAGTTCGGGCCCATGTTCTGCGGCGGCATTACTGTCTTCAACCCCCTCATCCAGTTCGGAGTAAAGCCTACCGACCGCGTCGGTGTCATCGGCATCGGCGGACTGGGCCACATGGCACTCCAGTTCCTCAACAAGTGGGGCTGCGACGTCTACGCCTTCAGTTCGAATCCTGCCAAGCACGCTGAATGCCTCTCCTTCGGCGCGCACCACGTCGTGGACTCCCGCTCCGACGATGCACTCGCCTCCCTGGCAGGAAGACTCGACTTCATACTGAGCACCGTCAACGTCAGCCTGAATTGGAACGCCATTCTCAACACGCTTGCTCCGCGCGGCCGGCTGCACGTGGTCGGCGCCGTGATGGAACCGCTTCCCTTCCCTGTTTTTCCGATGCTCCTCGGGCAGAAGACAATGAGCTCCTCGCCTGTGGGCGGACCAACAGCAATGGCCAAAATGCTCGATTTCTGTGCCCGGCACAATATCGCGCCCGTTACAGAGACATTTCCGATGTCCAAGGCAAACGAGGCTCTCCACCACTTGCACGAAGGCAAGGCGCGCTATCGCATCGTGCTTGAAAACGACCTCGGATGAGGTGGTCGTCAGTTCCTGACGCGGCCGGAATGCGCTAGCGTCGAAGAGTGCTGCTCGTTCTACTTCTGCTGTCCGCGGTCGCACCGCCCGACGCCGACCGCGACGGCGTCCCCGATTCCGTCGAGCAGGCGGTGCTCATCCAGTTCCGCCCCAATCTGCTCGTTAGCGCGGGGGAGTGCGACGGATTCCCCGCCGAGTTCGTCTCCGGACTCGCGGAGCCTAAGGTGTTGGCCCGCAACGGCACGATGTACGGCCGAGTGACGCCTTCGACGGTGCGCCCGGGAGAGTGGCTCGAGGTTCACTACTACCACCTTTGGGGCCGCGATTGTGGCAGAAACGGCCACAACCTGGATGCCGAGCAGACCGCTGTCCTGCTGGAACGCACCGGCGACACATGGACGGCTCGCTACTGGTGGGCGGCGGCACACGAAGCCACGATTTGCGAACGCAGTAACGCCGCCCGTGCTGCCTGGATCGGCGCGGAACATGCTGGCGCGCGGCTCTGGGTTTCGCGGGGCAAGCATGCGTCTTTCCTCTCAAGAAACCTGTGCAGCCTGGGCTGCGGCGGCGACAGTTGCGACCGGATGCTGCCTGTCCCCGCCGGCAAGGTGGTGAACCTGGGGGAGAAGGACGCCCTGGCCGAAGGTCAGCAGTGGGTGCTGGCCGGGCAGTGGCCGATGCGCGACAAGTTCGGACTGACCTTCACCGGACCAATGCTGAACCGTCTCGACAGTGAAAAATCGAGCACCGTCGTCGGCCGCGATGGCGCGATGTACCCCCTGCAGGCCGTTGTGCTCGGTGGAAGCGAGGCGGTTGACGGTCTCGATACGGGCAAGCGGGAAACCGAAAAGGCGCTGGGCACCGCAATGGAAAAGACCGGCAATGCCTTGAAGAAGGCGACGCGCAGCGTTCGCGAATCTCTTTGGGGCAAGTAGCCCTGTTGTCAGACCTTCTTGCGGAAATCGAACCGGACGTTCGAGATGGGCTCGCCCAGGATCTCGATGCGCTTCAGGTCCCTGGTGCCAACGCCGTGCCTTTCAGACAATTCAAGCGTGGATTCGCAGCGCTCGAATGGAGCCGTGCCCCTTTTGGCCATGGGGTCAAAGCCCATCACGGCTGTCGCGACAGCGTCAGTGCAGACCGGATTGAAGCCTGCCATCAGCACTCCCGGCCTGACAGCCCATACTCGGCCGTTCCAAGGCCCCTCGCCGCCAGCCATCGTGTAGATGCCATCCACAATCGAGACGTGGATCGGCCGCGCAGCCAGGAGATCGGAGATGATGTGCGGGATCCGATATTGGGCGTCGCGAGGACTCGCCGGATCGTTTTCCTTCGGGCTGATCGCCGCCGGTTGCCGCCGCCCATTGTGCATGATCGTTCCCCGGCCCCCGCGCGCGGCGTCCTCGTCGACGTCGCTCTTGGCGGCCTGATCGCCGTAAATGGTCAGAGGCAGCGCGCCGAACATGTTTTTGATCGCCATTGTCACGCCGGCGGTCGCATGCTCTTTCAGCTTGGCCAGCGAAATCAGCACGTCACTCTTCTCATACGCCTGGTTCATGTAGTATTCGCGGAAGATGGTACCTCCGCCCGGTACTACGTATTTCGTGTAAGCCGGCCAGCGCCCGCGCATGTTCGTGTTCTCGAACTCGACTTTTGGCCCTGCCGTTTGAAGATGCGACGGGTCCCAGCCTGCTTCGATCATGAACTCTTCCAGCGGGTCGCCGCAGGAAAACGCGCCTTCGAGAATGCGCACCCTGACTGCGCCGGCCTCGCCGAGCATCCGCACGACGTGTCCGATCACGGCCGGATGTGTGTACTGGGCCCACTCAGCCGGAGTGTTGCCCATGCGCTGCTGCGGGCTGCCTGTCAGGTTGATCTTGATCGCGACTGTCTTGCCCTTCACCAGCTTTCCGAGGCCGCCCAACTGGTCGAACATGGTTCGCAAGGCCGGCTGGAGGGCCGCCCCGTAGTCGGCGCACCGGGCGATCGCCACAGGCGACGCGGGCGCCTGCTTGTCGCCCCAGGCCGGGCTTGCGGCCGCCACCGCCGCACCGGAGACGCTCAGAAACCGGCGGCGCGAATACTGGCACAGGTTCGTCATCATGCAAGCTCCAGTTCCACGGAAGCGTGAACGGTGAAGCGCGGAAGATAGACTTCCGACTGTCCCGTCTCGCGGTTGATTCCCAGATCCTTCGGCTCGGCTCCCTCAGAGGAGTGGAATCGCGCCGCCTTCAGCTTTGTCCATGATTGCAGAGTTACCTGGTGCGCCGCGCCGAAGCGAGAATAGTTGACCAGGTGCACCATCCAGCGCCGTCCGTCGGGCGAGACCGTGTGGTACCACTGAATCGAGCCTGCGTTGAAAAGCCGCACCGCATCGTTCTTACGGCTCAACAGCAGGTGGGCGTCCTGAGCAAGCAGGTAGGGATCGTCAAAGTCCCCTTTGGCCACCGCCAGCCGGCCTTTTCCGTATTGGAAAACGTCGAATCGAACAGTCGGTTCGAGTTGCCGGCCCCGGCCCTTGAATCCCAAGGCAGGCTGCTTCAAGGCCACCAACAATCCACCCGCTTTCATGAATGCGTCGAGAGCCGTGCCGGAGGCGGGGCTCAGGGGCTCAGCGTCGACATAAAGCAACGCCTTCATGCCCTGCAGGGAAGCTGCGGTGAACTTTCCCGTCTCGCAGGGTATGAAAGCGAGGTTGCGCCGCGCAGCCAGGATCAGCGTCTCGGTCGCGGTGTACTCATTCGGGCCGGTGTAGTCGCTTAGCACCAGCATCTGGGCGAACGTTCGCCACTTGTTCCACTCACGCCTGGCTTCCAGCCAAGCCAGCGTCTTCATCGTCTGATCCCACGATTGCTTCGCTGCCGCGTTGCCCTGGGCTAGTTGCTCGGCATGTTGCGGGGCGAGCCAGACGGGACGATGCGCGCCATAGGTCCACGCCTCGGCCAGCGCCAGTTGATAGTTCGAGGCCGCCAGCCGCCCGGCGTCTTCCGGCGGGTCGGACTTGATCCATACGGTCCGCTGCGGCACGCGCACACGCGCGAGTTGGATCAGCCAGCCGTTGGCATCGAGCCATGGCGTTCCCGTCGGCCCTGCTTCGGCGTCGTTGGCGGGGGTGTTTCCAGCCTTTCTTGACAATTCAGGCCAGAATGCGTCCTTAATCGCCAGCAAAGGCTCGTTGGACTTCCAATTAAGCTCCTTAATCGCCGACCAAGGAATCTTCTCCGGACAGTCAAGGTTCTTGCGTGCCGCTGCCTCTTTGATCGAAGCCGGTGTATCCGGCCCCAGTAGCAGGCAATTGATGGGAGTGCCATCCAATTGAGCGAGTAATGCGGGCTCCCGCCAGGAGGCAGGCCATTCCATCGATATCCAACGATCAGGCGACATGGGACTTGAGGTGCTCTCAGTCTATTTCAACGCAGACACTGCGTGGGAGGTTACCCGAACCGAGCCATGAGGCTATTTCTTTTGGAAACCCGGTGCGAGTGAAATCGCCAGGTAGTTCATGATTGCCGACTCGTTCCGGCATGCGTCAATATAGGCGGTCCGCAGCAACTGCTCTTTTCTTGTCCTCAGCCGCTCGCGGATATCCTGTTGCACTCTCGGGTCGGACAATTCGCGCTGGCCCGCGGCTTCCCGCGAAATCAGCTTGAGGATGTGATAGCCGTTACCCAGCTTGATCGGCGTGGTGACCTGACCAGGGGTCATGGTCAGAATGGCCTTGCGCGTTTCCGGATCCACCTGGCCGAGCGATGACTCCGGGATGTAGCCCATGTCGCCGCCGTTGGGCGCCGAGTTCGGGTCCTCCGAAAAAGACTGTGCCAGTCGCGAAAAGTCTTCGCCTTGCTTCAGCCGCGCCTCGATCATCTGGATCTTCTTTCGAGCCTGATCCTCATTCTGAGCCTTGTTGCCCGACAGGTTCCGGACGTCGGGGTTCGGCCCGGTCGTCACCGCGATTCGCGCCACGTGGTAGTTGTTTTCGGGGAACCGGAAGGCGTTCTTGTTCGAGTCGTAGAATCCCTTGACCTCGACGTCGGTGATGTTGATCAGCGTGAGGATCTCTTTGTTCCACAGCTTGTCGATGGACAGGCTACGCCGGATCTTGGTCTTCAACTCTTCGGCCGTCATCTGTTGCGCGTCGAGTGTCTTCTGGAACTCTTCCTGCGTGTACGGGGCTTTGATCTGGTTCAGCCGCGTGTCGACTTCGCTCTCGGTCGCCATGAGCGACAACTTCTCGGCGCGCTGCAGGAGTATCTCCTCGTCGATCATCGCGCGCAGCATCTCCAACTTTCCGTATTGAACCTGGTCAGCCTCCACGCCTTCCGGCTGCTGCGGAAACTGCCGTTTGTACTCTTTGTCAATGTCGGAGAAAGTGATGGGACGGCCATTCACAGTGGCGGCGACGTTGGCGGGAACAGGTTGCTTACAGGCACTGAATCCGAGAACGAGCGCCACGGCCGGCGCGAACACACGAAATGCCAGGCTCATGGATGTCGTCATTGTATCCGAGTGGAGACCAGGGGTTTTACCTTCAGGTTGCGGAACTCAACAGGGAAGCCTTCGGCCTCCAGGCCGATGTGGCCTTTGTCCACGGTGATCCACGGATACTCGCTGACCACGGCGCCATTGGCCCAGACGGTCAGCTTCGATCCCTGTGCCGTGACCTCGATTGTGTTCCACTCGCCGGCTGGCTTGATGCGGTTTTCCGCCAGCCTGTCCTGCACGGTGAAGCGGCGCTTGAGGCCGTCCACCATGATTTGGCCGAACAGCCAGCCTCCCTGCCCTCCGCCGATCTGGGCCTGATACCAGAGGTCGTAGTCCGGCGTCGTTCGCACGAAGATTCCGCTGTTGTAGCGCGGGTCTCCCGCCAGGGGGTGGAACTTGTACTCGACATGCAGCACAAAGTCCGTGAACTGTTTGTCGTAGCGCAGCCATTCGTGCCCCTTGTCACCCTCGCAGAAAAGGACGCCGCTCTGCAGCTTCCATTGGGGGGCGGCAGGAGAAGGATCCGGAAAAATCGGGAGCCGCGTCCAGCCCTGGAGTTGGGGACCGGGCATAATATCGGCCCATCCCTGCGGGTCGCGCTCCAGCAGGGGTTTCTCCTGCGCGGCCAGGGCGGCGCTAAGCAAGCAAAGTGCGAACTGCGTCCAGGTCATCGGTGGCTCCAAAATTGGCGGTCTGAATCGAAGGCACGATCTGTCTGGCTAGCCCGCAAAGCACCTTGCCGGCGCCGATTTCGACTGCGCGCTTCACGCCTTCTGCTTCAAGCAAGCGCATCGTATCCGTCCATCGCACCGAGTTGGGCACCTGCTGATAGAGGCCCTCCCGGGCTTCCGCACCGGCTGTGACAAGGCGCGCAGCAAAGTTGTTCACAAGAGGCACCAGGAGATCCTTGAACTGCGCTGCGTTCAAGTCCACAGCGAGCCTCTCCTGCGCCGGCTTCATCAGGTCGCAGTGGAAAGGCGCGCTCACCGGCAATGGAACAGCCCGCTTGGCGCCGGCAGCCTTCAGCTTCTCCGAGGCTCTAGCCACCGCTCCGGCGTGTCCCGCTATGACCATCTGGTCGGGAGAGTTGAAGTTCGCCGCCTGCACCACTTCTCCTTGTGCGGCCTCGGCGAGAATCCGCTCCAGTTCGGCCAATGGCGGCTTGAGGATCGCAGCCATTGCGCCGACGCCGGCCGGGACTGCATCCTGCATATACCGGCCGCGATTCCTGACGATGCGCACTGCATCGGTGAATGCGAGGCTGCCTGCCGCTACGAGCGCGGAATACTCGCCCAGGCTGTGTCCGGCCACGAAGACAGGTCGATAACCCATCTCGTGCAACACGGTCCAGGCGGCGATGGAGACGGTGAGTAGCGCTGGCTGAGTGTTCTCGGTCAGCCTCAGTTGATCGTCAGGCCCCTCAAAGCAAAGCTTCGAAATGGGAAAGCCCAGCGCTGCGTCGGCCTGATCAAAGACGTTTCGCGCGGAAGGGTAGGAGTCGGCAAGGGCCTTGCCCATCCCGGCCGCCTGCGATCCCTGGCCGGGGAAGAGAAATGCGATTTTGGACATACAAACTCTTAATTGTCGCATGGCCCGGCGGACGTCGATATGTTGTTGCCGCGGCGCGCTGTGCGCAAGTTCGCCCGATGGATCATCGGCGGCTGATCGCCCTTTACGGGGACGAGCACGGCCAACTGACTCAAGCGCCACAAGCCGAAGACCGCGGATATCGGAGAAATCGGCCGCATTGAGCGTCCACAGTCCGGCATCCCTGATCATCGCGGTCGCCGCGATCGCCAATTCTTGGGCCTCTCCGCCACTCGTACAGAACGAGGAAAGGCAGCAGAATCCGCTCCCCTTTCTCAATTGCGCTTCGAAACGCCGAGGCTGAACGTGCAGCACGAGCCTCGACGCCGCGTCCTGCAGCCGGTTGATGGTCGACTGATCGAGCGTAAAGGTAACCTTGATCGCACCCATATCAGCACCATATCACCATATCGATGCCTGGAGTGACTCCCTTCTCTGCATTCCCCGCAGCCGCCTGATTCCCGCGGCTCTCCGCGTATAGACTCTATCCAGGGGGCAGCTCTCCATGAAAGAAAAGCCTGTTCGTCAGCAATTCAGCCGCCGGAGAATTCTGAGCGGGGCAGCCCAGACCGCAGCCGTCTCCGTCGGCCTGGCGCCAGTCCTTCGCAGCACCATCCTTTCCTGTGCCGCGGCACAGGACGCGCCTGCCCTGAAGGGAATCGCCGGCATCGATCGTGTCGTCATCCTCCCCGGAAAGACGTATCTGCGCGGCTGGGCCGGCTACGGCGAACCCCGCAAGCCATTGACCTCCGGACCAGCGCCCGCCATCACTTGGGAGAAGGACTCCGGCCCCGGCAAGGTCACCTTCGCCGACCCCAAGGCCCTCATCACCACGGCGACCTTCAGCACGCCCGGCGCCTACGTCCTCAAGCTCACCGCCGACAACGGCCAAAGCCAAAGTCGCTTCGACGCTGAATGTCCTGGTCGAGACTCCGCCTCCGGCCAAGCAGCTCGACGCCGTCTACACGAAGAACTTCAAGATCAACAGCCCGCTCTGGAACGCGCGCGCCAAGGCGCTGATCGTCAACTGGATTCCGCACTGCATCGACCAGATCAACCGCACCGACATCGAAGTCGGGCTCCGGCGGCATCGACAACTTCGTCGAGGCGGGCAAGAAGCTGCGCGGCGAGCCGCACGGCTGCCACAAGGGCTACGTGTTCTCCAACGCCTGGGTCCACCAGACGGTCGAGTCGATGTGCATCGCGCTGATGGTCGATCCGCAGGGCGATCCGCGAGATCATCAAGGCCCAGGAGAAGATGCGCGCCACGCTGGAGGACTGGATTCCCAAGATCCTCGCCGCGCAGGAGCCCGACGGCTATCTGCAGACCGCCTTCACGCTCTCCCGGCCGGGACCGCGGCAAGGTCGATCGACACCAGCAGCTTCAAGCACTGGGACCCGGCCCACCGCGGCGATCACGAAGGCTACGTCGCCGGCTACTTCCTCGAATCGGCCATCAACCACTACCTGATGACGGACAAGAAGGACACGCGCCTCTACAACGCCGCCAAGAAGCTGGCCGATTGCTGGTGCGACAACCTCGGCCCCGCGCCCAAGAAGGCCTGGTACGACGGCCACCAGGAGATGGAGCAGGCGCTCGTGCGCTTCGGCCGCTTCGTCAACGACATGGAAGGCGGCGGCAAGGGCGACAGCTACATCGAGCTGGCCAAGTTCCTGCTCGACTGCCGCTACACCACCGCCGCCAGCCCGCGCGAGCAGCAGGAGTACGACCAGAGCCATCTGCCGGTGCAGCAGCAGTACGAGGCCGTCGGCCACGCCGTCCGCGCCGCCTACACCTACTCGGGCATGGCCGACGTCGCCGTCGAGACGCACGACCCCGATTACCAGAGCGCCGTGAAGTCGCTCTGGGACAACATGGTCAACAAGAAGTATTACGTCACCGGCGGCATCGGCAGCGGCGAGACCTCCGAAGGCTTCGGCCCGAACTACTCGCTGCGCAACAACGCCTACTGCGAATCCTGCTCCAGCTGCGGCGCTGATCTTCTTCCAGTGGAAGCTGAACCTCGCCTACCACGACGCCAAGTACGCCGACCTCTACGAGGAGACGATGTACAACGCGCTGCTCGGCTCCGATGGACCTGGAGGGCAAGAACTTCTACTACGACAATCCGCTGGACGCGAGCGTCGCGCGCTACACGTGGCACGTCTGCCCCTGCTGCGTCGGCAATATCCCGCGCACGCTGCTGATGCTGCCGACCTGGACTCTACGCCAAGAGCGCGGACGGCGTCTACGTCAACCTGTTCGTCGGCAGCACGATCACGCTCGAGAACGTCGCCGGCACGGACGTCGAGATGGTGCAGGAGACCGACTATCCCTGGAGCGGCAAGGTCTCGATCACGGTCAATCCCAAACAGTCGAAGAAGTTCGCGGTGCACATCCGCGTCCCCAACCGCGCCGTGAGCGCGCTCTACCGCCCGACGCCCGACGCCAACGGAATCACGTCGATCGCAGTCAACGGCGCGCAGGTCAAAGCCAAGATCGACAAGGGCTACGCCGTGATTTCACGCACCTGGAAAGCGGGCGACAAGATCGATTTCGAACTGCCGATGAAGCCGCAGCGCATCCAGGCCAGCGACAAGATTGAAGCCACGCGCAACAAGGTCGCGCTGCGCTACGGCCCGCTGATCTACAACATCGAGCAGAACGACCAGGACATCACGAAGACACTGGCTCCCGGCTCGCCGCTGGCCACCGAATGGCGGCCGGACCTGCTGGGCGGAATCGTCGTAGTCAAGGGCACTTTCAGCGACGGCTCCCCGATGCTGGCGATCCCCAACTTCGTGCGAAAGAACCGCGAGGCGGGCCTCGACTATCCGCCCGCCGCGCCCCCGCCGGGCCCCGATGGTAAGCGTCCCGCGCCTCGCCCCCCCACCTCGATTGTCTGGATCAAGGAGACGTAGCGCCGGCAGGTACGCCCCACTATTAGAATCATGTAGAGGCCCGTGAGGGGGAAAGCTTGCCGCAGTACCTGACGATAAGAACTGCCTCTTGTTGTGCGCTACTCCTGCTGTGTTTGCAGGGCGGGTGCAGTAAGCAGCCGCTGGCAAACGAGCCAAGTCCATTGAAAATCGAGATGCGGCGCTTCGAACGGGTGGTGCCAGGGTGCGGGGACCAGGAGAGGCTGGTTCAACCGTGTTTCAGTTTCCAAGTCGCCTATCCGGAAGTGACCGCGGCACTTGCTCCAGAGGCTGTAGCGAGGTTGAATGGCCACATTCGCGCGATGCTGCAACCGGCAGGGGCGCCGGCGGGTTTCGAAGACGAATCCGCCCGGCTGATTGAGCAGTATCAGAACAGATCGCGCGGGCGCGGCTCTGGAGACGATGAACCGGCCTGGTTTGTCAGGCGCAATGCCGAAGTTGTTCATTCGACAGCGGCGGCGCTGTCGATTCGCGTAGAACGGACTGAGTACCTGGGCGGTCCGGAAGCTTCCACAACGTACGATTGCATCAACCTTAATCCCTTCAGCGGAGCCCGCTACCGATTGCAGGATCTGCTGGTCCCAGATGGGGAGGAGAAGCTCCGGACGATCGCGCAGGCCAGGTTTCGCGCGGACCGGAAACTTCCTGCGGCAGAATGCCCCGGAGGCGGGATACACGGTTGTCGAGTCGCAATTCGCGTTGCCGCCGCGGTTCCTGGTGGAGAAGCGGGGACTGGAATTCGTATTCAATTCGAACGAGATATCGCAGGAGAGGGGAGAACCGGCTCAACTCATCGTGCCGTGGGGGGAGATCTCCAGCCTGATCCGGCGGGAAATTGGGGTCGTCCCTGTGCCGTAGGAGCAGGCTTTCAGACGTCAAAGCCTCTGACTGACGGGGCAATCGCGACCACGGGGACTGAGTGGCGCTGCGGCTGGAGTCTTAAACGGCCGCCAGCAACCAGTACCAAGGTACTAAGGAGGGACTGTCCCCTCTTAGTCCAGCGCGGCCAGTTCGCCGGGCACGATTTTTCGGGTGCGTGGAAATACACCGCGGTAGCTGAGATAGCCGACCAGCGACAGAAGTCCGACGAAGACCGCGAGCTTGATTACGTCGTAGGCCAACCCGCGAGGCAGCGTCTTCCAAAGGATGCCGGTGACAGGCTGCGCGATGCACATTGCCCATACCGTGCCGTAGAAGTAGCGGCGCTCGACGCCTTCGCCTTGGGTCGATGCTTTGACGCGGGGAAGCTGCCCAAGCACGCCGAGAATCCAGATTGGGATGGCGATCGGAAAGTAACCGTAACTGTAGATCTGCTTGAGCATCCACTTGCCGGTGAAGATGGCCACCAACAGGCCGGTGATGTTCAGCAGGCCGTAGGTGATGGCGGCGCTCCAGGCGAAGGTGTAGCAGATTCGGCGGTAGAGGGGATTGGGCCGGTCCTCTGTGAAGCGGATAATGTAGGGCGCGGGCTCGCATCCCGGCAGCTTGCCGAAGAGGCCGGCGATGCCTGTGCCGATCAGGACGGTGAGCAGCCACCACTTCATGTCGCTGTTGAAGCCGTAAGCGAAGAGGTCGAACGTCACCGGGCCTGGAATCAGGAAAAAGACGAAGATCCATATCGGCCAGTGATTGAACCGATAGTAGGTCTTGTTGCGTGTGCGGATCTTGCGCTCGCTGGCGTATTCGACTTTGACTGAACTCATCTGGAACCTTCAGTTTGGCATACCCGTTGAATCGCGTACTCTGTAGCGAGGACATCCATGACTCCAGTGCTCGAGGCGACGGGCCTCACCAAGAGCTTCGGCGCGGTGCACGCCGCTGAGGGCGTTTCGATCAAAGTGCACGCGGGAGAGGTTGTCGGATTGCTAGGTCCCAACGGGGCAGGCAAGACGACGATTCTGCGCATGATCGCGGGGGTGCTGGAGCCTGATGAGGGCGAGGTGTTGCTGTCGGGAGTGCGCGTCCACGAGCACCCGATCGAGGCCAAACCGCGCATCGGCTTCCATTCCGGCGACACACAGCTCTATCAGCGCCTTACGGCCAGGGAGGCGCTGGAGTACTTCGGACGGCTGTACGGAATGGAGAAAGGGCATCTGCAGCGGCGGATTGACCAACTTGTGGACGAGTTGGAGATGGGCAGCTTCGCGTCGCGGCCATGCTCGACTTACTCGGCCGGGCAAAAGCAGCGTGCCAACATCGCCCGGGCGTTTCTACACGAGCCCCAGTTGCTGATCCTGGATGAACCGACGATGGCTCTGGACGTGGTGAGCGGCCAGTTCATTGTTCAAGCGATTCGCAAACAGAAATCGCGAGGCGTGGCCGTGCTGTTTTCAACCCATATCATGGGCGAGGCGGAGTACCTTTGCGACCGCATCGCGCTGCTGCACCAGGGCCGGCTGGTTGACGAGGGGACGTTGGCGGAACTCCTGCAAAGGAGCGGGTGCGAGAACCTGACTGACGCCTTCCTGAAGCACATCGGGGCGTCGAGGCCGGAGGCTGCATGAGACCACGAATGCTCCTCATCATCGCGCAGAAGGAACTGCGGGAGGCTCTGCGCGATCGCCGGACGCTTTTCATGATGATCGCTTTGCCGATCCTCCTGTATCCCTTGCTGATCCTCGGCATGAGCCGGTTACAGGAAGGCCAGCAAGCCGCACAGACGGCCCGGAACTCGCGCGTGGCACTTTGGGGTGAGCTGTCGCTCGACCTCGAAGCGGCATTCAAGCGAAACGGGCGCGTGGAAGTGATGCCCTGGAAGTCGGCTCCGGACGCCGTCAGGGCGAGTTTGGAGATGGGCCAACTTAACGCTCCCCCGTCTCCGCCGGTTGACCTCTCGGCATCCGACGTGCCCAGGACCGCACCAAAGATTCCCGATACTGCCTGGGCGAAGGGTGCGCAACAGGCGCTGTTAAAGCGCGACATCGACGCGGTCATGATTCTGTGGCCCGGCTTCGACGCCAAGGTGCAGGCCGGGCAGCTTGGTGTCGTCAGCATCCTCTATGATTCAGTCCGGCCGGAATCCGGCAAAGCGCGGGACCGCGTGAGCGACATCGTCCGGCAGCACAGGGTTGAACTGCAGAGACAGAGGGAGAAACAACGAGGTCTTGCCGAGGGCTTCTCAACCGCCATTGAACTGCAATCGCAGAATCTCGCCACGGAGCAGCGCAAAAGCGGCATGTTGATCGGCATGCTGCTTCCGTACATGCTGATTCTGTTCTCGGCGATGAGCGGCTTCTATGCCGCAATCGATATGACCGCCGGGGAGAAGGAGCGCGGCACAATGCAGACTCTGCTCTGCGCGCCGTTGCAGCCGCTCGAGATCATCGCCGGCAAGTTCCTGGCAGTCTGGGCAATCTCGGTCATGGCAACACTGGTCAACATCGTGAGCCTCGCGATGACCTTCTCGCGGGTGAAGCTGATGCCCGGGCTGACCATCTCCGTGCCGCCCGAGGCCTACCTGATCGCATTCTTCCTGGTTGTGCCGGTATCCATCCTGGTGAACTCAGTGTTCCTCGCAGTCGGGGCGTTCGCGCGCGACTTCAAGGACGGACAGAACTTCCTCACCCCGATTCTGATGGCCCTGCTGGTGCCGCTCATGGTGACAACCATGCCGGGGATTGAATTGAACGGCTACCTGGCTTTTGCACCGATCGTCAACATCGCGCTTGTCATGAAGAGCGTGTTTCTGAACGAGTGGAAAGTGGAACTCATCTTCCTGACCCTGGTCAGCTCACTCACCTATGCGATGCTCGCGCTGACACTGGCGGCCCGCGTCTTCGAGCAGAACAATCTGCTGTTGGGCGGCAAGCAGAGCATGGGCAGCCTCTTCGATTTTTCACGGCGGCCCGGATCCCGGCCCACGCCGGGAGTGTCGATGCTGGTGTTCTCCGTCGCACTGGTGCTGGCCTTCTACGCGAGCCTATCGCTTGAGGGCAGGAAGCTGCCCATTGTGCTGCTGGTGACGCAGGTGGGCTTCTTCCTTCTGCCTGCACTGGCCGTGGCCTGGAGCAAGGGATATGGTTGGCGCCCGACCTTCTCGCTGCGTCCCCTCGGCCTGGCCGGAGTGGCGGGGTGCATCCTGATCGGGGTTTCGGCCTGGACCGTCGGCGGCGGCTTGCTGATCCGCGTGCTGCCTCCGCCGGAATCGCTGGTCAAGGCACTGGAGAAACTGCTTGTGCTCGATGACAAGTCAGCGCCGCTCTGGCAGGTATGGGTGTTCATCGCGGTGCTGCCGGCCGTCTGTGAGGAAATGCTGTTTCGCGGCCTGATCCTCAGCGGCTTCCGCTCGATGGGCAAGTGGCCGGCGATTGTTGCCACGGGGCTTCTCTTCGGCCTGGCCCACGCCTCTATCTACCGATTGCTGCCTACGTTGTTCCTCGGCATCGTCTTTGGTTGGGTGGTTTGGCGGACAGGATCGGTGCTGGCCGGGATGATCTGCCACATGCTGAACAACGGATTGATGGCCACGCTGGCGCACTCGCGGGAGCTTGTCCGGAAGTGGGGCCTGATGGATGCCGCTTACCTGCCCTGGACGGTGATCGCCCTCGGCTCGCTGGTGTTGGCAGTGGGACTGTGGCTGGTCTCCCGGGAGCAGGCTCAGTCGTCCGACGTGACTGCCTGAATGGTGCCTGGCGCATTGCCTTCAAGCCGGTTATTGACGAACAGGAAGGCGAGCTGCTTCTTGCTGAGGGATCGCTCGATCAGCCGACGTAGCCCCTCTCGCGCGCCTTCGTTCGGCTCCTGCACACTCTGATAGGGCTGGAATTGCCGGACGGCCTGTTCGTAGGCGCGGCCCTGCTTGAGCAGCGCGCGGGCGACGATGAAATCGGCCGTGTAGGCCTCTTCCAAAGCGGTCTGCGCCTCCAGCGGCGGCATCCGCGTCCAGGCGTTGAAGACATGAGCGACATGACGCGCTCGCAGCATGTCAAAGTACTCGGGCTCGAGGAACTCCCTGTTGCGAACCTCCACGGCATAGCGGAAACCAGCCGGCAGCTTCGATAGGAATCCATCGAGGTCGCGGTAGAACATTCCTGGCTCGGCGTACTGCTGCTTTGAGAGCGTGCCGAACTCGAACATCATGACTCCAACCTGCCGCGCGTGTGGCTCCAGAGGCCTGGCGAAGTCGTTTTCGAACAGGGCTGGAACTAAGGAAGAATTCGTTCTCCGTCCCGCCGCGCGAGCCGTAGCGGGCATGTGTCGGCCAAGTGCGAACCGTGATTGACTCGGGAACTTTCAGGCCAAACAAAAGCGACTCGGGAGCTGAGGCGAAGAGGCGCCGCCAGTAGTCCGGCGCGGGGAACTGGTAGAAGGTGAAGTCGCCGCACACCGCCGGAAACGTCTCTGCATATTCCGCCAGGCATTCGGCCTCGAACTTCTTCCGCGAGAAGCGGCCGCGCGTCTCGTAGCGCTCACGCGAGTAGATGCTGTCGAGCCACCCTTCGTACTTCCAGGAACTGGTGCCGAAGTAGACGCCGCGATCGGCGAGGGAGCGGAGACGGGCGCCGAGAAGCGTCTTGAGCGGCAGATGTTCTTCGAATAGCGGCAGATTCAAGGGTTGACAGCCTCCCTGGAAGTGTAAATACTTACATCATGGACCTGACATCGCGCCAGAATGAAGTCCTGGACTTTATCCTCGCATTCCGGCGCCAGCATGGCTGTTCGCCGTCCATCCCTGAGATCCAGCGCCAATTCGGGATGCGCAGCCCGAACGGGGTTGCCGGACACTTGAATGCACTGGAGAACAAAGGGTTTATCAGACGGGCTGACCGGGGCTCGCGGATGATTGACGTGGTGGGCCAGACGCCGCACGAAGCAAGCCGGCTGCACGATTTGCCTTTGTTCGGCTCGATTCAGGCGGGGTCGCCGCAAACCGCCAGCGAGAGCGGAGCGGAATCCGTTGGCGCCCTCGACGAGCAGATGCTCGGTTTCAAACCCAAAACGGGCTGCTTCATGTTGCGCGTGCGCGGCGAATCGATGCGCGACGCCGGAATTCTGGAGGGCGACCTTGTCGTCATCGAGCCCACCCCGTCTCCCCGGGCCAACCAGATCGTGGCAGCGCTGATCGACGGCGAAAACACTTTGAAGCGGTTGGTGCGAGTGAAGGGGCGGTGGTATCTGAAGGCGGAGAATCCGGCGTTTCCCGAACTGCACCCAAGGGAAGACCTGGTCATACAGGGCGTGGTGCGCACGGTGATCCGGCGGATGAACTGAGGGCTGCGCTACGCTGAGCATACGCAGCCGATGACGAACGAGCGGGAAGAACGCGAGCCTGAGCGACAGCCGGAACAGCCTGCGGCCCAAGCCGATGGCGAAGCGATGCTGTGGTGCCCTACCTGCTCGACACGCCTGCAGCAGAGCAGATGCAAACTGATATGCCCGCAATGCGGATACTACATGAGCTGCGCGGACTACTACTGAAATTATGACTGACTTCCAGGAACTGCTCGAACGATTTCGCCGCGGCGCCGAACTGGTGGCAGTGGTCGCCACAGGGGCGGCGGGCGCGGAATTGGACCACCGCGCGACGCCGGAAAAATGGAGCGTCAGGCAGATCATGTGCCATCTTGCCGACTCGGAAATGGTGGGCCGCGACCGGTTCAGCCGGACGATCGCGGAGGAGAACCCGTCGTTGATCTCTTACGACGAAAAGGCTTGGGCCGAGCGGTTGGACTATCACAAGCGCAAGTTTTCGCAGGCGCTGGAGACGTTCCGCAGGATTCGCGGAGAGAACTATGAGCTCCTGAAGGACCAGCCGCCGGAGAATTGGTCGCGGACGGCAGTTCACAACGTTCAGGGGACTCTGACCTTGGGCGATTTGTTGCGGATTTACGCCGAACACGCTGAAGGCCATGCACGCCAAATCAAAGGGGCGCGCGAGGCCTACAAGGCCTCGAAAGCCCGGTGAGGCGAGCGCCAGCAGTTGCGCAATCTCGCTGGGTCTGATAACAAATCAAGGATCAGCCGCGATTCGCGGGACTTGCCAGATGTATTCACTCTTCATCGAGTGCCCTGAAGCCGAAGCCGACCTGCTCTCCGCCGAGCTGTGGGAGGAAGGCGCGTCAGGCATTCAGGAAGAGACTCTGCCAGGAGAGCGTTGCCGCCTGCGGGCGTGGTTCGACGATCCTTCGGGGCTGCTGCAGAGATTCGCACCGTTCCGGCCGCGCGTGGAGGCCGACCCGGATATCGATTGGGAATTGCACACCAGGCAGGCGTGGCGGCCGTTCGAGGTGGGGCGCCGGCTCTACTTAGCGCCGGAATGGGATGAATCGGCAACGCCGGCCGGACGGATTCGGGTGACGATCCACCCCGGAATGGCCCTCGGCACAGGCGCCCACCCGGCGACACAGTTGTGTCTGCGGGCCATCGACAAACACCTTGACACGGAGGACACGCTCCTCGACCTTGGCGCAGGCTCGGGGATCCTCTCCGCGGCAGCCCTCAGGCTCGGCGTGCGGCGCGTATTTGCCTGCGACATCGATCCTGGTTCGGCGGCAACGGCGCGGGCAAATCTGCGACGGGATGCGCTGCCGGCCTCAGTGTTCGCCGGATCCACGAGGGCGGTGCGCACCGGCGCGGTGGACGTGGTGGTGGCCAACATCAATTCGGTGACGCACGAGACGCTGGCGTCGGAATACTCGCGCTTGGCCCGGCGACTTCTGATCCTCTCCGGCTTTCCCGATCGATACGTCCCGCGAATCGAGCGGTCGATGCGGCTCGAAGGGTTCCGCCCGATTGATACACTGGCTCGGCAGGAGTGGGTATGCCTTGTCCTATCTCGCGCCGCCGATTTGGTCTGAGTCTCGCGGCCGCTTCTTCTTCGACGGTCTCAGTGGCCGCGCCTCCAATTCCTTCCAGAATCTCCTCGGTGGAGATGATCCGGGTTGCCGGCAAGCGCGAAACGCTTGCCGGAGCTGACTCGCAGTATCAGGTGCAGCCGCTGCACATCTATGACGAGTTGAGGCCGAAGCCTTACAAAGAGAATCCGTCGCCCGAGAAGCGCGTGGTCAACACCAGCGCGCTTTACCTCACGATCAAGACGCAGGATGGTCTGGAAGGATTGTACGGCCCCATCGACCGCGAGGCGGCAATCGTCGTCCTGAGCCAGCTGAAGTCTTTTCTCACCGGCAAAGACGCATTGGCCGGCGAGACACTCTGGGACCAGATGTACCGCTTCAACCGCCACGCGCGGTCGAGTCATCTGATGATGGCCATCAGCGCGGTGGACAACACGCTGTGGGATCTGCGCGGACGTTACTTCAAGACGCCGGTCTACCGCATGCTCGGCGGCCCGACCCGGGCCAGCGTCGAGGCCTACGGCAGTTGCCTCGGCTTTTCGGCCGAGCCTGAAGCTGCTGGCCGCAAGGCGGCGGAACTCAAGAGCCAGGGCTTCCGGCATCAGAAGTGGTTCATTGCCTACGGACCCGGCGACGGACAGGCCGGCATGAAGAAGAATGTCGACATGGTCAAGGCGCTCCGCGAATCCGTTGGCGACGAGGTCGAGCTGATGTTCGACGCGTTCATGGGATGGACTCTCGACTACGCTATTGCCTGGGCCAAGCAGGTGGAGAAGTACCGCCCGCGATGGATTGAAGAGGCCTTTCTGCCGGACAAGCTGGAAGCATTCGCCGCGCTGCGGAGAGCCACTTCGATACCGGTGGCCAGCGGCGAGCACTTCTACGGGCGATGGGAGGCCAACCGCTATCTGGCTGGCGGCGCGCTGAGCGTCGTACAGGCCGACCCGGAATGGTGCGGCGGCGCGAGCGAACTGTTGAAGATCTGCGACTTGGCTACGTTGTACGACGCGCAGGTCATCCCGCACGGCCACAGCGTGCACGCCGCGCTGCATGTGGTGGCGTCGCGACCGCCTGCGACCTGCCCCCTGGTGGAGTATCTAATCACCAAGATGCGCAGCTACTATTTCTTTGAAAAGCACCAGCCGGCGCCTGTGAACGGCATGATCGAGCTGCCGGACCGCCCCGGCTTCGGTATCGAGCTGGACGACAGCAAGATCGAGAGCCGCGAGGTCTGGAAGATCTCCTGATCAGAAAACGGGTTCTGGGTTTACGTCCGCGGTTCGAAGCGCACTTCGACCTCGGTGCTCACGGTGGCGGGTTTGCCGCGCTGCAGCGTGGGTTTATAACTGAACTTCGACCAGTCCACAGTCTCGCAAAGCTGTGTGCCGGTTTCCAGTTCGAGGACTTTGCCTGCCGAGTCGATGGTGAGTTTGCAGCGAGCGGTTGTCGCCTTCGGCTCCCAAAGGGGGGCCTTTTGAGAGGGTGCTCCCTCAATCAGAAGGGCACTCTGCTTGTCGGCGGGGACGGTGACGGTGGGCAGTGCCTTCTCCGCCTCTTCTTTCTTCGTATCCACGGAAGCGGCGCTCATCTCCGCGGCGGTAGCGGGCCGTATCTTCGTCACCAGGAATACGGTTCTGGCGGGATACCGCGACACCCTGGCCTTCAAGGCCGCGGCCTTCACATCGACTTCATCAAAAGCCATACCGGGCCAAGCCGTTTTGACGACGCGCTCGCAGACCGGTCAGTAAAGGATAGCCAGTTTTACCCTGGTCTGGATCGCCTATCTCGTCGATGGCCTTTTGTGCGTTGATGCCCTCGGCTACGTAGTAGTTGTTGGCGACCAATTCAGTCTTTCTTCTCATGAACAGCCGGTAGAGGTGCTTGTTTTGCCAGAGCTTCAAAGAGGGGCCGCCCGAGTTCAGGTCGCCATCGCCCGCCGGGGTCGGGTCCACGTAGGACCGAACCTGGCCTTGGATTGTGTCGACCGCGGGCCCTGCCTTCTTGGATTCACTGGCCGGTGGCTTGCTGGAGCAACCGCCCAATGCGACAAGAGCAATCGCGAGTAGAGTGGAGATGCGTGCTTTTCGGTTCATTCATCTAGTCCTTCGAGTTAGAGATGTGAAAGTCCGAATCAAACGCTATCACGCGGCGCGGCCGGCTGCAACGGATGCGGCTCGCGTCACGCGATTGGCAGGTTTAGGGCTGTATGCGCTGCGCTCGATTTCGCGCTTTCAGGCAAAAAGCTGTTCGACAGCTATCACACGTGATTCCAGGGGCTTGATCGTCAGCGGCCGGCGTGCCACGATCTCGTCCTCTGCAATGATCTCCGCCGGCTTGGTTGAGTTGTAACTGATCGGGGACACCGCCTCATTCAGGATGTCCTCGCGAAGCCGCTCCATTCCTTCGCCTGCGATGACAATGCGAAGACGGTCCGTACGCAGATGCCTCACCACGGCGGCATTGACCTCACCCAGCGTCAACGCCGCGAGCGAGTTCCGAATGTATTGCGCGTACGGCGGGATGCCGTGCCAATAGCTGTCGACAGCGAAGCCGAGTTCCTCCTCACGGGTACGCGCCAGCAGCAGCACGTACTTGGAAAGAAAGCTCCGCGTCCGCTCGAATTCCGCTTGGGTCAGGCCGTCTCGTACGAGGCGATCAAGCTCGTGAATCGCCAGGCGGAGCGCGAAGTGCGCCTGGTCCCGCTCGACGGGACGAATCCAGATTTCGAAGATTTCCCGGGTCCGGCAGAGATGCTGCTGATTCTGCAGCGAATACATGCCTCCAGGAAAGCTCTCTATGTAGGCATAGTCACCGTAGTTGAGTCCGCGGATCTGTCGCATTCGCGTGAACAGCCTTCCGCTGCTCATGCGGTGCTGGCCGAGGCACGATGACGCGAGCAGCAACGCGGGGTAATCAGGGTGGCCACGCTTCACCTGAAGAGGAAATCCGAAGGAGATGGCAACTCCGCGGGCGGGCTTCTCGATCAGCAGTAGCGAGGTAGCGCGAGGTTCCGCGGGTTGAGGTATTGGCCTGGGCCTGGCCGGCTTGAGCGGCAATGCGGCGAAATCGTGAACCACTCGCGAATCGAACCCGGTAGGGAAGCCGCCGCCAACCCCGATGATGAGATTCTCGCGCGCAAACTGAGCCGAATAGAACTCGCGAAGATCGTCCAGCGTCAGGGCATGCAGGCTGCGCACAGTGCCGGCATTGTGGTGAGCATAAGGGTGGCCGTGGAAGATCTCGCCAAACAGCGCTTCTTTGGCGAGTTCCTCATCGTTTTCGCTGCGCAGCGTGACTTCCAGCAGATTGATGGCATCCGCGCGCAGCCGCTCGAAGTCCTCCTCCCGCCAGCCTGGACTGAGCAGCATGTCGCGGAAAACCGGATAGGCGCGTTCGAGATGATCGACGTGGCACTGAATCCAGAACGCGGTCATCTCTTTGTCCACGGAACTGGTAACTGAGACGGCCATGGGGAAGAAGGCGTCGAGGATTTGCTTGTAGGTCATGCGGTGGCTGCCGCCGCCGCCGAGCAGGAGGGCGGTCATCCAGGCCTGTCCTTCCCGGCCCTGGGCGTCCTGGGCAGCGCCGGTCTTCCAGACCAGGCGCAGGCTGACCAGCGGGGAGGAGTCCGGGGAGATGATCAACTGGCTCATGACGCCCCCTCCGCGAGTGTAAGGATCGTGCGGCCGTGTTCACTGAAGACGCGGCGCGCGGCGTCGCGCAGGTCGCCAGGGGTGATCGCGTCGTACAGCCGGTGGCGGGCATTGAGACTGGCCGGGTCGCCGGTGAGACTGACGAAGTGCGCCAACAGAGACGCGGCTGACTCGCAGTCGTCCAAGCTCAGCGCGACGCGTGCGCGGAGATGACTCTTTACGTCCTCGAAGCGGCCTTCGTCGATGCCGGTCTCAGCGAAACCGGCAAGAGTCTCGAGAATTGCCTGCCGGACGCGGTCCCCGGCGGCAGGGTCCTTCAGCCTCGCCAGGATCGTGAACAGGTAGGGATCGATGTGGTCGGCGTTGCCGGCCCACAACATGTCGGCCACCTGCTCGTCGATGATGAGGCGCTCGTACAGGGGCGAGCTATCGGAGAAACCAAGGAAACCGATCAGGTCGAGCGCGGCGGAGTCCTTGTCGCAGGTGGAAAACGCGGGAGCACGCTGCGCAACTGCGACATACGGCAGCGTCCGCGTCTTCCAAGAGACGTGCGCGAGCCGTGCTTCAGAGGGCGGGCGCTCGGCTGGAATGTCGGCAACGTATCCTCCGCGCCGCCATCCGCCCCAATGCTCCTCAACGACAGCGCGAACCGCGCCCGGCTCAACATCGCCCGCCAGGACCAGAACGGTGTATTCAGGCCGGTAGAAGCGATCAAAGAACAGCCGGCTATAGTCGTACATTTCCGGCATGCGCTCAATGTCGCGCAGAAATCCCATGGTGGTGTGTTTGTACGTGTGGAGGTCAAAGGCTGTGTCGCGGAGAACTTCAATGAGCTTATTGAGAGGTTCTGCACTGTCCTTGTTGTACTCGCCCAATACGGCGAGGGCTTCTGTGCGGAAGGCCTCCTCCGGATAGTCCAGATTCTGAAAGCGGTCGGCCTCAATGGCGAGGATTCTGGGCAGGTCTTCGCTGGCAAGCGTGGTGTGGTACACCGTCCGGTCGTCGTCGGTGTATGCGTTGGAGGACGCGCCGAGTTCCTGCAGGACAGCCTCGTACCGCTCCGGTGGATAGGCCGGCGTGCCGCGAAACATCATGTGCTCGAAAAAATGCGCGAAGCCGCTGCGCCCTGGCTCGACTTCGTTGCGGGAGCCCGCCCGTACGACGATATAGAGCGAGGCAACACCATGCACGGGCATGGGTGCGGTGACGATTCGGAGTCCGTTATTCAGGTCGTCGACATGAATGGAGTAGGGGAAAACTTCTGTTTGCATGGTGTCGAATCAGGACAGGCGTGGCCAGGGCAGCGGCCCTCGGGCTTCCTCGAGATCCTTTCCGATTTCAAACAGGATCTCTTCCGAATCTGGCGGGCCCATGAGCTGAACACCGGCAGGCGCTTGCCCATCGCCGGCCAGCACCGGAACCACGAGCGAGGGCAGACCCAGGACGTTTGCGGGCGCAACAGTGCGGACGGCATCGAGCAGTCCGATTGGGCCGGATGCAGTCTCGAACCGATTCTGCCGGTGCGGAAAGGCGGTGGTGCCGAAGCCGGGCATGAGGATCAGGATACCGCCTGCCATCCAGTCAGCGATGGTTCGGCGCATCGCCGCTTGCCGGCATAGGACCGAATCCAGTTGGTCCCTCGTCGGCGCGGCTTGGTCCTGCACGAGCGAAAGCAGTTCGAGTCCAGTCCAGGAACAATCGCTCTCGCGGCCGTTGATGAAACCGCGAACACCGGGAGCCGTCCAATCGACAAAAAGGAATCGCCAAAGCTCGAAAGCGCCATCGATCAGGCTGAAATCGAACTCCTCGATCGAATACCCTTCGGCAGCGAGAAGGCTTGCGGCGCGATCAACCGCTTCGCGGCATCGCGGTTGGACGGGGACTGGACCCGCCTGCCTGAGCACGGCAATCCGCGGCTTCCCGGCGGGCATGACCGGCGGCGCCGGCTCGTGGGAGTAGGGGTCTCGCGCGTCGGGACCGGCGAGCACGCTGAACAAAAGCTCGACGTCGCCAACGGTTCGCGCCATCGGGCCGGCGACACCCATGAAGCCGGTGGGTGGCGCTATCTCGGGCCAATGGCCGAAGGCCGGCACACGTCCCGGGGTCGGCTTCAGCCCCACGATCCCGCAGAAGTGGGCAGGTTCGCGAATGGAGCCTCCCCCATCGCTGCCCACGCCTCCGGGCGACATGAGGGACGCGATTGCACTGGCCTCGCCGCCGCTGGACCCACCGGCAGTCCACTCAGGGTTCCACGGATTCGAGGTTCGGCCAATCAGCCGGTTGTCGGTCTCATAGTAGTAAAGAAACTCTGGCGTGCTGGTTTTTCCAAGCACGATGGCTCCTGCCTCAAGCAGCCTTTCAACTGGCGCCGAATGACACTCCGCGCAGATCCCCCGGCGCAGCAGGCTCCCGCACGAAGTGAAGCGGCCGGCGATGTCGAGCGAATCCTTGATGGTGACCGGGATGCCGAACAGATGGCCTGGCTCGTCCCCGGCGGCAAGCCTGTCGGCCGCACTCAGGGCTGCCGCTCGCGCCTGCTCATCGTAGATTTCGATGAACGCGTTCAGTCGTGGATTGCGGCGCTCGATCTGCTTCAGCAGGGCCTCGACTAATTCAACCGGCGACAGTTTGCGCTGGCGTATCAGTTGGGCCATGCGGGCGAGAGTCAGCCGGTGCGGCATGAATCCAGCCTAGCAGCGGCCTCCGGATGCTGAGCCCCTGAGTGCCACTGGTAGAATCGTGATCGTGGACGCTCTGACATTTCTCGACGCGCGGCGTGTCGTATTTGACCGGCTCGCGGGTCGCGCTGCCCCGGAGGTAGAGCAAGTTCCTATCGACTCGTCCCTGGGACGGGTCCTCGCGCAACCGCTGCTGGCCGAACGTGACTCGCCCCCTTTGGATAGGTCGATGCGCGACGGTTTCGCCGTGCGTGCGGCCGACCTGCCCGGGACGGTGACCATTATCGGCGAAGTCGCCGCGGGCGGAATCTACAAAGGTGCGATTGCCCCTGGCCAAGCTGTCGAGATCATGACGGGAGCACCCTTGCCAGACGGCGCGGATGCCGTGGTCATGGTGGAACACTGCCGGGTCGACACCACCCGCATGGAATACGCGAAAGCGGCTGAACCCGGTCTCAACATCAGCCGGCGGGGCGCTGACTCACGGCAGGGCGACCTCCTGCTTCCGGCCGGATCCCGCATCCGCCCTCAAGAGATCGCCCTACTGGCTTCCAACGGCGCGGCGCGCGTTGCAGTATTCCGGAAACCGCGCGTCGCGATTGTGGCTACTGGCGATGAACTCGTCGCCATCGACGAGTTCCCGCAGCCGTATCAGATTCGCAATTCAAATAGCCATGCGCTCGCTGCGCAGGTTGTCAGGGCTGGCGGCGAGCCGTGGGTTCTGCCCGTGGCCCAGGACAATTTGGAGTCGACACTGCCTCTCATCGAACAGGCGCTCACGGCGGACCTGGTGTTGCTGTCCGGCGGAGTTTCTGCCGGAAAGTATGACGTCGTTGAATCCGCTCTCCTGCGTGCGGGTGCTGAGTTCCACTTCGACCGCGTGCTGATCCAGCCAGGACAGCCCCTCGTCTTTGGGCACGCGCGTGGTAAACCCTTCTTCGGCCTGCCCGGCAATCCCGCCTCCACCCTGGTGTGCTTCGAACTCTTCGCGCGGCCGGCGCTGGATCTTCTCTCCGGGCTTGCGGCTTCACCACTTCCACTCGGCTGGGCCCGCTTGGCCGCAGGGTTGACACATAAGCCTGGCCTGACGCGCTTCCTGCCGGCCCGCATGGATGAGACAGGCGCGCTCAAAGCCATCAAATGGTCAGGTTCGGGCGACATCCCGGCGCTCACGCGAGCCAACTGCTTTCTTGTGGCGGAGCCTGACAAGCCCGACTATGCCGCTGGCGATTGGATCCAGGTACTCCACGCATGAGCAAGCTATCTCACTACGACGAGGGCGGACAACCCCGCATGGTGGATGTTTCCGACAAATCGTCTTCAAAACGCACGGCACGCGCGAGAGCCTTTGTGCGTATGAAACCGGAAGTCGTAGCGGCCCTCCGAAACAATCCCAAAGGCAATCCGCTTGAGGTGGCGCGAATCGCTGGCATCATGGCCGCAAAGAAGACATCGGAATTGATCCCGATGTGTCACCCTCTGCCGTTGTCCCATGCCGACGTGCAGGCGGTGATCGTCGCCGATGGCGTCGCCATCGAGGCCGCAGCGTCGACCACGGCGGAGACCGGGGTCGAAATGGAGGCGATGACCGCCGCGGCGGTGGCAGCCTTGACCGTCTACGACATGACCAAGGCTCTCGACAAGGGCATCGTCATCGAGCGGGTTGAGTTGATCGAAAAGACCGGCGGCAAGAGTGGCGTCTACAGGAAGGCGGATTCGTGATTCGGGCAGCGGTCCTCACAATTTCCGATTCCTCGTTCCGCGGAGAGCGTGCCGACGCTTCCGGTCCCGCTGTGGCAGGCAAGCTGTCCGCCGTGGGCTTCGATGTGCGGCACACCGCAATCCTGCCCGACGAGCGGGCCGGAATCTCCTCGGCATTGCGGGAGTTGTGCGGGCGGAAGAGCGTCGATGCCATCTTCACAACCGGCGGCACGGGCATCGCTTCGCGTGACTTCACGCCTGAGGCGACCCGCGACGTCCTGGAGCGGGAGTTGCCTGGCCTGAGCGAGCTGATGCGCCAGCAAGGCCTGAACTTTACACGCCGAGCCGTTCTGTCGCGAGCAGCCGCGGGCACTCGCGAACAATGTCTCATTGTGAATCTGCCGGGTTCGCCCAAAGGTGCCCTGCAATCGCTGGATGCTATCTTGGACCTCGTACCCCATATTGTCGAGCTGTTGCGCGGCAACACGGAGCACTCAGAGGATCTGAAACGGAGCTGACGCCTGCGGCGTCATGAATAAGAGGATTGTCCGGACGATGCGAAGACGTTTTGTGAATGCCCTGCTCGCCGCCGCCCCTGCGGCCTGGCTGTCGGCGCAGGAGCGCGTCCTGCCGGGCACACCCGGACCCAAGGCCGCCAAGCCCCAAGTCGCCCCCGGAACGCCGGCGCCTCAGGCGGAGGTTCCTCTGGCTGACGGGCCCGTCATCAGGGCCACCGTTAATGTGGTGCTTGTTCCCACCACCGTGACTGACAACAAGGGCCACGTGATCAACGGACTGGCGCCTCAGGATTTTGAGCTCTTCGACAACGGGAAGCCGCAGAAGATCAATCGGGACGTCGCATTCCTGCCGCTCTCGATGGTCATCTGCATCCAAAAGAGCAACAACATCGAAGCCATACTGCCCAAGATTCGCAAGATGGGCAATGTCATCCACGACCTTCTGATCGGCCAGGACGGCGAAACCGCAATCGTCAGCTTCGATCATCGAATTGAGACTGTTCAGGACTTCACCAATGACCCGGACCTGATCAACGCTGCGATCGAGAAACTCCGGGCCGGCGGCCAGAACTCACGCCTCAACGACTCCATTCAGCACGCCGTGCGCATGTTGCGCAGCCGCCGCGATCGGCGCCGCGTCGTCCTGTCTGATCTCTGAAACCCTGGACCGATCCTCGGAAGCGCATGTCAAGGAAGTCGCTACCGATCTCCAGATCCACAACGTCGACGTATTCACCCTCAATATCAACAGGCTCGTTTCCCGGCTGACCGAGAAACCGCAGGTTCCGCGTCCCGATCCCTTGCCTCCTGGTGCGCGGCCCCGTCCGGGTATCGCCGCCGGCGACCCGACGACACAAGCGCAGATGATGGGCACCTTCGGCTACGGGGCTGATTTCGTCCCCGTGATTGAGGAAATCTTCCGCGCCACCAAGGCCATCTTCGTGAAGAACCCCGCCGAGGTGTATACGCAGTTCACGGGCGGCCGTGAATACAGCTTCACCACGCAGGCCGACCTTGAAAAGGCGATTGGACAAATCGGCGCCGAAATTCGCAGTCAGTACATCCTCAGCTATACGCCGAACAACAAGATGGAGGGCGGATTCCACAACATCAAAGTCGATGTGAACCGTCCCGGCTTAAAGGTCCGCACACGTCCCGGCTATTGGATGGCCGCCGTCGTCGACTGACGCAATCCGCGGTTAGTGGAACACCATCGCGCCGAAGCTGACGACGCTCTCTTCGTCAATGTCCCAGTGCTGATAGGCGCGAACCTCACCCTTCAGCCCTGGCAGTGTCTTCATCAGGGTGTAAAAAGGTGCGCTGCCGCACCACTTGAGATCGTCACGGTTTTGCTTGACGAGCTCCCAGAATCCCTCGCCGTCGCCGGCTCCCAGCCTCTCCATTCGGGCGCGGTCCCTTTCGGCGACATCGAGCATCGCACCTTCATTCGGTTTGAATGGCTGCTCGTCACCGTAGCGCCCACCCATGTGCGCCATATCCACTCCAAGCACGAAGCAGAGGCGGTCTCCTTCCTTCGCAGCCAGTTCTCCCAGCGCCTCGATGAACTCGCGCACCCCCTCGTCATCTTCGGGCTTGCCGCCTGAAAGTAGACCGTGGGCGAACGGTCCGCACAGAATCGGCAGAATTCCGACTTCAGCGCCGAACAGCGCCTGAAGGTAGACCGCCTGGAACTCGATGGAGTGTTCGATGGAGTGACAATAGTCCTCCATCTGCGATGCACGTGGAGCACGCTGCAATAGCCATGTCGCGAGGTCGGCGCGAGTCCTGGTGTCCCCGAAAGGCGTCCGGAATGGTTTGCGCGTCAGCCCGAAGCGGTCCGGCATTCCATAGTGCGAAGTGCCCAGGATCACAAAGGTGCGTCCGGCATATTCACGCGGCAGCGCCCGAAATGCTTGCCGGTAGGAGTCGTAGCCGGCCCACGGGCTGGCGTGCGGCGCGGCGATGGCCACGACGCCGTCGACGGGGTCTCCCGCCGGAGCGTCAATCAACTCCTGCTGCATCATGCCGCGAAGCTCGTCCACCTCTGCCGGGTAGCCACCTCCGGCGTGGATCGGTTCCCGCACTGGCGATTCCGCGAATGTGAGGTGACATTGCTCCTTGAGGGCTTCGAACTTCTCGCCCTCAAGGAAGCCTGCGTCTTCGAGGACTTTCGTCAACTGGTCCAACATTTCTCCGGCCCTCAGGTCGCCTGTTGCCTGGACCATGGCCAGCCGCACGTCGCTTCCGTCATGCTGCCCGTCAAAAAATTCCAGCACCGGCCCCGCCTGTGGCGGCAATAGGACCTGAACGTGCGAGTAATGATACGAGTCGTGCAGAACCAATTTGTACTCGCCGTCGACAGGCGCGATCATGGCTTCTACGCCGAGGCGGATTCGCGCTAGTGGGCTGGGCATTTGCTCATCATACAGATGCGCAGAGGGAGCCGAGACTTACCGGTTATTCCGGATCGCGGGATGAGTGCGCGGTCCATTGGCCGATGCGGAAGATGACGAACTCGGCGGGTCTCAGCGCCGCCACGCCAATCAGGCAGACCAGCCGCCCGTTGTCCAGGTCGTCCTGCGTCATCGTCGTTCGATCGCACTTCACAAAAAACGCCCGTTCGGGCATGTCACCTGGCAGCGCCCCGGACCGCCATTCGGTATACAGAAAGTCCTCAACAGTCCTGCGGACGTTCGTCCAGAGATCTTCCCCGTTGGGCTCGAACGCCACCCACTGGGTTCCCCTTTCGATGGAGCGCTCCAGATAAGCAAAGTAGCGCCGCATGTTGACGTACTTCCACTCCTCAGCACCGGACCACGCCGTACGCGCGCCCCAGACTCGGATCCCACGCCCCTCAAAGTGCCGCAAGGTGTTGACGCCCTGCTGATTCAGCTTGTCCTGCACCGGCTTGTCGATCGCACGCTCAAGCCCCACAGCCAATTCCAGCGACAAGGTTGGCCGGCGCCTTCGACACACCTCTCTCGGAGTCGTTCCGGGCATAGACACCGGCTACAAACCCGCTGGGAGGCAAGAGAGTCTCCCCTCCAAGGGCCGGGTCGAGGACTTTAACCCACGGATAGTAGAGTGCAGCGTGCGATGAGTTGGCCGACTTGCGAAGCGCAAGCGCCTGCTCCGGCGTGTCCCCGAAGCCGGTGTCCAGAAGTGCTATGCGGTGCCGCATCGCTTCGGCGTGCTCGACCAGGCTCCTGCAGGCCTCTTCTCCCGTTGCACCCGGCGCGGCGACAACGGAAACGGCCTCAACCTCTTCCAGAGCCTTGAGACCCTCAGCCACCCGTCCCGGCTCGACGCGAGAGACGTACAGCCGCTGCCCCCCTTCGCCGAAGAAGGCCCATGCGGCGTGCCACATGAAGTTCAGCTGGCAGGCTTCTCCGGCCTTCAAAGGCTCCGCGCCTCCGTAGAGGCTTTCATACTCCCCGAGACTGCCGATCGGCTCCACTGAAACGCCAGTGGGTCCAGTCGGCGTATAGCCCACAAATCCTGCGATTGACGTAGGCACGCCATCGATGCGCCGCCTGGCTTGCGCAGACTCCTCGACGTAAATCCCATTCCCCAGTTCATCGCCCATGACCAGACTTTAGCGCAGGATCGCCCCCGCCTCGCGCGTCGTAGAATCATTCTGTGGCGATACTCACTGGGAAGACGGTTCTGATTACGGGCGCTTCCGGCGGATTGGGCGAATCAGTGACGCACGCATTTCTGGAGGCGGGGTGCCGCGTTGCGGGCGTTGCGCGGTCGTGGAAAAAGGACCGCCCCCCGCAAAGGGAATTCCTGCCCTTGGAGGCCGACCTGACAACTTCCGCCGGCTGCGACTCGCTCGTCAAATCTGCCCTGGATGCGTGGAGCCGGCTCGACGTCGCGGTGCACCTGATGGGGGGCTTTGCCGCCGATGGGCCGCTCCAATCCACATCTGAGGAAACCTGGGACCGAATGATGAACATCAATGCGAAAAGCGGGTTCTTGTTCTTTCGCGCGGCGCTGCCGCCCATGCTCGCTACAGGCGCCGGGCGACTCATCGCAGTGGGTTCCCGCGCCGGCGTCGCTCCGCCTGCCGGTCTTTCCGCCTACTCAGCCTCCAAAGCCGCTCTGCACGCCCTCATCCTGAGCTTGGGCGCCGAACTCAAACACACCGCCATTACCGCCAACGCGATTCTGCCTTCCACAATCGACACACCTGCTAATCGTGCCGCCATGCCGGCGGCCGATTTTTCGCAATGGGTCCCACCCGTTTCGCTCGCCAGCTTGCTCGTCTATCTCGCTTCGCCGGAGACAGCCCACATCAACGGCGCGCTGATTCCCGTCTACGGACAATCCTGAGGAGGTTCGATCGACTTGAAACTCGCAAAATTGACTCAACTGGAACTCGACGCTGCGCTCGCTTCCCTGCCGGGCTGGACCCTGGCCGGCGGCAAGCTGCATCGCGACTACCGCTTCCCCGACTTCACGCACGCTTTCGGCTTCATGGCGACCTCCGCCACCGCGATCGAGCGCATGAATCACCACCCCGAGTGGTCCAACGTCTATGACCGCGTCTCGGTCGATCTCACCACGCACGACGCCGGCGGCGTCACGTCACTGGACCTCGATCTCGCCCGTCTGCTCGATTCGTTTGCTCAGAAACTCTCATGAGACTTCTTTCCTTCCTCCTTCTCCTGGCGCCTCTCGCAGCCTCCCAGGAGCGCTTTCCCGGTTCCGCGGCTTTGGATGTGGCCATTCAAGAGGCGATCGCAGCGGACCAGCTCCCCGGCGCCGTAGTCCTCGCCGGGCAAGGTGAACGCATCCTCCACCGCAAAGCCTATGGCCGCAGAAGCCTCCAGCCGTCCATCGAAACCATGTCTCTCGATACGGTTTTCGACGCCGCTTCACTCACAAAAGTTGTCGCCACCACATGCTCGGTGATGAAACTGTTTGAGGCGGGCAGGATTCGCCTCGCCGACCCCGTAACTCGCTATTTGCCTGATTTCCAGGGCGGCAAATCGGATATTACCGTCCGCCATTTACTCACGCATTTTTCGGGGCTGCGGGCGGACGTTGACTTGAAGCCTGAGTGGTCCGGCTACGATACCGGCATCCATCTTGCGCTAGTCGACAGGCCAGTCGCCGGCCCCGGAGAAAAATTCATCTACAGTGACATCAACTTCATCCTGCTGGGTGAAATCGTCCGTGTCGTCAGCGGTAAACCGCTCGATGTCTACGCGCGAGAGGAGATTTTCCAGCCCCTCGGGATGAAAGACACCGGCTATCGCCCGGCCGACACCCTCCGCACGCGCATCGCCCCCACCGAGATTTGGAAGGGCCAGGTGTTGCGCGGCGTCGTGCACGACCCCACCACCCGCTTCATGGGCGGCGTCGCCGGGCACGCTGGGCTCTTCACCACCGCGGCCGACCTCTCGCGCTGGTGCCGCATGTTGCTCAATGGCGGCGAGCTCGATGGCGTCCGCCTGTTCTCGGCCCTGACGGTGCGAAAATTCACCGAGCCGAATACACCTCCCCACCAGCCGGTCATGCGCGGTCTCGGTTTCGATATCGACTCTCAGTATTCGACCAATCGAGGTGAACTGTACCCTCCAGGCAGCTTCGGCCACACAGGCTTTACCGGGACCAGCGTGTGGATCGACCCTACTTCCCGAAGCTATGTGATTCTGATGGGTAACAGCGTCCACCCTCGATTGAGGCCGGCGCTCGCCCCACTACGGTCCCGTGTGGCGACCATCGTTGCGGCTTCGCTCGGCGTCGCCCCTGGCGGTGTCTCCCTGACCAGCTATCTTGAAGCCTCGCCGCGTCGAACCCTGGCGCGCAATGCCCAGACGCTGAACGGCATTGACGTCCTCGAACAAGATCATTTCTCACTTTTCGCCGGCAAACGCGTCGGATTGATTACCAATCACACCGGCCTCACTGGCGATGGCCGCAGGAATATCGACGCTATGCTCTCCGCCGGGGTCAAGCTCAAGGCGCTTTTTTCGCCGGAGCATGGCATCGCGGGAAACCAGGACCATGAAAACGTCGGCAATGACCGGGATTCCAGATCTGGCCTTCCCATCTGGAGCCTCTACAAGGGCAAAGACCGCAAGCCGGCGCCTGAGATGCTCAAAGACATCGACGTGCTCGTCTTCGACATCCAGGACATTGGCGCGCGGTATTACACTTACGTCTCGACCATGAGGAACGCCATGGAAGCCGCCGCGGCCGCGGGGCTGACCTTCGTCGTGCTCGACCGGCCAAATCCCATCAACGGCATCGCCGTCGAAGGCCCCATGCTCGATCCCGCCGAAATCTCGTTCGTCGGTTGCACAACCATGCCTCTGCGCCACGGCATGACAATCGGGGAACTCGCTCGCTACATCAACTTCGAAGACAAGCTCAACGCGAATCTGGTCGTCGTTGCCATGAAGAACTGGCGCAGAACCGACTGGTGGGATTCTACTGGACTCACCTGGACCGATCCGTCACCGAACATGCGCAGCCTCGCCGCCGCTTTGCTGTATCCGGCCGTAGCTCAGATTGAATATGCCCGTAATTATTCTGTTGGCCGCGGCACCGACACGCCGTTCGAGCAAATTGGGGCGGACTGGATCAACGGCCACGATTTGGCCAGCACGTTGAATCAGCGTTGGATTCCCGGACTTCGTGTCTACCCGACCCGCTTCACCCCCACTTCGTCGAATTTCAGCGGCAAACTGATCGAAGGGGTGCGCTTTGTCGTCACCGACCGCGAGGTCTTCTCGACACTTCGCCTTGGCCTTGAGATTGCAGCTGCGCTGGAGAAGTTGTATCCCGGCAAGATCGATTGGAATGGATCCCGCCGCCTGATCGGCAGCCAGGACGCCATCAACGGGATTAAGGTGGGGACAGATCCTCGCGCATTGGAAGGACAGTTAAATCGCGCGATGGAGGACTTTCTCGCCAAACGGAAAAGCTATCTTCTGTACCAGTAAATCGACCCGGGCGCTGCAGAGGCCTTAACTTACTCCTCCGCCTCCGCCGCGCCCGGATTGCTCGCGATTGGACCGCGCTTGTTAGTTGCTCGCCGAAGCGTTCTTCGGCGGACGCCCCCGCCGCTTTGGCTGCGGCGATTCCGGTTTCACCTTCAGAGCCGCCATCCAGGCTGGCGGCCTGCCGCGGCGCTTCCCTTGTCCGCGCGCAAGTCGTTCCATCGTGACGATTGCTTCTTCGATGGCCTGGCGTTCCTGCCTCAAATCGGCGAGGATTTTCGTGACATCCATGATCTGTCTCCCTGCAGTTGTTTTGGGTAACTTGAATCTGTCCCCAAACACACATTTTCTGTTTTCAGAACAAACGCCCTGACCGAGAGGACGCTTAGTGATGGTTGTATCGCAAAAACATCAACAAAGCAATAGGCCTGTTCTGATTTCGTAACAGATTAATTCATTGTGGGAGTTTCAGGCACCGGTATCTTCCCAACCGCCTCGGCCCGCCAATGGCGATAGAACGGCACCCCCGCGGTAATCAGTACAAGCCCAATTAGGCTCTCTCGCGGCGAGTTTTTCAGCGTGAAATAGATCAACACTGCCGCAACAAATACAAATAGAAGCGGCACTATCGGATAGCCCCAGGTGCGATAGGGGCGATATCGTTCAGGCTGCTTCCAACGGAGCACAAATACGGACGCGGTCGCCATTCCATACAGAATCCAACTGGGAAAGATCACAAGCGTCAACAGCTGATCGTACCTGCCCGTCAGTACTAGCACGGAACTCCATGCGCTGATCGCCATAACCGAAAAACCCGGCACGTGATGCCTCGGGTGGACATTAGCAAATCGTTTAAAAAAATACCCATCCCGCGCCAGCGCATACGGAACCCGAGCACCGCTCAACAAAGAACCGTTCAGCGCCGCGAAGATCGAAATCATTGCCGCCACGCTCACCAGGTCCGCGCCGGGAGACCCCAGAATCCGGCGCATCATTTCGGCTGCGACTCGATCGCTGGCCGCAACCTCGCTGGGGGCAAGGATATGAAAATAGGCAGCGTTCGTCGCCAGATAAATCGCCACAACCAGCGCAGTGCCGAGGATGAGGGCAAGCGGCAGGTTTTTTTGCGGGTTTTTTACCTCTCCGGCCACCATCGTGACGTTGTTCCAGCCGTCATAGGCCCAAAGCGCGGCGACGAGCGCCGCGAAGAAGCCGGCAATCCCGCCTGGCGCGGGAACCGGCTGCGACCCTGCCGCCGTGCCGCCTCCCGGGCTCGCCAGGAAACCGGCTGCCACGATTCCCGCGATCAAGGCCACTTTCATCACCGTGGCCGTCACCTGGACTCGCGCGCCGGCTCGCAACCCAAACCAATTGATCACGCCTAACGTCAAAATCAGCGCCATCGCGAACAACTGCCCGGCCCGAACCTCCAGCGCGCCGCCATGGTCCCCAAGCGGAATGGGAATCGTGAAGATCACGCGCTCGAGTACGGGCCAGAAATTCGCCAGATAATAGAAGAAGCCGGTCGCCAGCGTTGCAACCGAACCGCTTTTTGCCACCCACATCTGCGTCCAACCGTTGATGAACCCGAAGAACGGACCGTAGGCCTCCTTCAGGTAGTTGTATTCACCCCCCGCTTCGGGCATCATCGCCGATAACTCGGCGTAGGTGAGGGCCCCGGCCAGCGAAAGCAGTCCTCCGACAATCCAGACCGCGAACAGCGTGGACACGTCGCCCACCTGCAGGATCATCGGCTTGGGCACCAGGAAGATTCCGCTGCCGATCACCGTCCCGACGACGATTGAGGCAGCCCCCCAAACGCCCAGGTCCCGTCTCAGGCTCCCCTGCGCCGGTTGATTATTGCTCATTCGCCGGCTCCCTGAAAATGAGCGCCGCAATCAAGCCTGTCATTACCGTCACCCCTGTTCCGATCAGGACGTACCAGGTCCAGGCCACCCCCGGCGCAAAGAATCGCACCCACAGATTCACGCCCACTCCCGCCGCCATCGCCACCATCGCCGCCGGTTCCCGCACGTGTTTCGTCAGGACACCCAGCAAAAACACCCCTAACAATCCACCGTAGAGAATCGAGGCGATTCCCAATCCAGCCTCCAGCACAGACGGCACTTTGCGCGCCCACACTCCGATGCCGAACAGCACGCAGCCCCATCCAATCGTCGCCCACTTGGCAAGCCGGAGGTAGTGTCTCTCTTCCTTGTCCGGCACCTGAAGCTTGTAGAAATCCATAATCGTCGTCGAAGCCAGCGAGTTCAGTGCTGCGCTGAGGTTTGACATCGCAGCCGCGAGAATCGCGGCAATGACCAATCCCGCCACCCCCACCGGCAGCTCCTTCCAGATGAATTGGGGATAGATGCGATCCTTCTGCGCCGGATCAGGCAATCCGTTCTGCTGGTAGAAAACGTACAGAATCAATCCGATCAGCAGGAAGAGTGTGAACTGGAAGGCGATCACAAACCAACTGGCGAAAAGCGCCTTTCTCGCGTCTCCTTCGCTGCGCGCCGCCAGCAGCCTCTGCACCATCAATTGCTCCGTGCCGTGGCTGGCCGTTGTCAGGAAACAGCCGCCCACAACTCCGGCCCAGAAGGAATAGGGCCGTGAAAAATACTCGGCGAAGGTGGTGAACTCGAAATCGAAAACCTTGAACTTGCCGGCCGCTTGCGCCATCGTGACCACCTCGCCCCACCCTCCGTGGATCTGGTTCAGGATCACGAACAGGCTGACGATCGCCCCGGCCACGTACAGGAACATCTGGATGACGTCGGTCCATATGACAGCGGTCATCCCACCCTCGAACGTGTAGAACAAGGTCAGGCAAACGATAAGGATGATCGACGGGATCTCTCCCGTTCCCAGGATGATCATTACGACGATGGAGATGGCGAAGACCCGTACACCTTCCGCCAGCGCCCGCAGCAGCAGGAATAGCCCGGCCGTCAGTCTCCTGAGTCGAAGTCCGAACCTCCGTTGCATCAGTTCGTAGGCTGTGTACAACTCGCCCCGGAAGTAGTGGGGCAAAAACAGAAACGAGATCACGATCCGCGCGATCAGGTACCCGAGCACCACCTGGAGAAAGCCGAAGTTGCCGCCGAAGCCGAGGGCCGGAGTGCCTATCACGGTGAGAGTGGATGTTTCAGCAGAAACGATCGAGAAGGCAATCGCCCACCATGGAGTGTTCCGCCCCCCCAGGAAGTAATCCCTGAGGCTTTTCTGTGACTCTTTGAACCTCGCTCCGAACCAGGTGATCCCCACCAGGTAGACAGCTATCACGGCCAGGTCGATCCAACGCATGAATGAATGTGACTGTAGCATAAGAGGCCTGACCGACTTTTCAGGGCATGGAACAATCCGGCTTGGCGTGGCATCTAAGCCTCCGACGGTATTATGATGAGTGGTTTGGACGTGCGGGATGTTGCGACTCGGTTTCTCCATCAACTACAATCGAGCGGTGTCTTCAAACCGGCGCGTCACGGGGCCGACCCGTATCAGCTGCCCGCAAAAGATTGAAAGACCTATCCGGACAGGAGGTTAGTGGTGCTGTTTACACTCAAGCGCGCGACGGCAATCCTCGCCATTGGAGCTCTCGGAATCATCCAGGCGTGGGCTCAGGCCCCAACCAAGAACTGGAAGGATCGCGCTGAATACGATCTCGTCCAGCAACTTACGAAAGAAACGAACCCCCAGACAAAGATCGGGCTGCTCAAGCAGTGGGAGGAAAAGTATCCCAGCTCGGATTTCAAGGAAGATCGCTACTCGACGATGATCCAGACCTATCAGCAGGCAGCGAATGCGCCTGAAATGCTGGCCACGACGAAGCGGATGATCAACGACTTCCCCAAGAGCGTGACCGGTCTTTACTACCTGAACCTGCTGACCATCTCGATGAACAACACCTCGCCTGACGCCCTGGACGCGGGCGAAAAGGCCGGCCAGGCGATGCTCGGTCTCATGGATGAGACGTTCTCGCCGGCCAAGAAGCCCGCCCAGATGACTGACGATCAGTGGAAGAAGGAGCGGTCCAACTTCGAAGCCATCGCCTACAAGACTCTCGGCTGGGTGGCCCTGCAAAAACAGAAGTACGAAGATTCTGAAAAGAACTTCCTCGAAGTGCTGAAGCGGACCCCGGGCGACGCGCAGGTCTCAGCCTGGACGGGAACCGCTGTCATCCGCCAGAAGAAACTGGAGAAGCAGGGGATCGCGCTCTATCACATCGCTCGCGCCGCCTACTACGACGGCCAGGGGGCTTTCCCGCAGCAGACCCGCGATCAACTGCGGGCCAACTTCGAAAAGAACTACGCCAACTTCCACGGCGACAGGGTTGGCATGGAGCAGGTCATCGAACAGGTGAAGGCCAATCCGATCCCGGCGGCCGAATTCAAGATCGAATCCAAAGACGAGATCCTGATCAAGCAGGAAGAGGAGTTGAAGAAGACCAATCCTGTCCTCGCACTGTGGATCTCCATCAAACGCGAGCTTTCAGGCCCCAATTCGGCGGCCTACTTTGACAATACGCTCAAGAATGCAGCCATCCCCGGCGGCGTCGAAGTCGGCGGAACCAAGGTCGAAAAGCTGAAGGGCAAGGTCATCGCGCTCAAGCCGGCCACCAATCCAAAGGAGATCGTCGTCGGGCTCTCATCGTCCGAAATGAGCGAAGTGACCCTCCGGTTTGAAACGCCATTGCGCGGCAAGGTGGACCCGGGCACCGAACTCGAATTCTCGGGCGCCCCCATTGAGTTCACCCCAGAACCGTTCAATCTGGTCTTCGACGTCGAAGCCAAGGACCTTGTCGGCTGGCCCGTACAGGCAGCCGCCCCGGCCAAGAAGGGCCCGTCGAAGAAGGCGCCAGCCAAGAAATAGCCAGCGGGGGCAACTCTAGCAACCCTCAAAGCACCAAAGGGGCCGCCCCGTCCGAGGGGCGGCCCCTTTTTTGTCCGCGTCTTTCACAGGGAATCTTGTCAGCAGGGCAGTTACGTCCGGCCGGCTTTGTGGGCCAGATTGCCTTTGGACCCAGCGAGGATCAGGCTGTACGTGACACGATCCCACCACGGCATGGGCTGCGCGTTTCGTTCCAGCGCCGTGTAGTAGCAATACACCTTCTGCGCTGTCTTCGGCAGCGCTTGAAGCGGTTCGACGCTGCCGAGACTCGCGGTCGCCAGGCAGAGCGCCAAGCCCGCCAGCATCATCGCCTTGTCTCGTTTCCTCGTCATCTTATTAGTAATGACGAACGAAACGCGTGAAAGGTTAGAGGAATCTCATGAAAGCGCGGATTTGAGATCGGTAAACAACTGCCGAGCCGCTTCAGCCTCTCCGGCCCCTGCCTGGCGTTCCCCGCCCTTGCCGACAAACCACGGCACTCCCTGCCGGTCTACTAATGCGGAGAACCCCTTCTCGCTCAGTTGCCCCGGCCCGCCTACCCCTCCAAAACCTCCATCCCGTCTCTCCACCAGCACAACGAATCCATCGCGCTCAAAGACGAAATGACTTTGGATCTCAGCCAGAGGCAGAATCCTGATGCCAAGCTTGGCAACGCGCTCCAGCCGGATGATGAGGTCCTGTTCCACCAGCAGGTTCCGGTAAGTCCTGGCTACATTTTGTAGCGGCCAAAGTCCTCGTCGTTGAGTCCCTCCAGCCAGCGGCGCAGTTCCTCGTTGCTGACCTTGTCGCTGACGTTCTGGGCGGCCTTGGAGCTCTTCAGGACGTTTTCCTCGACATAGATCGGGCAGTCCAGCCGCAGCGCCAGCGCGAGGGCGTCGCTGGGCCGGGAATCGATGCTGATCGGTTGGCCGTCTTTTTCCAGCCAGATCACAGCGTAGAATGTGTCTTCCTTGAGCTCGCTCACCACTACTTTGTCTACCCGCGCGTCCAGCCCCATCAGCAGATTCTTGATCAGGTCGTGCGTCATCGGACGCGGGGTGGTCACCTTCTCGATTTCAAGGGCAATCGCGTTGGCCTCGTAGATGCCGACCCAGATCGGCAGAATCTGGCCGCCGTCTGTGTCCTTCAGGATGACGATCGGCATGTTCGTCACCGGATCCATCATCAGACCCCGGATCTTCATTTCGACTTCGATGCTCTGTCCTTCGGTCCGCATTGTTCGTGCCCTCCCCTTCACTGCCAAGCGACGAGACCCTCGCCCACGAGCGAATTGGGACCCGCCCGGGTTACCCGCACAGGCAGGTACCTTCCGATCATGACATCCTTGGCCGGCGTTTCGCCGCCGGCTCGGGCAGGCATGACAAAGTTCAACACCCTGTTCTGAGAGGTTCTGCCGATCCATTGCCCGGTCTTGCTGTTGAACCCCTCAACCAGCGCTTCCTGATCCGTTCCGACCAGCCGCGAATTGCGGCGAATCTGGAGTTGGCGCTGCTGCTCCTGCAGAATGGTCAGCCGCCGGCTCTTCTCTTCCTCGGGAATATGGTCCTGCAAACCCAGAGCCGCTGTATTGGGGCGCGGTGAGTACTTGAAGCTGAAGACACTGTCGTACTCGACTTCTTCCAACAGCGAGAGGGTTTGCTCGAAGTCCTGCTCCGTCTCACCGGGGAAGCCCACGATGATGTCGGTGGAGATGGCGATGTCCCTTGGCGAGGCCTTCAGCCACTCAATGCGGCGCATGTAGTCGTCTCGCGTGTATAGGCGGGCCATCGAAGCCAGCACCTGGTTGGATCCGGATTGCACGGGCAAGTGGACCTGATTGCACACAGTCCCCGTGCGGTCGATTGCATCGACAATGTCGCGGCCAAAATCTCTGGGATGCGACGTGGTGAAGCGGACCCGCCGGATTCCCTCCACACGGCCCACGGCCTCCAGCAGTCTGGCGAAGTTCCATTCCTTCGCGCCCGGATCCCGGTAGCTGTTCACGTTCTGGCCCAGCAACTGGATTTCCGTGTAGCCGGACTGCGCCAACCTCCGGGCTTCATCCAACACGCCCGCGGCAGTGCGCGACCGTTCACGCCCGCGCGTGAATGGAACCACGCAGTAGGTGCAATTCTTGTCGCAGCCTTCGATGATCGTGATGTAGGCGCGATGCGGGTTGTCGCGCCGGGTCATGGGCGTCTCGAACGTGTCCTCGGTTTCGAGACTGAGGCCAGTCACCCGCCGCTCACCGTTCTGGATCTGAACCAGCAGTTCGGGCAACTGGTTGTAACTGGCCGAGCCGACAACCAGGCTGACGTGGGGCGCGCGCTCGAAGATGCGTTCGCCCTCCTGTTGGGCTACGCAGCCCAGCACTCCATACACCCGCCCATTGCCCTTCTTGCCTGCCTGGCTCTTGAACTCCTGCAGCCGCTGGAACACCTTCTGTTCGGCCTTGTCGCGGATGCTGCAGGTATTGTAAAGGACCAGGTCAGCCTCTTCGGCCGATTGAACCTGCTCCAGCCCGCGCGACTCCAGGGTGCCCACAACTTTTTCAGAGTCATGGACATTCATCTGGCAGCCGAATGTCTCGATGTAGAAGCGCTTCATACCCAGGAACTAACTCCCATTATAGGGCCCGCTAAAGACTGGCATCCCACCGGCCGATAGAACGTTCATGAGCCGTATCGGGTTCGTGTTGTGTTTGACGTGTGCCGCCACGGCTCCAGCCGCCGCCCAGGAGTCTCGCTCCACGACGTCCTTCGTCGACTTTGAGGGCCGCCGCATGACCTCGTCCTCGGCAGAAGCCGGCGACTCGTCTACCAGTCAGGTCGTCGCCTCGCTCAATGGCACCCGCGTGCCAGTCGAGCAGACCGAAGAGAAAGTCCTGCTCAAGGAGCCAGGGCGTTCGGTGGTCGAAAAGGTGATCCGCCGCTTCTCCGCCGACGGCCGTCCGTTGCCGCCGGAGAAGACCCGCATCGAGTCCACCACCAGCGAAGATGGCCGGTCGACTCAAACCGTCACAGTGTTCCGGGGAGACCTGAATGGATCATTGGTCGCCGCGGAACGATCCGTGACCCACAGCGTTTCGGCGGGAAACCAGGTGAAATCCGAGACGTCCATCGAAAGAGCCTCCATCAACGGGTCGTTCGCGACGGTCGAGCGGAGGGCAGCCACGACTCTGGCGGGCGAGAATCGGTCGGAGACCAACACAGTCATCTACCGGCCTGACCCCAACGGACGAATGGCCGTGGCCGCACAACAGGTTGTGCGCACGGCCGTCCAGTCCGGCGTCACCACCGAGCAGAGCGATGACTATGAGAACGCTTCGACGGGCAAGATGCAGCTCAGCCGGCAATCCGTGGCCCGCATCGTTAAGAACCCTGACGGCACTGAACGCCGCGAAGTCGACATCTTTGGGGCCTCCGCCCCTGGAAGGGCCGTATCCCAGGACGGCGGCATGCAATTGCGGGAACGCCAGATTTTCGACAGGCGTCCGGACAATGGCAAAGTGGTGGAGCAGTTTTCCGTTCAGCGCCCAAGCCTGGACGACTCTCGAAAGCTGTCAGCTCCCCAGTTGGTGAGCGAAACCGTCTGCCAAGGCAAGTGCAAGTAGCATCTCAGGCGCCAAAGACCGCCCTCACGTGCCCGTCGAAGCGACGCGCCAAGCCCTTGCCGGGCTCATCCCTTAACTTCGAGACGTACACGTCCGCAGTGACGTATAGTACCACCGCTGCTCTTCCCGCCCCCGCTTGAAGCGGCTCCATGCGGCTTCGCCTTCCCGTTCCAGGGACTCCCGAATGGAGGCGATGTTGTCCAGTTTGTCGGCCAATGTCACCAGCAGACCCTCGATATCGGCCGTTGCGCTGAGAGTCTCCACCGTATGCCTTTTCCGCGCCTCCCATGCTGACTCCTTGTCGGCTTCGGTAGCCAGGAGAACCAACTCCGCCACTCGTACGCCAAAGCGAGCCGATATCTCCTCGGCGCTAAATGGCGTGTCTTCGATCACGTCGTGCAGCACCGCCGCCACCCCGACGTGCTCCGGACAGCCGCATTCAAGCAATATCCGCGCCGCGGCCAGGGGATGCAGCACATAGGGAACCCCCGTTCCTTTGCGCGTCTGTCCGCTGTGCGCGGCCACCGCAAACTCGATGGCCTGATAGATCATCTGATCACGCCTCCAGCCTGAAGCAGCCAGTAGACCACAGGCACCGAGAACAGGCTCGAATCGACTCTGTCCAACCAGCCACCGTGTCCCGGCAGAAGATTCCCGCTGTCTTTCACTCCCGCCCCGCGCTTCATGGCGGACTCCGCCAGGTCGCCTACCTGTCCAGCCACGTTGGCGGCAACGCACAGCAGCCCTGCCTGCCACAACGGCACCGCAGGAAACCTCCAGTGAATGAAGGCCATGCCAAGCACGGTGCTCATCGCCACACTCGATGCTGCTCCCTCCCAAGTCTTCTTCGGACTCACCTCGGGGGCCATACGGTGTTTGCCAAACAGGCTGCCGCCATAATATGCGAACGTATCACCCACCCAATTGATGGCCACATGCAAACAGCAGCCACCAGGGGTCCGCTGCTCGCAATTCCACTGCTGCCCGCCACGAGCCGAACGTGTAAACAACCCCAAAAACTACCGCCGCCGAGAGAGGTAACACGGCCGCCAGCGGTCCTTTGCGCGTGAAATGAACCATCACCGCCAGCGCCAGTAGAACCATCAGCAGCCACAGGTGCATGGGCAGAAGCAGGAATAGGACGCCTGCCACAAACGCCGGCACAAATCGCTGCGGACTCGGATAGGCGGGGTAACTCGCCGCCACGATTCCCAGGAACTCCCACAGGCAGCAGCCGGCAACCAGAGCCAGCGCCGCCAGGAATACCGCAGGAGGGGAAAACGTTACCAGCCAGAAAAATGTCGGGGTGAGGACCAGCCCCGTCGCCAGGCGTTTCATCGGACTGGCAGCCAGAAACTCTCGTCCTGCTTCACCCGCTCGGCGGGCGTCTCGCGCGGACTCGATTCGATCGCCCCAAATCGGCGATTCCTCTTCTGATAGGCGCTGACGGCTTTCAACAATTCCATGCGGTCAAAATCCGGCCAGTATGTCTCCGTTACATAGAGCTCGGAATAGGCAATTTGCCACAGCAGGAAGTTGCTGATGCGCATCTCGCCGCTCGTGCGAATCAACAGGTCAGGCTCAGGCTGGCCACCCGTGTACAGATGCCGGCTCATCATCTGCTCGTCCAGTTGAAGAGACTCCAGCCGTCCCTCCTGCCTGGCATCTGCCAAAATCCGGTTGACCGCGTCGACTATCTCGGCACGCCCACCATAGTTGATCGCCAGGTTGAGCGTCATTCCGCCATTGGCACCTGTCTCGGCTTCCGCTTCAGCCAGCATTTCCCGAACCCGCTGATCGAGCTGCTCGATGCGGCCTATCGCCCGGAACCGGATGCCGTTCTCCAACAGCCGTGGGACTTCCCGCCGCAGGTAATACTGCAGCAGCCGCCACAGCGTATCTACCTCGGCTTTCGGCCTCTTCCAGTTCTCGAGTGAGAAAGCATACAGCGTCAGAACCTCTACGCCCAGTTGCGCGCAGGTTTCGACGCACATCCGGACAGGCTCGACACCGGCCTTGTGCCCGGCGACCCGCGGAAGGCTTCGGCTGCTCGCCCACCGCCCATTGCCGTCCATGATCACGCCCACATGCGCCGGTATTCTGCCTGCGTCCAAAGACGCGGCAAGTTGATGTTCCGGCGTTCGTGGGTCGAACTGGTCCAGCAGCGCTCTCATTGTCGGTCGGCCAACCTATCATCCTACCTCATCGCCATTTGCCACCCACGTCCGATCTATTGAAAATGGAGGGCTAAGGACGCTTTTGTATTGCTTTCGAATCAGAACCGTAACATATTTGTAACGAGAGGAGGAGGTTTCCGCAGTGCTGCACATCGCATTGATGATGATCGCCGCGGTCACAGCCGCCGGAGCGGAACCCGTTCGGCTTGGCATCTTCCTCGAAGCACCCATCGGCACAACGCCCGAGATTCTGGAGTCCTTCCGCAACGAAGTGGGGCGCATTGTCGCCCGGCCAGGCACAGAGTTGCTTTGGCGGCATGAGATAACCGGTAACGAGGCCTTCCACCGGGTCTTGGTGATCCGGCTCCGTGGCGCCTGTGTTGCCCGGCAACCGGAACAATTTGGCGCGCCCGCCTCCCTGGGCAGCACTCACATCAGCAACGGCCAGGTGCAGCCGTTTATCGACGTATCCTGCGGGCAGGTGATCACGGCCATGTCCAGAAGCTGGAGTTGGCCCTCAGGCCAGGTACCGGCCGAACTTTATGGCAAAGCACTGGCCCGGGTTGCTGCCCACGAAGTCTTCCACGCGCTGACTGCCAGCGTCGATCATGACGACGAGGGTTTGATGAAGCGGGCTTTCGATCGCCACGATCTTTGTGCACGCAGGCTCGAGCTGACACCCGCCTCTATCGCTCGCCTGGAGCGTTCGCTCGGATTGGGTTCCCGCCCCACCGACTAACCTGGCCGCCTCCCTTTCTTATACAATCGCCGGCGGGAGGATCATCATGAGCACCATCAGCGTTGGCATCAACATGGAGTTCATCCGCTGCGAGGACAAGCCTTTTGAGGCTGGAGTGGAGCGCGCTCGCGCCCTGGGTTTCGACTGGGTGGAGCCCATGGTGCACAATGGCCGCGAACTGCTCAGCGAGGCGGGGTATTTCCACTCCTGGTCGATGGATAATGAACCGCTCGAGTTGAAGGATATCCTCGCCCGCCATCAAGTGCGACCATCCGGCTTGAGCGCGCATACGCCACTGATGCGCCCTGAAATCAGCGTTCCCTATCTGGAAAAGGCCATTCGACTGGCTGCCGCGATCGGTGCACCCGTGGTGAACACTGACGAGGGAATACGCCCGGATTGGCTGGAAGACGAAGAGTGCTTCCAGGTCATGCGGTACACGTTGAAGAAAGTGCTGCAAATAGCAGAGCGCTATGGAGTAATGGTCGCCATCGAACCGCACCAGAGCATCACCAAGAAGACCGAAGGCTTGCTTCGGGTCGCATCGCTGGTCAAATCGCCGATGTTGAAGATCAACTACGACACCGGAAACGCCTTTCTCGGCGGCGAAGACCCCTACGACGGACTGGTGGCTTCTTTGCCCCTGTCTGGCCCACCTACATGCCAAGGACATCTCCATCTCCCAGGCCGAGGAGGAGCAGGGCAAGGTCACCGGGACTCCGGTCGGCTGCGCCTGCGGGGAGGGTGTGATCGACTGGGCCCGGGTCATCGGCATCCTCCAGAGAGTCGCTTGGAACGGCGTCCTTTCGGTTGAGTGCGGCACGCCGGCACAGGCGGCGTCGAGTCTTGCTCACCTAAACAAACTGCTCAAATAACGGAACCAACTTCCCCGGCTGACCGTTAAGTATGCGTGGCCATGCTCACTCCGATTCTTTGTCTCTTCATGGCCGGGGAGCCCGAGGCCATAGTGATCATGTCCAGGATGGCCGCCAACGTAGAGCGTCAGGTCGACGAACGCCGCCTGTATGTCTACCACCAACTTGTCCGTTCGAGCCTCACGCGGGGCAACGGAAACATCTCACGCCGTGAGAAGCGGGAATACACGGCCGTGCCCACAGGGGAGCGCACGGAGAAGAAACTGCTGTCGTTCGAAGGGGCCTACAGCCCCGGCGGCAAGCAGTTGATCCCCTATTCCGAGCCCGGCTTCAAGTACAAGGACACTGACATCGACGGCGAGTTGATCGAAGACTTGACCGACGACCTGGTCAATGACGAAGACGCACGCGACGGCATCCCCCCTTCGCTGTTTCCGATCCGGACAAGTGAATTGCCCCACTACAAGTTCAGCTTCCGCGGCGAGACACTCCATAAGGGCAGGCGCGCTTACAAGATCGCCTTTGAACCCGTTAAGAAGAAGGAGAAGAGCTACGGACTCGGGGACGAAGAACCCGAACAGCACGAAATGCGCCCTTGGAAGGGTGAAGCGTGGGTCGATGCCGAGGAGTATCAGCCCGTACGCATCTCCACCGATATGGCCTATGGCCTTCCCTGGGGCGTGAAGGTTTTCCTGGGAATCAACCTCCAGCAGACCGGGTTCTCGGTCACCTACGACCGCGTCGCGGAGAACGTCTGGTTCCCCGTCACCTATGGCACCGAGTTCAAGGTGACAGTTCTCTGGGGCTACAAGCGCACCATCTCACTCTCAATGGTCTCCAGCGACTTCAGGAAGACCGACGTCTCGTCGAAGATTCAATTCGAGTCCACTGAACACTGAAATTCTGTTAACACTCTCGCTCTGGCCTATTTAAGACGATATAGTCTCATTAGGTCAAGCTACCGTGCGACGACTCACCTTCCTCGGCTTCCTCGCGTGCTCCACGATGCTGGAAAGCGCTGATCGGGTCCAAATTGGTATCCGCCTGCAGACCCCGCCACACATGCCGCCTTCCCTCGTGAACGCGGTCATTGGAGAAATTGAGCGCCTCTGGAACTTCCCCGCCGTGAAGCTGAACTGGCATCAGTCGAGCCGGCAGTGCGCGTCAGCCGACAACCGGCTGCTGATCGTGCACTTTGTGGGGGAGTGCTCGATGGTTCGAGCCGAGCCGGCGTTTTCAAGCGCGACGCTGGGCCATACTCACGTCTCTGACAACAAGGTGCTCCCCTTTATCGATGTCAACTGTTCGGCCGTGGCGGCCTCGGTGTCGTCGCGCCAGCGCGAGGGAACTTTCCTGCGGCAGGACCGCTATGCCCGAGCCTTGGCCGCTGTCCTGACTCACGAAATGGTCCACGCTCTCACCGCTTCCCGCAGGCACGAGACTGCCGGCGTCATGCAGCCCAGCCTGTCGCCGCGCGATTTGGATGAAAAGGAAACGGTCCTCACCCCCAACGTCATTGAGAACCTGGGGGAAGCGCTCCATGTCACCCTGACGGAAGAGCGGCACCGCTAATTTCTCCGTACGTAATTTCTCTTCAGGCAAACCAGCCAGCCAACAGCGCAGTCGCTCCCAGGAACGAACCGAAAGGCAACTCCTGCTCGGACGCCTTCTTACCCCTGAGCACCATCCACAGGCCCCCCAGAGCCGCGCCAAGCACCGATGCTGCGAGAACCGCCAACATAGCCTTCTCCAGGCCAAGGAAAGCGCCCATGGTGGCCGCCAGCTTCACGTCGCCGAACCCCAGGCCTTCCCTGCCCCGGACTCGCTCGTAAATCCATCCCATCGCCCAGAATCCTCCCGAAAGCAGCAGAGCCGACCCCAGAGCATTGACGGTTGACGCCAGCGGCGTCGCGCCTTCTCCCACAGCCAGTAGTGGGAGCAGACCCGTGGGAATCGGAGCAAGCGGCGCCAGCATCACTCCGGCGGCCGCCCCCCATAGCGTGAACTCATCGGGCAGGATGAAGGTCTCCAGATCGGAAACTACCAGTTCCACCATGACCGCCGAGAAGATGCACCACTTGACCGTCTCCCAGGACACTCCCCACCGCCATGCGCCTGCCGCAAACAGCAGGGCCGTCGCGGCTTCCACCAACGGGTATCGCCATGAAATAGGGATGCGGCACCCGCGGCACCTGCCGCCCAGCGCTGCGAAGCTCAAGACCGGAATGTTGTCGTACCATGCGATCCAGTTGCCGCAGCGCGGACAATGCGAGCGCGGCAGCGTGACGCTCTCGTCGTTCGGCAGGCGGCTGATGCAGACGTTCAAAAAGCTGCCGATCAGCGAACCCAGCAATCCCAGACACAATACAAACAGGGTCGTCTCGCTCAATTACCGGTCACCTCGCAGTAAGCCGTCATTGTCCGCTCCACCATTCGCGTAACGGTAAACTCGCTCTCCACCATACGCCGGCCGGCGGCGCCTAGCCTCGCCGCCAGTCCCTCATCAGCAAGCAGCCGCAGCACCGCCGCCCGTATCAGCTCAGGTTCGTTGGATTCCACCAGTAGTCCCGTTTCCTCGTGCCGGACTATCTCGGGCAGCCCACCCACTGCGCTAGCCACCACAGGCACTCCATGAGCTAGCGCCGCCAGCGCAGCGCTCCCGAGACCCTCACTGTCTGTGACGTAGAGAAAGACCTTGGCGTACAGGAGTGCCTCAGGCAATTTGGTTGTGAACTCGACGTCAAGCCCGGACGCCCTGATGATCGCTTCCCCTTTCAACGGGTCGGCCGACTCCAAAGCCACCACTGCTCCGTCCCTGCGGCCCGGCTCTGCGGGCACTGGCACTGCGTCGTACACGACGCGGACCTTCTTTGCTGGCACTCCCGCGGCCTCCAGTTCGCGCGCCACTGCCCGGCTCACCGCCAGATAGAGGGCCGCGCGGCTGTACTTCCATCGCGACAGCAGTCCTCTGCGAATTGGAAACGCCACCCTCCTGCTTACTACGATCGGTGTGCGCGACCATATCGCGGCCTCGGTGTGCGCGTTAGCGTCGTGCACGTGCACCAGCGAAGCCCATTCGGACCACGCGCGCAGCCGCAGCCGCGAAAACGTCGAGACTTCCATGCCGAGCAGCTCTGCCTCGGCCAGCAGCATTGTGCCTTCGCGAGCCAGGAGCCGCGTCTCCACGCCCTGCTCACGCAACCCGCGCATCAGGTGCAGCGCCTGCCACTGCCCGCCCCGCATTTCGCGTCCAGTGTCCACGTGAAGCACTCGCACGAGTCTACTTCCCGCCGCTCATGAAGCGCGCCTTGGCGTACTTCAGAAACGTGTAGAGCGAGGCCATGTAGGCGATGGTCAGCCCTTCGAGGCCATCCTGGAATCCGCGCTGCAGCACAAACGTCTTGAAAAAAGTCCAGAAAGGATCGGCCAGCAATTGCCGCATCCCGACATCCGTCTTGTGTGCAACCACCTCTTCGGCCGCCAGGGTCGTATAGCGGTCCATCGTTTTGATGTGCTCGCTCAGGCTTCCGCATGTGTAGTGCAACAGGTTGCCCTTCAATGCGCCGATGCGGCCCTCACTCACAACACTCTCGTGGACATAGTCGCCCATCCAGCGCGCCTTGCGCCGGTCGAACAGGCGGATCTTCCGGTCCGGATACCACCCCGAGTAAAGTATCCATTTGCCGAGATACTGCGCTAGCCGGGGCACTGTGTAGGCATCGTGCTCCGGTCCGTTCTTCCGCAATTGCCAGATCTCGGCCTCCAGGTCTTCGCTCAGCGCCTCGTCGGCATCGATGGACAATACCCAATCGTGCTGCGCCTCGTCGCTGGCGTAGTTCTTCTGCCCCGCATAGCCGCGCCAGTTGGCTTCAACAACCCGTGCACCGAACTTCTCCGCGATCTCCACCGTGCGGTCAGTCGAGCCGGAGTCCACCACCAGAATCTCATCGCAGCAACGGAGGCTCTCGATCGCGCGCGGTAGATTCCGCTCTTCGTTGCAGGTGATGATCGTGGCTGAAATCTTCATTCGCCCGGCGGCAACGGCGCGGCCTAGAGCCGTCCGCTCCCCCCGTCATTGTACAGAACGGGCGCTGGAATGAACGATAGAACGAATATCAGAAACGCCAGTGCCAGCACCCACTTGCGGGAGGCGTCCAACTCCTGGGAACCGGCGACCATGAAGTGCTTGCGGCCCAGCGCGAACAACACCGCCGACCACACCCACCACGGCCAATAGACGAAGCCCAGCGGGATGAGCGCGAGGATGACGGCCAGCGACACCTTGCGGTGCTTCTCCCCAAATGCGGAGTAAACCAGGTGGCCGCCATCCAATTGCCCGACCGGCAGCAGGTTTAACGCCGTCGCCAACAGGCCCACCCACGCGGCTCGCGCGACAGGGTGAAGCGATATGTCTTCCGGCGCCACCCCGGGAAACAGCCACAACTCGAGCCAACGCATCAGCAGCGGTGTGCCAAAGGTCAGGTCGCTTTGTCCGCCGAGGCCAGGCACCTCCCGCGAAAGAGCCAAGCCCGATCGCCAGCGCCGGAACAATGAACAGGAACCCCGCCAAGGGCCCTGCGACGCCGACATCGAAAAGCTTCCTGCGGTCCGGCACGGCGCTGCGAAATCGAATGAACGCTCCGAAGGTGCCAATGAAAAACGGCGAAGGCAGGAAGTAAGGTGGAGAAGCCGAGATCGAATGATAGCGGCAGGACAGGTAATGCCCGAGTTCGTGCGCGCCAAGGATCACGAGCAGCGTGATCGAATAGGGCAGCCCATCACTCAACACCCGTAGGATCGCGCCATGCGGACAGCAAGGCGTCCCAATCGCGCTCCATGTCGAACACCGGAAGGTTGTGTTCGAATGCGAATCGCATCCGGGCCCCGAAGGCGCACGTCGTCAGGACTGTCAGCGAGAGCAGCAGTCCCGAGAGCACCCAGCGGCCGCGCCGCGCGGACGATCGCCCAAGTCGCGGCTCGAGTTCGTCCAAGCCGGTGCCCTAGTCGAGTGTCTGCAGTTCTTTGCCCGGCTTGAAGCGTACCGCTTTCCCTGGCGGGATCGCCACTTCAGCTCCTGTGCGCGGGTTTCGTCCAATGCCGGTCTTCCGCGGCCGCACCGTGAAGATGCCAAAGCCGCGGAGCTCGATGCGGTCTCCCGAAGACAGCGCGCGTTTCATCGATTCGAAGACCGTCTCGACAGCCATTTCGGCCTTCGTCTTGGTGATCCCCGTCCGGTTGACCACCTCGTTGACGATATCCAACTTGATCAAGGTCGCCTCCTACAGCCCCAGAACAGGCGCATACGTGAAAGTTAATGATAGGATTGGGTTTATAGCCTTGTCAAGCGACCTCGATCTCAATCTTTTCAGACGCGCCTGTTCTCTGTTCGCTACAGGCATCACAATTGCCACCACTTGTGACTCCGAAGGGCGTCCCCACGGGCTCACCGCTAACTCGTTTTCCAGCGTCAGCCTGGAGCCTCCGCTTGTGCTTGTTTGCATCGCCACACGGTCCGCGGTCCACGAAGCCTTCTTCTCATCCAAGTCTTTTGGGATCAATATCTTGGCTGATGACCAGATGGAGCTTTCAAACCAGTTCGCCGTGCCCGGAGAGGACCGCTTCAAAGGTGTCCCCTGGACCCTCGGACCCCTCGGTTCGCCATGGCTCGACAGGGCTCTTGCGCACTTCGATTGCCTCACGCACGAGCGCCATCCAGCCGGCGATCACACAATTTTTTTGGGCAAGGTTGCCGCCCTGAAAATCGCCAATGGCGCCCCACTTCTCTACTTTGCGAGCGGTTACCGGTCCATCAAGCAGGATTAAGGCCCACCGCACTAGCCGCCCTCCAGCTTCGACTTGAGCCGCTGTAATGCCTCGCCCCATCTCGAGGCAATCAAGTCGAGGCAGCGCCTGGCCTCGCTCAATTGCGCCGCGTTGAGCCGCCATTGGCGCTCACGCCCTTCCTTCCGGCTCGTTGCCAGACCCGCGCCTTCCAATACCTGCAAGTGCTTGGTGATCGCCTGCCGTGTCAGCCCCGAATCCTCCGCCAGATCAGCGATCGACAGCGTATCTCCACTTCCTAACCGCGTGACCAGGCGCAGCCGGGTCTCATCCCCGAGGGCGGCGAACAAAGGCGCAGCCCTGCCTGTGTCGACGCTAGACCGGCTGCCGTACATACTTCGCGATCGCATTGAGTTGTTCTTCCCAGCCACCCGTGTTCTCCGCCAGGACTTTGGCGCGCCGTTGCAGGGAAATGAGGTCGAAGCCTGATTCGATCACCCTCAATCGGGTGCCTTCATTCACATCATCCAGATGGAACTCTACCAGCGTCAGCGGTTCACGATAGTAATTCGTCTCCGGCTCATACGCCCCCGGCTGCCATCGCCAGGAAAAGAAACGCTCCGCTTCCATCCGTTCGACATAGACAACAAACGTCTCAAAACCGTAGTCGCCCGAATTCGGCGTCATTTCCACTCGCGCGCCAGGGGCGAAACTGCCTTCGGTATTGACTCCAAACCAGGAGCCGAATTCCTTGATGTCGGTCAACGCCTGCCATACACGGCTTCGCGGCGCTTCGATGATGATGGACTTCTCGATCCTGCTCAATTGGTCCGGGAGCATTATGCAACCTCCAGGTTGCATGTTAGCAGCGGCTCCCGACGATATGCAACCAAAACGTTGCTTATTTCAGGCCGGCCTTTGACGACAGCCAGGTCACCATGGAGTCGGTCAACTTCGGTGTCAGCCGATGCCATTCGTCGGGCGTTTGGAGTTCAGCCCCTGCGACCAGGCGCACTCGTTCAACCGGCGCATACCGGTCCTTTGTTCCATGCACGATGAGGACGGGCCGCGGCGAGATTCGCGCTGGCAGGTCCTCTTCCCCTGCGGCGAGTTCGCTCTCCCTACCTACGAAAAAGCCGAGCCTCGGCAGTAGACCGTGCAAGTGCGAGAAATGCTCGAGTCCTTCCGTGCCGGGAGATTTGCCCTTCATCGGCCACAGGCCGCCGACACTGGCCACCCCGGCCACAGAGGGATCAAACGCCGCCGTCCAGAGCGCGACGCGCCCGCCGAGCGAGAACCCCGCAAGGTAGATTTGCTTCGGGTCGATAACATTCAACGCGCCCAGCGCTTTCACCGCCGCACGCGTGTCAGCCACCATCTTGCCCAGCAGGGACCACTTCGGATAGCGCTCATAGAAATCCCGCGAGTGCTCCACGCGCGTGCCAAAACCGATCTGGTCGAAACAAAGCACCGCGAATCCGCGACTGACCATCTGCTCAATGACCGGGCGCGAGTTTCGGGAGTACCCCGTCGCATGGCTGTACGGATGCAGCCAGACAACCACTGGCAGTTTTCCGCTGCGTCCTTCGGGCAGGTACAAGTCGCCTTTCAGGTCATCTCCGAACGGCAGCGCACGAGAGACCGCCCCCTTGACCTTCAATGGCCGCTGATAGAGCGTGCCGAGCCATCCTTCGCTGGTCATCGCGCCGGTCTTCGCTTCGGCGATGGCGGGAAACGGCAATGACGCGGGCTCCTCACCCAGCAACCACTCGAGCGTGACAGGCTTCTGTGGACGCGCTTCCCCGCTGCGCTTCAGCCAGTCATCGTAGCTGTATCCCAGAATCCACGTCTCCGGCGGCTTGCCCGTACGACGTCCGAACACGAGGTCGAAGAAGTCGATGTAGTTCTCGATGTCGCCTGCCGTGGTTGCGTGTTCACCTGCGCGCAGGCTCAAGCCGACTCGTCCCGGTTGCCCCATCCATTCGTACACTTTGCGCACGCTGCGGTAGGCCTGCTCGAATCCGAACGGCGCTCCCTGCCCTTCCGAATACGCGCTGGCCAGCAGCAGGCCGCGCGGAGCCACCATCGCCATCAGCAGGTTCTGGTCGACGGGCATCTCGTGCTCGCGTCCGATGAACTGCTTCAGGTTCGGATGAAACCACTCGGGGAAGTTCGTGGTGATCTGCTCGATCGACTCGTTCCAGAACGCCTCGGTCGTGTAGCGCCACGGATTGCCCTCGCCGGTGTTGCCGCTCGAAAGTGCGATGGCCGAAATGCGATCGTCAAAGGCCGCGGCGAATAGCGCCTGCTTGCCGTTCCTGGAGTGCCCGGAAATGGCAATCCTGGACTTATCGATCGACGCGACCGTTTCCAGATAATCCACGGCGCGCATCCCGGCCCAGCCCCAACGGGCGACCATTGAGAAGTCGTAGTCCGGATATGCCGCCTTGAAGGTCTCGCTATCGTCTTCCGGCCCGTACCGTGGGTCTTGCGCCTGGTAGATGCAGGCCGCGTACCCGCGCCGCACAGCCGTCGCTGCCCAGGGCCGTGTTCTCGGATGGTTCGTCAGGAACACGGGAAATGGACCCGGGCCCGGCGGCAGGATCAGTTCGAGATGCAGCCGCGCCTTCTGCCCTGGCCCGAATTCGAGCAGCACCTTGCGAAGAACGACCCGGTCAAGTTTCTCTTCCGAGAGCACCGTCGCCTTCATATTCACCGGTTTCGGCGGGATTCGTCCGAAGACGTGCTGCTCGTACGCGGCGCGAATCGCTTGCCGCTGCGCTTTCCAATCGACTTGAGTCTGAACCGGCTTCCCCGTCTCGACATTGACAAACGGATTGGGCAGAAAGGCGTTAGCGGCGAGGAGGGCGAGTGTCGTGCAGCACGCTCACATCGTACTCGCAACCGGAGGCCGGCGTGACACGACCGCGGGGCCGTCATTGTGATTGACGACCCCAAACGCGGAACGGCATCCGTCAGCGGACTTGATGTTTCAGCAGGCGGCCACTGAGTTCGAGGATGAAGAGTTCGCTCGTCGGTCGCGTCGAACGCCAGGCTCACCGGCGCCCGAAGGTCGCTGTACACCACTGTAGGCTGAGGCGAATCGAATTGGAGCAGCCTGCCCGGAGGCGGCTGAGCCGCGGATTGATTCGTGCTGAACTCCAACACGAACACCTGCGTGCTGCCGTCGGACTTAGCCCGCCACAGGACATCCGTCGCCGAGGTGATGCTATAGATGAACGGCGCCGTCGTCTTCGTTGCAGGGTTCACTGTCAGCACTCGCGCGTAACCTGGAGCGAACGGAAACCCAGTCAGGAAGCTGACCAGTAGTTCCTCGCCGTAGATGCGGACACTCGTTGGAACTGAGTCGACCATCGGCGGTCCGATCGCCCCGGCATTCGGCAGCCTCCCAAAGCGCATGACGCGCTGCCAGCGGCCATTGGCGGTATTGATCTTCACCAACGAGTCCTGCGACCCGTCGGTCACCCAGAGGGTCGCGCCGTCGGCGGAAAGGGCAAGCCCCCACGGGTTGGAAAACCGGTATTTGACCGCAGAGTCCATGATCGAATCCGGAAAATTGACCAGCACGGACATCGTCGCCCGGCCACCTGCACCATCATCGAGTTCAACCGTCTCCCCGTCTGAGAGCGCCGTCTGCAGCGCCGGCGTCAGCGTGAAGGTTCCGGTCAGCGAATCGACATCCATGTTGAATCGGACCTCGAGTACAGATGTGAATATCGGCGACGAGATCCCTGCCGGGTTGTGGATCGAGGCTCCGGTCGCATCACGACGCTCTGCATCTCCTCCGCCGATAGCGATGTACAACGTCCGTTCGCGCAGCGCCAGCGCTGTCGGACCGCTGCCGCCGCCAGCCACCTCGGTCCCTGAAGGCATCCCCTCGAACAGGCTTCGGCGCGTCCCCGCCCGGCTGATGAATGAGACACGCCCGGAGTTGGCAGCCATGCTCGTCTCACTAACTAAGAAATTCCCTCCGGCAGTGAGGATCAACTTCATTGGTCCCAATAACCCCGTTGTGATGACCTCCGCCTGCCCCCAGGTCGCCGCGCATGCGCCGAGTCCCAGATACCACGGCGCTCAGCCAATTCATTCGATTTCTCATCTCGAACTTCCTTTCTGCCCGCCATCCCAGTGCGGCGGGACTGACCTCGCCGAGACTAATGAAACTCAATCCAGTCGGCAATGCAACCGCATCAATCCTCAATCCAACTTCACCTCACAGCAAAATCGATTGAAAACAATGACTTGTGTAGTCGCCTCATCTCTGCTACTCTCACCCTCATCTGGGAAAAGTATGGGCACACAGCCTAAATCCGCAGTTTCATCAAGGCTGATCTTCGGTCCTTTCGAGTTTCATGAGGCTACGGGCGACCTGCTGAAATTCGGCACCCGCATTCGATTGCAGGGCCAACCTCTGCAGATACTCGACTTGCTCCTGCGTCGCCCTGGAGAGCTCGTCAGCCGCGAGGAATTCCAGCAGGCGATCTGGCGCGGCAGCACATTTGTCGATTTCGATCATGGTCTGAATGCCGCCGTTAACCGCCTGAGGCAGGCGCTAAGCGATTCAGCGGACCAACCCCACTACATTGAAACGGTACCCGGACGCGGGTATCGGTTCATCGCCCCGGTCCAGATCGCTTCCCCGAAACAAGTGGTCTCGATCCCCGTGCGCCCTGCCGCAGAGAGAAACTGGCGCCGCTGGGCGGCCTACGCCGGCCTCGCCGCGGCGCTCGCCGCAGCCTACGTCGCCGGATCCTGGCGAAAACAAACCGTCCTTCCGCCACCGGTCAGGTTCACCGTCAGTCCGCCGCAGGGCTATGTCCTGGAGCCGGCCGCAAGCCGCCAATCGCTGGCCCTTTCGCCCGATGGGTCCCAACTGGCGTTCACTGCAATGGAAGCTTCAGGTCTCCACAGCATCTTCATCCGGGACCTGCAATCCACCGAGCCTCGATTGGTGCCCGATACCACCGGGGCTCACTCGGTCTTCTGGGGGCCGGACAGCCGATCGTTGTTCTATACATCGCGCGGCAGCGTCCGGCGGATTGACAATGACGGAGCCGCGGCGCAGGTTCTGGGAGACGCTCCGTCATTGTTGAACTCCGGGTCGGTGCTTCCCGATGGAAGCCTCCTGGTCTCCGGCCCAACCCGCAGTTTCGAGTTCCCCATCAACGGCGGCACCGCGAGATCGATCGAGACTGCCTACCGCTGGCCCCAGGTTCTGCCGGATGGCAAGCACCTCTTGTATGCGGTCCTGGATCCGGCTCTGCTTCGCTACCGGATACGAATCGCCGAGTTGGGCAAACCTGAAACCGCGCGTGAGGTGCTCGAGACGGATTCCCGCGCAATATACGCCCCCTCGATGAAAGAGCCCGGGACGGGGTACCTGCTGGCAGTCCGCGCGGGCAATCTGCTGGCGCACCCCTTTGACCCCCGCTCGCTCACCATCACTGCAGCGCCCATGGTTGCCGCCTCTGGCGTCTATTCATTTCTGGTCAGTGGCGCCGCCGATTTTTCTGTGTCCGCAAACGGGGCGCTCGCATACCTCGCCTACACCGGCCGTTCCCAACTCGCCTGGGTCGACCGTCAGGGTAGGACGCTCCGCTTGGTTGGCCCGGGTGACGTCAACCTGAAGTATGCCGCTCTCTCACCGGACGGCACAAAAATCGCAACGGCCATCTGGGACCAGAACCGGGGGGTGAGCGACATCTGGATCGTCGATCAGCGGACCAACGCCGCGCGAGTTCTGTTCAAGGGCCCTGGCTTGTCAACGTCCCCTGTCTGGTCGCCCGACTCCAAACGACTGGTCTACGGACGCGCCAACGGCAGCGGACCGAAACTTTACCTGCGCGGTGACACCTCTGGCGCGCCGGAGGAGGCTCTCCCACCGGACTTCTTTCAGATCCCCGGCGGTTGGTCTGCTGACGATCGCTACATCGTCTACAGCAATACCGGCTTCGCACAGATCGAGAATGAGTTACAAGGCGACATTTTGTTGATTGATCTCCATCACCGCCAGAAGCCGATTCCTTTAATCGCGACGCCCTTCCACGAGGCCAACCCGACGTTCTCCCCCGACGGCCGATGGATCGCGTTCACCTCGACTGAATCCGGCCGGGCGGAACTCTACTTGCAAGCCTTCAGTTCTGGAAATGCCCCGCACGTCACAGGCGAGCGTTTTCTGGTTTCACGAACCGGCGCGGCGTGCCTGCGCTGGCGTCGCGATGGGAAAGAACTCTACTTTGTGGGTGCCGACGGGAAGGTCTACGCTACGCCGGTCAGGCTATCCGTCAAACCCGAGATTGGCTTGCCGGCACCCCTGTTCAGCATCAGCCTCGAAGCCCGCGGCGCGGTCCATGCCTTGCTCGGCTTCGACGTCTCGCCAGATGGCACGCGATTCCTCGTGCCCGTGGTGGCGGCCCCGGCCAAGTCGGAAATCGTCATCGTCCAGAACTGGGAATCGGCGCTCGGGCATCACTAGGGAACATCCTCCGCTACGTGGCGTCTACCGTTGGTGTGAGGCTGCTCTCGCTCTTCGTCTGCGGTTTGGTTCTGGCCGTCGAACCTCCGCCTCAAGCCACCTTGGCGATCGTCAACGCCCGGGTGTGGACCGGCAATCAGGGACAGCCCCGGGCCGAGGCTCTCGCCATCGCCGGCGAGCGCATTCTCGCCGTGGGTTCTGAATCTGACGTCCGGCCCTTCATCACCCCGGCGACGCGAGTCGTTGATGCACATGGCGGCATGCTCACGCCCGGCTTCATCGATTCGCACGTCCACATGCTGGAGTACCAACGCCCAGGATCGATTCCCCCAATCTTCCTCCGATACAACAGCGGCAGGGACCGAATCGCCGAACTCATTCGAGGCCGTGCGGCTGCGCTCCCCCAAGGCGCGTGGATCCTCGGCGAGGACTGGACGGATTCGACCTGGAAAGGACCTCCGCCATCGCGGCAATGGTTGGACGAAGTCGCGCCCAACCATCCCGTATGGCTCACCGCCGCCGACGGCGAATCGGGGCTCGCCAATTCCGCCGCCTTGCGGTTGGCCGGCATCGACAAGACCGCCCCGGGATGCGTCCGCAATCGTCGCCGGCGGGCCGATGTGGCAGGTCGAGGCGTCAATTATCGACAACACGCGCGAGCGCGATGAGAGCTTGTCCTCCAGGGAATGGAAAATCTCGTCCGCGTGGGCATCACTTCAGTCCATCACAACAACAGTTGGCATCAACTGATCGTGTTCCGCCGTCTGCAACAGGCCGGCCGGCTGAAAACTCGCATCTATGCCTCGCCTTCTCTGCCCGGTGTCCGGCGCTTGCGCGAGTACATCGAAACCAACGGCCGAGGCGACAACTGGCTGCATTGGGGCGGCCTCAAGGGTTACGGCGTGATCACGGAGGAGCGCTTCTACCCTTGGGTCTCAGAAGCGTCCAAAGCCGGGCTGCAAATCATGGTGCACATCCCCGACGAGGCTGGCTTGCGATCCTTGCTGGCGGTCTTCGAACGGGTCCGCCGTGAACAGAATCTGAAGGATCCTCGATTCCGTGCAGAGCACGCCCACAATGTCCCGCCCGATCTCGTGCCGCGCATGGCAAAAGCCGGCGTCATCGCCAGCGTGCAGCCTCCCCTGCTCGCACACTTCGAGCAGCGCACGAAAGCCGGCCAATTGCCGCCTCGCTACCTTTGGGATTGCAGCAGATTCCTCGAGCAGGGAGTCCGCATTGCCTTCGGCTCGGACGCCACACCGTGGCGAGGTGTCGCGTCTCCGGTCGAATCCATCCGCATCGCGCTGGAGCGCGCCGGCCCGGACGGACGCCGCATCACGCTCGACCAGGCGCTGGCTGCTTTCACCCGCGATGCCGCTTACGCCGAGTTTGCAGAACGCGAAAAAGGCACTCTCGAACCCGGCAAACTCGCAGACGTCGTTCTTCTCTCCGACGACCTTTCACGCCTGCCACTGCACCGCTATGGGGAAGTCAAGGTGAAGCTGACCATCGTGGACGGCCGGGTGGTCTACGATTCTCAGCAGCCTGCTACCGCCACTGCTCCCAATTGATGCTGGCCATCGACCCGTCGGTGAGGTACTTGCGGTGCATGGCGAAGCCCAGCGAAAGCGAAAGCGGCTCGTGGCCTGACTTGGTCAGCTTCAGGTAGTCCTGCAACTGTTCGCGGTAGTCGGGATGCGCGCAGTTGTTGATGATCAGTTGCGCCCGTTCGTGCGGATCCTTGCCGCGCAGATCAGCGATGCCCTGCTCGGTGATCACGATCTGCACTGAGTGTTCGCTGTGGTCCATGTGGGTGCACAGCGGCACGATTGAACTGATCTTGCCGCCCTTGGCCGTGGACGGGCACGAGAAAATCGAGATGTAGGCGTTGCGCGTGAAGTCGCCCGATCCGCCGATGCCGTTCATCATCTGCTTGCCCATCACGTGCGTCGAGTTCACGTTGCCGCCGAGATCGACTTCGATGGCCGTGTTCATCGACAGGATGCCGAGCCGCCGGACGATTTCGGGGTGATTGGAGATCTCCTGCGGCCGCATCAGGATCCGCTTGCGGAAGAAATCGAGGTTGTCGGTGACCTGCCTTTTCATCTCCGGGCTCAGCGTCAGTGAGCAGGTCGAGGCGAAGCTGCAGCGGCCGTTTTCCAGCAGCGGCACCACGGAATCCTGCAGCACCTCGGTGTACATTTCGAACGCCGGAACTTCCTTGCTGTTGCCCAGCGCCGCCAGCACGGCGTTGGCGATGTTGCCCACGCCCGATTGCAGCGGCAGGAAGTGGGACGGAACGCGGCCCGCCCTCATCTCGGCCACCAGGAAATCGGCCACGTTCCTGCCGATCTGATCGGTCACCGGCGTCGATTGGTCGAAGCCGCCAGACTCGTCATCCTCATCGGTCAACACGACGCCGGCGATCTTCTTGGGATCGACAACGCAGATCGGCGACCCGATCCGGTCAGTCACCGAATAGACCGGAATCTCCTGCCGGGCAGGCGGGTCGGCGGGTTCGAAAATGTCGTGCATCCCCAGCATCGACGCCGGCTGCATCGCGTTCAGCTCGATGAGGATCTTGTCCGCCAGGCGCAGGTACGTGTTCGCCGCGCCCACCGAGGTGGTCAGCACGATGCCGCCGCCCGGCGTCACATCGGCGGCTTCCACGACGGCCCAGTGGATCGGCCCGAGGAACCCGTAGCGCACCACCTGCGGCAGCAGCGACAGGTGCATGTCGAAGAACTTCACCTGGCCCGAGTTGATCTGTTTTCGCAGCGTTGCGTTCGACTGATACGGCGTGCGAAACGAGATCGCCTCCGCCTCGGCGAGCGCGCCGTCCAGCGAGGGCCCGGTGGATGCGCCTGTCAGCACGCCGACTTTGAATTCGCGTCCGGCCTCGTGTTCGGCCCGGGCCTTGACTGCCAGCGCTCTGGGTATCGCCTTCGCCGCTCCAGCCGGAGTGAACCCGCTGAAGCCGATGGTTGAGCCGTGCTGAATTAAGGACGCGGCCTCTTCAGCGGTGAGTGTAGGAAATGGTAATGACATAGGAAGCTACTCCTTGCGATGAAACAGCGCCAGCAGCTCGCGCGCGGCGCTAAACGAACTCATGCGCCCACGGCGGACGTCTTCCTCCACCGCGGGCATCCGGCGGCCAATTTCGGGGTCGCCCCTGAACAGGTCTTCGAGCCCGAGCCGGATCAACTCCTTCATCCAATCGAGCGCCTGAAGACGCCGGCGCTCCTGAAACCAACCGTTCTGCCCGAGCAGCTCGCGCTGCTCCTCCACCATCGACCAGACCTCGACGACGCCCTCGTTGTGCATCGCGCTGCAGGTCAGCACGCGCGGCGTCCAGCCGTCGGCCGAGGCCGGAAACAGGTGCAGCGCGTTGGAGTACTCAATTCGAGCCCGCTCCGCCCGCGGCTTCAGGTCCCCGTCGGCCTTGTTGATCGCCATCCCGTCCAGCATCTCGATGATGCCCCGCTTGATGCCCTGCAACTCGTCGCCGCCCGCCGGCACCATCAGCAGCAGAAAGAAATCGGTCATCGAGCGGACTGCAATCTCGCTCTGCCCCACGCCCACCGTTTCCACAATCACGTTCTCGAAGCCGGCCGCTTCGCACAGCAGCATCGTCTCGCGAGTCCGCCTCGCCACGCCGCCCAGATGGCAGCCCGATGGCGACGGCCGGATGAACGCGCCGGGTTCCTGGCTCAATCGCTCCATCCGCGTCTTGTCACCCAGAATCGAGCCGCCCGATATTGGACTCGAAGGGTCGATGCTCAGGACCGCGATCTTCTCGCCGCGCTCCCGCGTCAGGTACAGGCCGAGCGCATCGATGAATGTCGATTTCCCCGCCCCAGGCACGCCCGTGATGCCCACTCTGTAGCTCTTGCCCGTGTGCGGCAGCACGCCTTCCAGGATCCGCGCGGCCAGCGGGCCATCGGCAGGCAGCGTGCTCTCGATCACCGTGATGGCGCGCGCCAGCACCACCCTGTCGCCCTTGAGAATGCCGTCTATGTAGGCTTGGGCAGGCAGACGCCCTCGGCGGGGCTTCTGCCTGCCCGAACTAGCTCCGGGAGTATTGCCACCCTCAGGCGGCACTCGGCATCTCCATCAACGCGTGCAGGACCTTCTGTGCGCACAGCGGGATCACCGTGCCCGGTCCGAAGACGTCGATGGCGCCCGCTTGCTTCAACTCATCATAGTCCTGCGGTGGAATCACACCGCCGACGAAAACCAGGATGTCGCCGCGGCCGAGCTTCTTCAACTCTTGAATCACCTCCGGCACCAGCGTCTTGTGCCCGCCTGCCAGAGAGCTGACGCCCAGCATGTGGACATCGTTTTCCACCGCCATCCGCGCCACTTCCGTCGGGTGTGGCAAACAGTGGACCGACGTCGACATCGAAACCAAGATCCGCAAACGCGGTCGCGATCACCTTCGCTCCGCGGTCATGCCCGTCCTGGCCCATCTTGGCCACCAGGATGCGAGGCCGGCGGCCTTCACCCTTGGCGAACGTCTCGGCCAGTTCGCGAGCCTTCTTGAATTCGGGATCGGCCTGGGACTCGCTCGAATATACCCCGCTGATCGTCCGGTTCACTGCCTGGTAGCGGCCGAACTCCTTCTCCAACGCCATGCTGATCTCGCCAAGCGTGGCCCGCACGCGAGCCGCCTTGACGGCGAGATCGAGCAAATTGCCGTCCCCGTCTCCGGCGCACTTGGTCAACGCGGCCAGCGCTTCGTCAACTGCCGCCTGGTTGCGCGTCGCCTTGGTCTGGTTCAACCGCGCCAACTGGCTCTCGCGGACTGCATTGTTGTCCACCATCCGCACATCAAGCTGCTCTTCCCGGTCCAGCCGGTACTTGTTCACGCCGACGATCACTTCCTTGCCTGAATCGATCTGCGCCTGGCGCCGCGCCGCGGCTTCTTCAATCCGCATTTTCGGCAGCCCGGTCTCGATCGCCTTGGTCATGCCTCCCAGCGCTTCCACCTCGCAGATCAGGTGCCACGCCTTCTGCATCAGTTCGTTGGTCAGCGACTCCACGTAATAGCTGCCCGCCCACGGGTCCACCACGCGACAGATGCCCGTCTCTTCCTGCAGGAAGATCTGGGTGTTCCGCGCGATCCGCGCGCTGAAATCCGTCGGCAGCGCAATCGCTTCGTCCAGCGCGTTGGTGTGCAGCGACTGCGTGTGTCCAAGCGCCGCCGCCGTGGCCTCCACGCACGTGCGCACTACGTTGTTGAAGACGTCCTGTGCCGTCAGCGACCAGCCCGAAGTCTGTGAGTGCGTGCGCAACGCCATCGACTTCGCCGACTTCGGGTTGAAGCCCTTCACGATCTTCGCCCACAGCACGCGCGCCGCGCGCATCTTGGCAATCTCCATGAAGTGGTTCATGCCGATCGCCCAGAAGAAGCTGAGCCTGGGAGCGAATTCGTCCACGCTCAGTCCCGAGGCGATGCCCGTGCGCAGGTATTCCAGCCCGTCGGCCAGCGTGTAGGCCAGCTCGATGTCGGCCGTCGCGCCCGCCTCCTGCATGTGGTAGCCCGAGATTGAGATGCAGTTGAACTTCGGCATCTCCGACGAGCAGTACCGGAAGATGTCACCGATGATCTTCATCGACGGGGCCGGTGGATAGATGTACGTGTTGCGGACCATGAACTCCTTCAGAATGTCGTTCTGAATGGTTCCGGTCAGCTTCTTCGCCGCCACGCCCTGTTCTTCCGCCGCCGCGATGTAGAACGCCATGATCGGCAGGACGGCGCCGTTCATGGTCATTGATACTGACATCTGCTCGAGCGGTATCTGGTCGAAGAGAATCTTCATGTCTTCGACTGAGTCGATCGCCACGCCCGCTTTGCCGACGTCGCCGGTCACCCGCTCGTGATCGGAGTCGTATCCGCGGTGAGTCGCCAGGTCGAACGCCACCGAGAGTCCCTTTCTGCCCCGCCGCAAGATTGCGGCGGTAGAAGGCATTCGACGCTTCGGCGGTAGAGAACCCGGCGTACTGCCGGATGGTCCACGGCCGCATGACGTACATCGTCGAATACGGACCGCGCAGGAAGGGAGCGATGCCGGCCGCGTATTGCAGATGCTCCATCGCCGCCAGATCGGCCGCCGAGTAGCTGCCCTTCACCGCAATCCGCTCATTGGTCATGAAGCCCGCGGCCGCGCCCGTGCTGCCGATTGGCGCGGAGGCGTCCAGGTTGATCTTTGAAAAGTCAGGTCGCATGGCTTACTTCTCCGCCCCCAATCTGTCCTGCCATTGGCCCAGCGTCTCCACCAGGTTCGAAAGGATGTGTACGAAACCCGCGACGCCGATCGCCTTTAGCTCCTCGATTTGCTCCTTGGGGTTGCCGGCGACAATCACGGGCGCCTTCGTCTCCGCGCACACCTCTTTGGCCAGCTCGACGTACTCCGCGTCCGACGAGCAGAGCACCACCAGGTCGGCGTTCTGTAGTTCTTCGGACTCGACGATCTCGAAGCCGCCGCAGCCGAAGAAGTTCTGGCAGAAGGTAGCCCGCGCCATCTTCATCTTCAGGTCGCCGCGCCTGAGCAGCAGTACTCGCAGCCGCTTGCCGGTCTTGGCCGCATGACGCTCTGACCGCAGCCGGATGGCCTCGATCGGGGCCGCCATGCGCCATCCTGCACTCGCGAGCGCACCCGGCTTCGTCCAGCGCGCTCTCGTTGACGTCGGGATAGTTGTTGACGCCTACCAGCGTCCGCCGCCGGCTTGAGACGGCTTTTTCCTTGGCTTCCCGCGCGGAGTCCACCATCGAGGCGATTGTCCCCTGCGCCTTGGCGAAGCCGCCCTCGACCTCAATTTGCTGGAACAGCTTCCAGGCCGCCGCCGCCAGCGCATCCGTTAGCGCTTCGACGTAGTACGACCCGCCCGCCGGGTCGGCCACCGCGCCCACATGCGATTCCTCTTTCAGAATCCGCTGGACGTTCTGTGCCAGCCTCGGGTTGAACCGGGCCGGCTGCACGGTGAGCGAGTCGCAGCCTCCCAACACCGCACTCAGGGCCTCCGTCGTGACCCGCAGCAGGTTGGTGTAGGGATCGTAAAGGCTTTTGTTGGCCATCGCCGTGCGCGCGCAAATCGTCACGCCGCGGAGCCTTGCCGTAGGCCTTCGCCAGGTTGCGCGAACAACACTCGCGCGGCACGCAGCTTGGCGATTTCGAAGAAGTAGTTCGCGCCCACTCCAAACAACAGCGCCGGCACGTGCTTTGCCTGCCGCCATCGCGTCGGACGCCTCGGCCATGCGCGAAGGCAAGCTCCTGGACGCTCGTCGCGCCCTGTTCGTGCCAGCGTGCGGCATCGACCGTTCCCTCGGGAACGGCGCCTTCACTCATCTCCCATCCGGCCGACTCCCGCCGCGAAGCCATGTCAGCCGGAAGATGCTCGCTGCGGTAGTACGGCTTGACCGCGATGCCTTCGTCCGTCTTCCAAACCAGCCTCTTCTCGTAGTCCGCGCCTTTCAGGTCAGCCGCGATCACCGCTTCCCACTCCGCTGTGGAGACGGCGGGAAACTCATCCTTCAGGTGCAATTGTTCAGTTCCGGCGACGGCGTCAGGCATGGCTTTCAGTCTCCTGCACAACTTCGATCAGCGCGCTGAAGTCCTTCGGATGCACGAAGAAGATCTGCGTGCCGCGCGAGCCCGGACCGGGCTCCTGCGTCATGTTGAAGCCGTTCTCCTTCATGTACCGGTAGGCCGCGCCGATGTCCTTCACACGAAGAGCGAAGTGCGCGAAACCGCCCCGCCCGCCGTTCTTTTCGATCTGCTTGGCGACGGGGCTCTCCTCGTTCAAGGGCTCCAGAAGCTGAATCAGGTTCGGCCCGTCGCCGATCCTGCAGCAGCACTTCCCTCACCTGGTGGCGGCCGAGCACTTCCTCGCGGTGCAGCTCAGTGAAGCCCAGCTTCTTGTACTTCTCCACCTGCGAGTCGAGTTCGCCCGCCTTTACGGCCATCGCGATGTGGTCGACAAAAAGAAATCCCGGAACCTGCGTTAAATCCATGACTCTCTCCTTTGCCGCCCCCTTTACTCAAACTCCACTACAACCTGGCCGGCAGCGACGGTGTCGCCGCCGGCGACATTGATCTTGGAGATCTTGCCCGCCACCGGAGCCGTGATGTTGGTCTCCATCTTCATCGCCTCGAGCACCAGCAGCGTGTCGCCCGTCTGGATGTTCTGGCCTACCTGCGCCGCCACCTTCACGACGATGCCGTTGATCGGGCTGCGGCAGACTTTGTCTTCGTTCACCGGGCCCGAATCGGCGCCCGGTCTCGGCGACGGGCGACGCCGGCACTCGCACGGCCGCCGGGTTCATCAAATAGCCGGCCGGCGGCAGTTGTACCGGTTCCGGCTCGGCAACTTCAACTTCGACTTCGTAGACTTTCTGATCAACCGTAATTTTCAATTTCACTTGAAATATCTCCTGTTCCCTGCCTTACCGGTACCGATTCTGATGATGCTGAACACTGATTCGATGGGATGCCTGAATGAACACGCGGCCCTGTTGCGCCCAGGCGCCCGTTCGCGCCAGCCGCACCGTGCGAATGTGTGCGCGCTCGCCGAGAAAGGCCGCCACGGCAGCAGAGATCGCCAGCATCACTTCGTCGCCGATCTCCTCGACTTCCTCCACCACTGGGGCCGCTATGGTCGCGGGCGCCGCAGGTGCAGGCGCCGCAACCGCAGCCGGTGCCGGAACCGGCGGCTGAATCGCCGCTTCCAGGCTGCTGATCCGGTTCAAAATCGCCGCAAGAGCCGTCTTCAGGCTCTCCAATTCATTGACTGTGTCTTTTGTCTGTAATTCCGTCATGACGGGATGTCTCCTCGTTCACCACCGGCCTTACAGCGGAATCAGGCCGTGCTTCTTGGCCGGCCGCAGTTCACGCTTTGTGTGCAGGTATTCGAGCGATTGCGCGATCGCCTTGCGCGTCTCCGCCGGCTCGATGATCTCGTCCACCAGCCGCCGGCCGGCTGCCACGTACGGGTTCGAGAACACATCGCGATACTGCTCGATCATCTCTTTCCGCTTGCCTGCCTTGTCTTCGGCTTCGCTGATCTCTTTGCGGAAAACGATCTCGGCCGCGCCTTCGGCGCCCATCACTGCGACTTCCGCGCTCGGCCAGGCGAACGTGCGATCCGCGCCCAGATCCTTGGAGCACATCGCCAGGTACGCTCCGCCGTATGCCTTGCGCAGGATCACAGTGATCTTCGGCACCGTCGCCGCTGAATAGGCAAACAGCATCTTGGCGCCATGCCGGATCATCCCGCCGTATTCCTGCTGCACGCCCGGCAGGAAGCCCGGCGTGTCCACAAACGTCACCAGCGGAACGTTGAAGGCGTTGCAGAACCGAATGAACCGCGCACCCTTGTCCGAGCTGTCGATGTCGAGCACGCCCGGCCTGGACCTTCGGCTGGTTGGCGATCACGCCCGATGGTCCGCCCGCAGATGCGCGCAAATCCAACCACGATGTTGGGCGCGTAGCCGGCCTGCACTTCCAGGAAATCGGCGCTGTCGACAACCCGCAGGATTACCTCCCGCACGTCGTAGCCGCGCTTGCCGTCCACCGGAACCACGCCGGTCAGGCTCTCGTCCGGGTCGCAGTTGTAGTTGCCTTCCACCGTCGGGCGGATCTTCCATGTTGTTCGAAGGCAGGAAGCGACAGCAGCTTCTTGCAGATCAGCACCGCCTGCGCGTCATCCTCGGCGATGAAGTGAATCACGCCCGATTGCGTCATGTGCGCGTCCGGCCCGCCCAGCTCGTCGGCCGTCACGTTCTCGCCGGTCACCTGCTTGATCACCTGCGGGCCCGGTGATGAACATCTGCGCCTTACGCGTCTGGATGATGAAATCAGTCAGCGCCGGCGAGTACGCCGCGCCGCCCGCGCATGGTCCGCAGATCAGCGAAACCTGCGGCACCGCGCCCGACAGCATCACGTTCGTGTAGAAGACCTTGCCGTATCCCGACAGCGAATCGATGCCTTCCTGCACGCGCGCGCCGCCTGAGTCGTTGATGAAAACAAAGGGGGTGCCGGTCTTCAACGACTGCATCATGATCTCGGCCACCTTGGAGGAGTGCAGCTCGCCGGCCGACCCGCCCAGTACCGTGAAATCCTGGCTGGCGAGATGCACCAGCCGGCCGCCAACGCTCGCCGCGCCGGTCACCACGCCGTCGGCCGCCGTTTCCTTGTCCGCCATCCCGAACAGCACCGAACGGTGCTGCGGCGAATAACCCCGTCTCCTGAAAACTCCCCGGATCCACCAGGTTCTCCACCCGCTCCCGCGCGGTCATCTTGCCGCTTGCACGATGCTTGTCCAGCTTGTCCGCACCGCCGCCCAACATCAACTTCGCTCGCCGCTCGCGTAGCTTCTCGATTCTCTGTTCCATCGACTGGATAGACATATTTCGACCTCGATTAAGTATTCTTATGAACGCCAGGGCGTGCGGCCCTCTGCAGGCAGCTCCAGCCCTTGGCCGGTTGACTACTTCTTCGCCGGCTCCACCGTGATCTTGTGCGTCTTGCCGTTTAGCTTGACGTCATAGGTGATCGTGGTCAGCACCGGACCCTTACCGCTGTCCTGCATAGGCGCTCCGCCCGGAGCGGCCTTCACCGCCGACGGATCCTTGCCCAGGTTCTTCGGCCCTTCGGCTCTCGTCGAGAAAAACTTCGGCGCCACTTGCGGGAACATCGCGTACGTCAGCACGTCCTCGTCGGAGCCGTTGCAGCCCTTCAATCCAAGTCCGGCCGACCGCAGTTCTTCCCACTCCGGCTTCAACGTATCCGCCGGCCGGCAGGTGATCGTATCCTTCTTGGCCTGCCGCGAAGCCAGCTTGACGACTTCCGGATCCCGCTGGCCCAGAGTTGTTCCGTAGTAGCCCAGCATCAGGTCGGCGAATTCGCCCGTCAGCACCTTGTAGCGGCCCATCATCACATTGAATACGGCCTGCGTTCCTACAATCTGCGACGATGGCGTCACCAGTGGGGGATAGCCCGCCACCTTCCGCACGTTCGGAACCTCCGCCAGTACTTCTTTAATCCGGTGCGCCGCGCCCTGCTGCTTCAACTGGCTCTCCATATTGGAGATCATGCCGCCCGGAATCTGGCTGTCGAAGATTTCGGTTTCCACGCCGGTGATGTTGGACAGGAATTCCTTGTACCGCGGCCTGATGCCAGCGAAATACTCCTTGATCTTCAAGAGCCGGTCCTTGTCCAGCCGCGTGTTGTACTGCGTGCCTTCCAGCATCTCCACCAGCGACTCGGTCGGATTGTGCCCCGGCCCGAGCGACAAGCTCGATATCGCCGTATCGACGCAGTCCGCGCCCGCTTCGATCGCCTTCATCAGGCTCACCAGCGTCACGCCCGTCGTCGCGTGGACATGCACGTGCACCCGCGATGTCGTCCCCGCACGACTGCTTGATCGCCTTGACTATGTCGTATGCCGGTTTCGGCTTCAACAGCGCGGCCATGTCCTTGATGCAGATCGAGTCGCAGCCCAGTTCCACCAGTTGCTGCGCCATCTCGACATAGCCCGTCACTGTGTGCAGCGGGCTCACCGTGTAGCAGATCGTCCCCTGCGCGTGCTTGCCGGCCTTCTTCACCGCTTTGATCGACCGGCGGACGTTGCGAATGTCGTTCAGCGCGTCGAATACGCGGAAAACATCCATCCCATTCTCCGCGGCCTTGTCCACAAACCGGTCCACTACGGTGTCTTCATAGTGGCGATAGCCCAGCAGATTCTGTCCCCGCAGCAGCATTTGCAGCTTCGAATTAGGCAACAATTTGCGGAACGTCCGCAGCCGCTCCCAGGGATCCTCGTTCAGAAATCGAATGCAGGAGTCGAATGTCGCTCCACCCCAGCACTCGACAGACCAGTACCCGGCTTTGTCGATGTCCTCGCACGCCGGCACCATGTCCTCCATGGCCATTCGGGTCGCCATCAGGCTCTGATGGGCGTCCCGCAAGATGAGTTCGGTCACTTCGATCGTCTTAGGCATGAATGATTACCTTTGTTGGCAGTAACGCCTCGGAATGAATCACCCGGTGTGAGGCCGACTGCCATTTCCAGAATATCAGACCAAATGGTCCGTAGTCGAATTTCTCTACAGTTAGCTACTGCATCTAAAGAGGTAGATTGGAAACGGCAGCCGTCCCGGAGACAACTTTACTCGCTTGTATGGTATCCGATGCCAACCTCTAGCACGCTGGCGGTCCTCCCTCGGTAAAAACTTATTCATCTGCGCCCCCATCCAGAGGCATACACTGAATTCACTGGAGTCGTTGTGAACCCTTATCCTGAATCTATGCGCCGCGGCCGCGCCTGGCTGTTGATCCCCCTCGTGTTCATTCTCTTCATGACGTTCCGCTCAAGTGCCGGGTACGTCATTGAGTATCAATGGTGGCGTGAGATGGGACAGGTCGACACCTGGATCGCGATGCTGAGCTACGCCATGCTCCCCGGTGTCCTGGCGTTTTTCCTGGCCTACGTGGTTCTGTGGGTCGCTCACGCCCGCGGCATGAAGTCGGCCGGAGCCTCCCTGCGCGAGCATCGCTCCTATGCCGTTCTCTCATCATTCGCGCTGCTGGTTCCCGCCGCGATGGCGTCGCTGGTCGTCTGGGCGGACCGCTGGGTCCTGCTCCGCTTCATGGGCAGCACCGGTCTGACCGAATCGACATGGCGCGACCCTGTCTTCGGCGAAGGCCTGAATTTCTACTTCTTCAAGCTTCCCGCCTGGCGCATGTTGCTCTCCTATCTGCTCGGTGTCTTGATCCTGCAGGCAATTGTGTATCTGCTGGCCAGCCGGGGATGGGCCATCTTCCGCAAGGGCGTCGACTGGCGTAGCGAGGGTCAGATGTCTGTCGACATCGCCGATCTGCGAGTTGGGCCGGGCCCTTGAGTCGCGCTGGCTGATGTTTTCTGGCGCTGCGGCGCTGCTGCTGCTGGGACTCTCCATCTGGCTCGATCGCTACGATCTCCTGCTGGAAGAGCACGAATCGCTCGTCGGCGTTGACTGGGTCGCCGAAAATGTCATCCTGCCCCTGATTCTCGTCAAGGTGGCCGCCTGCGTGATCGGCGCGGCCGGTTTCCTCACGGGCCGTATCTGGCCGGCACTGCTCGTCCCTGCCCTCTGGGCTGTCGGCCTGTTCCTTCCCGGCATCGTCTACAGCACCTACGTCCGCCCCAGCGAGATCACCATTCAACGTCCTTACATCCAGCGCCATATCGCCGCCACCCGCTCCGCCTACGGCCTGGATCACCGCTCCCGCGAAATCGACTTCAAAGCCAGGATCGAGGGTGTCGTCGACCTCAAGAAGCACCAGCCCCTGCTCGATAACGTCCGACTTTGGGATTGGCGCGCCTTCCACGATACCGTCACCCAGATCCAGGCCCTCCGCCCCTACTACGTCTTCGCCGACTCCGACGTCGACCGCTATCGCATCAACGGCCAGCTTCGCCAGGTGCTGCTCTCTCCGCGCGAGCTCGATGTCAACCAGTTGCCGGCCGACGCGCGTTCGCGCTGGATCAACCCCCACTTTGTCTACACCCACGGCTATGGACTCGTGGTCGCCGAGGCAGCCCGCATCACCCAGGACGGCCTGCCTTACTTGCTCGTGCAGGACGCTCCGCCGGTGGTCAAGATGGAGGGACTCAAACTCACCCGACCTGAAATCTACTACGGCGAGGTCACCCACGAGCCCGTCTTCGTGCGCACTCGCCAGCCGGAGTTCAATTACCCGTCCGGCGCCGGCAATGTCGAGACCCGCTACGAAGGCAAGGGCGGCTTCCCCATCTCCTCCCCGCTGCTCCGCTTCGCCGCCGCCGCCGCCACCGGCGACTGGAACATCCTGCTCACCAGCTACCTAGACCCGGAAAGCCGCATGATGATCCGCCGCAAGGTGCGCGAACGGCTCGACCGGACTGGCCGGCTTCATCCACTGGGAGCGCGATCCCTACCTGGTGGTCAATCGCGAAGGACGCCTGGTCTGGATCATCGACGGCTTCACCTCCTCGGCGTCGCACCCCTATTCCCGTCAGTCCAGGTCGGCGACATGGGCCGCGTCAACTACATTCGCAACTCCGTAAAGGCCACCGTCGACGCCTACGACGGCACCGTCACCATCTACGTCTTCGATTCGGCCGACCCGCTCATCGCCGCCTGGCAGCGCCTCTTCCCCTCCCTCTTCCGCCCCGCCTCGGCCATGCCTGCCGACCTCCGCGAGCACGCCCGCTATCCCGAAACCATTTTCCGCGTGCAGGCCGAGATCTACCGCGTCTTCCACATGACCGATCCCGAGGCGTTCTTCAACAAGGAGGACCAGTGGGATCTGGCCCGCAACATCAACAGCGCCGCAGGCCGGCCTGACCCGGTCGCTCCCACCTACATTGTCTCCACGGTGCCCGGAAGCGATACGCCGGAGTTCCTGCTTCTCACAACTTTCACTCCGCGCAACAAGGACAACCTCATCGGCCTCATGTTGGCCCGCTGCGATGGCCCCAACCTCGGCGAACTGATCTTCCTTCAGCTCTCCAAGCAGGAGTTGATTTTCGGCCCAATGCAGATTGAGGCTCGCATCAACCAGGATCAGAACATCAGCAAGGACCTGAGCTTGTGGAACCAGCAGGGGTCGCAGGTGCTGCGCGGCCAGATGCTCGTGCTTCCGGTCGACGACACCTTGCTCTACATCGAGCCGATTTATATCCAGGCTTCTGAAGCCAGAATGCCTCAGCTCAAGAAGATCGCCATGGCCATGGGCAACCGGCTTGTCTACTCCGACAGCTACGAGCAGGCTCTCCGCGAACTGAGCGGCGGCGAGAGCTACTCCCCAACTTCCACCGAGGCCCCCCCGCCAGCTTCGACGTCCGCTGGCCCTGGCCAACCAACAGTCGATGCCCGGAGCCAGACTCTGGAAGAGATCCGCTCGCGTCTTCGGAGATATCGCGATCTGATGTCACAAGGCAAGTACTCTGAGGCTGGGAAAGAGATCGAAAGAATAGAGCAAATCACAACAAAGTAATGCGAGGGCCGTCCTCAGTTGGGTGTATCTTGAGAATGTCCCTCGGCGTCGGAGAAATCCGCCGGTCTTCACTCACAGCAATGACCGAAGCAAAGTCTCGCAAACACATCCTGGTTGTCGATGACGACCCTGGAGTTCGGGAAGTAGTTCGAGCAATGCTCGAAACCGTCGGATTTCAGGTCAGCATCGCAGTGAACGGCCGCGACGCGCTCTCAATGCTGACGTCCGGCGGCTACGATCTCATCCTCACCGACCTCGTGATGCCCGAGCAGGAGGGCATTGCGACAATCAAGGAGATCCGCCAGGTCTACCCTGACCTGAAAGTGATCGCCATGTCGGGCGCCTTCGGAGGCGATTACCTGCGCATCGCCGGTTATCTCGGAGCCCACGCAACCCTCGCCAAGCCGCTCAAGTTGGAAACGGTTCTCAAGGCCATCGACGACGTCTTGCACTCTGATTGATTCTTCAGCCCGCGCTGCTTTGCAGCCCATACTTCGCGCTCGCCCACGTCAGCGCGCGGCGGCTGCGCCGCGATTCCAGCATCTGCTCGCGAGCCCTGTCAACAGAGTCCGCCAGAATTCTCGGCATGTTCGGCATCAGCCCCGACTCTGACGCCCCCCAACTGAACAGGATCGCGAAGGAGACGAGCGATCGTAGTTGAAAGTCCCACAGGTTCTCCGAAAGCAGTTGCACCCGGCTCGTCGCCACCGCCCCCGTCGCCCCAGGGCAGACGACAATAAACTCGTCCTCCGAGATCCGGCACACCAGGTCCGCCGGGCTGCCCGACGCCTGAACAAGCGTTTCCAGCGCGGACATCACCCCCTCTACCGCCTCTTTGCCGTTCTCCGCCGTCAGCCGCACGTAGTCCACAACACTGATCGACAGCGTGACGCCAAAAAAGGTCTCCTCCGACAGCAGCAGGTCGCTGAGTACAGCCGGTGGATGGACGCCCCCTGGAATCGCCTGGTTATCCATCTCGTCATTTCCATGCGGTGCCGCAACTGGCGTCCGCGGCATTTCAACCACCTTCGATTCGATGTGGCCAGTTACCGCCGGCTCTCCCAACTCCCCGGCCGCCACAGTCTCCTCCACCACCTGCTCGACTACCTCTTCCACTTGCGGCTCGATCGTTTCTGCCGGAATCCAGTCCTGCCAAGGCGGCGCCTCAGCCTGCACGCCGCTCACGGGCATCGCCGGACCCTGATCAAGCCCCCAGACTGCGCTCTCCGGCTCCCCAACAAACCGCCGCGTCTTGCGATCCCCGAATTCCGGCCCGCCCCATTCAGTGATCACCAGATCCGCGCTCGGTGGCAGTTCCTCAATCACCTCGTCCTCTGTGACCAGCAGGCTCTCGTCCCGGACCACCCTCACTTCAATCGCCGACTCCGGCATCGGTGTCTCCGTCACCACCGCCAGTCCTGCGTCCGGAATAATGAGCGTAGCTGGAGCCGGTTCTCCTATCGCGGGCTCCGGAAACTCCGATCGTTTCGGACGCACCATCGGCGCAGAAACCGCCACCGGCTGCATCTGCTCGGCGTCCTTCAATGCCTCCACCAGTTCCACCATCTGGTGATGCAGCCGCTCAACTTGCGATGCCCTTTGGCCAGCCGCCTTCTCGCGCTCCACGAGCGCGGCATTTCTCTCCCGAAGCCTCTCGTTGCTCCCTTTCAAGAAGTCCACAGCGAGGGCGATCAGGACAGCGGCCAGGACGACTCCAAGTGCGATAAACACTTGGAGTTCAATCGAACCCATGGATTACCTTACTGTGGATTATAGGGCGCTCGGGCGAGTCATTGAATCCGTTGGGCTACTCATTCAAGGCATTTCATGCGCCATGAAATCGGGTAAGGTCCTGAGAAGGTGCCTCCCCTAGAAACCCTACGCATCCTCGGGTGTAGGCCTTAACGCATGGACCGCCTGCAACTAGAGCGGGAATCGGCTCCGCGATTGCTCCGGAGCCCTCGGCGCCACCACCTGTGCAGGCGCCCCGGCCGTGAAGCCGGCCACGTCCAGGTCCGTGAAGGTCAAGGTGCGGTCCAAGACCATCTCGACTGTCGAACCGCGTTCAAGAATGGCGTCCGGACCCCTCGTCAGCAGGATGCCTGCCAATCCGGCCGCGGCGCCCGCTGCTGCGCCAATGCCCGCTCCCATACTGGATCGCGCCGCGACGCCACCGATCATCGTGCCCCAGGCGGCTGCCTCCCCAACTTTCACCGCATCGCTGCCCTTGCCGCCGTCCCCCTCGATCTTGCCCTCAGCCCTGTCCACCCTGCCTGGGTTGGAGCCGTCCAGTGACGATACCGTCGCCCTGAAGTCACGCGTGATCCCATTGGGCAAAGTCAAGGAATCAAAGCGGATATAGAGTTCTGCCTTGCCCTTTACCTTCCCCGCTCGCTTGACTGAAGTAACGGTGGCGCTCACGTAAGTCCCGGCCGGCACCAGGATTTTTCCCTCAGAACCAAATGGGAAATTGGTTTGCAAGTACACCTTGTCGCCGACAGCGGCAGTTTTGGTGCTCACGCTGCTGATCAGTTGGAGCGGCAGTTTGGTGCCCATCGGGACTGTATAGACCTTCACGTCCGGCTTGCTCTCAGCCTTGGCCGCTGGAGGGCCGGCGGGCTGTCCCGTCGTGGGCTGTCCTGTGGACTGTCCCGCGGCAATCGCCGCGGCAGCCAATAGGAGAGGTACGATCAGCTTCATCCTGGCCTCGCTCATCTGACTCTAGGGTAACCCGGCGGCGCGCTTCTCCCCGCTCATAGTTTCCTGTTGAGTTCAACGCGTCCGGGGGCCATCAGGTTGCGTTGGAAGGTATCGAAGAGGCAGGCGGAGCGTCACGGGCGAGGCTAACTCGCCCAGAATCAGGCTGACTTTGGGATCTTCTCCGACCGCCAACGGCAGTTTCAACCGTATCTCGAAGATTCCGGCATAGCCAACCAGCGACCCCACATACGAAACCGCGGCCGCCTCGACCTCGATTCCCTCCAGCATCACCTTGAATGCGCGGGACTTCTCGATAATCAGCCGGGTCATAGGCGGTTGCATATCCCGCAGCGGCGGAGTCAGGCGGCCAAGCCCTCCAGCATAGAGCAGTATTTCTTCCCCGGGTGCGGCTGGGGCGGATGTCTCGACCCACTCTCCCGAATCTGCATGACGCGCCAGCAGGCAATCCTGCTCGGCCGGGTAGATCAGCGGCATCTCCGTCCGAAGCTCCACGGTGACCTTGGGCCCAGCCACTCCCTGCCGGACGAGCTGCAGGTCCGCCTTTCCGGGCCCCGCGGTCGCCGGAACCACAAAAATCACCATGCGCGGCGAGGCGAACTCAACCGGTACGGCTGAACCTCGAATCTTCACGGCGACATTGGCTTCGGGCAGCGCAGCGGGATACCTGCCTCCCTGAAAGTCCGACTCCAGGCGCGCCCGCGTGAGATAGGAGAGGTTCTCGCCGTGAATCACGGCCAGCGAGTTGAGGGTCAGCAGGTTAGGCCTGCCGGTAGCGTAATCGATGATGCTGGTCTCGGTGTAGGCAGGCGACTTCACCGTCTGGGCGTCGAGTAAAACGCACATGCCCAGACAAACCAGCCTTGGCAGCAGCGTGCGCACGGCTTCACTTGAACAGTAATGCGGCAGCCGCCCGCCGGTCAATAGCCAATTCTTCCCACCAGGCATTCCTGGAGTCAGAGACCGGCCAGGTCCAGCGCCTTCCGGGACATGGTAGCCAGCGGCAGCGCGCCAACCTCTTCCCGGCTGAACCAGCGATACCCTTTGGGAGCCTTGACCGGCGCGGCGCGCCACACCTCGACTGTGTAATCGTGCCGCGTGATCGTGTGCCGGAATGTCCCGAGCAGGTCTCCCCGTTCCGCCGTGCGAAGGTCCTCTGCCTGCGGCAGCTCCCAGAATCCGGCCAGGCGCGTTTCCCCTGCGCCTCGCTGCCGCAGCAGCAACCGGCCTTCCTTCTGCACCACCAGAAGCTGCACCTGCAGCTTCACCGCTTCACGTTTGCGCAGCTTCACCGGCAACTCCGCCTGAATCCCTAATGCCCGCGCCTTGCAGTCGTCCCGCCACGGGCAGAGCAGGCACTGCGGATTGCGCGGCAGACAGACGGTCGCGCCCAGCTCCATCATCGCCTGGTTGAAGTCGCCGCTCGCTCTGGCATCGAGCAATCGCTGCGCCTCTTCCTTCATCCTCACCCTGACCGTGGCCGATTGAATGTCGCCCTTCTCGGCATGGTAGCGGCTGAGTACCCTCAAGACGTTGCCGTCCACCACCGAGTGAGGCAGCCCAAAAGCGATGCTGGCGATCGCCGCGGCTGTGTATTCTCCAACCCCCGGCAGCTCCCGGATACCCTCGAGATCGGCCGGAAAAGAGCCCGCCTGCACGATCGCCTGCGCCGCACGCTTCAGGTTTCGTGCCCTCGTGTAGTAGCCCAGGCCGCTCCATGCCGTCAGCAGTTCCTGCTCGGGCGCTCCGGCCAGATCCTCCGGTTGAGGAAACCTGGCCAGGAAGCGCTCGTAGTACGGTATGACCACGGAAACGCGAGTCTGCTGCAGCATCACCTCGCTGACCAGGATTCGCCATGGGTCGCGCGTTGCGCGCCACGGCAGGTCGCGCCGGACGCTCTTGTACCAGGCCAGCAGAAGTTGTCGCGCCAGGCGGGGCTGCATCATCGGGGGGAAGTACAATGATAGTGAATCCCCTTACCCGCGCCTCCCGGACAGAAAGGCTCCCCGCTTGTCAGATTGGCTGAGGATTCGCAATGCGCGGGTCCACAACCTGAAGAACATCTCGGTCGACATCCCGCACAACCAGCTCACCGTGGTCACCGGCGTGTCCGGCTCGGGCAAGTCGTCGCTCGTCTTCGACACCATCTACGCCGAAGGGCAGCGGCGCTACGTCGAGTCGCTCTCCGCCTACGCGCGGCAGTTTCTGGAGCGCATGGAGAAGCCGGACGTGGACGAGATCGACGGCATCGCGCCGCCCATCGCCATCCGGCAGAAGAACACCACCCGCAATCCGCGCTCGACCGTCGCCACTTCCACCGAGTTCTACGACTTACCTGCGCCTGCTCTTCGCGCGCGCCGGCGCACGTTCTGCCCCACCTGCGAACCAGGGTCGAGCGCGACACGGTGGACCACGTCGCGCGCGCGCATGCTCAGCGAGCCGGAAGGCTCGCGCTGGTACGCGCTGTTCCCCGTCAGGACCCTTAAAGCCGGCGACGCGCAGGCGCTCGCGACCACCTCTTCGATCTGCGCAAAAGGGCTTCACCCGGCTCTTCCAGGACGGCAAAGTCTTCGAGTTCTCCGACGCCGGAATCGCTGCTCGACATCGACTTCTCCAGGCCCGTCTTCGTCCTGGTCGACCGCCTCGTCATCCGGCCCGGCGACATCAGCGCCTCGTCGACACCGTCGAGATCTGCTACCGCGAGGCCGGCGAAGTGATCTTCGAACAGGCCGGCGAGTTGGAACCGCGGCGGCTGCGCTTCAGCGAGACGTTTCGCCTGCAAGACCTGCGACCTCGAGTTCCTGACCCCGAGCCGTCGCCTGTTCAGCTTCAACAACCCGTTCGGCGCCTGCCCGCGCTGCCAGGGCTTCGGCAACACCATCGACTACGACCTGGACCTCGTGATCCCCGACCCGTCGCTCTCCCTCGACGAAGGCGCCGTCGACCCCTGGACCAAGCCGCAGTACCGAACTCCAGGCAGGCATTCCTGCAGAAGAACGCGGCGGCAAGGTGCGCTCCAGCACCGCCTACGCCGATCTCGACCCCGCCGAGCGCGAGACGCATCCAGAGCGCCATCCGGCTGCTTCTTCGCCGACCTCGAGACGAAGAAGTACAAGGTCCACGTGCGCGTCTTCCTGAGCCGCTACCGCGGCTACACGCAGTGCCCGGCGTGCAGGGGCGCGCGGCTGCGCGAAGAGGCTCTGTACGTCCGCGTCGGCGGCAAAACCATCGCCGACGTGTCGCGGCTGAACATCGCCGAGGCCGCCCGGGTTCTTCGATGCGCTCTCGACCTGCCCCCGGAAGAGGCCGGCATCGCCGACAAGATTGCTGGTCGAGATCCGGCAGCGGCTCAAGTTCCTCAACGACGTCGGCCTCGAGTACCTGACGCTCGACCGGCTCTCGGCCACGCTCTCCGGCGGCGAGGCGCAGCGCATCCAGCTGGCCACCTGCCTCGGCTCGCGGCTGGTGGGCGCCTGCTACGTGCTCGACGAGCCCTCCATCGGGCTGCACACCCGCGACACCGCGCGGCTCATCCGCATTCTGGAGGAACTGCGCGACCTCGGCAACACCATCGTGGTGGTGGAGCACGACGCCGACGTCATGCGCGCCGCCGACCACATCGTCGACCTCGGCCCCGGCGCGGGCGAACACGGCGGCCAGGTCATCTTCGAGGGAACGCTCGCCGCAATGCTCAGCGGCGGAAAGGAACGGCTCGCTGACCGCCCGCTACCTGCGCGGCGAGATCAAGACCTCGCTGAAGACCGAACGCCGCAAGCCGGCCCGCGGCCGCAAGCTTGTCTTCGACGGCTGTCGCGCGACACAACCTGAAGAACATCGACGTCGAGATTCCGCTGGGCATGATGGTCGCGGTCACCGGCGTCTCGGCTCGGGCAAGTCCACGCTGGTGCACGACGTGATCTACCACGCTCTGGCCTCGCGCTACCGGCGCGACCGCTCAAAGGAGGATGCCGGCGAAGTCGAAGGTGTCGTCGAAAGACACACCTGCCGGCGCGTCGACCGGCGCCGAGCTTCGTGCGCGACATGGTCCTGGTCGACCAGACCCCCATCGGCCGCACGCCGCGCTCCAACCCGGTCACCTACATCAAGGCGTTCGACCTCATCCGCGAGCTGTTCGCCTCCACCACGCGAAGCCGACCGCCGCGGCTACACCGCCGGCCACTTCTCCTTCAACATCCCCGGCGGGCGCTGCGAAACCTGCCAGGGCGACGGCACCGTCACGGTGGAGATGCAGTTCCTGGCCGACGTGGAGCTGATCTGCGAGGAGTGCAAGGGCACGCGCTACAAGCAGCGATTCTCGATGTCCGCTTCCACGGGCTGAACATCCACGAAGTGCTGCAGCTCACCGTGCGGGAGGCTCTGACGTTCTTCGCAGGCCCGCCGCAGCTGGTCTCGCGCCTCCAGCCTCTGGCCGAGGTGGGGCTGGGCTACCTGCGGCTCGGGCAGTCGGCCACCACGCTCTCCGGGCGGCGAAGCGCAGCGCGTGAAGCTGGCCGCCCATCTCACCCACAGCGCCTCCAGCCAGGGCACGCTCTACATCTTCGACGAGCCGACCACCGGCCTGCACTTCGACGACATCGCCAAGCTGCTGGACGCCTTCGAGCGGCTGATCCAGAACGGCGGCAGCCTGCTGGTCATCGAGCACAATCTGGAAGTCATCCGGCCGCCGACTGGATCATCGATCTGGGCCCCGAGGGCGGCGAAGGCGGCGGCGAGGTCGTTGCCACAGGCATTCCGGAAGATATCGCCCAATGCGAACGATCGTATACCGGGCGATTCCTGCGCGACCTCCTCCGAACCTGACGGTGTCCTGCTCCCGGCCTGTAGAATCAAGGTGATGACCTGGGCCTGCGCACTTCCTGCCCTCTTACTCGTCGCGGCGCCGCCGGACCCGCTTTCCGAGGCTTCGGCCCATCTCGACGCCGGCCGCTTCGATCAGGCAATCGCGATCCTCAAGTCCCTGACTGAAAAGGACCCCAAAGAGGTCGTTTATCAGTTCAACCTGGCACTCGCCTACTCGCTTGCCGGCCAGGACCAGGCCGCCATCGACGGTTACCGGCGGACCCTCGAACTCAAGCAGGACCTCTTTGAAGCACGCCTCAACCTTGGCCAGACCCTTCTCAAGGCAGGCAAACCTGAGGAGGCCGCCGATTGGCTTGAAAAGGCCGCCGCCCAGAAACCCAATGACCCAAAACCCGTCTACCTGCTCGGCCGGGCGTTGGCAGCCCGCAAGCAGTGGACCGAAGCGGCAGCCGCTCTCGAAAAGTCACTGGCACTGGACCCGCAGAACCGCTCGCTCCCCCTCGAAATTGCCGAAGTCTGGGAGCAGGCAGCGCAGCCCGCCAAGGCCGCGGAGTCCTACCGGAAAGTCCTCGACAATCCAGTCGCGCGCGAACGGCTCGGTCTCATTCTGCTCACTCAGGGAGACAATGCTGGCGCCGCCGAACAGCTCGAGGCACTGAGACAATCAAGTCCGTCTCCAGCCGTGTTGTACGCCTTGGCCACCGCCTACCTGCGCAACAAGCAGCCGGAAAAGAGCCTTCCCCTGGCGGAGGAACTGGTGAAGCTGGAGCCTGCCCGGGCCGACTTGCGACTCTTCCTGGGACGGCTGTTGCGCGACCAGAGACGCTATGAGGACGCCGCCAAGGAATTCTATCAGGCCACCCGCTTGACACCGGACAGCGTTGAGGCGTGGAATGAGCTTGCCGGCATGTTGCTGCTCATGAAACGGTTCGACGTCGCGCTGCAGGCGCTTGAGCGATCGAAGGAACTCGGCGGCGAGACTCCTGCCTATCACTATTTCCGTGCCACCACACTCGACGCCCTCAAGCAACCCGAGCCGGCCCTGGCCAGCTACCAGAAGTTCCTTTCCGTCAGCGAAGGCAAGTTCCCAGACGAAGAGTTCAAGGCCCGGCAACGGGTGAGAATCCTGAAGAAGGTGCTGCAGCAATGATGTGCCTTCTGCTCGCTCTGCTCATCACCAATGCCCCGCCGCCCGATTCGCTGGAGCAAATCAAAAAGGAGCCCGACCTGGTTCGCCGAAGCGAACGGGCGTTGGCTTGGGCGGATTCTTCCGTCGTCGCGGCTCGCAAGATCGTCCGCGATAGCGGCAGTAGAGCCCAACTTTTCGAGGTGTTGGAGGAAACGGTGCAGGCTGCGGAACTCTCACTGCAATCGCTGCGGGAAACCGGCAGGAAAGCCTCTAAACTCTCCAAACAGTTCAAGCGCGGAGAATTGCGGTCGAGAGAGATCGTCACGGCAAATCACCGATATCGCCGCCGCTCTGGGCATCGAGGACCGCCCCGAGGCGGAGAAGCTGCGCGATCGTGTTTCCATGGTCCATGAAGAGTATTTGCTCGGAGTCATGAGCGGAAAGTGAGTGATCGCATGAGAATCCTTTGTGCCCTCATCCTGCTGGCCGCATCGCACGCCTCGGCCCAGCGCGACTACCTGACTGCCGACGAAGTGGATCAGCTCCGCATCGCCCAGGAACCGGACCTCCGCATCCCGCTCTATCAGAAATTCGCCGAGCAGCGCATCAGTCTGCTCGAACAGCTCTTCAGCCAGAAGAAGACCGGTCGCAGCGGCATGATCCACGACACCCTTGAGCAGTACACCCAGATCACCGAGGCCATCGACACATTCATCGACGACGCGCTCGCACACAAAAAGCCCGTAACCACCCTTGCCGGCCTCACCAAAGTGCAGCGCGACATGCTTGCCAAGCTCGAGAAGTTCAAGGAAGCGAACCCTCCGGACCTGGAGCGCTACCTGTTTGTCCTCGACAGTGCCATCGACACCACCCGCGACTCGATCGAGATGTCCGAAGTCGACCTCAAAACACGCTCCCAATCGGTCGAGACCCGCGAGACCGAGATCAAACGTGATCGGCAGGAGATGATGACACCTGAGCGCCAGGCGGAGGTCAAAAAGCAGGAGGAGAAGGAGAAGGCCGCCGAGAAGAAGCGACCGTCTCTATACAAGCCAGGCGAAAAGGAAAAACTGCAGCAACAGCAACAGGACCCGAAGAAAAAGCAGTGACGCGTCTCGTTTCCGGTCCTCAGGAAATAGTTGTCGGCTTCCGTGCTTCGCCCAGTTCTTCCCTCAGAATCCGGAAAACCGCCGCGGCAACGCTCACGATCACCGGCCCCGCGAACAGGCCCATGAAACCGAACGCCTGCATCCCCCCGAGCAGTGCAAACAGCAGCACGAGCGTGTTCATGTTCGTCCGTCCGGACAGAACCCAAGGACGGATCACGTTGTCCACATTCGACACCAGCAGCGCTCCCCAGGCCAGCAGGAAGAGCGCTTTGCCGTAGGAGCCCTGCATGAGGAGCACTACCATCCCCGGCATCCAGACAATCCCCGACCCCACGATTGGGATAAGCGACGTGATGCCCGCGACAATTCCCCACATGAGCGGCGATGGAAGCCCTGCAATGGCGAACCCGATTCCGGTCAGCGTCCCTTGCGCCACGCTCACCGCGGCCATGCTGTACATGTTCGCCACAATCGAGTCGGCCAGCACATGGAACAACTCGTCGATTCGTTCCTGCTTCATCGGGAGCCAACCGCTCAACCCCGTTCGGATCTTCCCCCCCTCGGCAAACAGGAAAAACGCGGTGAAGAGCGCGATGACAATCGTCCCGAGTGTGGTGGTGAGATTCGCCGCAACACGGCCTGCCCATCCCACAACCGCGCCTCCCGCTGATTGCAGCTTCCCGCGGGCCTCCTGCTCGAGTTCGGCCGTCGGCAGCCCGGTCTTCGACGCCAGCCATGCCAGAGGCCCTTCCACCTGGTGCCCGATATAGTTCATCACGCCGCCCTCGTCTGCCGCTTTTGCGTTGAGACCCCGCAGGAACTCAGCCGTCTCGCGCGACACCGCGAATGCCACCAGCGTCATCGGCGTCAGCACGAGCACGACGATTAACAGCACGGTCAGAAGGCTCGCCCAACTGTCGCTCCGAACCCGCCTCCGAACCTTGGCGAACAGAGGCTGGAACGTGAACATGAGAATCAGCGCGAGGAAAATCGCCTCCAGAAACGGCTTGACCAGCCACGCCAGCAGGAGTGCCAGCAATCCTGCCAGCACGCCCAAAAAGACGATCGACGATCTTGTCCGTCCGCCGTCCGAATTCATGCGTACTCCGTCACCTCGATGCAGCGCGAGTCGTCATCGCGTGCCTGGATTCTAATCTCGATGCGTTGCCGCGGCATCAGTTGCGAAAATCTCTCAGCCCATTCCAGGAGCGTGACGTCCGCGCGCGCGATTATCTCGTCCAGCCCAAGGGACTCCACCTCCTCCACGGTGTCGAGGCGGTAGAGATCTACATGGGCAAGCTGCCCCCGTTCGCCGTATTCGTGAACGAGAGGGAAGGTCGGGCTCGAAACTTCCTCCCGGTGCGTGACACCTAGCCCCTCGGCGATCCCCTTGGCCATCGTCGTCTTTCCAGCTCCCAGATTGCCGATCAGTAGAACTACCGCGGGCAGGCCCCACCCGCTCGCCAATTCGGCCCCCAGTTTGATTGTGTCATCCTCGGTCCGTGTCTCGTAGACGGCGTGCGTCATCAAGCACCTATCTCGCGAATCGCGCCGGGCAGGTATGTCAACAGATCAGTAGCCGTCAGGCTCAGTTCGCCAATGCAGGCAGCGGCCAGGTCGCCGGCACGGCCATGCAGCCAGACCGCCGCCACAACTGCCTGCTCGCGCCGGTCAGGCCATTGCGCCATCATTCCCGCGATCAGTCCCGTGAGGATGTCCCCCGACCCGGCTGTGGCCATTCCCGGATTGCCGGTTGGATTCACATACACCCGCCCGCCCGGCATCGCGATCAGTGTTCTTTGGCCCTTCAGCACGAGCACGACATTGCGTTCCTGCGCGAACCTGCGGGCTACGCCGACACGATCGGCCTGTATGTCGATCGCGCTGCACCCCGCCAGCCGCGCCATCTCGCCTGGGTGCGGCGTCAGCACTCGCCACGGGCCTGGCCCATGGAAGGCCGTTCCCGCCAGAGCGTTCAGCCCATCGGCGTCCACCACCATCGGAATCGCTGAGGTCAGAAACAGCCGCTGCGCCAAGCCGGACAATTCCGGGTCCCTGCCAAGCCCTGGCCCCACTGCCAGAACATCGCGGTCGCCGGGGTCGTCCGTGATCTCCTGCGTCATCAGCTCCGGCGCGAGCGATGTCACCGTGGCACGCTCCTCCCGTGCAACCGCAACCGTAACCAGCCCCGCTCCCATGCGCAGCGCGGCCAGCCCTGCCATCGCCGCGGCACCCCCCTTCCCACGATCGCCCCCCACCACCAGAACGTGCCCGAAATCTCCCTTGTGCGCGCCCCGTTTGCGCGCGGCAAACAACCGCCGGAAGCCCTGCGGCTCCGCTGTCTGGAGCCAGAACTCGTTTTCATCGGCCAACATCGAGGCCGGAGTGCCGATCTGCGCAACATGCAGTTCGCCAACCCGATCGCACAGAGGTGGCAAAGCCTGCTCGACTTTCAACGCCGTAAACGTCACCGTATGGCTGGCGCGCACGCTTGGTCCGTCTTCATGCAAACCCGACGGAATATCCACGCTGACGATCTCAGCGACGGGAAATCCGCAATTGATCTCCTGAATCAACTCCGCTGCGGCGCCTCGCGCCGGGCCTTCCAGCCCTGTGCCGAGCAGCGCGTCGATCACCAGCGTCGCCGTCCTCATCCTGGCTTCGACCTTGCCGCTCACCGCAATCTCGACGACGCTCAACATGCGCAAGTTCGCCGCCGCGTCCGGGCTCAGCTCTTCCACCGGCCATGGCAGGACTACGTCGATGCCGGCGCATCCGCGCAGTTTTAACTGCCGGGCGATCGCCAGTCCGTCGCCGCCATTGTTGCCCTTCCCGCAGATGACAACAACGCGGTGCCTCGATAACGGCCCCTGCAGTTTCTCGAGCACCTCAACGAAGCGGCATGCCGCGTTCTCCATCAGGATCAGGCTGGGAATGCCGGCCTCGATCGTCCGCCGGTCAATCTCCCGCATCTGCGCCGGTGTGACTACCTTCATTTACCCTCCCGCGGCGCGCGTCTCGAGCCGCCGCAGCGGCTCCGGCTCACCCATTACGATCAGGTGGTCCTGACTCTCCACATGAGTATCCGCGGCGGGGTTGAAAATCATCTCTCCGGCCGCCCGCCTGATCGCCAGCACAATCACCTTCATCTCGCTCCTGAACTTCATCTCCGCCAGCGACCTTCCCGCCAGTTCGCTCCCGCCGCCAACACGGATCTGTTCGATGCGAACGTTCAGGTCGGGGCTCGTTGTCGCGAAATCGAGAAACTGGTGCACGTGCGGTTTCAACAGCGATTGCACCAGTCGCGTTCCGGTCATGCTGTACGGAGCGAAGACGCTGTCGGCGCCCACCTGCCGCATCTTTCGCTCTGCCTCTTCCTCGGCCGCGCGCGCGCCGACCCGAATCGCCGGGTTCAGCGCCTTAGCCGAGATCACCGCGAACAGGTTGTCAGCGTCCGTGGCCAATGCCGCGATCAGGCCCGCGGCCCGCATCACGCCCGCCTCTTTGAGAATCTCGTCCCGCGTCGAATCGCCGAAGAGCCCGATGTATCCATCCTTCATCGCCCAGTCCACCCGGTCTTCGCGTCGATCCAGCACCACGGCGGACTTTCCGGCTGCCCGCAGAGCTGCCGCCGCTCCTCGTCCCACGCGGCCGAAGCCGCACACTATGTAATGTCCGTTCAGAGAATCGATCATCTTGCGTGTCTTGCGCCTCCCGAAGTATCCCGCAAACTGCGCCTCGATCACGCTTTGCGTCACCATCCCGAAGGTCAGGAAAAGCACGCTCACGCTGAGCATCATGTAGAACACGTTGAATACGCGCCCTGCCTCGCCCAACGGCCTGATCTCGCCGTAGCCGATGGTGGTCATCGTCATGACCGCCATGTAAAAGGCATCGAACGGCGGGTATCCCGCCGCCGCGATGTAGCCGATCGTGCCGGCGGCCAGCGTCGCCGCGATCAACGCCAGCAGCCGCAGCACCTTGCTCGCTAGCCCGTCCAACTCTCTAACCTTCCTTCCGCGCAATCAACATCGTCATGTCGTCCTGCAATTCCGGAGTGGACGTCCACTTCTGCACGTCTTCTACGACAAGCTGCGCGATCTCCGCCGCGTCCCTTTGCGCGTTCTGCAGCAGCAATCGCACCAGCCGCTCCTCGCCGTACATCTCGCCGTAGGCGTTCTCCGGCTCCGTGATTCCGTCGGTATAGCACACCAGCAGGTCGCCGGGCTCCAGGCGAAGCACGCTCTCGTCATAGGTCGCGAAACTGAATGCGCCTACCACCATCCCGTTGGAATCCAGCGGGATCGCCTCTCCGTTCCTGATCAGGAATGGAGACAGGTGACCCGCATTGGTGTAGGAAAGCGTCCCTTGCTCGTCATCGTAAACGGCAAAGAAGAAAGTCGCGAACTTCTCAGGCGCCGTGGACGCGAACAACTGTTGATTCAACTCCCCAACGAACTGCGCCGTTGAAATCCGATGGACATCCGTGGTGCGCCCTGAAGGCACCGTGGCTGCCTGGGAGATTGCTACGCAGTGTCGCAGCAGGCTGCGCATCGCCGATTGAATCGTCGCCATCAGCAGCGCCGCGCTGATCCCTTTGCCCGATACGTCCCCAATCGCAATCGCCAGCCGTCGATCGTCCATCGTCTGGTAGTCGTAATAGTCCCCCGATACTGTGCGGGCCGCGTTGCAGATCGTCGCGATTCGCAGCGCTCCAAGCCCTTCCAGCGGCTTGGGATGCAGTTGGCTCTGCACCTCGCGCGCAATCTCGAGTTCCGCCATCATCCGCTGCTGTTCTTTCTCGGCAGCCAACAGCCGCTCCAGGTTTTCCGTCATGCCGTTGAACGAACGGCCCACCTCAGCCAGTTGATCGTCTCCCGTCACCGGAATCCGGTGGCTCAGTTCCCCCTCCCGAACACGCTTTGCGTCCCCTCGTACAGGTTCTCCATCGCCGTCGTAATCGACGTCGTCAGCCGGAATCCGATGTTCGCCGAGACGATCTCGACCAGCAGGAACAGCAGCGCACACATCGCCAGCACCGCCGCCAACGCCGTGCTGTTGCTCGATCTGTCTGCAGGCTGAAGATCACCCGCATCACTCCCCAGATGCGCGTCACCACGCCAAGCACGATCGTGCGGACTTTGCTCCGGCTCCTCCCACATTGACGCCGGCATCGTTAGACCCCATTTCACGCGCAGGTCCATGAAATTGGCCGGCTCAGGCACCACGCCCGGATCCCTCGATCAGTTCCTGCTCACCTTCCACCGGCGGGTGCAGACGGGCCTGCATCCGTGCTTCGTTCGGATCGAGCCGAAGCGCGGTCAGTTGCACGTCGCCCAGCGCCGGCACCATGTTCTGCAGGTAGTTCCGCGTGATCGGCACCACCAGCACCGCCTCGGTTCGCTCATTGCCGGCATGAGCCCAGAAGTAGAAGCGCCCATCCTTCACCAGCACGCCGGACGTGTTCGCGTGGCGCTTCGGCGGAACTTTCAGTGTGCAATCCTCCGGGAATCGCACCTCCTGTCCCTGCTCGTCGTGCACCACGATTTCCAGGCCCGGGATAGCGGTCCCTGGAATGCGAAACCGGCCCGGCGCACTGCCTCAGCCCGGGTTTGCGGCGGCATCCGCGCAAGCGAGAAGGCATTCCCCCGTAGTGAGTTGATACGCCGCTCGTACTCGTTGTTGAGCATGTAGGCGCCAACCTGCCCCGCTATGGCCCATGCGCCCGCCTCCGCCAACACAACAATCAGCACGATCGGCACGAATGCGAACAACAGGAATGCGACAATCAGCCGGTTTTTCAGGCTCCAGATGGCTTGCCGCGTCGCCCGAAGCCCCAGCCTCCAGATCGTCACCGTGCCCAATGCTCCCGCCGTGAGGCTTGTCAGCAGGGTCGCGGTGCCGCTCAGGTTCAGCTGTTGCGCCAGGATGGCCAGCGCCAGCGAAAGCAGGAATAGCTTCTCCCACCAGCCGAATCCGCGAAGCCAGTCGCGCCAGGGATCACGCGCCATGTTCCGTCCTAATCTAATGTATCCGAACCGCTTTCTATAATCTGGTCTGGGCGATATCGGGCAATTCCTCTGCCTCGCTAATATGCTGCGGCTGAAGGTAGTGTGCCGCCAGGAAGCCCTTGAGAAGCGAAAGCGCTTCCGCCGGCCCGTCTACGAATTGCAGCAGGTTCATGTCCTCTTTCGAGATCATCCCGTGGCGGACCAGCGCATCGAAGTTGATCACCTCGTTCCAGAACTCGCGGCCATACAGCAGGATCATCATTCGCTTCTTGAGCTTCTGCGTCTGTGTCAGCGTCAGCAGTTCCGACAGCTCATCCAGCGTTCCGAATCCCCCTGGGAATACCACCAGAGCTTTGGCCAGATACGCAAACCAGAACTTGCGCATGAAGAAGTAGTGGAACTGGAAATTCAACTCGGGCGAGATGTGCGGATTCGGGAATTGCTCGAACGGCAGCGCGATATTCAATCCGATCGACTTGCCTCCGGCGTCCTGTGCCCCTCGATTGGCAGCCTCCATGATCCCCGGCCCGCCTCCCGTGCACACCACGAATCGCCGCGTCGGCGGATCCAGCGCGTCCGACCACTGCGTGATCAGGCTCGCCAGTTCCCGCGCGTCGTGATAAAACCGCGACATCGGACCAGTCTCCTCAATCCGCGCCGAACCGAAGAACACGATCGTGTCCTTGATCTTTGACCGGCTAAAGCGGTCCAGCGGCTCCAGGTACTCCGATAGGATTCGCAATCCCCGCCCATTCCAGCTCTCCAGGAATTCGCGGTTCTCGTATGCGAGGTGCGCCCGCTCCAATCTAGGCTTTTCGCTCATTCCTTCTCCTCGCCCAATCGTCGCTCCAAGTCAGCCACCTGCTTCTCCAGTCGCCGCACCGCCTTCAGTATCTCCGGAAGCCGCGGAAAGGCCGTAATCGCCCGTCGCCATTGCCCCGCCTCGAACGCCGGGGACCCGCTCACGATGCTGCCCGCCGCCACGTCGCCGCCGATCCCGCTTTGCGCGTAGACGATCGCCCCTTCATGAATCGTCAGGTGGCCCGAGATGCCCGCCTGCCCGGCCAGCAGCACGTTCTTCTTCAGAATCGTCGACCCCGCCAGCCCCGTCTGCGAGCAGATGATATTGTCCTCGCCAACCTCGCAGGCGTGCCCGATCTGCACCAGGCTGTCGATTTTCGCGCCCCGCCGGATGCGCGTTTCCCCCACAGTCGCGCGGTCCACTGACGACAGGCTCTGTATCTCCACGTCGTCTTCCACCACCACCGGCCCCGATTGCACGATCTTCTCGTGCGACCCGTCCGCCCGCTTGGCGAATCCGAAACCGTCTCCCCCCACCACGACGTTGTTCTGCAGAATCACCCGGTCGCCGATGCGACAGTTCTCGCGCACCACCGCGCCGCTGTGCGCCAGAAACTCGTCGCCGATCTCCACTCCTTCATAGACGGACACCAGCGGGTGCAAGACGGCCTTCGCCCCGATTTTTACGTTCTCTCCAATCACGCACCCGGCCCCGATGGATGCACCTTCCCCGATCCGCGCCGATGCAGCCACCACCGCCGTGGGGTGTATCCCTAAAGCGGGCTTCGGCGGTTGATAGAACAGGGCTAGCGCGCGCGCGAAATCCAAGTACGGATTTTCACTGACAACTGTCGGAATCCCCAGTTCCCCGGTCTTGGCGCCTGCAATGATCGCGCTCGCCCGCGTCTCCTTCACCTTCGGGGCGTACCTCGAATTGGCAAGAAAAGTGATCTGGCCTGCTTCCGCGTACTCCATCCCTGCCACGCCGAGGATCTCGGGATCGCCTTCCCCTCGAAGTTCACACCTTAAGTGCCGCGCAAGTTCCGAGAGCTTCATCCTTCGTCAGCTTAGCGCACGGGATACACTGAAGTTTCGGCATGCGGCGCGCTGTTTTCCTTCTCTCGATCTGCCTCTGCGCCCGCCTGGACGCTCAAACCGCGACACCCCGCCCCAGCGCAGAGCGAACCGATATCGAGCGCGCCGCCGAAGAATTCAAGGTCCTTTCCCGAGATCTCGGCCTGCGCGGTGATTCACCCCGCCGTGTCGCCGGCGCCCCGAGCCGCCGTGCTCAGTTCCACGGACGCGTCTTCGAAAACCTCCGAAACGACTTTCTCGACGCCGTCCCCCATGAAATCGCCCAGCGCGGAGGAACCAAGAACCTCCTCCGCCGCAATCAGTTCGGCTTCAATGTCAGCGGCCCCGTCGTTATCCCGAAACTCTATCCGGGCGGCCGCAATACCTTCTTCTCCTTAAGCTACGAAGGCTTGCGTGAGCGCATCGGCCGCTCCTATCTCCGCACCGTCCCGATTGCCCCCGAACGCAATGGCGATTACTCCCTCGTCGTCGACCCGGCCGGCGAGCCGCTGCGAATCTTCGACCCCGCTTCCACCCGCCTCAATCCGGATTTCAACCCTGCCGAAGCTGTCTCTGAAACGAACCTCCAGCACTTCCGCGACCCATTTCCCCAAATGGCGATTCCGCTCGCGCGCCAGGACCCGGTCGCACGCCGCGCCCTCGGCTACTACCCACTTCCCAACTCCGACGCCGGCCCCTTCTATCGCAATAACTACTTTGTCGTCGCCCCCGAAACCAACACAGCCGACGGCATGATCGCCAAGGTCGACCATACCTTCCTCGAAAAGAACCGCCTCGCCTTCACGCTCTCCTTCACCAACGGCACTGCCGGCTCTGCCCGCTACATTCCCAACGCCGCCGACTCAGCAGCACCTGATCGCGTCTACGAGAATCGCCGCCTCGCCCTCGAGCACACCTTGACCGCGACACCTCAAAGCGTCAACACCGCAACTGTTGAAGTCTATCGCGACAACTCGAAGAACTCCTCCGACACCGGCGACTTCGACGCCGAGTTGGGTCTCACCGGCGTCGACGCCCAGGTATTCCCGTCCCTCCGCCTCGGCAGCTACCTGCCCATGGGCCGCGTTAACCCGGTCTCCCGCACCGCCCGCAACACCTGGGTCTTCACCAACGCCCATTCCCTCAAGCGCGACAAGCACAACATTCGCATCGTCGGCCAGTTCGTCCGCACCCAGGTCAATACCTACGTGCCCCAATTCCCCGCCGGCCTCTTTCAGTTCCGCTCATACCTCACTAGCCTGCCCGGCATCGTCAATACCGGACATGGCTTTGCCAGCTACCTTCTCGGGCTCTCTGACTACGCCGAAGTCAGCCTCGTGCCCTCACCCTCCTACTTCCGCAACTCCCGCGGCTTCGTCGCCGTCCAGGAAACCTGGGAGATCCGCCCGGACCTCACCCTCAGCGGCGGCCTCAATCTCGAACTCGCTCTGCCACGCACCGAGCGCTACGACCGTCAGTCCACCGTCGATCTCTCTGTCATCAATCCCGAGAATGGCCGCCCCGGCGCGCTCGTCTTCGCCGGCCAGTCAGGCCAGGGCCGCTCGTTCATGCCCAACGTGCTCCGCCCCCAGCCCAACCTCAGCCTCGCCTGGAACCCCCGCGGCAATAGAAAGTCGGTCCTCCGCGCTTCCTACGCCATGAACTACACCCCTGCGCCCATCTACAACAGCCAGTGGGGCACTCAGGGCTTCAACGGATACTCCACCTTCATCTCCCAGAACTTTCAGCTCACCCCCGCCCTCATCCTCAGCGACGGCGTGCCGCCTCCGTCGAAGACCCTGCCCGATCTGCGCGGCGATGCCGCCAACTTTACCGGCCCCGATCTGATCGAACGCTCAGGCCGCCAGCCCTTCTATCAGTCGGCCGGCCTCAGCTACGAGCGCGAATTTCCCGGCACATTCACCCTCACCGGCGCCCTCGGCCTCGCTTGGGGACGCGACCTCTTCGTCGGCAGCGTCAATGTCAACCCCAACGCCATCCACCCCGACCAGCTCTCCTGGCGCGACCAGCTTAACGACGAATCCTTCCGTCGCCAGCTCAGGCCCTATCCCCAGTACCTCGGCTTCGAGCCCAGCTCTCTCTGGCCCGCCGGCCGCTATCGCCGCCAGGCAGCCTCCCTGCGTGCGGAGAAGCGCACCTCCTCCGGCCTCTCCCTGAACGCCTCCTACGAGTACTCCCGCCAATTGGACGACTACAGCGGCCCCTATGGCCGCCAGGATATGTTCAATGCCCGCAACGAGTGGTCGCTCTCGGCCTATAACAATCCCCACCGCCTCTCCCTCAGCTTCATGTACGAACTCCCCATCGGCACCAGCAAGCAGTTCTTCAGTTTCAACGACTGGCGCCGCTACCTCACCGACGGCTGGTCCGTCAGCGGCATCTCCACCGTCGCCAGCGGCGAGCCGCTCGCCCTTCGCGCCCAGTTCAACAACACCGGCAGCGTCCTCGAAACTGTTCGCGTCGATGTCGTCGACGGCGTCAGCCCCACTCCCCCGAACAGGGCCCCGACCAGTGGTTCAACCCCGCCGCCTTCTCCCATCCCGCTGACTTTTCCATGGGCAATGGTCCCCGCACTCACCCCACCTTGCGTAACCCCACCACCCAGAACCACGACCTCAGCGTCAGCAAACGCTTCGCCATCGATCAGGAACGCGCTCTCGAATTGAACGCCTCCGGCTTTAACTTCATCAACCTCGGCGTGTGGAACGATCCCGACGTCTTCATCGGCACCGCCAGCGCCCCCAATGCCAATGCCGGCAAGATCATCGGCTCCCGCGGAGGCCGTGTCATTCAGGTCGGCTTGAGGTTCAGCTTCTGATCATGACCCGCCGCGACCTGCTCCCGCTGCTCGTCCTCGGCCCTTCGGCGCCCGACAAGTCGCGCGAGTCTCGCTCCGTTCGCCGCGTCACTGCCTGGCCCGAAGGCGGAGCCGCAATTGACGCCGCTTCCATCAAGGTCAAGGTCGAAGGCATCGATGCGAAGGTCGTCCGCACCAGGAACGAGTCGACGCCCCTGCTCCTGCTTGTCATCTTCGACCTCACAGGCGATCTCACCCTCGCCGACGCAGCCCGCCAGGCTCTCCTTGCCGAGTTCGAACGTCTCCCCGCTGACGCCTATATCGGCCTCCTCCGCGTTCAGGACGGCCTGCAGGTCCTGCTCGACCCAACCCCGGACAGGGCCGCTGTCTCCGCCGCCATCACCGGCCTCGCCATCACCGGACGCGCCAACCTTCTCGATAGCGTCGAGCCCGCCGCCGTTCTCGCCACCAAACTCCTCCACAAGACCGGCGTCCGCACCGCCGTCCTCTGCGTCACCGATTCCAACATCTTCAATTACCGCGAAGACTACACTAATCCTGTCATCAACTACAGCGACGCGCGCGACCTCAGTCGCCGCTTTCCTGAAGCGCTCATCCGCGAGAAAACCGCCAAGGTCGCCGCCACCCTCGCCGAACTCGACGCCCCTGTCTTCGCCACTCACCTCGCCTTCCTGCGCGACCGTCTCAACGAGGCCTACCAGACCGGTCTCCAGCAGATCATGGAAGCCGCCGGCGGCCAGGCACATTTCGCCCGCGTCCAGACCGAAATCGCGCCAATAATCTCCGACGCCGTCTCCCGCCTGGCCTCCATGTGGGCCATCGATATCGAAATCCCTCCCGCCACGCCGCGCAACTTCACCGTCGAAGTCACAGCCGGCGGGACACCGCTCGTCTACCGAAGCCGCTTCGCCGTCCGATCCAGGAAGAAGGAGTGATCCAGTGCGCCACCCATCCCGGCTCGCCGCCATGCTATTCGCCGCCCTCGCCGCGGTGTTCCTCTGGCTGTGGATCAATGAGCGCCGCATCGCCGCTCAGAGTTTCCTCGACGCAGCCAAAGCCGCCGCCGACAGGAAGACTCTCCAGTCAGAGATCGCCGCGCGTGTCGGCGAGATTGAATCGCTCCGCCAGCAGATGATGAGAGAGGGTATTCACCCTACAGTGCCCAGCCCCCGCGCCGTACAGCCCCCCGATGAGTCCAAACGCCTCGAGGCCATTCGCAGCCTCGCCCAGGCCGAACAGCGGATCAACCAACTTCAGGCCGCGCTCAGCGACTCGCGCGAGCGCGCCGCGCAACTCGACGCCCAACTCGAAACGGTCAGTGCAGACCGCAAGAAACTGGAAGAGAATGCCTCAAACCTCCGCGACGATCTCGCCAGCGCCCGCCGCCTCATAGAGGTCACCGAAGCCGAAATCAAGAGCAAGGCAGCCCGCATCGCCCAACTGGAAACCGCCCTGCGCACCACCCGCGATACCCCATCGGGCGATCAGAAAAAACTGCAGGACGCCGCCGCCGCCGCTCGCGAACTCATCGAACTCGACCGCCGCCGCGAGAATACCCTCCAAAGCCTCCAGCGGCGCTTCCGCGATATCTCAGATCAATACCGCGCCTTCGCTCTTCGCCTCGACACCAATCGGGACAATCCCGCCGCGGCCATCCCTGACGTCAGCCGCATTCAATCCGCCGTGCAGGGCGCCGAAGACGAAATGCGCCAGCTCAACACCCTGAATACCCAGGCCCGGCAGATCGCCCAGAAAATCGCCGCCTCAGCCCGCTAGTTCGCGCCTTCCAGCGCGCCCACGGCCACCGGAGCCTCGTCGCGCTCCGCGCCTTTTGCCAGCAATTCCTCTCCGTGTACATACCCGCGATCGAATGCCGCCAGGTTCAGGTTCGCGAACTTCTCCGGCACGCTATCGGCCACTGCTTTCCTTGCTGCCTCGCGCGAAACAGCCTTCGTGATGGCGCATAATAGCCCCACCATCACCACATTGAGCACCATCTTCTTGCCGATTTCCTCGGCAAACCGCGTCGCCGGAATGCTGTAGACCTGCGCATGAGACCCGCGACCGTCAAGCCGGACCATGTCCTGCTCCACCAGCAGCACGCCTCCCTCCTTCAGCTCGGGAGTAAAGCGCGTGTACGCTTCCTGCGACATCACGATCAGCACATCAGGCCGCGTCAGATAAGGGTACGCGATCGGCTCGTCGCTCACGATCAGCGCCGCGCTCGCCGCGCCCCCGCGCGCCTCCGGTCCATAGTTCTGTGTCATCGTGGCGTAGCCGCCCTCGTGCAGCGCGACCGCCCGCCCCAGTATGTGGGCCGACAGGATCACGCCCTGCCCGCCGAATCCCGCGATCCGAATCTCCTTCAGCATGAGCAGCACCCCTCGTGTGTCTCGTCCTCGCTCGGCTGCGGCGGTAGTTCCTTGAAGTTCGTGCCCAATTGCCTGCGCATCAGCGTCAGGTAATCTTCCCGCTGCCTTTCCACGAACTCGCCCACGATGATCGGTCCGCCCGACACCAACGCCACTTCATACGTCGGCGCGCCGTTGCGGATCTTGCTGCGATCCTTGTAGTCCTTCATCGCCGCCAGTCCGTCGCCCAGGTTGTTCCGCCGTTGATACAGCGTCGGACACGGACTCAACACTTCGATGAACCGGAACCCTTTCATCTTGAGCGCCTTGGCCATCGTGCGCTCCAGTTGCTTCACGTGGATAGGCCGTCCAGCGGGCCACAAAGCACGCGCCCGCCGCGTCCACCAGTTGCGGCAGGCAAATTTCCGGCTCGAAGCTGCCGTAGGGCGTCGTCGTCGAAGTCGAGGAGCCAGGCGTCGTCGCCGCAGCCTGCCCGCCCGTCATCGCGTAGATCATGTTGTTGACGCACACCACCATCAGGTCGATATTGCGCCGCGCGGCGTGGATCAGGTGGTTGCCGCCAATCGAGGAGATGTCGCCGTCCCCGGAGTACACAATTACGTTCAGCTCCGGGTTGGCCAGCTTCAGTCCTGTCGCAAACGGAATCGCCCGGCCGTGCGTCGTGTGAAACGAATCGACGTTCATGTAGCCCGACACGCGCCCCGAGCAGCCGATCCCGCTCACCACCGCGGTCTTCTTCAAATCAATGCCTGTGCCGATCAGCGCGTAGGCGAAGCTGTTCACCGTCGTGCCGATCCCGCAGCCCGGACACCAGATCGTCGGGATCCGGTCCTTTCGCAGTACTTGCTCAACCGGGTTCTGCAGCTCTTCAACCATGCAGTCGATTTCAGAACTCATTGCGCACCCCTCTCGATCGCCGCCAGAATCACTTCCGGCTTGTGCACTGTGCCGCCCGGGTGCGGCAGCGAAACCACGCCGGCAGGCCCCGCCCGCGCACCTTTCAACTTCCAGCACCACCTGCCCCATGTTCAGCTCCGGCACCACCAGCGTTTTCACCTTCGGCGCCAGCTCTCGAATCTTCTTCTCGGGGAAGGGCCACACGCAGATCAGTCTCAGCTTGCCGACCTTGATCCCCTTTGCCCGCGCTTCCTTGATCGCCCTATCCGCCACGCGCGCCGTGATTCCGTAACTCACCACCACGACGTCGGCGCCTTCGAGCCCGTCTTCTTCGACGATCACCAGCTCGTCGCTGGCCCGCTTCAACTTCTCGAAAAGCCGCGGAATCAGCTCCTGCTGCTGAGCTGCCGTCATCGAGGGATACCCCCGGTGATCGTGCGTCAACCCCGTCACGTAGACGTTGTAGCCATCGCCTGCATGAGCCATCTCAGGCACCAGATCGGGCCCCGGCTCGTACAGCAGAAACTCGCCCGGCGGCTTCGATGCCTTCCGCCGCGGATAGACGTCGATTTCCTCCGCCTTCGGGATCACCACCTTCTCCGTCATGTGACCCACGCACTCGTCCATCATGAACATCACCGGCACACGAAACTGCTCCGCCAGGTTGAACGCCTTCACCGAGAGGTCGAAACACTCCTGCGGGCTCTGCGGGCAAAGCGAAATCGTCGAGTAGTCGCCGTGGCTGCCCCACCGCGCCTGCATCATGTCGCTCTGGCTCGGCAGTGTGGGCAGCCCTGTCGAAGGTCCGCCGCGCTGCACATCGACAAACACACAGGGCGTCTCCGTCATCGCCGCCAAACCGATGTGCTCCATCATCAGCGAGTAGCCCGGACCCGATGTCACCGTGAACGACTTCGCTCCCGCCCACACCATGCCCTGGATCGTGATCGAGGCCGCCATCTCGTCTTCCATCTGAATGAACATGCCGCCCACCTGCGGCGCCCGTGAAGCGAAACGCTCCACTATCTCCGTAGAAGGCGTGATCGGGTATCCCGCGGCAAATCGAACTCCGGCCGCAATCGCCCCCTCGCAACACGCCGCGTCCCCATTGATGAAGTGCGTGCCTGTCAGCACGCAGCGCGGATCAGCATGCGTCATGCGTCTCCCTCCTGGTCCTTCTTCACTACCGGCGCCTTGTAACCGAAAATCGCGAAGTCCGGACAGTACATGCCGCACAGGTTGCACCCGGAGCACTTCTCCGCCGCAACCATGTGCGGCGGGTGATATCCCTTGGCGTTGAACGCCGAGGAGAGCTGCAGGACCCTGGTCGGGCAGAATTCGACACAGAATCCGCAGCCCTTACATCGTTCCGTGGTGATGACGACGGAGCCTCTAGCCATGGAGGACCCCCCTTCCCACAGTTATGAATGCAATCAAAGGGCCAGTTTCGGATGTAGAAATCCTCTACAGAAAGCGTCTGGAAATGTAGCGGTTAGGCACTTCTCCTGCCCACGCAACAGTCACACCCCAATTGCATGTGGGTCTTTTGCCCCACTCGCCCTCACAACAGCATGTACGTCACCAGCGACGTGGCGCAGTGCTCTCCCGCCTCGTCAAATACGTCCCCCACCCCCACGATCAGCGTCTTCCCCGTCTTCAACAGCCGCGCCCTCGCAGTCACTTTCCCGGCAACAATGGGCCGAAGGTAGTTCACCTTCAACTCCACCGTTGTCACTGGCCGCTTGAACCCAAAGGCTCGAAACACGGCAATCCCGACCGCCGTATCCAGCAGCGCTGCCGTCACACCGCCGTGCATCGACCCCAGCACGTTGCCCCACTCCGGCCGCACCTCGGTCTCCATCGTCAGCCCGTCTTCAACGGCCTCAACGACACGCACCCCCAGGAATTGATTGAATGGAAACTGCGCGTGCTGTAGTCTCTCATTGACCTGCTCCACGCTCTCGAGCACTACTTTTTCTTCGTTCATCGGCAATACTTTCAGTCTAGGACAACGCCCATGCCCGGCCTCGTCAGCACCTCCCGCCACAACTCGATTCTGCTCGTCACCATCGACAGCCCTCCTGTAAACGCGCTCAGCCGCGATGTCCTTCAGGGCCTCGACGCGGCCATGCTCGAAGCCGCTTCCGCCACCGAAATCACGGCCGTAGTTCTGCAAGGCGCCGGCTCCACCTTCGTCGCCGGCGCCGACATCCGTGCCTTCCCCGCCATCGCTCGCGGCCAAGAGCCGATGATCGATTTCAACTCCACGCTCAACCGCATCGAAAACCTGCACAAGCCGGTCGTGGCTGCTCTCCACGGCACGGTTCTCGGCGGCGGCCTCGAACTCGCCATGGCCTGCCATTACCGCATCGCCGCGCCCCGCACCACGCTCGGCCAGCCGGAAGTGAAACTCGGCCTCATTCCCGGCGCAGGCGGCACACAGCGCCTGCCCCGCCTCGTCGGCGTCGCCCGCGCCCTGGAGTTGTGCGCCCTCGGCGAGCCCATCAAAGAGCGAGAAGCCCTCGACCTCGGCCTCATCGACGATATCGCCCAGGACGGTCTCGTCCAGGCCGCTCTCCATCTTGCCTCCATCTCGACGAAACCTCGCCGCACCCGCGATCTCGACTCCAAGCTCGTTGAACCGGAGCAAGCCGAGTCGCTCGCCGCCCTCGTGCGCGAAACAGTCGCCAAGAAGTTCAAGCAGCAAACTGCGCCCCTGGCCGCGCTCGATGCCGTCCTGGCTGCCTGCCGCCTGCCCTTCGCCGAGAGCCTCGCCTATGAATCGAGCCTTTTCGAAGAGTGCCTCCGCGGACCGCAGGCCGCCGCGCTCATCCACGCCTTCTTCGCCGAACGCGCGGTCTCCAAAGTCTCCGGCGTCACCCGCGACACGGCCCCCCGCACCGTCGACCGCGTCGCTGTCATCGGCGCAGGCACAATGGGCCGCGGCATTGCCACGGCTTTTCTCAGTGCCGGTATCCCCGTCGCGCTCAACGATGCCAATCCGGACGCGCTTCAATCCGCACACCGCTCCATCAGCGACACCCTCCAGGGCCTGGCCGCCAAAGGCCGCCTCGACCCTGCCCGGGCCGGCACCCTCTCCACTACCGCCACTCTCGATGAGGCCGCCGCTCAAGCCGATCTCCTCATCGAGGCCGTCTTCGAAGACCCCTCTTTGAAGCGCACCATCTTCCAGGCCATCGACGCAGTCGCGCCCAAGCACGCCCTGCTGGCCACCAACACCTCTACCCTCGACATCGACTCGCTCGCCGCCGCCACCTCCCGCCCCGAGTCCGTCCTCGGGCTCCATTTCTTCAGCCCGGCCCACATCATGCGACTGCTCGAAGTCGTCCGCGGCGCCCGCACATCTCCCGAAACCCTGGCCACAGCCCTCGTGCTCGCAAAGCGCCTTCGCAAGACCGCTGTTGTCTCCGGCAACCGTTACGGCTTCATCGGCAATCGCATGTTCATGCCATACCGCGAGCAGGCCGTCGACATCGCCACGCAAGGCGCTTCTCCGGCCCAGATTGACCAGGCCCTCACCGCCTGGGGAATGGCCATGGGCCCGCTCGCCGTCGGTGACCTCAGCGGACTCGACGTCTTTCGCCTCATGCGTCAGGAAGCTCTCCGGCTCGGCTTCCACTACGAGGCCGAGACCTTCGAAGATATCCTCGTGCAGCAGGGCCGCACCGGCCAGAAAGCCGGCGCGGGCTGGTATCTCTACGACGAAGCCCGCAAGTCGACCCCCGACCCTACCCTCGTTCCCGAACTGGCCGAATACGCCGCCGCGCACGGCATCGCTCGGCGAAAGTGGACTGGCCGCGACATCCGCCAACGTACCCTCTTCGCCCTCATCAACGAAGGCGCCCGCCTGCTCGAGGAAGGCGTCGCCGAACGCGCCTCCGACATCGACATGGTCTACCTGCACGGATACGGCTTCCCCGCCTGGCGCGGCGGACCGATGCACACTGCCGACGCCCTCGGCCTCGCTTCCCTCCTCGACTCCCTCTCCCGCCTCTACGACGAGCAAGGGCCCGTTCTGGAAACCTTCAGCCCTCCTCGCCGATTGCGTCCGCACGGGCCGGCCATTGTCGGCCTGCAACTGACGAAGAGCCGCAATCAGTGCGCCACTCCCCCGAGGCGGCCCGCCTCCCACAGTCTCCGGTCCATTGGCTTCAACGCCCTCTCCTGCGCAGCGGTAAGAATCCTCGTGTGCCCGAGTTCATACAGCGACTCCGGAATGTACCAGACGTCTTCCTCCGAAGTCATCCAGCCCCGCCGGTCGAACTTCGCCAGGTTCACCGCCCGCGTCGAGAATGCCCGCAGCGACTTCTGCCCTTTCAGGTTGTAGTAGTGCGGGAAGTAGGTCATCACCAGTTCCCGCAGCGTCCTGTACACCGGATCGCGAAACCGCAGCCCCGAGTAATCGCTTTTGGCGATCGCCCCCCAGCACCCCCGCACCCTGTAAACGGCGAGAACGTGATCGTCGTCCCGCACGCTCTCCAGATCCAGGATCAGCGGCGGATACCCCTGCACCCGCAGTGCAGCCGCACCAAGCAGCGCCCCTTCCATGCAATGCGCGGCGTTGTGCCGCAGCGCCATTCGCGGCGAGTAGCACGTTGCCCCGTTCGGCTCGAGATTGTAGGCGATCTCGTCATCCAGGAAGGCCTGAATCCGCTCAGGGCTCTTCAATCCACGCAGCCGGGAGTGCTCTTCCCGCGTCAGGCCAAAGCGGTCGTCCATCCTGAGAAGATAACCACAAACCGCCTCGGCGCGCTCTGCAGCTACCGCATCCGGCGACGCAGTGCCATCACGGCAACACCGCCGAGCATCATCGCCCATGTTCCAGGCTCGGGCACCTCGCTGCCCGTCTCCCAGTCGGCCGCGCCAGTCATCGCAACGGCATCTCCATCGCCGGAAAGCGTGAATTTCAATCCCTGACCGAAGGTCCCGCTACTTGGACCCGTCGCCGAAAAGGAGCTCGGGCCAAAACTCGTTCCCCCTCGGCAAATTGTCCCGGAGAGCACTCCATTGTTGATGGAGCACGCATCCTGGATTCCAAGGCCGAGCAGATTCGAGTTGAACTTCGCCTGCACATCGAGGTTGACGGAGGCCCCGCCGCCGTTGAAGTCGAGTAACGCACCGGCCAGATTCAGCTCCGCTGAGGTGTACTGGGCGTTCGCAACGACGTCCGCGAACTCGAATGAGAATTGCATTGGCAACTGACCGACATTGGTCACATAGACGGCCTGCGATATATATGCCGTCACCGAGTCCTGCCCCTACGACTGAGCCGGTCAGTGAACCAAACAGGACAAACGCTATCCCATCTCCGGCTGAAAGCGTCCCCGATGCTCCTATGCCAAACGGGCCTGTCCCCGATTCCGAGATTGCCTTGCTGGTGGTCGACCACTGATCTCCACCAGGCGCGCAGCCCAAAGTCCCGCCAGCCCCCCCGGCGCCCATCGTGCAGTCGCCGAAGTTAGTCGTATGCACTACATTGTTGTCAATCAGCGTGTCCAGGGCGATGTTCGTGAGTGAGAACCCGTTTCCAGTCTTGTCCAATCCGGTTATCCCGATTGATTGCCTCACCACGCCGATTGGTCCGTCGGAATACGGTTTGCTGAAAAGAAAGAGTAATTCATCGCGGCGGCGTTATTATTGGCAACCGCAATCCCGTATGTTAAAGACCCGGCCTTCGCCTGCGTCGTGAGCAACGCAAACACGGTCAGCAGGGTCAGTAGGATTGCTCTCACTTGTATTCCTCCTTGTGAGCGCCTCGAAGGCAGTCGAATCCGATATTCACATGGCTATGTCCTCGCCTCAAGCCGCAGCGGCACAGATTGGTACCAGCGGAGCCTGCAAATGGTACCAGGACAGATCTCCAATCCTGAGAAGATAGCCAGAACCCCATGACACGCACGACCTTCGACCCTGGGATCACGCAGGCCTACACCGGCAGAGTCAGCCGGATCATCAACCCCAATGGACGGTTCAACGTCAAACGAGTCGGACAGCGCTTCGCCGATCTCGGCATTTTCCTTTACCTGTCCCGGCAGAACTGGCCGGCATTCCTGGCGACTCTGCTCGGTGCCTTCATGGTTGTGAATCTGCTCTTCGCCGGCGTCTACTTCCTCATCGGTGTCGAGCACCTTTCCGGCGCGGAAACCCAAACCCCCTGGGACTCTTTCATGGGCGCCTATTTCTTCAGCTCGCAAACGCTCACTACAGTCGGCTACGGCCATATCTCCCCAAAGGGCATCCTGACCAGCACCGTCGCGTCCATTGAAGCCCTCATCGGCCTGCTCGGCTTCGCCATCGCCACCGGACTTCTCTACACCAGATTCTCCAAACCCCACGCGCAAATGCTCTTCAGCGAAAAGGTCCTCGTCGCGCCATACCGCGAAGGCCGCGCGCTCATGTTCAGGACCGCCAACCGCCGGCCCAACGTCCTCATGGAAATCGACATCAAGGTGCTGCTCATGATCGTGGAAGGCGAAGGCGCCGGTGCCAGACGAACGTACAACCAACTGGCGCTCGAACGCGAGAGCATCTATTTTCTGCCCCTGGCCTGGACCGTCGTCCACCCCATCGACGAGTCAAGCCCCCTCTATCATTGGACCGCGCAGGACTTTGCCGAACGCGAGGCCGAGTTCCTCATCCTCTGCCGCGCCTTCGACGACACCTTCAGCCAGACCGTGCACGCCGTTCGAAGCTACAGCGCCGCCGATGTCGTGTGGGGTGGCAGGTTCTCCCCAACATTCCATACCGACACGGAAGGCGCGATGGTGCTGGAGATGGATAAGATCGGTGCATGGGACAAGGCAGAGCTACCTCAATAGCGGTCCTGGCCATCTGCATGGCAGGCGCAATAAACGGCCAAACGCCCCCTAAGGCGTTCATCGACGGAACCGGACCCGGGTGGCGCGAACTCGGCGAGAACGACTTCGCTCCGGTTAACGGAAACCCCGACACTTGGGTCTGGTCCGGCGAGATCCTCAAGTGCACAGGCAAGCCCATCGGCGTCATGCGCACCAAGGAGAAGGTCAAAAACTTCGAGATGGTCGTCGAATGGCGCCACCTGAACTCCGCGGGCAACTCCGGCGTGTTCGCTTGGGTGCCCGAAGAGGCTCTCGCCGGCTTGAAGCCCGACGTGCTACCCAAGGGCGGCATCGAGGTTCAGATGCTCGACCACGGCTACGCCGAACAATACACGAAAAAGACGGGCAAGAAGCCCGACTTCTTCACCACCAATGGCGACATCTTCGCCGTCGGGACCTCAAAACTGAAACCCTTCCCTCCCCTCTCGCCCAATGGTTCGCGCAGCTTTCCTCGAAAGGAGCTGAGCAAAGGCGTCGGTGAATGGAATCACTATTACGTCCGCGGCATCAACGGCGAGATCCGCCTCTGGGTCAATGGCGAGGAAGTCTCCGGCGGCTCCGACGCCCAACCCGCCGAGGGTTATCTGTGCCTCGAAGCCGAAGGCAGCCCGATCGAATTCCGTCATTTCAAGATCCGCTCCCTGCCATAGCAAAGGCCATTCATGCAGCGATTACTCCTCTCCCTCCTCGCCACCGGCACACTCTTCTGCGCTGAAAAGCCCATCGGACTTCATCCCGCGAACCCTCACTACTACGAATTCCGCGGCCGCCCCACCGTGCTGATCACCTCAGCCGAACACTACGGCGCGGTACTCAACCTCGACTTCGACTATCGGAAGTATCTCGACACCCTCGCCGCCGACCGCCTGAACCTGACCCGCATCTTCACCGGCGCTTATCGCGAATTTCCCGGCGACTTCAATATCCATGGCAATACACTCGCCCCCAAGCCCGGCCGTTACATCACCCCCTGGGCCGAAGCCGGCAATGGCAAGTGGGATCTCTCCAAATGGAATCCTGCCTACTTCACCCGCCTGAAGGACTTCGTCGCTGAGGCGTCCAGGCGCGGGATCGTCGTCGAGGTCACACTTTTTACCGCCTACTACAACGAGCACCGCTGGAAGGAGTGCCCGCTCTATGTCGAGCGCAACATCAATGGTGTCGGCAACGCTCCTTATGACGAATCGCTCACGCTGAAGCATCCCTCCCTCGTCGATGCCGAATCCGCGATGGTTCGCAAGATCGTCACCGAGTTGAACGAGTTCGACAACGTGTTATTCGAGATCTGCAACGAACCCTATTTTGCCGGCGTGACGCTCGACTGGCAACGCCACATCGCGCGTGTCGTCTCATCAACCGAAAAGTCGCTGCCAAATCGCCACCTGATCGCCCAGAACATCGCTAACAATCAGGGAGTCATCCAGGATCCAGATCCGGAAGTCTCCGTCTTTCATTTCCACTACGCGCGGCCCCCGCTCGCCGTTGCCCAGAACTACTCGCTGAATCGCGTCATCGGCTACGACGAAAGCGGATTCGACGGCACTAACGATTCCATCTATCGCATCCACGGCTGGGACTTCATACTCGCCGGCGGCGCCCACTACAACAACCTCGACTACTCTTTCATCGCGGCGCACGAAGACGGGACCTACCCCGTGCCGGCGGCCAACCCCGGATTCGGCTCACCTGCCCTACGCAAGCAGCTTTCGCACTTGATCTCGTTCATGCAGGGACTCCAGTTCACCCGCATGGCGCCGGCGGAAAAACTCATCGCCGCGGGCGTGCCCGAGGGCGCTTCTGTCCGCGCGCTCGCCGAACCCGGACGGCAGTATGCGGTCTACCTCCATCACGGCCGCATTATGTCCGGCTACAAACCTGGCTATGTCGTGGACGGACGCAAGCAGTACACGCAACTTGAAGTGCGCCTGCCCGCAGGCGAGTACAAGGCGACCTGGTTCAACCCACGCAATGGCAAGACCGAGCGCGAGGAGACATTCACACACACCGAAGGGACCAGAGTCCTTGCCTCCCCCGCCTATCAGGAGGACATCGCGTTGAAGGTGGTCTCCTCGAAAGGTCAATAGAGCCTATAGAGAGGCCGAGACACGGCGCAGAATCCGCCGCCGCTCGATCCACTCGTCGCGGTTGAACAGCCGCGAGCCGAACTCAATCAGGCGGGGCAGAAGATCGAAAACCTCGGATTGCGACCACGGCATACCGTTCCGCATCAGTGCACCTCGGCGGTTCAGCTCAGCCGCGATATGGGACATTGGCCAATCTGCCACAATCCCTTCGAGTATCGACAGCATCACCTCCACCTCGGCGTGGTTCTCTTCGAGGTGAACGTGATCGGGTGCGACCTTCAGTCCATAGGGCACGGCTTCCAGCGTGTGGCCGTGGCCGGCGGCTGAGTCCACTCGCTCCCATTCAACAACCACCGGGCGCCAGCCTTCGGCAGCGCGCTGGTTCAAGGTTTCCTCGCTGAGCGGGGAGGAAAGCTCCTCCCGAAATCGATCGCGCCGCGACATGAGGCATGCACCTCCTGCGCATGGCCAAGCAAACCGGTCACCACGCTAAGTGCCTGAAAAATCGTACGCCGGGAAGCCCGCGCTGTCCGCAATCGAGACGGCCAGGATCGAAATCGGGACCGGCCGGCAGCTATCAAACCTCCCTGACTGATTCGCAATCCTCTCAAAAAAGAACGGAACCAATTCCATTCCTGCGTTGTACAATGACCCGCAAAGCGCTCGTCTCTGGGACAGGCGGGTGTCCAAATTCGTCCCTGGAGAACTCACATGTTGTCAAGGACGTTCACACTGCTTGCAGCAGTTCTTGCCGGTTCTACGTGCGCTTGGGGCACGACCATCATCAGCAACCCCTCTGTCAACGATGGCGTCCAGACGATCTTTCCCGGTTTCGGAGGTATCGACGGCATCAAGGGGATGGGCTTCACAATGGGCGCCGTCTCGTTCAATCTCGATTCCGTCGACCTGCGCCTTTGCTTCAGTGACGAGGCGGATGGTTGCTTTGATGGGTCTGCCGGCACCGTCGGCACGCCCGTTGTCCGGCTCTTTAGCGATGTGGGGGGAATTCCCTCAGCGGAATTGCTCACCTTTGTCAATCCAATGTTTGCGCTCGGGACCGCCGATTATACGTTCCTGCCATCCGGTCCGTTCACTCTCTCGGCTGGGACCTCCTACTGGATTGTGCTGCACAGCGGCGACGGTGGGGAGTTCTCGTGGAAAGCCAATGATCCGCAAACGATTCCTGCTGGCGCATTCGCCTCGCACTTGGGCGAATTGGTGGGAGGCGACGCCCCCGATCCGCCTGACAGTTCCAGCGACTTTTTCAATATTTACGCGGTGAATGGAACCGCAGTGCCGGAGCCTTCGGGCGCCCTGCTGGTGATAGTCGGCCTGGCCGCTTCGATCGTCTTTCGGCGCAGCGTGAAAAGGGAAATCGAATGATTGAGCGGCCCGGGTTCAGGCCCTGGACTCGGGCGCCGTCATGATTCCGCCGCGGCAGCGGTATCGGTTATGTGTTCTGGCGCTCCCTGATCCCCTCTTTCCAACCTCCGAACAAAGGTGCACGCAAGGCCCTCTCCAGAAGTTCATGAGTGTTCTTCCTGCCCTGGTAGAGAGCAACAACATCGGCTACGCTGATTCCGTCCGGAACTGCCGAGTGCCGTTCAATCGGGTCACCTGCCGCCATCCGCCCTTCCTCTACTACTGAACAATAGATTCCCGGGCGGCCGCTGTGCCAGAACCGCTTGACCATGTCTGGCCTTCCAAACCGGATGCCCAACTTGAAACAGGGCATTCGAGGTTGGGTCACCTGCAGCAGCGCAGAGCCAACGCGAAAGCAATCGCCGATGTTTACTGCTTCTTCATTCAGTCCGAGGGTCGTCAGATTCTCGCCGAACATGCCCGCGACGAGCACCATATCTGGCAACTGTTCACTCCAGTATCGATAATGTTCTTGCGAGTAACAGTACACTGCTTTCTGCGGGCCGCCATGGACTGTGAGGTCCGCCTGTGCATCTCCCTCGATGTTGTGCCGGAGAACGGCCACTCTCCCCGCTACAGCGGATTTGAAGATGCTGGTCAGTACGGTTCCTCCCTGCACCTGGACGTGCTTCGGAGTTCCTGCATTGACCGAAATCACTTCGATCTTGTTCGGCATATAGTTGTGCGACTCACGTTTATTTTCGCGCGCCCGACCGTCCTTACGGCACGATCATGACCTGCGTTTGCCAGAAGGCGGCCTTACGTTGATTGGCATCGACCACCGTGACTTGGCAGAGATACTCCCCCGGATCGAGTTGACCCAGCGGGAAACTGAAATGGAGCGGAACCGTCTTTAGCCGGCTGGTCGTCGGCTCTACCGCCATCAGTGGCTTCGTTTCGAATGCCTTCGATGAGTTCCTGTAAAACGTGACGAAAGCCTGCACCGGATTCACGGTTTCCGCGCCGGGTTGGTAGGCCTGCAGGTAAACGTACATCTCCTTGGCCCGGCTGAAAACCCTTGTCACCGATGGAATCAACTTCCGGCCGTCCAACACCAGCGGATTGACCGCCTGCGCCTGCTCACCCCTCGCCCCCTTAGCGACGCTGTACAAGGCCTCGCGAAGATCGACACGCTGGCTGCTCAGTATCACTGAACTGGTCGGAATCCGCCGCAGTTCCTTATTCAGGTTGGGCACGACGAATGGCAGGATGCAGGTGCCGATCCGGCCGGTTTCAGCGTCGCGTGCGAGGAACTTGATCTTGTAGCTCCCGGGCAGCAGTGTGAATCCGGTGTCGTATTCGATGGGGCGCCGCGAGAGTTCGGCAGCAGTGGGCGCCGACAGCTTAATATCCACTTTGTCGCGGACATTCGAAACCGTCGTTCCGTACTCGTCCTTGATCTCGCCAATGAAATCGATCCGCGTGTACTCATGGCCGCCCCGGCGGGCTAGCGCGAGTTCGCTCCCAGGGATCTTTACTGTCATCGGCACGAAGTACTCGGCCCGGTTGTACTGGAAGTAGCCGATCTCCATCGCAATCGTCAGCTCCGTGATCGGGTCGCCCAGCATCAGCGCGTCCTCGAGCCGTCGCTCCTTGTCGGCTGAGGTGAACTTGGCGAACTGCTTCCTGCGTAGTATCCCTGCCGGTAATCGAGCGACGCCGTCAGGCCCTCGCGAAGTGAGATTTTGATGCGCCGGAATTTGCCGTCGAGATTGGCGTTCGACGTGTAGTAGCCGAGCACGTAGTAGCCTACCCCCTGGGGCCGGAACCTCGATACCAACTTCCAGCACGCGGGCGGCGAGGTCATCTTCAATCCGCCCGAGGCTCAGGGGTTCGTTCTCGTGAATGCCGATAACCAGCGTCGCCAGGCCCGTAGCCATCGTCAGCGATCCGAAGCGGCCAGACCGGGCGGTCGAGGCGGGCCTGTCGTGCATGTCGTGCCACTTCCGCGGCATCCTGCTAAAGGACGATCAGATTCGCGATTACGTCGACCGGAATCCCAGGGCGTTCGATCGCGATGACGCCGAGCTGATCAAAGGCGCTGTACGTTCCCGAGGCCAAGATGAAGGAGCTGATGGACCGCGACGCCGACTGCTTTCGCAAGGCGGTCGAGGCGTGCGGTATCCGCGTCAGTCGTATGAGATCGTCATGACCATGGCCCTGCGCGACTGAGGCCGATCTTGACCTGCCCAGCGTGGCGGCCGAGTGAGCCTGTCGCCGGAGGAGTTGCTCGAACGTCTCGAAAAGTCGCCGCTGCTGGCCCGCAACTTTGGCTCGCTGAAGGTCGAGGGCGGCACGGTGCAGCGGACCAGTGCTCATCCAGGCCTTTGGCGACATGGTCAAGGAGCTGCGGCTGGGTATCCTCTTTCAGGCCACGCCGATCGGGCAGAGCTGGCGGACAACACGGGCGAGGTCGATCCGCTCGAGGGCCGGACCAGCAACGCCAATAGCATCGCGTTCTCGCCGGACGCCCGTTTCGCCCTGTTCGCCAGCGCCGTTACAAGACGGTCCGGCTGATCGATCTGGACGCGGCCGCGAATTGAACGTTTTGTCGGCCATACCCACTCGGTCTGGAGCGTGGCCGGTTGCCGGACGGGAAGCGGGCCGCTTCTGGCACGGCCGACAATGCGTTCGCGTCTGGGACGTGGAGACGAGTCGCGAACTCCGGCGCCTCGCCGGCCACACGGGCCTGGTGACGAGCGTGGCGGTGTCGCGCGATGCAGCAAGCGCCGTCCTCCGGCTACGACGGCGATCCTGTGGTGGGACCTGGAGAACGTGAAGGAGATCAGCACTATCCGGCACCGCTGAAGTACGTCCACCTCGCGGCCATCCTGCCGGACGGGGGCCGCAGGCACTCCTGGGCGGCGATCGGTCGCTGGTGTTGTGGGGAATGTGCGCGGTGCGGCAAGGAAGCGCGGCGCTTCGATGGGCATACCGACGCGGTCATCAGCATCGCGGTGTCGGCCGACGGCAAGCGCGCCCTGTCCGGTAGCGACGACGGCACCCTGGCCCGTGGGACCTGGAGGCCAGGGACGCCGTGAAGGTGTTTACGGGCGACGGCGGGCCGGTGAAGGCCGTGGCGTTCAGTCCGGACGGCAAGTATGTACGCTTTGGCACGCCGATAACACCGTGCGGGTCTGGACGCGGCCAGCGGCAAGGAATTGGGCAAGTTCAGCCGGCATGTCGAGCCGGTCGTCAGCGTGACCTTCGCGCGGATGGTTGGTCAACGCTCTCCGGCAGCAGCGATTCGGTCATCCACGTCTGGAGCCTGGCCAAGGTGCTCGGCTACGGTCCCAAGGACCCGAACCCGCCGCGGACCACGACTACCGAGCCGGTCCCGAACACGCCAGCCGAGTTGAAGCCGCAAGGTACGGTGCCGGTCAGCGGCACGGTCAGCAGCCTGCACCTGTCGCCCAATGGCAAGTGGCTGTACTACCTGAACGCGACCGAGAGCAAGGCTGGCCGGGTCGATACCTTGACGTTCCGCCGCTACTGGGAGCTGTGCTGGCCGAGGGCGTCGAGACGCTGGTGATGCCGCGCAACGGCAAGACCCTGTACGGCCTGGTGCCGGCCAAACGCGGCCATCGCGAGCCGGAGGGGACGATCCAGGTGATCGACCCGACAGAAGTTCGCGGTGTCGAAGAACGTGGTGATCGCGGTCGATCCCTACGCGACGCCGCCGCTACGGACGCAGGACTGCTGTATGTCAGCGGCGGTGGCGGTGACTGGAGCGAGGTCAGCGTGGTGGACACCACGAAGACCGACGGCATCGTCACCCGCTACGGCGGCATCTGGAATCGGTCGCGGGTGCGGCTGGCTCCGGGCGGCGAACGGTTGTTTGTGTCGTCGCAGGGCGTCTCGCCGGGCATCCTGGAGACCCTGTTTATCCCGGCCCGCATTGAAGACAAGCCGACGCAGTACAAGGCGGCCGTGGATGCCAACCATCCGCTCGGCGGCGATTTCGTGGTGTCGCCCGATGGCAAGTATCTGCTCTGCAAGAATGGCACGGTGTTGCGGGTGTCGGCCCAGCGCGACGAGGATCTGAAGCCGGTGACGAAACTGGAGCCGTTCCTGGCGGCCCTGGTGGATACGGACACAGCGAGCCTGCTACTGCTGACGGCCGAGGGCCAGCTGCGGCACTACTCCTACACCGACTTCAAACTGCTCGCGGCACGTATCGGCTGGGCGTCGTCGGCTATCAGGCGGTGCTGGATGGCAAGGAGGGGCGGTTGTATTAGCCCTCGGCGGGGGGCCGATCGGCGGCGCCTGACGGAACGGCCGCGGGGTAAGGGGTTTGGCGATGTGTTTTCCTACGACGTGAGGGCGGTGCTGGGTAAGGGGAAGTGAAGCAGAAATCCCGCAGAGGGCTTGTGAACGACAGAGACTTGTGTGATCCTC
>CAVQOO010000014.1:0-26602 GCA_963714395.1 Bryobacteraceae bacterium
TAACCCAAAGGTCGTAGGTTCAAATCCTACCCCCGCAACCAACCTCCTCCGCCCGTAAGAGCCTCTCCTTCAATCGTTTCCGCCACTTTCCGGCTTCCTGCTCCTGAAACGTTTTGACCCGGTTTTGTCAGAACCTTCTACCAAACTTCTACCATTCGCTTTATCTTTGCCCTGGCGCATCGCGTCCTGCAACTTGGCTGCGGCTTCCTTCCGTGACTGCGGAAACAGGTGTCCGTAGGTGTCGAAGGTGATCTGGATGGTGGCGTGGCCCAGTTGGTCGCAGACGTACTTCGGGCTCTCTCCCTGTGCGATCAGCATCGAAGCGAAGAAATGCCTCAAATCGTGGAAGCGGATGCCAGAGAGCCCCGCCTTCTTCACGACTGGCGCGAAGAGCCATTCATCAAAGTAGTCGGGATCGATCATGGACCCGTCGGTGCGGCGGAAGATGAGGCTGTCCTTGTCTTCAGCCTTCCGGCGTAGCTTTGCGAGCAAATCCCTCACGTCCTCAGGCAACGCCACCCTTCGAATCGACTTCGCGGACTTCGGAGGTCCGAGAACCCAGATCCACTTGCGGGCCGCGTCGTCGGAGACCCGTTTTGAGATCGCACGCTGCACGAGGAGTTCGTGGCTCTGCCAATCTATGTCACTGAAATGAAGTGCCAGAATCTCATTCCTGCGAAGCCCGGTGTAGGCATCAAGAAACACCAGAGATCGTCGCAGCTCACCCAACTCTTCTGCGGCGTCAATGAGCTTCCAGACGGTCTCAACCGATAGTGGCCGGATCTTTCGATGCAGCCGGGAAGGAAGCTCCACGCCTTTGGTGGGGTCACTGCGGAGGAATCCTCGCTTGATTGCGCTCGCCCCGCGCTTTCCCGTGAGTATGACTCGCAGCAGGATCAGCGTGTTATGAACCGTCTTCGGAGAAACCTCGGCACTGAGCTCCCCTACGAAACGTCGCACCTGCTCGAACGAGATCTCAGAAAGGTGCGTCTTCCCGAAGAACGGAATGAGGCGCTGACGGGCGATGGAGGCGTAGGCCGAGAGGGTTGAGCCGCGGATGCTGCTTCGACTCTCAAGCCATTCCTCGGCGAATTCGCCAAAGGTCATTGTCTTGGGTTCGATGTAAACGCCCTGGTTGATCTCCTGGAGGAGTTCATTCAGCCGGGCCTGTGCTTGTGCCTTCGTATCGAACCCGCTCTCCCACTTCTGCTTGCCTTCCGGGGTCCGGTACTTGACGAAGTACCTCTGGTGCTTCCTGACGATCGCGCCTCGCTGTCACGGCATAGTCGATCCCGAGCGACTGGCAGACATGGGTGAGCGCCTCTTGATCTCGGGGTCGAGCCCGGCCGGAGGCAGGTTGATGAACCGGGGGGAAAGATCGGCAATTAGTGTCTCGAACCTCGAGACGTAGTTCGGGGTGCTCAACACTCTTCGGAGCCTGGGCAATGATGGCTACGTTTTCAAGCATACCTTCGGATGGATCGATCCGGACCGCCGACCAATCGAACGGGTGCGAGATGTCAACCCGGGGTTGTGAATTCGCACTTTCGCCGATGATCTGTCCCAGTTCGCGGTCATCGAACTGGCTTCGTAAGTGATTGTTCTTGAAGGGCTTCTTTCGTGGGCAGGGGAGGTCGGCAGAATGGTGCGCTGGCTGCGTATAGCTAGTGCGGGATCGTGGGCGCCTGTGGCTCTTACAGGCCCGGCGTGATTCGGCGCGGTCCGAGCGAGACGGTCTATTCAAGGAAGCAAGCCAAAGGAGACGAAGAAATGGAACAGTAGCGCCCATTCATTCCACTATTCAGGTCAAGGTCGATAGCGAGAGAGTCGATCGGCTGAAAGAACAGCACATGAGCACGCCTCAGGAGGTCGATTTCGAGCGCGTCAGGATCATGGCCGAGGTCTACGAGAGCACAGCCGGCTACCAGCAGATCATCCGCAGGGCCAAATTCTTCGAACAGTTGATTGAAAGGAAGAAACTGTACATCGACGAGAACCTCATCGTGGGCAGCATGGCGAGCAGCACCAATGCCGTCTACACGTACCCGGAATGGAACGTGGAGTGGATGAAGCAGGAGAAGACGGTCGAGAAGTCGAAGACCCCGGAGGACCGGAAGGCAAACGAATGGGCGCTCGAGTATTGGGACAAGTGGGCGTTGCGGCCCCGGGCCGACGAGATCTTCATCAAGAAATACGGCTTTGACCCTGACCCTGTTTACAAGGCAGGGCTCATTGCGGAGTTCATGTCCTGGCCGGGAGGCGGAGGCAACCTCAACTACCCCAGGGTCTACAACGAGGGCCTCGCCAGCATGATCAAAGAGGTCGAGGAGCGTCAGAAAGCCCTCGACATGCGGCTGCCGAACGCGTCCAAGTTCTACTTCTACGAAGCCTGCCTCATCACGATGCGGTCCGTCATCCGGCTGGCCAACCGTTACGCCGAACTGGCCCGGGAGATGGCGGCGAAGGAGAAGGACGAAGCCCGCAAAGCGGAACTGATCTCCATTGCCGAGACCTGCGAGTGGGTTCCCGAGCACCCTGCGCGGAACCTGAGGGAAGCCATTCAGTGCCACTTCCTGTGCCACATCTGCGCCGAGATCGAGCAGGTCGGTTGCGGCTACTCCGAGGCCTACCTCGGCCAGAACTTCGAGCCGTTCTATCAGCGTGACAAGGCGGCCGGCCTCATCGGACCGGAAGAGGCAACCTACCTGCTGAAGCTCCTCTTCATCAAGTTGAACGAGATCGGCTACTACTACGGCGAGATGGTCGCGCATTCAGAACTCCGCCGACCTCGGCCAGAGCATCTCCCTCGGGCGGATTCACCCCGGATGGGGAGGACGCCACCGCGGAGATGGACTATCTGATCCTCGACGCGGCGAAGTACCTCCGCCTGCCCCAGCCGCCATTGTCGTGCATCTACACGGACAAGATGAGCGGAAAGTTCCTGGAAAAGGTCCTGGACGTCATCGACACCGGAGTCGGCATGCCGCAGTTCGTCAACGGCGACGTCATGATCAAACGAGCCCTGAACCTGTTCGCGAACAGCAAGAAGGGTCTCACGCTCGAAAAGGCCCGGCGCACCTGTATCGGAGCCTGCGTAGGGAGCTACATCCCCTATGAGACCGGGCACCCGGTGGAAGGCCAGCCGAACCTCGGGAAGGTCCTCGAGCTGACGCTGAACGATGGCTTCGATCCCCGCACCCAGAAGCAGATCGGGCCCAAGACCGGGGATCCCCAGACCTTCGAGAAATTCGAAGACTTGTACGCGGCGTTCGAGAAACAGCTTCAGTTCTGCGAGGACACGCTGCGGCGCGAGGCATGGATTGCGAGCATCCTGTGCGCTGAACATCTGCCCGTCACCTGGCGTTCCATCCTCACCGGCGGCTGCATCGAGACCGGAACCGAGGTTTGGAACGGCGGGGCCAACTACTACACGGTCGCCCAGATCGTTGTCGGCGGGGTGGATGCCGCCAACGGGCTGTGGGCCGTGAAGCACCTGGTGTATGACACGAAGAAGCTGACCATGGCCGAACTGAAGAAGGCCCTGGCCGCCAACTTCGAAGGGGAGTACGAGAAAGTCGGAAAGCTCTGCTATGACGCCCCCAAGCACGGCAACGACATACCGGAGGTCAACCGGTTCGTTCACAGGGTGTACGAGACCATCTTCCAGGCCTTCCAGAACGTGGGCGGCGGCGGGAACTACATCAGTGCGGACATCAAGTCGGCCCCCGACGCCTACACCAAGAGCATTCACAACCTGATGGGTATGGTGACCGGGGCTCTGCCCACCGGCAAGAAGGCCGGAGTGGCGCTCACCGATGGATGTCTGTCAGCCATGCCCGGAACTGACGTCAACGGGCCGACCGCGCTGGTGATGTCGGCGGCGAAGAGCATGGACGCCATCAAGTTCACCGCGACGCACATGAACATGAAGCTCCCTCCCAACCAGCTCAAGACCCGGAAGGGCAGGGAGAACGTGCTGAATCTCGTCAAGAGCTACATGGACCTGGACGGGTACCACATCCAGTTCAACGTGCTGGACACCGCAACCCTCAGGGACGCGCAGAAGCACCCGGAGAAGTACCGCGACCTCGTGGTGAGGGTGGCCGGCTTCAGCGCCTTCTTCACCAGGCTGCACCCCGGCGTGCAGAACGAGATCATCGCCCGCACCGAACAAAGCTTCGAACACGCCTGAGACTCACTTCGCCGGTACGGCGCGGCGCCCGGCCGCGCCGTACCGGCGCTCTTTGTGACGAAAGCCGGAAACCGATGAACAAGGCGTTGAGACTCACAACAAGGTAGGAATATATGTCCATTGAAGTAGGGCACGCGCATTTCCTCAGGCGCATTGCGATCAATGTGGGGGCGGGCTACGTCCCCGGCATGAATGCCGTGATCAAGGGGGCGGCTCTGGCGGCGGGCAGATCTGGGATGGGAGATGGTCGGCATCCGCGACGGGTTCGACGGACTGCTGCACCCGGAGCGCCACCCCGAAGGCGGACTGGTCACCCTCGACCCCCAACTGATCGAGAATCTGGATCCGGCCGGCTCGGGAGTCCTGGGGCAATCGCTCCGGGTCGATCCATTCCATGACCGCCAGGTGAATGAAGACGGCATGGTCGAGGAAGTCGACATGTCCGATCACCTCCTGGCCAGGCTGAAGGCCGAGAGGATTGATGCGTTGATTTCGGTCGTCGGCGGCCGCGGGCTGAGTATTCTCCATAAGCTCCATCGCAAAGGGCTCAATGCGGTGTGCATCCCCCGTTCGATCGAGAACGACATTGCCGCCACCATGGTGTCCTTCGGCTTCAACAGCGCGCTCAGCTTCACGATCGAAATGCTCGACCGGGTTCGTCAGGCGGCCCAATCCGCCCGCAAGATCGGAGTGGTGGAGGTCCTGGGAGCGCAGGCCGGATGGCTGGCGCTGCAGGCCGGCATTGCCGTGTGTGCGGATGCGGTGCTGATTCCCGAGATCCCCTGCGATCTTCGGAAGGTGGCGGCGCGGTTGAAGGAAAAGGTGACACCCACGGCGGCCTTACGGGCTGGTGGTGGTGGCCGAAGGGAGCGAAGTTCGTCGATGACCGCGCAAGCGTCAGGCGGATAAGCCACCGGCAAATCCCCTCAAGGCTTCTCTCTCGCCGCTGGCAACGGGTGATGCCAGTGAGTTCGTCATTCAGCGATCGGGTCACGCAGCCGAGACCGTGGCCAGCAAGCTGCAACTACTGATGGCCGAGGAAACCTATCCCCTGGTAATGGGTCCCTGGGTCAGGGGCGGCACCCCCACTGCTGTCGATCGCCAACTGGGGCTGGCCTACGGGGCTGGGGCGGTACGGGCGCTGAGAGCCGGCAAGTACGGGACGATGATGGCCTTCGCTCCACCGGACATCCAGTTCGTGCCGCTGGCGGAAGCGATCAACAAAGTCAGAACCGTGCCCGCGACCAGCGAATTCATTCAAATCGCCCAGTCACTCGGTATCTGTCTCGGGAGGGAACTATGAGCGCCCAAACAGGCAACCCATCCGCTGTGACAGGCACCGTCCTGAATATCCAGCGCTATTGCAGCCATGACGGTCCCGGCATCCGCACGACGGTCTTTCTGAAGGGGTGCTCGCTGCGCTGCAAATGGTGCGGCAATCCCGAGAGCATCCATCCGAAGCCGGAGTTGGCCTATGACCCCAGGCTGTGCACCGGCAAGAAGGAATGCGGCGCGTGTTTGAAGCCTCCCTGCCCGGAAGGCGCCTTCTATGTCGTGGACGGGCCCGATGACAAGATCCATGTCAACTGGGACCTGGCCGGCGGCTGCGGCGCGGAGACTGTCGCGGTGTGCCCGACCAAGGCGCTGTATCTCTTCGGAGAAACCATGACGGTGGATCAGGTGCTGGACGAAGTAGAGAAGGACAGCTCGTTCTACCGCAATACCGGCGGCGGCATCACCGTGAGCGGCGGCGAATGCCTGCTGCAACCTGACTTCACTGCCGCACTCTTAAAGGGAGCGCACGAGCGCGGCATCAATACGGCGATCGAAACGGCGTGCAACGTGCCCTGGCGCTTCGTGGAGACAGGTGCTGCCGCACGTCGATACGATGCTGCACGACCACAAGATGACGATCCCGGAGCGGCACAAGAAGTGGGTCGGCGTGGACAACAAGCGGATCCTGGAGAACTTCAAGAAAGCCTACGAGACGTTTCCCGAACACGGAGTTCATCGCCCGCACGCCGCTGATTCCCGGCATCAATGCGGACGAGGAGCACATCCGGGCGGTGCTGGCTTTCATTCGCCCGCACAAGAACGTGATCGATTATGAGCTGTTGCCCTATCACCGCTTCGGCCTGGGCAAGTACGAGTTCCTGGGTTGGGTGTACGAATTGAACGACTATCAGACGCCAGCCCCTGAACTGGTCGCGCACCTCCAATCCATCATCGATGAGGCCTTCGGCCGCACTGGCGCAAACAAGATAGCAGGCTGAGAAACGGGGCTATTCATGAGTACTCCTGACTCCACAATGGATATCTATGAACGGCTCGCGAATGCGCTGGACGCGCTTCCGCATGGCTTTGCCAGGACCCCGTCCGGGGTAGAACTCCGCCTGATCAAAATGTCATTCACCCCCGAGGAGGTCTGGCTGGCCGGCCAGTTGACTCGAATTCCGGAGACTGCTGCCGGGATCGCGAAGCGGGTGGGACGCGACGAGGCGCAGGTCAGCGAGACGCTGGAGAGCCTGATACCCAGACGTCTGGTTCGCTTGGACTCACCTGGGATGTCAGCTCCCGGCCTGGCGCCTACGGTCGAGGGTGAGAAGAAGTACCGGCTGGGACCTTTCCTGGTTGGCTGGTACGAAGCCAATATGCGGCTGCTGGACGCGGAGTTTGCCGAGCTCTTCGAGCAATTCGTGGTTGAGGGAGGGGGTGAGCGGATCTTTGCGCCCCGGCCCGGCGTGCTGGGCGTCGTTCCGGTGCGGGGCTCGCTCAAGCCCGAGTTGATGGCGACGATGGAGCCCCACCTGGATATCGACGCCCATTTCCAGCGTCACGAGCGCTTCCTCGCGATTCCCTGCGTGTGCAAAAGGGAAAAGGAGCTGTTGCACGGCCACAGCTGCGAGCTGCCAATGAAGCGTTGCGGATTCGTGGGACTGCCACCCCAGACCCCGCTTGGGGAAACCGTGCTCAGCCGGGAGGAAGCGTCGAAGCTCCTTGGCGAACTCGAGCAGATGGGGCACGTTCACCTCGCGTTTTATGGATACACCATGGGAGCGGAGACCCCTCAGTTTGTCGGCACCTGCAACTGCTGCGCTTGTTGCTGTGGGGTATTTCAGGGCCAGAAACTCTCCTGCGCGGCGGAGGGGCCGCAGAGATCGAACTACCGTGCCGTCATTGATCCCGGAAAAGTGCATTGCCTGCGGCGTGTGCCAGCAGCGATGTCCGGTAGACGCCATCGCTGACGATCGAGGATGGCAAGTCGAAGGTGGAGCGGGCCAAGTGCATCGGGTGTGGAGTGTGCGTGATTGGCTGCGCCACGGAAGCGATTGAGATGGTGCCGGTATCCGCGGAAGAGTGGTTCTATGTTCCCGCCAGCATGGCGGAATGGGAAGAGATGCGCCTGCGGAATCTGGCATCGGCGAACTGACGGGTGGCCCGACAGCTCCCGAGCTGCCAGGGCGCGGTGATTTCTCGATCAACGAAAAGAACAAAGGAGTGACATGTCAAGCATGATGACAACCAAGAGGAACATGAAGCGGCTGGCGAAAGCCGCAGCCGCGATCGTGCTCACGGCAATGGCGGCACCCGCGCAAACGGCGCCCGTTTCCGATGAGGAGAAGAATATCCAGGCCTATGTCGGGCTGCTTCGATCCGATGTGAAGAAAGCCAAATCGCAGGTGATGAGCGAGGTAATGCAGCTCGATTCCGGCCAGGCGGCGAAATTCTGGCCGATCTATCAGGAGTTCGAGACCGAGTATACGAAGACAGGCGACGCGATCCAGGCGCTGGTGAAGGATTACGTGACGAATTACGACCGGATGACGCCGGAAGTCGCCGACCGGTTGGGCACCAAGCTTCTCGATATCGAGCAGCAGCGGCACGACCTGAAGAAGAAGTACTACGCCCGTTTCAAGGGCGCCCTGGACCCGATGACGGCCACTCGCTTCCTGCAGGTGGAGAACCAGTTGGAAAAGCTGTTGGATCTCCAACTCGCCGCTCAACTGCCCGTCATGGGGACAGAGTCAAGGAGCAATCAGTAATGAACGTCAAGAAAGTTCTGGTTTCATTCATGTGCGCCTCGTGCTGCACGGTCCCGCTGAGCGCGGACACGCTGATCCTGCGGGACGGCAAGGTGATTCAGGGGACATTTGTGAGTGGCAGCACCCGGCAGATCAACTTCGCCTCGTCAACCGGGGAGGCGATGCAGGTACCGGTGGGGAACGTGATGTCCTTGACGTTTTCGGCTCCGGCGGCGGCGGTGGCCTCCGCGCCAAAGCCCGCGCCGAAGGCTGCTCCCGCCGCGCCGGCGGCCAGGCCCGCGGTGATCATCGCGGCAGGGACGACGCTGCGCGTGTCAACGATCGACGCGATCGACGTGGATACATCGCAAGCCGGCAAGACGTTCCGCGGATCGTTGTCCGATCCTTTGATGTCGGGCGGCAATGTGCTGGTCCCCCGCGGCGCCGACGTTGTGCTGGTGGCGGCGAAAGTGCAGCAGGGCGGCTCGATGAAGGGCAGCGACCTGATCGACTTGAAAGCGAATTCCATTGTCGTCGGCGGGAAGAAGGTGCCGATCGTGACGAACGTGGTCGAGAACAAGTCGGCGGGTGAAGGGAAGAAAACCACTCGCAAGACCCTCGGCGGGGCTGGACTTGGCGCGGCGATCGGCGCCATTGCCGGCGGCGGCACCGGAGCGGCGATCGGCGCGCTCGCCGGCGGCGCCGGCGGGGCCATTGTTTCAGCAACTGGCAAGCCCCATCTCAAGATTCCCGCTGAATCCATGCTGCAGTTCCAACTGCTGTCAGATCTGAAGATTCAATAACAAACAATTTAAGGAGAATCGTAATGAAGAAACTGTTGTGGGCTATTTCGCTGGCGAGTCTTCTGGCGGCCGCCGGCATGGCACAGACTACCGATACGTTCACTTACACCTATTCAGGACAGCCGCTACAGATCTACCCGACCAGCACCGGCATCATTACCGTCGCGGAGATTGCGGTACCAAAGGCCGTCCAGATCACGAGTGTCACCGCGAAAGTTCAGATCCAATACCCGGCGGTGGGGGATCTGAATGTTTATCTGTTCTCGGCGCAGGGTACGCGTACCAAACTGCTCGAGCGCAATTGCGGAAGTTTGGTGAACGTTGACACGACGTTCGATGACGCCGCCTCACAGAAGTACAACAGCTTCTGTCCCTCGGAAGCCGGCCGGGGGCCGTTCCAGGGCAATGAGCCTTTGGCCAATTCGAAAGGGCAGCCGTCGCTGGGCTACTGGCAACTGGCGGTGCAGAACAACGGCGGCAACAACAACACCGGTTGGGTGACTGGCTTCTCCCTCACCATCACAGGGACGCTGTACCCGACGCCGCAAATCGGGCCGAATACGGTATTGAATTCGGCGAGCTTCTTTGGCGGATCCATCGCTCCCGGTGAAAAACTCTCCATATTCGGGGCTACCTTGGGTCCCGTCGTGCCGGTTGCGGCGACCACACCGGAACTGCCCCTCACCCTGGGCGGCACGACAGTTACGATCAGCGGCGTGGCCGTCCCGATCTCCTATTCATCGAACTACCGGGTGGATGTGCAGGTCCCGTTCGCGGTTGTTCCGGGAAGCACTGTCCCGGTGGTCGTGAACTTTGGCGGAAACAACAGTCCGACGGCGAACATGGACGTGGTTCCGGCATATCCAGGCATCTACACGATGTCAGGCGGCCAATCCGGCCAGGCGAAGGCCGTGAACGCCGACGGTTCGTTGAATTCGACGGCGAAGCCGGCTACGCGGGGTAGTGTGATCACCATTTACGCCAGCGGACTGGGAGGACTCGTGCCGCTGATTCCGGCCGGAACCGCCCCGCCGGTTTCTCCGCTCTCCATCACCTCTGAGAACATCTTGGTCTACATCGGGGGCCTGGCCGCGAAAGTCTGGTACTCGGGTGTGGCGCCCGGATACGCGGGGTTGTATCAACTGAACGTGGAAGTGCCCGGCGGCGTGCAACCGGGTACGAGGAAGATCACCGTGAGCGCAGCCGGGCTCGCTAGTCAGCAGGGCGTCACCATCGAAGTTCAGTGAAGTCGTTCGCCTAAACCCGGGCCTCCTCCCATCGGGGATGAGGCCCCTTCCCTCTGCGAACCAACCAGCTGGCTTGCTCCGCGAAGGAATCACCAAGAGCTATGGGCTTAACGCCAATAATCCGCCATGGGCTCATTGGTCTTTTCATGCTCCAGGCCTTCGCCATGGTGGCCGCGGCGCAGACTTCGGACAGCTCCAACGAGTTCTGGCCCGAGTTCGATGTCTACATCAAGCTCAACGAAAAGTCGCGCCTCTATCTGCTGGGGTCCGCGACCAAACTGGAGGACCTCGGCGCCTATGCCGACGGCCAGGCCGGGATCAATATCGACTTCTGGGCGTTGCCGGCGTTTCGCAAGAGAATTGTCCAGCAGAGTCTCGACCAGTCCCGCTCCAAGCTGTTGATGTTCCGCTTCGGCTACCTCTACTCTCACCCCAAGAACAGCTCCGGAGCCGTCACGGAAAACATGGCGACGGGCGAAGTGACGGGGCGGGCTCATTTGCCCGGCGAGTGGCTGCTGAGCGACAGAAGCCGCTTTGACTTCCGATGGCTCAACGGTGCCCCCGCCCATCGCTACCGGAACCGGCTGAAGCTGGAGAAGACCTTTGATGTCGGGCGGTTCCAGCTCACTCCTTATTCGTACGCCGAAGTATTCTATGCCTTCGATGAGCGCAGTTGGACCCGGGTTCGCTACGCGGCGGGGGCGGAGTGGACCGTCACCAAGCACATCGTCCTCGAAGGCTATTACCTCCGTCAGAACACTTGGGGATCGGTGCCTCGATTTGTGAACGCATTCGGGGCAGCGGTCCAGTTCTATTCCCGTTGACCACGGCACACCAGGCGCTTCACGGTTTTTGCGCGTGGGATGAGAAGCCAACCGGAAGAAGACATGTCAACCCTGAAATCTTTTTTCTGTTCTGCGTCGCGTGGGGCCGCTCAGCGTCAACTGACTCATCCCAAAAGGCTTCTGCGGGAGATTCGGAGCCACGCGCCTTTGGCAGGACAAGTGTTAGCACATAGTTCGTGATCGCTCCCCCGCGATCGGTAAGGAGAACTAGATGAACAGGACATTGATGATGGCCCTCCTGGGGCTGCTCAGCGTTAGCGCGGCCGTCATGGCTCAGGAAGTGACCTACAACTTCGACCAGTCGGCAGACTTCTCAAAGTTCAAGACCTACACGTGGGTGCCGATCAAAGACGCCATGCAGCCGGACCAGTTGATTGACCAGCAGATCAAGGCGGCGATCGACGCGGAACTGGCCAAGAAGGGTCTGAGCAAGACCGACGGCGACAAGGCCGACCTCTTTATCGGCTATCAATTGGCCCTGGGCCAGGAAAAACAGCTGAACTCCTACAACACCGGCGGCGGGGGTTGGGGCTACGGCGCCCGTTGGGGTGGCGGGATGACGACAACGACAACCTCGACCATCCACATCGGAACGTTAGTTCTCGACATGTACGATCCGGCCGCGAAGCAGTTGGTCTGGAGAGGCCAGGCGTCGAAGACGATCGATGCGAACGCCAAGCCGGACAAGAGGCAGAAGAACCTGGCGAAGGCCATGGCGAAGCTGCTGAAGAACTATCCTCCGGCGGCGAAGAAGTAAGCGAGCCTGTCAGGGCTGTTGGAAGAACGACGGAAAGGCAGGAAGACTAATGCGACTGATTAACGCAACAGCAGCGATGCTGATCCTTGCGGGTTCCCAGGGCTTCGGCGCGGCGGCACAGGAGCAGACGGCAGTTCCTGCCTCCGCCGTCGTAAGCAAGTCCACGACGGCGGTTGGTTATCAGGTCGGCGGAGGCTCAACGCGAGTCGACCTGAAAGCCACGGGCGCCGTCGCTCAGGCCAATGGCGAGGTCAAAGTTGAGGCCAAGAAGGGTGTCACTAACGTCGAGGCAAATGTGAAGGGGCTGGTTCCGCCGTCGAAGCTGGGAACGGAATTGCTGACCTACGTGCTGTGGGTAGTGTCGCCTGAGGGGCGGACCGACAACGTGGGTGAGGTTCTGATCAATGACAAAGGCGAGGGCCAACTGAAGGCCACGACGCAGTTGCAGACCTTTTCGTTGATCGTAACGGCAGAACCCTACTTCGCGGTCAGGCAGCCCAATGAAGTGGTGATTCTGGAGAATGCGGTTCGGAAGGACACCAAGGGGCGGCAATTCCCCGTGCAGGACTACAAGCTGATGCGCCGCGCGCAATACGAGAAGCTGGGCAATCCGCTGGCGCTATCGCTCGATCTGAAGAACGTCCCGCTGGACCTGTACGAGGCGCGCAACGCCGTGGATATCGCCAAGGCGCGCGGCGCGGACAAATACGCTCCGGAGATCTACAGCAAAGCAAAGGGCGGTCTGGACATCGCCGAGAATCAGCTGGCGAGGAAGGTTGATAAGAAGCAGGTGATATCCACCTCCCGCACCGCGGTGCAGGCCGCCGAGGATGCGCGGGCACTGGCATTCCGGCGCCAGGAAGAAGAGCGCATTACAGCGGAGCGCGCGGCGGCGGCGGCGAAGGCGAAGTCCGAAGCCGAAGCCAAGGCAGCGACGGAAGCGAAAGCGGACCAGGCCAAGGCCGATGCGGAGGCAGCAGCGGCCAAGCAGAAGGCCGACGAGGAGATGGCGGCTGCCAGGCGCAGAGCCGACGAGAAGGCCAAACAACAGGCTGAGTTGGCTGCCGCGAAGGAAGCACAACTGAAAGCGGAAGCCGAAGCGGCGGCCCTCAAGGCCAAGACGGAAGCCGACGCCCTGAAGGCAAAGGAAGAAGCCGCCAAAGCTGACGCCGACCGGGCCCGTCAGGCTGCCGAGCAGCTCCGCTCCCAACTACTCGAGCAGCTCAACCGGATTCTTGAAACGAAGGACACGCCTCGCGGGCTTGTCGTCACCATGGCCGACGTGCTCTTCGACACCGGCAAGTATGAACTGCGCCAACCGACGCGCGAACAGTTGGCCCGCCTCGCCGGAGTCATCCTCGCCCACCCGGGTTTGAAACTCGAGATTGAAGGCCATACGGACAGCACCGGCAGCGACGAGTTGAACCAGAAGCTCTCGGAACAGCGCGCCGCCACCGTGCGCACGTACTTGATCAGCCAAGGCCTGTCGGGCGACGCCATCACGTCGAATGGATTCGGCAAGACCATGCCCGTCGCCGACAACGGCACGGCCGCGGGACGGCAGCAGAACCGCCGGGTCGAGATCATCGTTTCGGGCGAGGCGATCGGCTCGAAGCTCGTTAAATAACTGAATCGTGGGGTGGAACTCCGAATGATCAGGATGCGGTTGACTTGAGAGGGAACAGAAGATGAACGATGTCATGCAGTTTCTTCAGAGCCACATTCTCCCCATTGGTGCTTCTCTTCACAGTGTCGAACCTGGCGGCCATGGGCCTCCAGGTCAAGGTGCCCGATGTGGTCGTGGCGTTGCGGAATAAGAAATCCTTGCTGCTGATCTTCGTGTGGGGCTGGGTGGTAGGGCCGGCGCTCGGCTATCTGATCACCAGGGTCCTTCCTCTGGAGGAGCCATACGTAATCGTGGTGCTGCTCACGAGTCTGGCGCCTTGCGCGCCGTTCCTCCAGCAGATGGTGGCAAAAGCCCGCGGAGACATGGGCTTCGCGGGAGCCTTCATACCGCTGGTGGCGGTCGGCACGGTGGTGCTCATGCCACTGATGGCACCCCTGTTGATCAAGGGACTGACGATCAGCACCTGGGCTCTCGCGAAACCGCTCCTCCTGACCATACTCCTGCCGTTGATGATCGGAGCTGCGATCCGGCATTACGCTGCGACTGTGGCAACCAGGATCTTCCCGGCGGTCGAAGGTGATGGCCCTGCTATCCACATTGACGACAATCGTGTGGTGCCTTGTGCTCTACGGCCGGGCGATGCTCAACACGGCGGGCAGCCTTGCCCTGCTCTCAATGACTCTGTTCATGGTCGGGATGGCGCTGATAACGTATCGCTTCGGTTTCGGCATGAAACAGGCACAGAGAAGCGTCATGGCGCTGGGGATGGGTACCCGTAACATCGCAGCGGTGTTGGCGGCGGCTCTTGCCATTCCGAACGCGGATGCGCGCATCGTGACGATGGTCATCATGTGGACTTTGTGGTCGGTTGTCCTCGCGATCATCGCCGCGCAGATATTCGCCAAGCAGGCCAGCCGCACCGTTATGGGTATTGCGCCATGAGCATTGCGCATTACTTCGTGTCCCGAATGAAGCGAGGAGCGCTTTTAAACCGAAACCAACCGGGGAGCCGGCCGCCTGCTTTCCCGGGGATCTGTCAAGAAAGGAATTAACTATGGCCAAGGAAAGTAAGAAACTGAGCACCGTGAAGCTGAACTGGAAAGAGGTGTACTACACCAACTGTCCCCTCGTTTCCGCCAGCAATGTCGACCAGGAACTGGGCTGGACCAGGGAGGAGTACAAGAAGATCGGCGTGAAGTACGCCTATCCTCCGCTCCACCCGCGAGAACGACTGGTATCCGCACTACATCCACAACCTCGACAACCTCATCCGCTTCGGCGGCTTGTTCCCGCCCATCCACGTTCACGCGGACATCCGCCGGACCCGGCTCCTGGGCGTGACGCACGCGCCGCACGAAGGCGGCTGCATGATGGTGCGCGCCAGGGACGACATCTACCGGATGGCCGATCTGAAAGGCAAGAAGATCGGCCTTTCGAAGAGCCTGAACACGATCAAGAACGACTGGTGGCGCATCCAGGAGGAACAGGGCATCGAGCTGATGCTCCGGATGAACGGCATGACCCGCGACGACGTGGAGATCGTGGAGTTCCCCTACGCGGACGACTGGTACAACGATCCCAAGATGCTGGACCCGCCCATGGAGAACCCGTCCGAACTGTGGCTCAAGCGCGACCACAAGCACGACCTGGCCTTCCGTCCGCTGGAGACCGCGCTGGAAAAGGGCGTCGTCGATGCGATCTATACCCAAAGCAAACCCTTCCAGCATCTCCAGGAGGCGACGGGCAAGTTCAAGGCGATCGAGGACCTGTCCCGGTATCCGGACTGGACGCCTGCAGGTGGCCAACATCCCCGCCGCCATCACCTGCACCGATGTGATGGCCGAGAAGCACCCCGAACTCGTCGTCACGTTCATGAAGGGCATGATCAAGGTGGGGCGCTGGGCCAACGAGCACAAGCACGCCGCGGCGGCGATCCTCGACAAGCAGACGTTCTACCTGGACGTCGAGGACACGTACCGGGGCATCAAGGACATCGACATGGTGCCCAACCTGTCGCCCCAGAACCTGGCCTCCGTCGAGATCGGCAAGGACTTCATGCTGAGCCACGGCTACATCAAGAACGACTTCGATGTGCAGAAGTGGGCCGCGCCGGAGTTCCTCGAAGCAGGCGGCGAAAGAACTGCTCGAGGAACGCTGGAAGAAGGTAACCGGGGACAAGCTTCCCAAGGCTGCGGCACGGATCGGGTAGTCGAAAGGAAGCCCCTTCGCAGCGGCGCGTAGGTTGAGGACCAAGAGTGAATACTCGATACCTGCAAACCGGGTGGTCGTGCAGGGCGGTTATGTGTTTGGCCGGGCTGCTTCTCTCCCACGGAGCAGTCCCGGCCCAACAGCCGGCCCGGCAGTCAAATCTGATCATCGACACCGCCTTTCTCAAGGACAAGATTGGGAAAGAACGATGGGTGGTGGTGGATCTGCGCCTCCCCAATGAATATGCGGCCGGGCACATACCGCGGGCAGTGCCTACTCCCGTGTGGATTCCGAAGCTCTATGCCGATGACACGAAGCGCTCTCCGGGGGTGATCCCGCGCCTCGAACGGGCCATCGGAGAAATGGGCATCGACAATGAGAGCCATGTCATTCTCTATGGTTCCCGGCGCAGTATCCACTGGAACGCGGTGATGTTCTGGCTGTTCGAAACGGTAGGCTGCAACAGCCCCGTTTCAAAGTGCACCGTCCACTTTTACGACGGCGGAATTGAACAGTGGCGGGCGGAGGGCGGAACTCTCGAACAGGCCGCGGCAACGCCGAAGCCAGCCTCGTTTCAGGCTGCACCGGGAGCGAGGAGAGCGGCGAACGGCGCTGAGATCATGCAGGTAGTGAATGGCACAGCAAAGGCAATCGTCATCGATGTAAGAACTGCCGCTGAGTATGAGGGGACCGACGTGCGAGCGCTGCGCGGTGGTCACATCCCGAAATCGGTAAGCATCGACTTCGACGGGAACTACGATCACGAATCATACCGGATGAAGAGTCTTTCAGAGCTGACCTCCTTATACGAAAAGTTGCTTCCTGACGCGCGCTTGATCACGTACTGCCAGTCGGGAGCCCGCGCCGCATACACATACCTTGTGTTGAGAGCGCTCGGGTACAGCAATGTAGGGGTCTATCACGATGGTTGGCGGGTGTACGGAAGCAGCCTCGACTTACCCGTCGACGATGAGACGTGGTTCGATTTCACCAAAGTCGGCGCCACGGTAAAGGCGGTAAGAGAGTTGCAGGAGAAGGAGAGATTCAAGTGAAATCCAGACCGCGCCGTTGGCTATCAGCACTGCTGATCGCGTCCCTATGTGCGCTCATTCCCCCGGGGAACCTCTTCGCGCAGCAGGACAAGGTGGCCGCCCTGAAGCAGTCGCTCGGCGAAAACCAGAAGCGCCTGCACCAGTACAAGTGGGTAGAAACCACCGTCGTCAGCTTGAAGGGCGAGGAGAAGTCCCGGACCCAGAAACTGTGTTTCTACGGCCCCGACGGCAAGGTGCAGAAGCAGCCGCTGACCGCTCCGGCGCCGCAACAGAGGCCCCGGCGGATTGAAGGGCAAGGCCATCGCCAAGAAAAAGGAGGAGATGACCGACTACATGCAGCAGGCCGCCGGCCTGGTGCACCAGTACGTGCCCCCGAATCCGCAGCGAATTCAGGCCGTGAAGGCGGCGGGAGGGCTCTCATGAGCCCCACCGGTCCGGGCGCGGTCCGGGTGGAACTGCACAACTATCTGAAAAAAGGCGACAGCGTTGAGTCTCAACCTCGATACCGCCAGCAATTCGATTCAGACTCTCAACGTGAACTCCTACCTGGAGTCGGAGAAGGATGCGATCACGTTGTCGGTCACCTTCGCCCGCCTCGGCGACGGACTCTCCTACCCCGCCAATATCGTGCTCGATCGCGCCTGCCAAGAATATACAGGTGAAGATCCAGAACTCCAATTACGAGAACGTCGCGCCGCAGGGACAGGCCCCGGTGTCGCAGTCGACGAAGGCCATCGACCAACTGACGGGTCCGATCGCGCTCTACCCCGATGCTCTCATCGCCCAGATTCTGACGGCTTCCACGAACGTCGCTTCGCTCCAGTCGTTTTCGGCATGGATGGGAAAGAACACCAATCTGAAGGGCAGCGATCTGCAGGACGCCGCGCAGAAGGCCGGCTTCGAAGCCGCTTATGTCGCGCTGGCGCCGTTTCCCCAAGTTATCCAGATGATGGCGCAGAAGCCGGATTGGACCAAGCAGCTTGGCCAGGCGTTTACCGCCGACAAGAATGCCGTTTTCGATTCGATCCAGAGGCTGCGCGCGCAGGCGCAGGCGGTCGGCAACCTGAAGACGAATCCTCAACAGCAGGTGCGAAACCCAGACCACTTCCAGCGGCCAGCAGGTGATCGTCGTTCAGCCGACCAATCCGCAAGTGGTTTACGTCCCGCAATACAATCCGCAGGTGGTGTATGTCGCAGCGCCACCACCACCGCCCGGTCCGCCAGTGGCGGCAACCGCCGCTGTTGCATTTACCGCAGGGGTGATCATCGGCGCCAACAGCCAGCCACTACTATCACGGACCATACGCCTGGCACGGCGCGGCCATGTACAACGAGGCCTGGGAGCAACGCAACGATTATGTGGATCACCGGCAGGACCACGTATCAGGAGAATTCGCGCAGCGCCAGTCCGCGGCGCAGACGAACCAGTCGCAGCGCCAGTCGGCGTCGCAAGCCAATCAGTCGCAGCGGCAGAGCGCCATAAGCGCCGCGCAATCGCAGGCGGCGGCCAATCAGGCGCAGCGGCAGTCCAGCGCGTCATCCACGCAGTCTCAGGCGACGGCCAATCAGTCGCAGCGGCAAAGCGCGGCGGCGACTTCGAGCCGCGCCAGCGGACAGAGCCGCCTCGCAACGTAGCGGAACGAGTTCCGGGGGTTTCTCGGGCTATCAGAGCGGCGCAGCCACTCGATCCCAGAGTGCGCGGGGCAGCAGCAGCCTCTCCTCGAGCCGGAGCGGCGGCGGACGAAGACGATAGGCCGTGCAGGATCAGGAGAACGAATATGCGATCTCTGAAATACGTTGTTCCGGTGGCAGTGCTTGGGCTGGCCGATCCTGTTTGCGCCGGCCTGTAACAAAGCCCCGGCGCAGGCGAAGTTCGCCACACCGGAGGAGGCGGCGACGGCGCTGCTGCAGGCTCTCAAGACGGACAACCCGGAGAAACTGCAGGCGATCTTCGGTCGCGACGCGATGGAGGCCGTCGGCTTCCGGCGATCCGGTTTCCGACCGGCATGATCGCGAAGTGCTCGCGCTCGCGATGGAGCAGTCCTGGCGTTGGGCTCCTCGTGGCGCGGACCGCAAGGAACTGATCGTCGGTGACGAACAGTGGCCCTTCCCGGTCGCCTCTGATCAAGACCGGCAACGAGTGGCAGTTCGACTCCGACGGCGGGCAAGGAGGAGGTGTTGGCACGGCGTATCGGCCGCAACGAACTGGGCGTTATCGATCTGTGCCGCGATTATCGTCGACATGCAGAAGGAGTATGCCAGTCAACCGCACGACGGTAAACCGGCAGGACTCTTCGCTCAGACGCCTGCGCAGCACTCCCGGCCGCCAGGATGGTCTCTTCTGGAACAGTGAAACCAGGGGAACGGCCCAGCCCGCTGGGCGACTTGTCGCCGAAGCAGCCGCGGAAGGCTATGACCCGAACAAACCGGCGTCCGCGCCGTTCTGGGGATACCAGTACCGGATCATCACGGCCCAGGGACCCGCCGGCTCCGGCGGCTTCGCTCTGCTCGCCTACCCGGCCAAATACGCGTCCAGTGGCGTCATGAGCTTCGTGGTCAGCCAGGATGGCGTCGTCTACGAAAAGGATCTGGGCACGGACACCGCCACGCAGGCTCCCGGCCTGACGGAGTACAAGCCTGACGAGTCCTGGACAGCAGTGCGGGTACCTTAGTGCGCCGAATGCCGGACTGAACCAAAACCATGTCGATACTGCGCCGTTATCTTCCGATCCTGACCTGGGGGGCCGAGTACTCCCGCCGGACGTTCGCCAACGACCTGATCGTGGCGGCGATCGTCACGATCATGCTGATCCCGCAGTCGCTGGCCTATGCGCTGCTCGCGGGGCTGCCGCCGCAGGTCGGGCTGTACGCCTCGATGGCGCCGCTGGTGCTCTATGCGATCTTCGGCACCTCGCGCACGCTCGCGGTCGGCCCGGTCGCGGTGGCCAGCCTCATGACCGCGGCCGCGGCGGGAACAGTCGCGGCCCAGGGAACACCGGAGTATCTGGGGGCGACCATCGCGCTCGCCGCCATTTCGGGGTTGCTGCTGGTCGCCATGGGGCTGCTGCGGCTGGGATTTCTCGCGAACTTTCTCAGCCACCCGGTCATCTCGGGCTTCATCACCGCCTCGGGCATCCAGATCGCGGCCGGTCAGCTCGCGCCCGTGCTCGGCATCCACGCGGAGGGCGAGAATCTCGCTGGACCTTCTGAAATCGATGGCGCCCAACCTCGGCCAGACCAATCCCTATACCGCGGTGATCGGCTTCGCGTCGCTGGCCTTTCTCTTCTGGGTGCGCCGCAGTCTCAAGCCGCTCTTGCGCCGGTTCGGGCTGGGCGAACGGACCGCGGACATCCTGGCGAAGGTGGGCCCGGTCGTGGCCATCGTCGCGACCACCGCGGCCGTCTGGGGCTTCGGGCTGACCGAGCACGGCGTCAAGCATCGTCGGCACGGTCCCGCAGGGCCTGCCCGAGCTCACCCTGCCGCCGTTCGATGTGGCGCTCTGGACGAAGCTCGTCGTCCCCGCGCTGCTGATCTCCATCGTGGGCTATGTGGAGTCGATCTCGGTCGCCCTGACGCTCGCCGCCAAGCGCCGCCAGCGCGTCGATCCCGACCAGGAACTGATCGCGCTCGGCGTGTCCAACATCGGCGCGGCCGTCTCGGGCGGATTTCCGGTCACCGGCGGCTTCGCGCGTTCGGTGGTGAACTTCGAAGCCGGCGCCGAGACCCCTGCCGCCGGCGCCTTCACGGCGGTCGGCATCGCGCTCGCCACGATGTTCCTGACGCCGCTGCTGTTCTTCCTGCCGAACGCGACCCTGGCCGCCACCATCATCGTCGCGGTCCTGTCGCTGGTGGACCTCGGCGCGCTCAAGCGCACCTACGCCTATTCCCGGGCCGATTTCGCGGCGATGGCCGCCACGATCCTCCTCACGTTGGTGGAGGGCGTCGAGGCGGGGCTGTTGGCGGGCGTGGCCTCTCGATCTTCCTGCACCTCTACAGCACGTCGAGGCCGCACGTGGCGGTCGTGGGCCAGATCCCGGGGACCGCGCATTTCCGCAACGTGAAACGCCACACGGTGGTGACCGATCCCGAGATCCTGTCGCTCCGGGTGGACGAGAGCCTCTACTTCCCGAACGCCCGTTTCCTCGAGGACCGGATCAACGCGGGCGGTCGCGGCCAATCCGGCGATCCGCCACGTCATCCTCGAATGCCCCGCGGTGAACACGATCGACGCCTCGGCGCTCGAGAGCCTCGAAGCGATCAACCAGCGGCTCAAGGACGGCGGGATTACGTTCCACCTGTCCGAGGTGAAGGGTCCGGTCATGGACCGCCTGAAACGGTCGCATTTCCTGGAAGAACTGACCGGCAAGGTCCACCTGACCCAGTACGATGCCGTGTCCAGCATCAATCCCGATCTGGCGCGCCGCACGCTGGAGGCGCCGCCGCTGGAACCAACAACGTCGATCTAGTCCAGGCGGATGCTTGGCTCCTGAAATCCGCTTCCGCCGCTGGTCCAGCGAGGCATCGTCGTCTTATTTGGCGCCGTCGCAGGCGAGATCAGGACGGCCAAGATCTCACAGATCCAATAGTCAAGTAAGAAGGGTAAGGCGAGCTCCTGTGGCGGACGGGGAGAGGGTCTAGCGGTTGAATGTCAGCCTGATTGGCTGGCATTCAACGGATCGCACTCCATTAGAATCAATCAGATGGGGGAAGTTGATGTTCGTTCTGTGTTTCCGGAAGTTATTGAAAATGGAGCGGGAGACGGGACTCGAACCGGCGACGTCCAGCTTGGGAAAATGTCACACCGCTGTGTCTACAACAACTTCGCGTCTCTGGCGCGTCTTTTCGACTCTCCGCAAGTCTCGCCGAATCATCATCTTCGTCTTTCGACCCCTCCAATCGAGGTTTTATCGAGGTACAGTCGATTGGCACTCGTACCTCGGTTAGTGCGGCATCCCATGGTCCCTATTAATAGCGGCTCGCCGTCGCCGGCGAACCCGTTCACCATGGGATGCGCCATGGCCGGTTTGGCCACAACCGCCCATGAAAACGGGGTTGAGCGGTCGGCTTAGGATATCGTGGAGGCGCCTGGCGGGCGTGTTGAGGCCGTCGTAATTCTGGAGCCCCTGTGGCCCGTTTGGGAAGCTGGTCCGGACGCCTCCGCTGCGTTCAGCGTGGCACAACCGACTGTCGCCTTCGTCGCCGTCCGACGGAGAGCACGAGAAGGAAAGTCATCGTATCTTTCCAGGCGTCCTGCGCTCGCCGGCGAAAGGAAGGACTCCCATGCAATTCGTACATTCCCGCTGTGCCGGGCTGGACGTTCACAAGAAGAGTGTGAGCGCCTGCGTCCGGATCCGGCAAGGCCAAGAGACCATCATCGAAACGGCGGTGTTCGGCACCTTCACCCGCGACCTGGAACGACTCCGCGACTGGCTGACGGCGCACAAAGTGCAGCCGGTGGCCATGGAATCGACCGGCGTGTTCTGGATTCCGGTCTGGAACGTGCTCGAACGCGCCGAGGCCGGATTCGAACTCCTCCTCATCAATCCGCAGCACGCGCACGCGCTGCCGGGCCGCAAGTCCGACCGGATGGACTGCGAACGCATCGCCGAGTTGCATCAGTTCGGGTTGCTGCGAGGCAGCTTCATTCCTCCGGCCGAGGTGCGCCAACTGCGCGATCTCACGCGCCGACGGACCCACCTGCAGCAGGACCGCAACCGCGTGGTGAACCGCATTGCGCGGTTGCTGGAGACGGTCAACATCAAGCTCGGCTCGGTGGTCAGCGATCTCACCGGCAAGACCGCGCAGCTGATTCTGGACGCGGTGGCCAAAGGCAACTACGAACCGGAAGAGCTGGTGAAGCTCGCGCAGGCGAGCCTGAAGAACAAGCGGGAGTTGCTCATTGGATCACTCGAAGGATTCAGCAACGAGCATTTCCGCTGGCTGCTCGCGGAGGCACTGCAGGATCTGAAGCAGCTGGACCGGACGCTGGCGCAGGTGGATCAGCGCCTGGGCGCAGCGCTGCAACCGCGCAAGGAGTTGCTGCTGCGGCTGTGTACGATTCCCGGCTTCGATTTCACGGCAGCCGCGACGGTGCTGTCGGAGGTGGGATTCGACATGAAGCGCTTCGCCGATCCGGCGCATCTGGCCAGTTGGGCGGGGCTTTGTCCGGGCTGCAACGAGAGCGCCGGCAAACGAAGCTCCTCGCGAATGCGCAAAGGCAACCGGTATCTCCGACGCCTGCTGACCCAATGCGCGTGGTCACTGCTCCGCAAGAAGAACTGCGCCCTCACGGCTCTCTTCTTTCGAGTGGCTTCGCGGGGCGGAAAGAAGAAGGCGGCGATGGCGGTGGCCCACCGACTATTGGCGCTCGCCTGGCACATCATCGCCGAGGGCGGAGTGTACAAAGAGAAGGATGCGGCTACTGGGAACCCGAACCAAGCCAACCGAACAGCCCGGAGACTGGCGCGCAGACTGGCCGACCTCGGATTCGAGGTTGAAGTCAAGCCGAGGACAACTCCCACGCGGACGGCGCCGAAGCAGCTTGAACCAGAGAAACCGGTGAAGCCGCCCAAGCCGAAGTTTCGGAAGACGCTCGTACGGCGGAAACCACGAGACCCGAAACCGAGGCTGCTGACAAAAGGCATGTCAACAGAACCAACGACTTGAACGTGGTGTTTTCGAAGGAATCCAGATTGTCATCCTCGGTTTCATTTCCGGCAAAGCGTCACGATGCCGCCGGGCTGCAATCCGTCGGCCAACTTCTCCAAGATATACACCAGGACCTGCTCATCTCCAAACAGAAAATCGGTCAAATCCAGGGCATCGAACTGGTCCGGATCAAGCGCGAGCAGGGCGCGCAGAATCTCTGTTTCAGCTCGCGGCCGTTCGTGCTGTGCGGTCTTCCGGTGCGGCGTTTGCCGAAAGACCAACTGCTGTACGAGCGCCGCAACGGCAATTTCGTTCTTGCAGGTCACCGGTCATCCGAAGTTCGGCGTTCCGTTCGGCCAGGACCGGCTCGTACCAATCTTCCTTGCCACCTTGGCCGTTCGCCAGAAGACCCAGGTCATCCGCTTCCAAAGCGCGGCCGAGATGCTCGACAGCTTCGGGATGCACAAGGGCGGCAAAGAGTACCGTCGGCTGGTCGCCGCCTTCGAGCGCATCTTCGGCGCCACCATCTTCTTCGGCACCGATACGCTCACCGGCCCGGCCAAAGTGGTGCAACGGTCGCGCTTCAACTTCATGAGCGAGGCGAAGATTTGGTACAGCCGCACGCCCGACCAGATCGACCGAGTTCAGGAATGTAATCGTGCTCAGCGACGACTTCTACAACGAGGTCCTCGCCCACCCGGTGCCGAATGATCTCGAGGCGGTGAAGGTGCTCGCCGCCTCGCCCGCAGTTCTCGACCTCTACATGTGGCTTTCGTACCGCTGCTTCAAGTCCAAAGGACCGGAGGCGGTTCCGATCTTCGGGCCATACGGCCTCGCCAGCCAGTTGGGCTCGGTCGAGTACTCGCGACCTCGCCGGTTCCGGGCAATGTTGGAGCAGTGGCTCAGATCGATTCGGGCCATGTGGCCGGGTTGCCCGGCAAGAATCAGCGCGGACGGCCGGAGTCTGCAGATCACACACGCACTCGCGGTTATGCCAGCGCAGGTTGCCCTATGGGACGCCAGGGTGCCGGCGGGGTGAACGGATTGTTAGCGCCGGTGAGAAACGACCTCAGAAGCGCCGGGAAAACGCCCGGAGCGACCACCTGGTCGGACGTCAGCTGACACTCCGCGCGTCTTGCCGCCTGACAATGCAGAACCCGATCGCGAACCAGGGATTAGGGCAGCTCCGCCTGACGCAGCGTCCGCTGCACGGCGCGGAACACCTCGTCAAATTCCGGCAGCGCCGCCATCTGATACCCGAGTCGCTTGTCCCATAGCGCCCTCAGCCTCGCTTCCTTAGCGCGGATGGCCTCAGCCAATCCTTCGCACGGCTTCCCGCGAAAATCCAGCTTCTGGCGCATTCCATCGGCGAGCGGACCAAGATCGATACCTTCGTTTGACGTGAGATGCCAGAGATCATAGAGGTCCCTGGGTTCATTGCGTGCCCGGTCCGCTAGCGCCAACGTTTTCTCTGTGGCGATTTCTTCGAGAGAATAGGCGAGCAGAAGCCGGTTCTCGGGAAGGTCCGCGAATTCCTCGTAGCCGCGCAGCACCCGGCGTTCCTGGAGTGCATGGACGAGCATCTCGCGTTGGGTGATGTCAACCTTCACATCGTTGCCTCTGGGCAACGGCCCTTCATAGCGCAGATAGAACGTGTAGCTGTTCTCGTGCTTCTGGCGGTCTTCCCTATCGAAGGCGAATACAATTCCGGAGGCCTCGCGCACAGCTACATACACCGGCTCCAGCCTCGCCTTCAGTTCGTCGAGTGTCGCGGCCGCGGTTAAGGTAAAGTCGAGATCCTCCGAAAAACGATAGTCGCCGAAATAGCACCGCTTCAGCGCCGTTCCGCCCTTGAATCCGAGCGTCGCCTTGAGGTCCGATTCCGCAAACGCCGCCAGGAACCAGGCGATGCAGTAGTCGCGTTCAAGCACGTCGTCGGGAATGCGGCGGCCGCCTGCCTTGGCGAGCCTGTTGGCAAGAAGCGAGATATTACGCTGGGGGATCATTCAGCTCGTCCGGATCGATTCGAGTTCCTGGGGCGTGATGTTAAGTTGCAGCCGCCAGCGGCGCAAGTGCGTCCCCTCCCCCGGCTGCATGGGATCGAGCGGAGCATAGGTCTCACTCAGCGCATGCCGAAGCCGTGCCAGCTCGCTCTCGGGCGCGATCGCGTAAAGTTCCAGCAGATAACCCAAGCGGCGCACGACGGCTCCAATTGAAATCCGAAGCGCATAATCCACGAGCTTTTTTGTCTGCATGTCCTGATGGCGCATCCAGAGGCCCTTCGCGACTTCCGTGATACCGCCGCAATACTCCGGCTGACGCAGACCGTCGATAACGGTGCGTTCGAGGTCGCTGATGTCCACCGACTCCTGCTTGGTCGCCCAATGCTTCATCGTGCCGAAATAATGCTCAGACCGGATGAAGACAAAGCGGAATTCCGTTCCGTGGAGTGTCCGGCTTCTGAGTCGCTTTGAGCTGGAGGCGAAAACGACGAGTTGGGGTTGCGTCACCATCCGGTGTATCTCCATCGCCGAGGCGTGCGAGATGAAGCACTGCACGCTCCCCGCCAGCCGCCTTGCCGTAAGGTAAGCATTGCCCGCGTAGTCGGAAGCGCTGCCCAGTTCCGGCGGAACGATGACGAAAACGCCCGGTTTCAGGCGCGATACAACTCCGCGGCGCACGGCTTTGTGCAACAGGCTGCTGGCCAGGCGTGAACTGAGGCCGGTAATCTCCTGGGCATCCCCTAGCGTGAATGTGGATTGCGCGCGGTCGTAGAGACTCGCCAGCAGCCCGGCCATCTGCCGTCCGACCGTCTTTGCGGGGTCGTTATGTTTTATGCGCATCCGATTGCCTGTGGAGCAATATATGACATACAAAACATAACATTTGTGATGGTTTGTGTCAACAGAACCGCCCTGCGGGCGACCTATTGCACATAAAACATAATTGGGCAGTTCCTCACCAAAATTCCCGTGGCTGAGGGCGACTTGAAGTCGGCTAGCGATCGCCCAACCTCCGGATACAAAACGCAGAGTGTGATTTCCTCCAGCGGTGACCTTGTCCTAAACGATCATCCGGCTTCACTGGCAACGACGTTGAAACGCACTACACACTGAATGGCGCCCACGTCCCTACCCTTTGCTACAGCTGAAGAATCTTGGAGGAAGAAGGCCGACGGTCAACGGCAAAACCCCTGTGGT